>CAZOUA010000084.1:0-3412 GCA_964582865.1 uncultured Nitrospira sp. | reverse complement strand
CACCGATCATTTCCCGCCGGCCGGGGGATAGTCTTTGAATGCCGTGGCGAGTCCCTTGTGCGCCAGGCCGAAATTCTTCTCCATGCTGTCCTTCAACACCGCCCTGATCACGGCCCGCCACACCAGCTTGTGCTTCGACGACTCGGCCAGATCCACGATCAAGGTCCCCTCATGATCCTCATGGGTCGTGCTGTGATTGAGCTGCACCGGCGTCCAGGTGCCTTCGTGGTACGTATAGGCCTTATATTGCGACCCATAGAGACCCGGCGTTATGCCGGTGTGTTGGACACGGAGCAAATCCTTCACGCCGAAAAACAGATGCACCAGTAGGTCTGGATGGTCGTCCAGGCCGACTTCCCGGATCCCCTTGGCCGTGAACTCCTCTTGAACCATCTCCTTAACCCGGTTCCGCACGGGCGACGTGTCGGACGGCCCGACCTCACGCCCTCTGTCCGAAATGCCCGAAAAGGCAAACGAGCGGAACGCGGAGAAATCGGTGGACGGATCGAAATCCGTGACCACCGCCGGCCCCGTTGACGCGCAGCCTCCGGCGGCGAAGAGTCCCAGCGCCAGCCATGCGATCAACCCTCTGATGTGCATCACGTCCGTCTCCCTCCCGCCATGAAATCCCGTGCCACGACCACCGGCCCGGCCACGCCGGGACGGGGCAACGAAACAAGCTGGTTAATGATTCGGGTTTTTCCGACACTCGGCATTGGTGATAATTCGAGTATTTTCTGCGGCCGCAGCCATGCGGCAGGGCGGCATGTCATCGAAGATGCATTGTGAGCCGGAGGGGGTCACCAGACAATAGGCTTTGTTGTCGGGAGGCGTCTTGTCTTCCTGGGGATTGAAGACACATCCGCCCTCACTGCCGGCCGCAATAACACAGTCCTCATAGCTCGTGTACGTACAGTCTTTCCCCCAAGGGTACACCGCGCAGTACGAGGTCGCCAGGGCCACGCCGGTCCTCAGCGACCACAACGCGAAACTAAAGAGGAAGATCTTCATGCGCCTCGGCATCTCCGTATCGACCTCGCAGCCGGCGACAGGGACGAATCGCCAGGATCCCGGCGCCTCGCAAGGCGGCGTATTCTAAGAGGCGGAGAAGGCAGACGCAAGCGGGTCAGTCGCTACTGGAAAGGGAGAATGTTCCGGCTTTTCCGCACGCATGGCGAGAAAGATTACCGGTGGCTCGCTCATTCCGACACGTGGCGCGCAATAGCCTTTGCATCCTCCCGTCGTTTCCGATTGCTCTCTCGCTTGGCATCGACCTTCCGGCCCCAATAGGCACCGCGCCCTTTCTTCGCCCCGGCATGTTCGGTCTTCTTGGCTTTGATCGCCATCACTCCACCTCGTTGAGGAATTGACCAGTTCGCACTCTTTTCTCTAGAAATACCTGCCCGGATGCCTCTTGATACCTCGCAGTGTGGTCAGGCACCGCGCTCACTGGCACTGTTCTAATTTCGACTTTTCCACATCTCAGGATGCCGATGCAGGTGCAGAACGGCCAGCACATCGATACTCTCCTCCTTCGCGAGAAAGTACACGCCATAAGGAAAGTGACGGAGTAGCGCACGATGCACCTTGTCTTCCACGCGCGGGAATTGTCGGGGATTGTCTACGATACGACGGAACACCTGATCGAGTTCGTCGAGGAATCTCGCTCCCAAGCCGGACCGCTGATCTTCATACCACACGGCGGCCGCTTGGATATCGAGGTCAGACTGAGGCTGGACGACGAGCCGCCGTGCCATCAGTCAAATCAACGGTCTCGCAACTTGCGCTCGATGTCTCCACGGACATCGGTCCAAAGTCGGCCAGCGCTGGGGCTCGCCCTGTACGCTGCCAGGCGCTCGCGAATGATCTCCAGGTGCCACTCAGGCACGGGAACTTGCTCAGCGGTCGCCGCGATCCGATCCCAAAGAGATTGCACGAAATCGATCTGCTCGTCGATCGGGAGATCGTCGAACCCTGGAGGAGGAGTGGGGACTATCTTGGACATGGAGAGTACTCCTACGATCGGAAGTATAGCGCAAACCAGAGGTCATGAGAAGTGGGCACGCACTGGCTCCTGAAACATCTTTCAGCTCCAACTGCCTAGAAATCAGCGATCAAGACGTGACTGCAACTGCCGCGCACGAAGGAGGCGATCAGAACAATAGAATGTCCTGGTGGTTCTTTCCCGTTGCACGCGTCTAATCCATGATGGCCTGTTCGGATTGCTGAACGTGGAGAAAAGACTCCCGCGCCCCGCCCGGGAATTGCCGCAAGGAGCAGACCGAGGCTGCTTTCACATGGAATAGCGGACGAGCACGAGCGCGCTGCAGGGGCAGGCTAAACTCGCCCCATGACTCTTCCACGCATAGGCATTGCTTCCCGAATGACCGGATAAAAAGTTCGCGGCAGGAATAGACGTGAACGTTCCGGGATCGACCTCGTACCACTCGCCATGCTGGAGCAGCACCGTGGTGACCTTGTCGAAATCAATGATGTGAGTCATGGCTCACCTCCATACCGTTAATTCCCCCCTACCGATTCATAATGGCGTTCTGGCTTTCCTCATTCATCGACTTCTCCTCATCATGTTTGGCAGGTTTCACAGGGGACTCCTTCTTGCCCGTCTCCTGCGTTGCGGCGGAAGGATCGCTGGAGGTCGCGCAGCCGGTCATGCTGAGCAAGAACAGGGAGAGGACGAACGCCATCACAATGGGCATGGGGCCTCCTTGATCCTGAGTGATCTTGGCAGACTGCATGAGAGCAACACGTAGACCGCTCAGTCCGAATCGGTCACCAAGTCAGAGGGAGATGGCTTCAACTTGTTCCAGAGCGTCTTCGAGATCATCGATGATGTTACGCCAAGGGAGAAACGTGCTCCTGGCACCGTTTTATATCCTCACTGCCTCAAGAAAAGACTCCCGGTACCTTGTCTCCCGCCGCATTGAATTTATTCAGCCCGTCCCCTTTTCTTTGCCCCAGCTCTTTCTCTTCGGGAGCTTACGGGAACCTGACTTCGTCGGTCGAATGGGATTCACGCGACGCGCGCGGGGTCATGCAGAAGCACATGAACTCGCCCGATGCGGTGACGTGGGGATAAAACGTCACGCGCGAACGAGCCTCCAACCGGCGGCGCCAGCGAATGCGCTCAACGACATACATCAAAACGACGATGCCGGCAAGTATGGCAAAGACGTATTCCATAGCGGACCTTTCTTATGAGGAACGGTGGCTCCTTTTCCCCTCTGCTCCCAAACAAGACTCACGGCTCCTGCTCTTCAATGTCTTCGATCGACTGCTTGAGCGCCGCAACAAACGCGTCCGGCTGAGCCAGGGATTGCTCCGTGAGTTGGAATTCAGAAACCAGCACGCCGGCCTTGTCCACAATGATCAACCGATAGCCCTGTTTCACAGC
>CAZOUA010000083.1:0-3449 GCA_964582865.1 uncultured Nitrospira sp. | reverse complement strand
TGCGCGGAGGGGGCCACTGCGCTTACCATTCATGGCGGATGGAACGGATGTGCGGTGCGGTTACCGACATCGCGGGCGATGCCGTCGGCTAGGAGTAAAGGTGCCGATGTGCGACGGCATTGCGGCGCCGCGCTGCAGCCTTATAGGAGCACTCGGCCAATAGTAGCAGCGAAGGCAGGCTTTTGGATTCAACGCATGATGGCGGAACCGAATCCGTGCATCGTTCGTCAGCCGCCATGTTACAACTTCTTCGAAAACCGTTCCGCGTACCCGGTTAACTCCATGTACCCTTGACCCTTGATCGTCCTACCCTCCGCAACGCCATTCACTTCAATCGCGCCTTCCCAGTAAGTCACCTGGGTGCTGCGTGTGGTCGAGAGTTCCTGCTCGGCCATGCGCGGGCTGAGTTCCAAGGTGAGTTGTCGTGAGGGAATAATCAGTCTCCACCGTTGCGGGTAGCGGGCCTTGCTCGTGGGGCTGGTCCAGTCGCTGAGCGGTTCGAGAAGAAAATCGCCGACCGCAAGATGATGCCCTGTCCCCTCGCGATCGATGAACGTGCCGCTTGAAACGGGATCGGCCGATCCATCGGCACGGCGAAGTCGGTAGAGCATCAGTTCTGTCTGATCGTCGAGTTGCAGGCTGAACCAGTCCCATCCGACCAGATCCTTGCCCAGATCAGCTGAGCCGAACTCATGGTCCATCCAGCTGCTGCCGGTGACGTCGAACGAGTCCTTCCCGATGGTCAGGCGGCCGGCCGTCGCCAATCTCGTGAACGAATAGTAATGAGAGGCTTGGCCGGCTTCGGCCCCTTTTCGGCTGATGCCGGCGGTTCCATGCCGCACGGGTGCTTTCTCGGGAGCGAGCTCCAGCTGAATAGCCAGATCGCCCTCCGACGCTTTCAAAATATGATGATCAGGTTGTGCGGGAGGCGATTCGGCGCGCCACTCATCGATCCAGACCCGTAAATGATTCGCGTCCGCGCCGGCCTTTCCCAGTCCCGCCCGGCTGATCTTTTCCGCGTAATGGAATTGTTGTTTGCCAAGGTCGGTCAGGGCGAAGTGGGCCAGGTACAGCTGGCCGAGCGACCATTTCGACGGCAAGGTCTTGATCTGGTCGGGTGGCATCCCCCGGCGGAAAAACGTGAGCTGATAGCCGAATGAACGGCCGTCTTTCGAAGTGAGGTTGCCGGTGTAGTACCACCATTCGGTGCGAAAACTCTCGTGCGATCCATGATCGCGAGGGAATTCGTAGCGGTATCCTTCTGTGGCGGCAACAAATCCTTGCCCGCTGTCGGCGGCGAGCAGGGGGCCGGCCGTCAGCAGCATGCATGCCAGGAACATCACGCCTCGCCTGTCATGTTCGCTCGGGAGCATCTCGCCTCTTGTCGTCGCGGGCATGCGCGGCGCGCATTCCTCCCGCGCTTATAGCACGCCGGCCGCCGATGCTCAAATCGTCTGTGTTGGTGCGGGTTTTCTTCATCATGCGGAGCCGGATTCTCATCCGCTGCGCCGTTGACAATTTTGCCGACCATCGGCTATCGTGAGCTATGCAGATTGATCGCGAGCGACAGCATCACGGGCCGGACGGCCACGACGAGAACACGCCGTTTCCTATCCCATCGACGATTCCGGTCTTTGCCCTCCCCAATGTCGTGTTGTTTCCGAAGACCTATCTTCCATTGCACATCTTCGAGCCGCGCTATCGGCAAATGGTCGACGATGCGGTGATGGGCGGGCAGTGCATCGGGATGGCGCTCCTGAAAGAAGGCTGGGAGCCTGACTACTACGGAAATCCTCCGATATTCGGCATGGGATGTGTGGGCCGGCTCGTCAGCGTGCAGCCCTTGGCCGACGGGCGGTCGAATATTCTCTTGCAAGGGTTGGAGCGCTTTGAGATCTCCAACGAGTCGTACGAGAAGCCCTACCGGCAGGCCGCAGTCGCGCTCAAGACGAGGGGCGTGGAACCGTCCTTGGATCCCACGGTGCGCCAGCGGCTTGTAACCATATTGGAAGAGTACCTTCGTTCGCGCCAAGAACCGCCGACCTGGCAGGGTTGGTTCCGCGAAGACGTCAGCGATGAAATTCTCGTCAACACGCTGTCCACCTATCTGGACTGCACGCCGCTGGAAAAACAATTTTTGTTGGAAGCCGACAGTCTTCACCAGCAGGCTCGCCGCCTGAGCGACCTCATTCAATTCCTCATGCACGATCATCATGGCGCGAAGGGCTGGGGATAATGGATCGGGCGATCGCGATCGATGTGTCCCACCTCTCGAAGTCCTACGACAAGCATGTCGCAGTCGCGGACATTTCGTTTCAGGTCTATGCCGGTGAAATCTTCGGGCTTCTCGGTCCCAACGGCGCGGGTAAGAGCACCACGCTGCGCACGCTCATCACGCTGCTGACGCCTTCCTCCGGAACGGCCACCGTTCTGGGGCACGACACCGTTCGGGAGGCCGACAAGGTCCGCCACCTGATCGGCTACGTTCCGCAAGAACGGGCGATCGACCGATTTCTGACGGGCAAGGAACATCTCGAACTTCTTGGCGCCCTGTACCATCTCTCCAAAGACGAAGCGAACAAGCGGATCAGCGAGCTGCTGAAGCTGGTGGAACTCGAAGCCCACGCCGATCGTCCGGCGAAAACCTACTCGGGCGGCATGAAACGGAAGCTCGACATCGCCTGCGGCCTCCTGCCCGATCCCAAGATTCTGTTTTTAGACGAGCCGACGCTCGGCCTGGACGTTCAGAGCCGGCTCCGGATCTGGGACTATGTGCGCATGCTGAAGGCGCGTGGCATGACCGTCGTCATGACGACCAATTATCTGGATGAAGCGGACCAGCTATGCGACCGCTTGGCCATCATCGATGGCGGCACGATCAAGACGATTGGATCGCCGGTGGAGCTGAAGGTCGGGCTCGGCGGCGATATCGTCTCGTTGACGCTGAAAGAAATGAACAAGATTGCAATGTTGGAATCGGCCTTGAAAGGGCAGCCGGCGATCAAGGCGGTACGGGCGACGGAAAAAGGCCTCGATATTCGCGTCGAGTCGCCTGAGAAAGCTCTGCCGGCGATCTTGGAGTCGGCCAACCGTCTGGACTGCCGCGTCGAATTCATTCAATACAACCGGCCGAGGCTGGACGACGTGTTTATCGCCCACACGGGCCGTGCGATCACCGAGTCGGTGGCGCCCGAAGAAACGGCGTAAAGGAGTTTTGTGGCGCAGTATTGGCAGGAAATCAGCGCGTTGACGATGCGATGGGTGCTGCGGTTGAGCCGCGAGAAGTTCAGCATGCTGTTCACGCTCGTCCAGCCGATGCTGTTCTGGTTGATCTTTTTCGGCAATCTGTTCCAGCGGGCGGCGGATGCCCAGGTCACCCAGGCGCCGAATTACATCAGCTTCCTGGCGGCCGGCGTCGTCGTGATGACGGTGCTGAATAATGGGTTGGC
>CAZOUA010000082.1:0-3838 GCA_964582865.1 uncultured Nitrospira sp. | reverse complement strand
CGGAGCACATCCTCGACAATTGCGGCGCGTCGGGCTGGCGCTTGAGCCAGGCACAACTGGCCCTCCTCGATTCGAGAATTCAGTACCGCCGGCGCAGCCGGTTCGATATGCTTGTGAGGGCATGGATGCCAGGCCCGCTTCAATCATGGGCCATCCATGTCCTCAACGCATTGCCAAAGGGATTGCGGCGGCGACTCCGTTGAAATTGGAACAACAGAGTTCAGCCCGGTATTTTCTGGAGTATCTGCATCGATGTGTGGCATAGCAGGCAGCCTTCACGTGCGCGGCGCACCGGCCAACCGCGAGCTGCTCGGGCAGATGATCGGCACGATTCGTCATCGTGGGCCTGACGATGTCGGCGTTTACAGCCACGGCCCGATCGGCCTCGCACACGCCCGGCTGAGCATCATCGATCTTGCCGGCGGACATCAACCGATGTCGACCGCGAATGATACCCTCTGGATCACGTTCAATGGTGAGATCTTCAATTACGTCGAACTTCGGGAGGACCTCATCAAGAAGGGACACCGTTTTGCTTCAAACAGCGACACAGAAGTGCTTCTCCATTTGTACCAGGAAGAGGGAGAACGCTGCGTGGATCGGCTCAACGGACAGTGGGCCTTCGCCATCTGGGATGCCACGAAACGCAAGCTGTTCCTGTCCCGTGACCGCTTCGGTGTCCGGCCGCTGTTCTACACCCAAACGGGCGACACCTTCCTATTCGCATCAGAAATCAAGGCGCTGTTCGCCTGCTCGGACATCGAACCTGCGATCGACCTGACCGCACTCGACCAGATCTTCACGTTTTGGGTCACCCTGCCGCCAAGAACTGCCTTCAGAGGGATCAAGCAACTCCCACCAGGCCACTCGATGGTCATCCAGGATGGCCGCATCACTGTGACGCCCTACTGGAGGCTCGACCTTGCCCCCCAAGAAAGCGTCAGCCGCGCATCAGAGGAGAGGTTCGCGGAAGAGCTGCTGGCACTGCTCCGAGATGCCACGGAAATCCGGCTGCGCTCGGACGTCCCGGTTGGCGCCTATCTCAGCGGCGGGATCGACTCCACGATCATCTCGGCGTTAGTTGGGAAACGCGTTGGAGACAGGCTTCGAACGTTCTCCGTCGGCTTCGAGGATGGCGAGTTTGACGAAACCGTCTACCAACGTGAGGCGAGCTCGTTTTTAGGAACCTCGCACAGCGATATCCGCTGCCGCCATCAGGATATCGCTCGCGTCTTTCCAGACGTCATCCGGCATGCCGAACAACCGATCGTCCGCACCGCACCGGCGCCCCTATACATGCTGTCGAAGCTCGTGCACGAGAGTGGATTCAAAGTCGTGCTGACCGGCGAAGGCGCCGACGAAATGCTGGGCGGGTACGACATTTTCAAGGAAACGAAGATCCGCGAGTTTTGGAGCCGGCAGCCCCGCTCCTCCTGGCGCCCCCTGCTGCTGAAACGACTCTACCCCTATATGGATAATATCCAACGCCAGTCGCTGGACTACTTGAAGCACTTTTTCCATGTCACGGAGCAGGATGTGAACAGTCCGTTTTTTTCCCATCTCCCCCGTTGGACGATGACGGCAAAGTCAAAACTGTTCTTCTCCGAATCCACCAAAGCTGAGCTGGGCTCCTATAACGGGATCAGTGACCTTCTCAGCGAGCTGCCGGCACGCTACTCCTCCTGTGCTCCGTTCAGCAGGGCGGAATTCCTTGAGGCCCAATACCTGTTGCCTGGGTACATCCTTTCATCACAGGGCGATCGAATGGCAATGGCTCACGCCGTCGAGGGGCGCTATCCCTTTCTAGACCACAGGGTTGTAGCCTATGCCGCTCAATTGCCACTCCACCTGAAAATGAAGGTTCTTGACCAAAAGCACCTGCTCAAGCAGGCAGTGAAGGGGTTGATACCGGAATCGATCCGAACGAGACATAAACAGCCCTATCGGGCCCCGGACGGCAGGAGCTTTTTCGGCCATGCAGACAGTTACGTCGAAGACACCTTGTCCCCGGCAAGAATCAAAGAAGACGGCATTTTCGACCCAAAAGCCACCGGTGCCTTGGTCAAAAAGTTCCAATCCGGACGGGAAACGGGCGCAAAGGACAATATGGCCCTGATCGGCATCCTCTCAACCACCTTGCTTATTGATCAGTTTGTAAGGGGACAAGAGAAAATCAGAGCAGCCGCCCCCTACGAAAGACCGGCTCTACCGGGGTCTTAAGATCGGTTATACTCGAACCATATTTGGGATTGCCGCAAAAGCGACGGCCTCCTTCAGAGAGGCATCATTTGGAGGGAGAGTGACAGGCATGGTGCAGAAGATTCGGACATTCGTGGTCGACAACTATTTATTCGGGGAAGAAGGTACGCTCGGGAACGACGATTCGTTCATGGAAACCGGCATTATTGACTCAACCGGGATTCTTGAATTGGTGAGATTTCTCGAAGCCTCTTTCGGCATCAAAGTTGCCGACGAGGAACTCGTCCCTGACAATCTGGACTCGATCAATAAGATCGTCACGTTTCTCCAGACAAAACTTCTCTCTTCGGCAGCGGCTGGGAACCCGCCGTCACTTCAGTCAATGCAACGGTAGAAGGCAATGGAGATGACAACCCGCGCGACAATCTCACCGGAACTCTTGCGTCTGGATGCCGAGGCCGAAACGGAACGGATCACTGCCTGGATTCGTGAAACGGTCTTTCACAACCTGCGACGCAAAGGTGCGGTGATCGGAGTGTCCGGAGGCATCGACAGCAGCGTTGTCGCTTTTCTGTGTGCACGCGCACTTGGCAGCGAACGCATCCAGATTCTCTTCACACCCGAAGCAGATTCGTCACCGGACAGCCTTCGACTCGGCCGCATGGTGGCAACAGCGCTCAACGCTCAGTCAACATTAGAAGACATCAGCGGGATTCTCAAAGGAGCCCGTTGTTATGAACGCCGGGATGACTCCGTGAGACTGGTTGTTCCCGAATATGGGCCCGGCTACAAATTCAAGATTGTGCTGCCGGGGATTCTCGATGCAAACCGGTATTCGATCTTCTCAGCTGTAGTCCAGTCCCCGGACGGACGGACTCAAAAAGTCCGTTTAACGCCGGAGGCATATCTGGGAATTGTTGCCGCCACGAACTTCAAGCAGCGGGCCAGAAAAATGATGGAGTATCATTACGCCGACCTCTTGCAGTATGCCGTAGCCGGCACCCCGAATCGCCTGGAGTACGACCAGGGGTTTTTCGTGAAGAACGGTGATGGCGCTGCGGACTTCAAACCCATCGCTCACCTGTATAAATCACAGGTGTACCAGCTCGCCGCATATCTTGGAGTGCCGGAGGAGATTCAGCACCGCCCTCCGACGACCGACACCTATTCTCTGGAGCAATCGCAGGAAGAGTTTTACTTCGCGCTCCCCCTCGAAAAGATGGACATCTGCCTCTACGGGAAAGACCACGGAATTCCTGCCAAGGATCTCGTGCCGGCGGGCGGATTGAGCGAAGATGTCGTGGAGCGCGTGTACAGCATGATCGAAGCGAAGCGGAAAGTCGCACATTATCTACACGCACATTCATTGATCATCGACTAGCAATAGAGCCCTCTCGCCATTTCAATCCGCCGGGACCTGTCGTGACCAGCACGGTGACGAACGTCGCACAATATCTACTTGAGGGGAAAGATCCACAGCGGGTCGCACTCCGGCTGACTCAATCTCACCATACGTATGAAGCGCTCGCCACTCATGCAAACCATGTAGCCGGGCGCCTGCTCACGACCGGCGCCAAAACAGGTGACCGCATTCTCCTGATCGGTGACAACTCGTTGTTTTGGGTGACCTGTTACTTGG
>CAZOUA010000081.1:0-4196 GCA_964582865.1 uncultured Nitrospira sp. | reverse complement strand
CGGTTTCCGCATGCCAGACCAGCATGCCCGTATTCATGAGGTAGGCGATCTCGATGGTGTCCGGCTGGATCGACAGCGGAGAATTGATCCCGCGGCAGGTCACGATACACTGGATCGGCAATCTGGCTCCGGCCCACATCGGGAAGTTTTCCATGGCCCGCATGGTGCCGGGCCCGGCGGTCGTCGTGAAGACACGGGCCCCGCCGAAGGCGGCGCCGGCGCATTGCGACATGACGGCAAATTCACTCTCCCCGCGGAAGTAGTCGCCGATATAACCCTCGGCGAAGAGTTCGCCGCAGAGGGCGGCCGCTTCGCTCTGGGGCGTAATGGGATAGGCCACCATGATGTCGACATTGGCGCGCCGGACGGCTTCCTTGATGACTTCGCTGCCAGTAAAGAACGACGGCGTGCGAGGTGCCTGGTTCATCATCTCGCGCGGATCGGTGATGATTTGGCCTTTTCTATTTGTCGTGCCGACGAGTGTCGAGGTGTTCATAGGATTCGTTTCCTTTCAGTCCACGGCGCCGTTCGGAGATCCGACGCACGCCGTGATGACGTTATGCGCTGAATGAACTGCCGCAGCCGCAGGTCGTCTTGGCCTGCGGGTTCTTGATCGCGAAGCCCGAGCCCTGCACGCTGTCCTGAAAATCGACTTCGCAGCCGGCGAGCAGCGGGGCGCTTTGCGAATCCATGATCACTTTCACGTCGCCTTTCTCGATGACTGTGTCGTCGTCTCCCATTTTGGACTCGAAGGCCATCCCGTACTGGTAGCCATGGCAGCCGCCGCCTTTCACGTATACGCGCAGGCCGATCGTGTCTTTCTCTTCCTGCATGAGCTCCCGGATCTTCTCTTCAGCCGTCTGTGTAATGGTAATCATGGCGTGGTTCCTTTTTGTGATGGACTGACGTGGGCGATTGAATTCACATCGACTCCTGTGCGGAGGCACCTCTTCCACCCCGAAGCGGCAAGGGCTTCGGCTCAGGATGTTCACAGGTGTGTTTCGAAAAACGTTCGGCGTAGAAGCGGCGGAGACCAGGGAATCGGTCGCGCGAGGAGAGTACGCAGAGGCGCGAGGGATTAGGACAGTCGGCGTGGCTCAATACGTCATACAGTCACCCTGGGCGCATTCAGTACCGGAGTCAAGCGCTATTAAGGGGAAGGGAGGTGTCGGGTAGCACGCGACACGTCTTTCTCTCTGTGAGATGAGTCATCTCTGTGCGGACGCTGTGTCCGGGGGTTCCCATATATCCAGATGCTTGCCCTCAACTTCAAAGAGCTGTTGGGCGCCGAAAATGTGCTCGACATCTTCGGGACAGGACATCTGCACGATCCCGAGGGAGTGGCCGTACGCATCCTTCAGGACTTGCGCTAACTCCACGGTCCCGAACGGGACGAATATCGTGCGGAGCTGCACGTTGGTGTAAGAGGAGGGGAGTCCACTTATGTGAATTCTTGATGCCATGCCTAATCCTCCTTGTGAGAGGTAGGCATTGTCTTGGTGAGCAAGGGGCGGGAAAATAAGCCCGAGAGTGTGGCCCGACACGGGGCTTCTTTAGGAGCTCTTGCGCAAGGCAATGTCTGCCTTAACGGTGATCCAACTGCTTTCAGCCTATCAGTAAAAGGGTGCAATAGCCAACACTGTGATCAAATGGCCGCTGGTCAAGGGAAGCTCAATTTCAAGCTGCAGCCGGCCTGCTGTTCGGATTTTTGGACTAGCTCACGGCGTCGGCTGTGCCGCATGCCAGGATCGTTGACCAATTCAGATGCTCATTTATATCGCTTGACACCCGTACTCATTGCGCCCAGGGTGATATTGTTCGGTGTGAAGCTCCGCTGACTGTCCTATCTCTTGCGCTTCCTGGTTCTTCCCAGCGTGACCGATTCCCCAGTCTCCGCCGCTCCGATGCCACAGTTGCTCTGAACAGCTGCATGCCGTTTGTCGTGGTCTGCTGATGGAGGCAGACAGGACGCCGGCCCTGCTCCAGAGTACTTTTCGATTCACGCTCGCATTCCATAGAGAGGAGTGAGTCATGCTGTACTACGCACTGGTGTTTTTGACCGTCGGCTTGGTGGCCGGCGCGCTGAATCTCGCCGGCGTCTCGACGGTCGCGGTTCAGATTTCCTGGATTCTGTTCTTGATCGGGATCGTATTGGTCGTGATCCATGTCGTCACAGGCCGCACCCCGGCCCGAGTGGCGTGACCGGGGTCGCGTGGTCGTCCGGCGGATTCCGACGCGATGACCAGGCTTCGATTCATACGATGCACAAGGAGGAGGATGCAATGAACGCGGATCAACTCAGGGGACAATGGTCGCAGTTCAAAGGCGAACTGAAACGACAGTGGGGCAAGTTTTCCGATGATGATCTGCAACAGATCGCCGGGAACTACGAGAAGTTTCTCGGCAAGGTCCAGGAGCTCTACGGAGAGAAAAAGGACGAGCTGATGAAATGGGCCGACCAGTGGCATGAAAAGTTGGCGCCGAAATCGGCAGGCAAGTAGTTCCGCTGAATGGATGCCATTCACGGACAACGAGTGACGACACATTATTACGATTCCGTTAAGGAGAAGATGATGAACACACGCTCTGGAATGACAGTTTATGCCGCTCTAGTAATCGGTGGAGTGCTTTTTATGGGTTTGGCCGATGCCCTCGGCAAGGCCGACGAGAAGACGCCGATGCATGACGCGTGGCTGACGGCGAAGACCAAGATTGCGCTGTTCGCCGATGCCCGTGTGAAGGGGAGTGAGATCATGGTCGAGAGCAGCCAGGGGGCGGTCATGATCCGCGGCAAGGTGGATTCCGACGCGGCGAAACAAGCAGCGGAGGGGATTGCCAAAGGGATCGACGGCGTCAAGACGGTGAAGAACGAATTGCAAGTGGTCGCCCCATCGAAGCGCGAGGCGATCGATGACAAGGATGAGGCGATTACGGCTAGAGTCAATGAACAGATCGCGAAAGACTCTGATCTGAAGAAGGCCGGGATTCGCGCGCAGACGAACGCCGGCGTCGTTTCGCTGAGTGGCGAGGTGCAGGACCTCATGACTAGTGCCCAGGCATCTTCGCTGGCCTGGCAGGTGCCCGGGGTGAAGTCGGTGAAGAACGACCTGGCGGTGAAAGAGAAGGCCTAGCAGGTTTGCTCGTCCGAGAGACGAGGGCTCAGTCCGTCGATATGCCCCGGAGGGCTGTCGACGGACGACTGAGCCGCTCGCTCAGTCAATCACGAACAACGCGACGGCGCGAGGAGGTGCATGATGGTCAGGGACTCTGTGTCGAATCCAACAACAAGGCCGACAGTATCGGCCGGTACGCCCGTGGTCGGTCCACAGTCTGAACAGTCCGGTCCTGCTATCCAGATTTCAAAGGCCGATTGGGCTCATGAGCGTGTGGCACGGCGGGCCTACGAACTGTATGAAAAACGGGGGAGGCGGGAAGGCCGGGCCTTGGAGGACTGGTTGAACGCAGAGCGGCAACTGGTTGATGCAGCGAATAAGTAATCACACAGACCGGTGGTCGGATGGACGTCCATGTCGGTCACTAGAGGAGATAAGGCTATGAACACGCTCTTACGTTGGGACCCTATCAGCAGAACGCAATGGAATCCGTTTAAAGATCGGGATGACTTGGAAAACCGGCTGGCAACGATGTTTGCCGCACGGGAGGCGACGGGAAACGGGGGTAAGGAAGCGCTGACGGTGGCGCAGTGGTCGCCGCTGGTCGATATCACGGAGGATGGGAAGGGCTATCTTATCCAGGCCGAGTTGCCGGACATGAAGAAAGAAGACGTGCGTCTCACGGTCGAGAACGACGTCCTGGCGATTTCCGGCGAACGGAAGTTCGAGAAGGAAGACAAGGGGAGAAAATACCACCGAATCGAACGCGCTTACGGGAGCTTCGTGCGCAGCTTCACGCTGCCGGAGGATGCGGATGGGAGCAAGGTGACGGCCGACTTCAAGGACGGCATGTTGCAGGTGCATCTCCCGAAATCCGAGAAAGCAAAACCGAAAGCCATCGAGATCAAAGTGGGCTAGTGATACCGGTGATCCGGAGCGTCAGGGAAAGCTTCGTACGCAGAGGCGACGATGAAGCCTTGCTGACGTTCCGCGCCTGCCCTGTCCTTCCGGAATTGCATGTTCGCTACGTTTGCGCACCCTCTTTGTGGTTTCGATATTCCAGGAAGAGCCTGCTGTGGCGGT
>CAZOUA010000080.1:0-4413 GCA_964582865.1 uncultured Nitrospira sp. | reverse complement strand
GCCGCTCGACTTTGCTATGCAAATTCCGCAATAATTCTCTCCAATATGCCTCCTCCCGCTGCACAGCTGTCTCAAGCGCCTGCTCTCCTTTCTCCCCCTGTCGTCCCGTTGATTGAATTCAAGGATTCGGATGAATTCGCGCCCATCATCAAGGGCGCGGATGTTGAACTGATCCAGACCAGTTCAAATCTATCCGGCGGAAGCGTGACCGAGGTGCATTTCGGCTCCGTCGTCCTGCAGCATTGCCGCATCGCATTCGGGTGCCTGGCGCGCGCCGGCATTCACAAAAATCCCGTTTCCATGATGATCCCCCTGAAGATAAACGGTCCGGCCATGTGCAACGGCTTCGCCATGAGTCACGAATCCGTATTGGTGCATGGAACCGGGGCCGACTATTACTCCAACACGCCGACGGGCTTTGAGTGGGTTCTTCTTCCGTTTAAAACCGATGCCATTCTTCATACCATTGCCGCATTGACTCAACAGGCGCCTCCCGAGTTTAGTGAGCACTGTCTGTCCATCAGGCCTCCCGCAGAGATCATGACGGCGGTGCATCGCCTGCTGACCGACGCCGTGCAAACCGCTCAGCGCAACCCGAATATCCTGACGTCTCAGAACGTCCGGTATTCTCTGGAGCATTCTATTCACACGGCTATCGCGCTGTTGTTGTCACGTTCCAGGCGGGAGGTATTGCGGTATCGCCGACAGACACAGTTGGCCCACAATTATGTCCGCCGGCGTGTCGAAGCGTATTTGGAAGCGCACCTATTAGAACCAGTGTATCTCGCGGATCTCTGCTCAGCGACATGCGTCAGCGAACGAACGCTCGAGCAGGTATTTCGAGAGTCCTATGGCGTCAGCCCGCTGCGGTACTTGAAACTGCGCCGCTTGAATCTTGCGCGGCAGCGCTTGCGCGATGGAGCACCCGGGCGCACCCGCGTGACCGACATCGCGTTAGATTGCGGGTTCTGGGAGCTCGGGCGCTTCGCAATGGATTACGCGGCATTGTTCGGTGAATCGCCATCGCAGACGCGAGAGCGCCGTGTCTCACGGGCAGATAGCGACCCGCACGAGGCCGAAAGCGAATCCTGATCTAGCGACCCGGGGCCCTATGTGTTGCTGTTTCGACGGCGGGTGAAACCTGTTCAGAACCTTGCGGATAGGCCGATGCCGACGTTGGTGTTTTTGATCGCACTCGATTCGAAGCTCTCCTTGCGGTTCGACCGCTGCACTCCCCCGAAGCCCTGAATAGAATCCGTCACGCGATACGCGAGGATGATTTCACCCTGGTAGATATTCTCGTAGGCTCCGTTCCGCTCATCGCCTGCCAATGAACTGGTCCAGATGTTGTGCTCAAAGTGAAACGCCGTGAGGAGCGTGAATCGTTCGGTCAGCTCAATGTCGGCATCCGCGGACAGGTAGTGGTTGACATAGGATGTGTCGTCCTCGAATTGCGGCTGGTTGCGTCCTTCTGCAAGCCCGCGTTCATAGTGGTAGCTGAAGCCCAGCTTGACCTTGGGGGCGACGCGCCAATCCACGTGCGGTCCGATCGTCCAGAAGTCCGTGTTCCGTTCTGAAAAGGATTCGTTGTAACGGCGCAAGCCGTATCGCCCGAGCAAGCGAACCGAAAGATCCGGCGTCACATCGTGGATGAGGCGGGTGGACCAGATATAGCTGGTCAGTTTTTCGGCCGTCAGTTGTTGCTGGCCCGACTGGCGCTCCTCATTGTCGCCGAGAAACTGATTCGGCGCATAGTAAAACCGGGCCTGCACGCGAGTCGTGGAGGTAAGGTCCTGGGTGGCCTGGAGCCGCAGCGTGCCGTGATTGAACTGCGGATTATCCGTGAAGACGAAGCCCTGGCCTTGCACGTTCAGGTCGAGCCGTCCAAGGCCGTTCGTGAATGACCTCGTCACGCTCAACAACGGCTCGAAGACCATGTCCGATCCTTTGTCCGTCAGCTTCGAGTCGATGGCCGGCTGGGTGGGGTCGCCGTCCCGGCTGAGACGGCGGGTCGCGGAGAACAGGCCCACGTCATCGGTATAAAACAGAATCCCACGGCCTTCGATCGACCAGGTCTCTTCGGCGGAGGCTGGACACGGCTGGAGCCACAGTGCTGCGAACAGCGCCAGAACGGCGATGATCCGCGCTGGGCCAACGAGGTAAGGACTGTTGCTTCGAGCCTGCATCGTGTGAGTCTGGCGAATGTGGCGCCGGCGGGCGTTTCGTGCCTACGGCTTAAAGTCGTAACTGAATCCGATGATGATGTTCGTGTCGGTGGTCTTGCGGCCGGGAACAGGCAGCGAGTTGTAACGGAGGTCGTATTCCAGGTTGAGCCGCCAGCGCCGCGCGATCTTGACTCGAATACCTTGATCGGCGTTCACGCGGGTTGCCGAGCCGTGCCCCAGGTCCTTGAACCCTTGATGCTTGTGGAACAGGATCACGTCATCGCCGCGGAACCGGAGTTCGTACCGTACCATCCATGTGGCGGAGGGGGTAATGGTGGCAGGATCCGTGGTGAAATCCTGGTACACCGCCGCCGGGCCTGCCGAGACACTGAGCAGGTGGTCTTCACTGTCCAGGAAGTCATAGCCGAGGACCACACCGGCCGTATTACGCACGGTTAAGTTCTGAAACTGATCGCTTTCCACAAGATCGAGGGCGCCCACGAAGAGCCGGCGCGTAAGGAAATAGTCGTACTTAATGCTTACAGCACCGTTATTGGCCGTGTCTTTGTGATCGGCTTGCGCGCGATTATATTTTGCGTCCAGAATATAGCGCTGTTCAAATTTTCGGTAGGTGAGACTGCCTGATATGTTGAGGGCCTGTGTCTCCGTGTTGCCGGAGGTCTGATTGCCGCCGACTGAGATGTAGCCGCGATAGTCCTGTTCGGCAAGATTGATGCTGCGGACGTCTGCAAAGCGAATCGGCTTTCCATCTTCGAGGCTGTAGACGATAATCCGGTCGCGAACACGTATCCCGAAGTTGTCAGGCAGATCGGCTTCACTGTACAGTTTGACCGACATCGGCCTGTCGGTCGTGATGCTCTCAACCTCCTGCCATTTAATGGCGACGATGTCCGACGATATGTCGGAATCGATCTCCAGCTTCCTCTCCTCCATTTTGACGATCCGGCCGGTGATCCGATCGCCGTTCTTGAGGACGACGATTGCAGCCTGCAGGGAAAAGGGAATGGCAAGGAGGAGTCCTGTAAAGAGACAGAGCGTGAAGAACGTCTTGGCTGCGTAGGGGCGCATCAATCGGTGTTCGTGAGTTGCACGGCGGTGAGCAAGGAAGCCGTGTGACGCCCGATAGCGGGAAAATCTGCGGCGGCCGTCACCGTGCGCCAATGCATGGGTCGCGCATTCTACGGGACACGTGCTGATCTTTCAAGGCGACGGGCCGCGGAAGACCGCAGAAATACGGCTTGCCTTGCCTGTTCAAGAAACGTAACATGAATTCCCTCTTTAGTATGCGTGCTGCGTCGTTGGCATAATTAACGAGGAGGCGAGTATGCGTCAGATGATGGGAGCAATTCTGGCACTCATGCTTGTGGCGACCGGCTGCGCCGCGACTCAAGAAGCGAAGTCGGTGGAAAAGTCCGGATTTCTCGGGGACTATTCCCAGCTGAAGGAGGGCCAGCGCAGCACGATATCGGAATCGGCTGAGGATCAAGCCTTATTGGTGTACAAGAACCCCGCCGCGGACTGGCATAAGTACAAGAAGGTGTGGCTGGAGCCGGTCACCGTCTGGATGAGTCAGAAAGACTCTCAACTCAAGGACGTGTCGGTCGAAGATCGGCAGCGGCTGGCGGCGTTGTTGTGGTCCAAGCTCGACGAACAACTCAGAAAAGATTATGAGATGACGAACCAGGCTGGTCCGGACGTGCTGCGGATTCAAGCCGCCATCACCGAAGCCGGATCATCCAATGCCGTGCTGGATACGGTGACGAGCATCGTGCCACAGACCAGGCTGCTGTCCGGCATGAAGAGCCTCGCGACCGGCGTGTCGGCGTTCACGGGCAGTGCCAGCGCGGAAGTCAAAGTGACCGACAGCGCCACCGGAACGATCCTCTTCGAGGCGGTGGACCGCCGGGGCGGCACGAAGAGCCTGATGGGCGTGACCAATTCCTGGAATGACGTAGAAGAAGCCTACCGTTTTTGGGCCGAGAAGTTCCGGTACCGCGCCTGCCAATTTCGTGGCGGGATTGATTGCGTCAAACCGAAAGCCTAGATCCCGCTCACATGGGGTGAGTGTGTGATCATGAGCGGTATCAGCTGAAAAAGGAGAGGAAGGTACGCATGAAAATAAAGATATATGGATTGGTCACCGGTAGCGTCTGCGCGCTGCTGCTCGCGGCCTGCGCCCATTCGGAACATGCGGGGGGGTTGGGGAAGGCTGAACCATCCGGATTTT
>CAZOUA010000079.1:0-4897 GCA_964582865.1 uncultured Nitrospira sp. | reverse complement strand
CAACGAACCGGCGAATAGGCGAAAGGCGATGGGCGAGAGGCCAGGGGCAAGAGACGGGGAGGTGCAGATGGTATCGAACCTCCTCTCGCCCCGTGCCTCGTGCCACTAGCCAGGAGGAACAATGGGCATGCAAGGCGATTTCTATCAGCTCCTCAAAGAGCAGGGCTATCAGTTTGGGGGTTCGACTGCCGGGGGCCATGGGCAGGAGATGACCACGGCCACCACGATTCTGGCGTTCAAATATCGTGACGGCGTATTGGTGGCCGGCGACCGCCGGGCGACGGCCGGCAACATGGTGATGTACGACCGCACGGACAAGGTATTGGAAATCGATCGGCACAGCGTGCTGGCCATTGCCGGCGTGCCGGCGACGGCCTATGAAATGGTGCGGATTCTTGAACACTCTTTTAAGTATTACCGGAGAACGCAGTTGCAGGAATTAAGCTTTGACGGCAAGCTGCGCGCGGTCTCCAAGCTGTTGAAGGAAAATGTGGCGGCCGCCTTGGCCGGGACCGGCGCGGTGGTCCCGGTCTTTGCCGGGTATGATTTCGAGCAGGGGGCTGCGAAGATTTTCTTCTACGACATTCTTGGCGCCGAGTTCGAAGGTGTCGAGTATGCCGTGTCGGGATCAGGCTCGCCGACCATCCGCGGCATCTTGCACTATTTGAATACCTGGGGCGAACAGCCGCTGAGCGCTTTGTCTGAAGAAGAGGCGACGATCCAGACGCTTCGTCTGCTGACGAGCGCGGCGGAATTCGATTCGGCGACCGGCGGTGTCAATCGTGAAGCCAGTCTCTATCCCGTCGTGAAGCTCATCACGCAGGATGGGTTGCAGACAGTGCCCGATTCCACACTGAAGCCGCTGTTTGAACGACACGTGACGCGAGTCCGTAGATAAGGGAGCCAGCCATGTACGAAGAACCCTATCGGTGGGTCGAAGCGGTCGGCAATCGCCGGACCTATCTCGACGAACAGTTCAAGCAAGGCAGCCCGGTCGTTGCGCTGGCCTATGAAGGGGGTCTGTTGCTGACGACGGTCAGCAAGGGAACGCCGAAGCTTTACGAGATCTACGATCGCATTGCCTTGGCGGGGATGGGCCATCCGACTGATCTTGAGAAGCTTCGATTCAGCCTGCTCGAGATGGCGCACACGGAAGGGTTCAATCGATCGCCCTCGGATGTCACCGGAGCGCGGCTGGTGAAATACGGTGTGGCACCGCTGATCAAACAGGCCTTTGAAGAGGTGTTCAAAGCTCCGTTCATCGTGAAGATTCTCCTGGCCGAGTTGGGCCAGAAGCGCGAGAAGGATGCCTTTTTGACGATCAACTACGACGGTACATTTGAGGAAACCACCGGTTGTGCGGTGCTCGCGGCGGCGCCGGCGGTTCAGAAAGAGATGACGGCCTATCTCCGGCAGGAAGCCGGACCGGCCCCGTCGCTCGAACAGGCGGTGGGGGTCGCACTCCGGACCTGGGCGCTGGGGGATCGTGCGCAGCAACAGGCGTTGGAGGAGTCGAATCGAGCGGACGATGCAAGCAAACCATCTGTCCCCGTTTCGCTCCCGACCGATGCGGCCACGCTTCTGGCTCACTTGCGCTCGACGGTGGGAGAGAAGATGATCGAGTGTGCGGTGCTGGAGCGGAGCTATCCTGGGACGTCGAAATATCGGGCGCTCAAAGCCGACGAGCTGGGCCGGCTTCTTCCGAAAGATCTGCGACAGGCAGTGACAGGCTAAGATGCTGAACCGCATCTTTGGACTTGAAACGGAATACGGTCTCCTGATCAATCAAGAGAGGCCCGATCATTCACCGACCTGGTTTGCCCACAAGATTCGCGATCATCTCTTCCATGTGCGGCAGCGTGGCGTGCTGGACCTTCACCATCGCGGCCACGATGAGCCGCCCGGCAACGGCGGGTTTCTGACCAACGCCGGTCGCATGTATCTCGACATGGGACATCTCGAATATGCCTCGCCGGAGTGCCATTCGCTGACCGATGTCGTGACGACCGATCGTGCAGGGGACCTGATTCTGCAACAGACGATTGAGGACCTCGGTCTCGCCGACCAAGTGTCGCTGATCAAGAACAACATCGACCATGAAACCGATGCGACGTTCGGCTCGCATGAGAATTACCTGGTGACTCGCCGATTTCCCTTCACGAGGCGCGGACTCGGGCCGCTGGTCACGTTCTTGGTCACGCGGCAGATCTTCACCGGGTCCGGGCGTGTGGGATCGGCGAGTCCGCAGGATGCGTGGATTCAGATGGACCGGTTGATCGTCCCCCGTGCGTCTGTCGGGCATGGCCATGTCGGAATGTCCCTGCCGTTTCAGATCTCGCAACGGGCCGACTACATCGTCAACGACTTTTTCGAATGGGTGCAGCAGAATCGGGCCATCGTCAATACCAGGGACGAGCCCCTGGCCGACCCCAACCAGTACCGCCGGATTCACTTGCTGCTTGGCGACTCCAACATGGCGGAGTATGCCACGGCATTGAAGCTGGGGACGACCGGGTTGGTGTTGCAGTTGATCGAGGACGGCAAAGCTCCGCGAGATCTGGAGATCACCGAACCGGTCGAGGCCTTGCAAGAGATCTCGCAGGATCAAGAACGGCGATGGATGGTGCAGTTGCAGTCGGGACGAACCCTCTCCGCGATCGACGTTCAGGAACAGTTTCTCGATGCGGCGCAGCGGGAGTACCGTGGCCAGGACGAAGAGACAGACTGGGTACTCAACCAGTGGGCCTCGCTGTTGCAAGATCTTCGCGGCGACTATGAGAAGCTGGTTGGACGTGTCGACTGGGCGTCAAAACTCTGGCTGCTGGAGTCGTTCCGCGAGGCGGAGAAACTGGACTGGGCCGATCCGATGCTCAAGAGCCTGGATCTGGAATATCACAATCTGCATTCCGGGAGAGGACTCTATTTTGGGCTGGTGGATGAAGGGCGGGTACCGCGGCTGACGACCGACAAGGCCATTGCCTTAGCCATGGATCACCCCCCTCGCAACACCCGTGCGTTCGGACGAGGCGAACTGGTTCGCCACTTGCTGGCTTGCGGCTTTCCCGCAGAAACAGATGATCCGAAAAAGGACGAGCGGTTCTTTCCTTCTTATGTCATCAATTGGTCGATCTTCCAGCTGCGCGGCCAAGCTCCATTTCCCATGCCCGATCCCTTCAAGACGTATGTGCAAGAAGTACGATCTCACCTCTCAATCGCTTAAGACTCCGCAATCTCGCTCCGGTCGTCCCCTAACCCATTGATCATGTGAGTGAAATGGCGCGGTGCTATGCTTGACCATGGCTCGCAAGAGCTCTTTTACCGGCTAAGGGGAGGTTCACGATGAATGCACGCAAGTGGATGATGGAATATGGAGTGGCCATGATTCTGGCCGTTCTTTGTGCCGTGATTCTGGGACATCTGTCGTTGTTTCGTGAAGCCACGATCGGGAAGCTGCACGCCTCTGATCTTGTACAGTTCATCGGTTACGGAGGAGCCATGGTGCTCGCCTGGTTTGGGGCCCGCCAACTGGCGGCTGAACCGCCGGACGATTGGAAATGGTTGATGCCATACCGTGGACTTATCTTGCCGGTGGCGACACTGGCAATGGTGGGGCTGGCCTACGGGGTGGTATTGTATGCCTGCGAACCGTTTCTCAATAAGTCCGGCAAAGAGATCTACAATTGGATGTTTGTTGTCGGTATCGTCGCGGCCTGCGCCTGGCTGATCGTAACGTGGGTGCAGAAGTGCGCGCCGCAAGTGGCGGCGATGGAGTCGCGCAGATTGCGCAGGGCTGCCTAGCTCGAATCTTTTCCGGCTGCGCCGAACCCGGTGCAGCCGGCATTCCTCACCAACGTCCTCGCAAGACATCCACAATCCGGTTCTCGGCCCAGTAGGGGTCTTCTCCTCGTCGGCATCCCTGAAAAAATCCGCAATGGCCGCCATGCCGCGGCGCAATGAGCCGGATGGATGGATTATTCAGAATGACCGGCAGGTCAAACATCGAGTAGGGGATGAACGGGTCATCTTGCGCAGTGATGATTGTTGTCGGGACGGCAATTGATTCTAGAACGTGGCGGGCACCGGCCCGATCGTAGTAGTCAGACCCGCTGCGGTAGCCACCGTCGGGTGCCGTGTAACGGTCGTCGAATTCGCTGATCCGCGCGATGCGATCCAACGGGGCGAGATCCCACTTTCCTGGGAGAAGTGCTGCCTTTCGGCGCAATCTGGCCTTGAGTTTGACAAGAAAGTGGCGGTGGTAGATCCAATTTCTCCGTTCCTCCAAAGCCTGAACGCATTGTGTCGGATCGATGTTCGGACAGACGGCTACGATCCCGGCCAGCGAAGGTTCCGACGAGCCCAATTCACCTGCCGCCTTGAGGACGAGATTGCCCCCCATGGAGTACCCGATGAGCCATAACTGCCCCAGCCCGTCAGTTGCCGCCAGTTCATGGATGATCGCCCGATAATCTCCGCTCAGCCCACTATTATAGAGCGTCGGTGTGAGGTGCTCGGTTCCGCCGCAGGTTCGCTGATTAATTCTGATGGCGTTAAACCCCGCGCGATAGGCTTTGGCGGCGATGCCTCGCATGTAGTGCGATTCGCTGCTACCTTCCAGCCCGTGAACCATGACGATCGTGGGAGATGCCGTCCGGTTCGACTGCCAATGACAGAACCCTCTAAGCTGTGTGGCCGGCTCAACCGTAAACAGGCGAGACTCTTGCGGGATTGCCGCCAGCAGCCCATCACGAGGCCAGAAAGAGGGTACCAGAGTCATGATGTGGGCATTTCGGAAGAGAAAGGAAGGTTCAAACCGCGTGCTGGGCATATCTGCATCCTAAAAGAAGAAGGGGCGCCGTTCCTACTACGAACGGCGCCCCTTCTTTAAATTGGCTCCCCG
>CAZOUA010000078.1:0-5199 GCA_964582865.1 uncultured Nitrospira sp. | reverse complement strand
ATACCTTCTTCCGTTGATTGTGGTGTCTGTGCTTCACCGAAACTCAGTGTATTGCAGCCTCGCTGCCAAGTAAAGGATGGCCCTAATGTCACCGCAACTGCCATCCTCTGAAGGAGCATCTCAAGACACCCCTTCGGCAGCATCCATTCCTGACACGGGTCTGATCTGTCTGCTGATCCTCGCCCGATTCTACGACCTGCCGGCTGATGGCTCGCAGCTGCGCCATCAGTTTGCGCAGTCGGGACAACCACTCTCGGACACCGACCTCCTCCGCGCGGCCACACACCTCGGGCTGAAAGCCGGTGTCCTGAAGACTCAATGGAGCAAGTTGCCTGGCACGCCCTTCCCCGCCATCGCCAAGCGAACAGACGGACGCTATGCGGTGCTGGCGAAAATTGATGGCGACAAGGCCCTGATTCAAGATCCCGTGGAAGGACGGCCGCTGGTCCTCTCGCGTGAACAATTTGAAGCGGCTTGGACAGGGGAGTTGCTGCTCTTCACCAAACGGGCCAACCTGCGCTTGCAAGATGTGAAATTCGATTTCACCTGGTTCATTCCCGCCATTGTGAAGTATCGGAAGTTCCTCGGTGAAGTGCTGATCGCCTCGTTCTTCCTACAACTGTTCGGCCTCCTCACGCCGCTCTTTACGCAAGTCGTCATCGACAAGGTGCTCGTGCACAAAGGCTTCACGACGCTGCATGTCTTAGCCATCGGCATGATCGCCCTGGCCCTGTTCGATGCCGTCCTCGGCGGACTTCGCACCTACCTGTTCTCTCATACGACGAACCGCATCGACGTCGGCCTGGGAGCCCAGTTGTTTCGCCACATTCTGGCGCTCCCATTGGCCTATTTCGAAGCCAGACGGGTGGGGGACACGGTCGCGCGGGTGCGGGAGTTGGAACATATCCGGCAGTTTTTGACGAGCCATTCCGTCACCGTCGTCCTCGATGTGCTGTTCACCGTCGTCTTTCTCGCGGTCATGTGGTTCTACAGTCCGCTGCTCACGCTCGTAGTCATAGGCTCGCTGCCGCTCTATGCGCTGCTCTCTGTGGTCATCACGCCGGTCATTCGCGCACGGCTGCAGGAGAAGTTTAATCGCGGCGCGGACAATCAATCGTTTCTGGTGGAAGCGATCAGCGGCATTCAAACTGTGAAGGCCCTGGCCGTCGCGCCGCCGCTGCTGCGCAGGTGGGAAGAACAGCTTGCGGGCTATGTGCAGGCGAGTTTCCGCGCCATGAGTATCATGACCGTGGCCGGCCAGACGGCGACGTTCATTCAAAAAGTGACGACCGTCGCCATCCTGTGGCTGGGCGCCTATCGCGTGATCGAAGGCGATTTGAGCATCGGCCAATTGATCGCCTTCAACATGTTATCGGCACAAGTGACGGGGCCGCTGCTCAGATTGGTGAACCTCTGGCAGGAATTCCAACAGGTCGGCATCTCGGTCCAGCGCTTGGGTGACGTGCTCAACACGCAGCCGGAACCGTCCTACAATCCGAACCGAACGACATTGCCGCAAGTCGCAGGGCAGGTGATCTTCGAAGACGTGTCTTTTCGCTATCGCCCGGACGGCGCTGAAGTGTTGCGCAAGGTCTCGTTCTCGGTGGCGCCGAGAAAGATCATCGGGATCGTCGGACGATCCGGGTCTGGGAAAAGCACAATCGCAAAGTTGATTCAGCGGCTCTATGTGCCGGAGCGCGGTCGTATTCTGGTGGATGGTGTGGACATTGCCCAGGTCGATCCAGCCTGGTTGCGTCGGCAGGTTGGCGTGGTCCTGCAAGAAAACTTTCTGTTCAACCGGTCCGTGCGCGACAACATCGCATTGGCTGATCCGGGGCTCGCCACGGAGCAAGTGATGCAGGCGGCCATACTCGCCGGCGCGCATGAGTTTATTCTCGAATTGCCGGAAGGCTACGACACGCTGGTCGGAGAACACGGCTGTTCTCTGTCAGGCGGGCAACGCCAGCGCATTGCCATCGCCAGGGCGCTCGTCGCCAATCCGCACATTCTCATTCTCGACGAGGCCACCAGCGCGTTGGACTACGAATCCGAAGCCATCATCCAACAGAACATGGCACAGATCAGCCAAGGTCGGACGGTCTTTGTGATCGCGCATCGGCTCAGTACTGTGCGGCCGGCTCATCGTATTTATGTGATCGAAAAAGGTGAAATGGTCGAAGAAGGCTCGCACGATGAGTTGCTGCGGATCAACGGGTTCTACGCTCGTCTCTACCGACATCAGGAGGGTTCTTCGTCTGTCAGGGGTGAGGGCTAAGAGGCTAGAGGATTTCATGACATTTGGCGCACTCTCACGTCATTGGACAGTCTGGAAGGCCGCCTGGCGAGCTGAAAAGGGGTTAGGAACCTTTGGCCCAGGGCTCCTGACCCCCTCGTCAGGTCATGCCACCGAATTCCTGCCCGCGGTGCTGGAAATTCAACAGGCGCCGCCGTCGCCGATCGGTCGTGCCATTCTCTGGATGATTCTGGCTGTCTTCACGAGCGCCGTCCTTTGGGCGACGTTGGGATGGATCGACATCGTTGCCACTGCACAGGGGAAGATCATTCCCAGTGGATACTCCAAAGTCATTCAGCCCTACGAGACCGGCGTGATCACCGGCATTCATGTACAGGATGGACAGGCGGTGAAGAAAGGCGATGTCTTGATTGAGCTCGACCCCACGCAGAACCGTGCGGATCAGAACCGCGCGTTAAACGAGTATCGCGCGGCCAAGGTCGAAGCGGCTCGCTTACGGGCTTTGATTGCCGGCAAAGCGACATTCGATGCGCCTGCCGATACCGATCCGCAGTACGTCCTGCTGCAACAGCAACTCCTGCGTGATCAGTGCGCAGAGTATCAGGCTCGGGTCAGCACCGCGCAGCATTTGATCGATCAACGGAAGGCCACGCTCGACCAGACGAAAGAAAATATTCATCGGCTCGAAGCGACGGTTCCGATGGAAACAGAACGAGCGGAGGCATTCAAGAAGTTGCTCGAACATGACGCTGCGACGAAGCTGGATTTCCTCCAGGCAGAGCAACAACGGATCGACAAGACCCAAGAACTCGCCGGCCAGCGCAAGAAGCTGCACCAGGATCAGTCCGCGTTGTTGGAAGCGGAAACCAATTACCATGCCCTCATCTTGGAGTTTCAACAAACCAAACAGGCGGAGCTATTTGCCTTGGAAACCAAGGCCTCGTCACTCACGCAAGATGTGACCAAGGCTGGGCAGAAGGCCGATCTGCAACGGCTCACGACGCCGATCGATGGCGTAGTGCAGCAATTGGCTGTCCACACAGTTGGTGGGGTGGTCACGCCTGCGCAGGAACTGCTCATCGTCGTGCCGCAGGACCATCCTGTCGAAGTTACGGCTCAGGTTGAGAATAAAGATGTCGGGTTCGTGAAAAACGGCCAGATTGTCGAGATCAAGGTCGAAACGTTTCTCTTCACCCTCTACGGGACGATCCCGGGCAAAGTCTTGAGCGTCTCCGACGATGCGGCCCCGATTGAGAAAGTCGGCTTGGTGTATCCCACCAGAGTGAGCATGGATCGTTCCACGATTCAGGTGGAAGGCAAGCAGGTCAATCTGTCGCCCGGCATGGCCGTGACGGTTGAGATCAAGACCGGCCAACGCCGCGTCATCGAATATCTCCTCAGCCCATTGCTGAAGTCGGTCAAGGAAAGCTTGCGGGAACGGTAGCAGAGAATGTGAGGGGTAAGAGGTGAGGCGTGAGGCGAAAGGAAATGAGAGTGGGTGATCGGTTGTGGTGAGGGACGGTTGGATGACACGTCTGGTCCATCGGCGGATCATCACTGCGGTGGGATTCGTCGTGCTTGTGGCGCGGGGTGCGGCTTGGGCAGCCGGTGAGCCTGGTGGGCAGATCGCTCTGGCGCCGTTGCCGCCGTTGACATTGACCCTGCGAGGCGCCTTAGCGGCCGCCGTGGATAACAACCCTGACGTGCAACTGTACAAAGAACGCATCGAAGCGGCGCAGGGCCAAGTCCAGACGCAGTTGGGGGCTATGCTGCCCAATCTCTCCTCGAACGTCCGGCAGACCAGGCAAACGCAGTTTCTTGGAACGTTCGGCCTCTCGCCTATCAGGACCGACCCCTTCAGCATCTTCGATGCCCGGGTGAATGCTTCGCAAAACCTTCTCAGCGTCAGCCTGATTCAGCGCTGGCGCGCTTCCCGCGAAAGCCTGCATGTCGTGGAATTCGAAGCCGACATCCGGAAGTTCGACACGATGGCCAGCGTGGCCCTGCTCTATATGGAGGGATTGAAGGCCATAGGCATGGTGAAGATGCATGAATCGAATCAGCAGGTCATGAGCGATTTGCTGGGGTTGGTAAAACAGCGCCAGAAGAGCGGTGTCGCAACCGGTCTCGACATTGCAAGGCTGGAGGCGCAGCTAGCCAGCGAACGCCAGCTTGCGGCATCTGCTCGCTACGACGTGCAGCATGCCAAGCTGAATCTGCTGAACCTGTTGAGCCTGCCGTATGAGACACCGGTTATCTTAAGCGACGAATTTAAGGCGGAGGTGTTCCATGCGGCCGGCGCGCAGGCGGCGGTGGACGAAGCATTGGCAAATCGGCTGGAGGTCCAAGCGCAGGTGACTAAGATCAAGGCTACGGAATTGACGTACTCGTCGATCACCGGGGAACGGCTGCCGTCGCTTGTGGCGCAAGGCGATTATGGCCTGATCGGCAATCGATGGAATAACAGTCTCGATACGTACAATATGGCGTTGCTATTGCAGATCCCGATCTTTGACGGCGCGCAGCGCGAAGGGCGCATTGCCGAAGCCCGGAGTCAGCTTCGGCAGGAAGCGTTACGGATGCGGTCGGTCCTCAATCATGTGAAAATGGAAGTGCACGATGCGCTGGCGGCACTCACCGCGGCTAAAGAACAAGTGGCCATCGCGCAAACGGGCATGCAGTCTGCCAGCAAAGAATTGGATCTCGCTCGGGAGCGCTACGCCGTCATTACAGCCGCCAGCCACTTCGAGCTTACCAATGCGTTGACTGCGGTGGCCCGCGCCAGAGAGAATCTCGTCAATGCCCTCTTTCAGCTTAACGCTTCGCGCGTCAATCTCGCCCGAGCGACCGGTTCTCTGAACGCACTGAATTAGACTGATTGGTGGGCTATTTCACCAGCCACACGCGGTAGGTCTTTGCGGCAGCGGGCTTGGCCACTTTCACGA
>CAZOUA010000077.1:0-5345 GCA_964582865.1 uncultured Nitrospira sp. | reverse complement strand
ACTGCGTTCGGGACGCAGGGGTCGAAGGTTCAAATCCTTTCGCCCCGACCAAACCAAGCTTGCTCGACCCGGAGCCTCTTCTTCATTGAGGTGACGGGATAAACCCTTCCAGTGGCGGTGTTCGAGTATGACCGCACTTCGTGCGTACCGGCGGCTCATCAGGCGAAGCCTCTCTTCGTTGATGCCGCCGGATAAATACCTCCAGTAGATTTTCTTCTATAATTGCTCGTGCCGCCGCCTCGCTGCAGCCTGCTCAGATGCCATCCGTGACGGCTTGCGGCATGCCCAAAACGTTTTCAACAACCTGCTAGAGCTCGTTCTTCGGTTCTTCGCTTCTCGCGCCGCATCTGCAAAGGATGTTTCATGCGCGTAGAATCGCAAAACGCGTGACGCGTTTCTTCATGTGTGAGAGGATCCCTTCGTTACCACCACGAGCGTGCGGCTGAACGATGACTGATGCGAGTGAGTCGACCACCGTTCGAGCCAGGATTTCTGTGACGGGCAGGGTACAGGGCGTCGGGTATCGAGCGTTCACGGTGCGGGTGGCGACCCAACGCGGACTGCTCGGCGGGGTGAAGAATCTGGACGATGGGCGGGTCGAACTGGAGGCGGAAGGTCCCAAAGACCGCATCCTCTCCCTGATCGAAGAACTGAAAATCGGCCCTGTAGCGGCCCGGGTAACGGCGGTTCAGGTGGAGTGGGTGAATGCGACAGGGCGTCATGCCGATTTTCGCGTGTGGTACTAGCAGGCCTTTGAGATTCTAAAAGGACATGATGACACGAGGGCAGGAAGAATTTTCGGACGGCAGCGAAGCGCGACGCCAGCTCGCCGATCATGACGAGGATGACGCGGCGGAGGCCGTTGCGGAACGGGACGATTCGCCGGCCGAAGAGGAGAAGTCACGGGGGCGGTCCGAGGGGCTCGACACGCTCAAGAGCTACTTGCGCGAAATCCGCCGCTCGACGCTGTTGACCTTCAAGCAAGAACAGCAGCTGGGCAAGCGCGTGATGGCGGGGGACGAACAGGCGCGCCAGCAAATGATCGAGTCGAACCTGCGTCTGGTGATCAGCATCGGAAAGCGGTACATCCACCGGGGGTTCCCTTTCTCCGACATCGTCGAAGAAGGCAATCTCGGCCTGATCAAGGCCGTCGAGAAATTCAATTACAAACGGGGGTTCCGGTTCAGCACCTACGCCTCCTGGTGGATCAGGCAGTACATCGAACGGGCGATTATCAATCAGGGGAAGCTCGTGCGGCTGCCGGTGCATGTGGTGGAGCGGCTCAACCGGTATCTCAACAGGGTTGAGGGGCTGGTGCAGGAGCTGGGGCGGGAGCCGACCGCGGAAGAAGCCGCCAAGAAAATGAAAACGACGGAAGAGGAAGTGCTCGATCTCAAGCAGATCGTCCGCACGACCTGCTCGCTGGACAGCCCCATCAATGATCGGGCGGATACGTTCCTGCGCGACGTCATCGAGGATCCGGCCTGTGTCTCTCCCGCCGATACGGCGGAAGGCGTGATCCGACGGGCCGAAATGATGACCTGGGTGAAAGAGTTGCCTGAAAAAGAGCAAACTGTTATTGTGTCGCGGTTCGGCCTCGATGGCAGTGAAGCCAGGACGCTGGAAGAAATCGGTCGCGAGATGGGACTCACTCGCGAACGGGTCCGGCAGATTGAAATGGCGGCGTTGAGCCGTCTCCGGCACACCATCGAGCGCAAGACCCTGACACAATCGGATTTGCTCTGAGCCAATGACCCCAGCCGAATATCGATCGCTCATCCGCGAAGTGCCCGACTTTCCCAAGCCCGGTATTCTCTTCTACGATATCACCACGCTGCTGAAAGATCCCAAGGCCTTCTCCGCGATCGCCGACCAACTGACCGCGCATTATCAGGGACAGCGAATTGCGAAAGTGGTCGGGATCGAATCGCGGGGATTTATCTTTGGCGGAGTTCTGGCCCAGCGATTGAACGCCGGATTCGTCCCGGTCCGCAAACCCGGCAAGCTGCCGGCCGACTGTTTTGAAGTGAAATACAGTCTCGAGTACGGGTCCAATTCTCTCGCGATCCACCGGGACGCGATTACGATGGGAGAGCGGGTTCTTATCGTGGACGATCTTTTGGCGACCGGCGGCACTGCCGCAGCGACCGTGTCGTTGGTGCGGCAACTGGGTGGTGAAATCGTCGGGCTCGATTTTTTGGTAGAGCTGAAAGGCCTCAACGGACGCGACAAATTAGCCGGTTACCCCGTTCATTCGACGATCCTCTATCCCTAGTGGGCTGAGAGTTCCGGTCCTACAACCCCTTGTAAAACGCCTAGCACCGTGCTATGAATGCCGAACTTTTTTGCCGTCCGGCGTTCACATCAGGAGAGGACGACGCTATGGCAGTAAAAACCTCAACGAAGAAAAAGAAACCTGTGACAAAACACAAAGTGACAACGAAACCTGTTGCGAAGAGCAAGCCCGCTCCTGCCGTCGTGGTGGAAAAGACGGTCAGCATGGCGATTTCCCCGCTGGCCGCCAAGCCGAAGGAGTCGGCCAAAGAACGCGAATCGCGCGAGCGCCGCCGCGAGGCATTGCAGCAGATGTTGATGCGCAAGCGGCAGGAGATCATGAAAGAAATCGAAGGGAGCCTCGGCCAGTCGCTGACGGAAGATCAGCAGCGCCGGCTCGAATCCGCCCGCGACGTGGGCGATCAAGCCCTGATGGATTTGGACCGCGAACTCGGCATTTCACTCATGGAAATGCGGAACCGCCGCCGGCAGGCCATCGACGAGGCCCTCACCAGAGTAACGGAAGGGACCTACGGCATCTGTGCGGAGTGCGGCGTGGAAATCAGCGAGCGGCGGCTGGAAGCGGTGCCCTTTGCCAAGCTCTGTGTGGAATGCCAGTCGAAAGAAGAACTGCTCGAAAAGATCGAGAAGGAAGAAGATCGCGATTAGTGCCCTGCCTGCGCCGCCCCCTGCCTCTGCGAGCCGTTTGCGTCCCCCCACTCTTCAGAACGTCCGCAACATGTGGTCGTAAGCGTCTGAGGGGCTGACGCGCCGCGCGGCCCCATGGTACCGTACGTTCCAGGAGACCTCCGGCAACATGGACAAGTCGATGCAGACGCGCGCGGTCGTGCTGGCCAGTGGCGGCTTGGACTCCACTGTGACGGCAGCGCTGGCGCAACGTGACGGTTGCGAACTGTTCTTCCTCACCATCGCCTATGGGCAGCGCCATGCGATCGAGGTCGAACGGGCTCGCGAGGTGGCGGCCGCAATGGGCGTGTCCCATCATGTCGTGCTGGCGCTCGATCTGCGGGCGATCGGTGGATCGGCGCTCACGAGCGACACCGACGTGCCCAAGGATCGAGATGTCTCCGCGCGCGGTCAAGGAATTCCGATCACCTATGTGCCGGGGCGCAACCTGATTTTTCTCTCGCTGGCCGCCGCTCATGCAGAAGTCGTCGGCGCCTCCTTGATCTATTTCGGCGCCAATGTACTGGACTATTCGGGTTATCCCGACTGCCGGCCGGGATTCATCCGGGCGTTTGAATCGGCGGTAAACGAGGGGACGCGCGCCGGAGTGGAAGGCAACCCCATGCAAGTCCGCGCGCCGTTGCTCACGATGACCAAAGCGGAAATCATCCGGAAGGGCATCGAGCTTCATGCGCCGCTGCATCTGACACATAGCTGTTACGATCCGGTGGGGAACAAAGCCTGCGGCCGGTGCGACAGCTGCGTCATTCGCCGTGAAGGATTTGCCAAGGCGGGAGTTGCTGATCCCATTCGATATGCGTTACCCTAGCGCCATGTCGCCCGAAGAATTCTTCATGTACCTGACGATCGGACTCATTGTGATCATGCCGATCGGCGCGCGGATCTATCGCCGCATGACGCTGCAACGCACGCAAAAAATGCTGAGCGAGCAGTTCGGCCAGCCGGCCCCCAAAGACGGCGGGGCCCAGTAATGAAGCCTGTGATGCAGGTTCGGCTGCACATGCTGATCGTCATGGCTGCGCTCGTCGCATTCGCGGCGTGCGATTCGTCACAACCGAAGCCGGCGGTGGGAGGAGGAACGCTTCCCGCCGAACTGCAGGCCGGTGAAGCGAAATTCAACGCGAATTGTTCGGCGTGCCACGGCCAGCAAGGTGTGGGCACGCAGCAGGGCCCGCCGCTCGTACACAAGATCTATGAGCCGAACCACCACGGCGATGCCGCGTTCCAACTGGCGGCTGCGAATGGTGTCCGTGCCCACCACTGGGAATTCGGCAACATGCCCAAGATCGATGCGGTCACCCCCGGCGACGTCGATCAGATCATCCCGTATGTCCGCTGGCTTCAACGCCAAGCCGGAATCTTCTAGCCTGCGGCCCTCTCGTTCCCGATTTCCGAGCACCGCTCGAATATTCCCCGGCAAAACCGCCGCCGTCATCTCCTCGCCGGCCCGTTTGACATTGCGCGACAGCGCTTCGTAAGGTAGTTCCAGGCGTTGGTCTAGGCTCGCATCACATCTCCGCAGATTCATCGTTCCCTCGGATCAGAGGGACATCAGAGGAGGTTCCTATGAGTGAAGTAGGCGCTCGCATGCTGGGGGTGGCGGGTATGCTGTGCATGATGGCGATGGGCAGTGGGTGTGTGGCGATTGAAGCGGGCCATGAAGGCGTGTTGGTCGAACAGCCGTTCTTCTTCGGACACGGCGGCGTCGATCCGAGTCCGACAAAGACGGGACGGGTCGTGGTCGCGCTCTCCACCAAAGTCGTCGAAGTCGATATCCGGCCGGTTCAATACTCGGAACATTTCGACATCATTTCCGCCGAAAACGCGCCTGTGTCCTTCGATGCGTTCATGATCGCCACCGTGATCGAAGGCCGTTCACCGGAACTGGTCAGCCGGTACGGGCCGAACTGGTATGCCAACAACGTCAAGGAAGCCTTCCGCACGTTCGTGCGGGAAGAAGTGCAGAAATACCCCCTGTTCCAATTGACGACCGACCCGACGACCAGACAGAAGCTGCAGGATGCCATTGCCAGAGAAGTGCAGGTCAAGTTGATCGAAAAGGAAGCCCTGCCGGTCCGGCTCAATCGCGTAGTCGTCGGCAGCATCCTGCCGCCGAAGGGCGTGGTAGAGCAGACGACGCAGACGATCATTCAGGAGCAGCGCAAGATTACGATGGTCGAGTTCCAGAAAGCGGAAGAGTCGCGTGAGAAAGCCGAGCGGCAGCGCGGCATCGCCGACCGGGCCTACCGGGAATCGCTGGGGCTGACCGCGCCGGAGTTCGTCGATTTGCGGCGCATCGAAGTGCAGAAAGAAATCGTGCAGCATTCCCCGTCGGCGCTGACCGTCATCATGGGCCTGGAGCG
>CAZOUA010000076.1:0-5449 GCA_964582865.1 uncultured Nitrospira sp. | reverse complement strand
CCGAGCCTCGCTTCACAGGCTTTCGACAAAACTCCGCAGCTTCTTGCTCCGGCTCGGATGGCGCAGCTTCCGTAAGGCCTTCGCTTCGATCTGACGGATACGCTCGCGCGTCACCTCGAAATCCTGACCGACTTCCTCCAGCGTGTGATCGGTTGCTTCACCGATGCCGAACCGCTTCCGCAACACCTTCTCTTCCCTCGGCGTCAGCGTTTCCAACGCGCTGTTGATCTGGCGTTGCAGGTCATACCGGATAGCCGCCTCCAAGGGCGAGATCGCCTTCTTGTCTTCGATAAAGTCTCCTAAATGGCTGTCTTCCTCCTCACCGATCGGCGTTTCCAATGAAATCGGCTCGCGCGCAATCTTCAAGATCTTTCTGACTTTATCGAGTGGCAGATCCATCCGTTCGGCGATCTCTTCGGGCGTCGGTTCGCGTCCCAGCTTCTGCACCAAATGCCGAGACGTCCGGATGAGCTTGTTGATCGTTTCGATCATGTGCACGGGGATACGGATCGTCCTGGCCTGGTCCGCAATGGCACGCGTAATCGCCTGCCTGATCCACCAGGTCGCATAGGTGCTGAACTTGTACCCTCGCTTGTACTCGAACTTGTCGACCGCTTTCATCAAACCAATATTGCCTTCCTGAATCAGATCGAGGAACTGCAGACCACGGTTCGTGTACTTCTTGGCGATACTGACGACCAGGCGAAGATTGGCCTCGACCAATTCGGCCTTGCCACGCTTGACTTTTTCCTCCGCCACGTCGAGATGCTTGACGGCGTCCTTGATCTCTTCTCCCGAAACCAGGGCCTCTTCTGTTTCCAGCAACCGGATGCGACTTTTGGCCGCTTGATAGACCTTCTTGATATCCTGGAGGCTGTCTTCCGACACACCGGTCTTCCGCTTGACCGCCAGAAAATCCTTCCTCTCGCGGCACAGCTTCCGCAACAGTTCGGCCCCTGCCTCACCGCCGACACCGAGACGCCGCTGGCAACTGGCAATCTCGCGCTCCGCCGTCCGGATCTGGATGGCCATCTCACGGACACGCTGGACCATCCTGTCCTTTAATACGCCGTGCAGGTTGACGGCCTCCATCTTGTCGACGACCTGCCCGCGAATGGCATCGATCTGTTTTTTGATCTTCTTGAGCTTGGCGGTGTCCTTGGCCGCTTGGCGAGACTTTTCGTAGAGTCCCTTCAGGGAGGTCGAGATCTTCCGAACCGAATTCAATCCCTCAAGGGTCTTCAGCCTGAGTTCTTCGTAGTCTTTTTCGACCTCTTCCTCTTCGAAGTCTTCCTCGGTTTCCACGATCGGGACGATCTCACGGACGTCGATCTTGCCGTTCTTGAGCTGCTCGCGCAGGGACAAAATGAACTCGATCGTCATCGGCATGCCGTAGATCACGAACGCAATGTCCCGCTTTCCCTCTTCGATGCGCTTTGCGATCTCGATCTCACCCTCGCGGCTCAGGAGCGCGACGCTGCCCATCTCTTTCAGATAGAGGCGCACCGGATCGTCTGTCCGGCTCAATGCGCCCGGCGTCAGATCAATTTCCTTTTCGTTCTCCTCGCCCGCCTCGCTCTCTTCGACCTCTTCGGCAGCTTCGTCCTGATCGCCGCCGCGGCTCTTCTGTTGGCGCTCGGTTCCCTCTGGAGCATCGACAATTTCGATGTCCATTTCGCCGAACATCGTCATGATGCTGCCGAATTGTTCGGAGGACACGACTTCCGCGGGCAACGTGCTGTTCAGTTCGTCGTAGGTCAGAAAGCCTTTCTCTTTCCCGATCGAGATCAGCTTCTTCACTTCCACGAGCAATTCTTGTTTCGCCATACCTACTCCTTGACCAATGAAAGTACCCCGGCCGCGGGACGGCCGGCTTTCTGCATCCGTAATTCGTTCACACGCGCGTTCAATGCATGAGCGTCTTCAATCCGCCCCTCCCGCTCTGCGGCCTTCAACTGCGCGATCAATTCGCGCAAGACCGATTCCGCGCTCTTTCGATCGAGAGTATCGAGGCAGCCTTGGATGTGCGCGCGCACATCGTCGAAATGCTCCTCACCCATCGACAACTCAGTCACGAGCGCCCCACACTCCGGATCGTCTACGAGCGTATCGAGCAGATGGCGCAGCCCCACCCGCCCGTCCTGTCCAAGATGGGCCAGTGCCTTTTCCACCACCAGCCGGCAAGCAGGAATCGAGAGGGTCTCCGGACGAACCCGTCGCAGATCGGCCGGTGTCAAATGCCCGTGCAGCAGCAGATACACCAGGTCTCGTTCCTCCGGCACGCCTTTGTATGACTGCGCGCTCATGGACGCAGGCGTTGGTGCGGCCGGCTGCCGCCCCTCTTGTTTGAGCAATGCGGGGTAGCGCTCGATCAACCGCTGCTGATTGATGCCGAGCCGCTCGGCTACGACACGGATTCGCTCTTCCCGTTCAATCGGATGCTCGCTCTTTTGCAAGATCCGCAGCACTTCGTCCACCGCACGAATCCGGCCTTCGATCGTGCTCGCTTCCGCGGTCTTGAGGCTATGCTCTAATGCGAAGTCCAACAAACTGGGCGCCTGTTCTTCCAGACGAGCGAAGGAATCGGAACCGCCCTTCCGCACATAGGTATCGGGGTCTTCGCCTGCGGGCAACGTCACGACTTTCACGCCCAATCCGCTGTTGACGAACAGATCCAAACCACGCAACGCGGCGCGCACACCGGCTGCGTCAGGGTCGAACAGTAATACGACCTTCGAGGTGAACCGCCGCAGCACCTGGATATGGTCCGGTGTGAGCGCTGTTCCCAGCGTGGCCACCGTATGAGTCAAGCCGGCCTGATGCAATGCGATCGCGTCAAAATATCCCTCGACCACGATGACCGTCTTCGTGCGAGTCACGGCTTCCCGCGCCACATCGAGCGCAAAGAGCGTCTGCCCTTTCTTGAACAAGCCCGTATCCGGGGAATTCAGGTATTTCGGCGTTCCTTCACCGAGCACACGGCCACCGAACCCCACGATGCGCTTGCGCAAGTCAGTGATGGTAAACATGACCCTGGCGCGAAACCGATCGTAGAATCCGCTCCCGTTGTCCCGCGCAATGATCAACCCCGCCGAAGCCAGATCGCTCTGTGAAAATCCCTGCGTGGTCAGCGACTTGATCAACCCGTCCCACTCTGCCGGCGCCACACCGATTCCGAACCGGTCGATCGTCGCTTGCTCAATGCCTCGCCCGGCCAAATACTCGCGCGCCTCGGCACCCCTGCGTTTATCACAAAGGTTCTGCTGAAACCAGGCTGCTGCTGCCCGATTCAACTGTTCGATACGACCGGCTTGCGCCGCCTGAGGCCCCGAACTGGCAACGGTTTCCTGCACCTCAATTCCGACTTTCCGTCCCAGGTCCCGCACCGTTTCCGGAAAACTGGATCCGGTAATCCGAGTGAGAAACGTAAAGACATTCCCGCCCGCCCCACAACCGAAACAGTGGAAAATTTGCTTGGAAGGGCTGACCGTGAATGACGGACTTTTTTCCTGGTGGAAAGGACAGAGCCCTTTGAGATTCTGGCCCGCCTTGGTCAAGCTCACATGCTGGCCGACAATTTCCACAATATCGGCTCTGTCTCTGATTTGGTTGATGAGATCCTCTGAAATCAGACCTCGGCCCATGGGAGTCTCGGCTCCTGTTTCCTCACATGAGAATCGGTGAGGTCGGTACTCGTAAGTGATCGATAAAATTGACCGGTCAGACTAACAGACGGGAACGAAATCTGTCAATGCAGAGAGGAGAGTCTGGCCCGCTTTTCAGGTACTCAACTAGCCTGGCGGCCAGGCCATGTGCCGGCCGCCCATCACATGAAAATGAAGATGAAACACCGTCTGGCCGCCATCCCGCCCCGTGTTGGCCACCACCCGATACCCGGACTCGGTTAACCCCTTCTGTTTCGCGACCTTCGTACAACTGAGGAGGAGTTGTCCGAGGAGCACTTGGTCCTGTACTCCGCAGTCCTGAACCGCCGCCACATGCTTTTTGGGGATGACCAGCGTATGCACGGGAGCCTGGGGATTGATATCGTCAAATGCCAACGAATGCTCGTCCTCGTGAACGATCTTCGCAGGAATCTTCTTCTCGACAATTTTGCAGAATAGACAGTCGTTCATTGCCACCCCCTACCTCTCCGATCTGAGCCCGGACTTCCCGAATCGCCTGCCCAACTCTTGGTATATGTCCTGAAGGGTCAGATCGTGATAACCCAGCACCATCAGGGTGTGGAAAAAAAGATCGGCCACTTCATAGACGATCTCCTCTTTCTTCCCTCCCTTGGCGGCAATCAGCACCTCCCCGGCCTCTTCTGCCACCTTCTTGAGAATCTTGTCGTGCCCGCCTTCAAACAGTTTGCTGGTGTATGAACCAGGCTGAGGATTGGCGCGCCGTTCACGGATGGTCCGCAGCACGCTTTCGAGTATCCCGCCGAACGCATCAGCCGACTTCTCCGATTCGCGCGCACCCCGTCCGTCGAGTTTCGAGAAGAAGCAAGCCCGCTCGCCGGTATGGCACGTCGGCCCCATCGGCTGCGCCTTCACCAAAATCGTATCGCCGTCGCAATCGATGAACAGCTCTTTCACGAGCAACTTGTTGCCGGAGGTTTCCCCCTTCTCCCAAAGTTTCTTGCGCGAACGGCTCCAAAAGTGAACGGATTTGGTGGCCAATGTCTTGCCGATCGCTTCCTGATTCATGTAGCCGAGCATAAGTACCGTGCCGTCCAGCCAGTCCTGGACCACGGCCGGGAGGAGCCCCTGCTCGTTGAACTTGAATTCGCTTCCTGGCTTCTGGGTCATGATCATGCCACCTGTGCGGCGGGTTCGAAACGCACCGGCACCCCGCGTTCCCGAAGATAGGCTTTCGCCTGCGGGATCGTATAGGTCCGGAAGTGAAAAATCGAGGCAGCCAGCACTGCGTCCGCCTTGCCCTTCATAAATCCATCGTACAGATGCTCCAATGAGCCGACGCCTCCTGAGGCGATAACCGGGACCGTCACCCGCTCGGAAACCGCGGCCGTCAAATCAAGATCGTAGCCGCTTTGTTGGCCATCCTGGTCCATGCTGGTCAACAGAATTTCTCCGGCACCATAGCTCTCCATTCTTTTCGCCCACTCGACCGCATCGAGACCGGTCGGCTTGCGCCCGCCGTGCGTGAATACTTCCCATCCATGTGCGGCAGCCCCTCGTTTCGCATCGATGGCAACGACGATACATTGCGTGCCGAACCGCTCGGCCGCTTCCTTCACGAACTCCGGCCGCTGCACGGCCGCCGTATTGATGCTGACCTTGTCCGCCCCGGCATTCAGCAAGCTTCTGATGTCATCCAGAGTCCTCACTCCTCCACCGACGGTCACCGGCATGAACACGCGCGCGGCCGTCCGTTCTACAACATCGATGATCGTCTTCCGATTCTCGTGCGAAGCCGTGATGTC
>CAZOUA010000075.1:0-5559 GCA_964582865.1 uncultured Nitrospira sp. | reverse complement strand
ATGAATTCATGTTGATCGCACTGTAAACGATAAAAACCCTCCTTCTCGGCTCCGCCACGGAACACAACCGGCTTATCGAGCTTGTCACCCTTCTTCGCCAGACCGATGTTGAAACCGGTAGCGGAGCTGGAGCCCTTCACGACGAAGCTGTGCGGGTTATGAAGCACGCCCTGAACGGACTTTGGATCATCCGGATCGGCATCGGTGTTCTCAACTTTGAAGGACTTGTTGTTCACCACCACGCCGCTGAAGGGCTGAAATTCGCAGAACGCCGCCACTACTTCGGTGCCGGCATATCCATCCATGAATGCCTTGTCTTCGATATCGACGACGGCCACGACAGCGCCCTTGAGGCCGCCATCCTTGCCGACTTCAACGGTCTTGAGGAAGCGCTTGTCGCCATCCATCAAGCTCTTGTTCGGGATCTTCGGACAGAACTTCGGGTTCGGGAACTTCGCGAAGGAGAATTCCTTCTGCTCAGACTTGCCCCCGTAGGTCACCTTGCCGGCGATCGTTCCGCCTGCAAACGAGGTGAGCGGCGCCGCGACGAACGCGACGGCGGCCACGCCAAATACGACTGATAACGCACTCTTCATGGGACTGCCTCCTTGTGATTGACGATCTGCCCTGATTCCGAGCTCGCTGTTCCCTTCCTGTTCCACCGGCCTATCGAGAAGAAGAGGGAAACTGCTTCTTCTCTGGTGCTCTCGATCGACGACATGCTGGCGAGGCTGGTCTGGGACCGAGTATGTATATAAAATCCTACCGTACCCTGTCAATGCGAAACAAGAGGTTCAGAAGGAGCCTCCAGAGCCTATTTCTTGTTCTGCATGAGATGAAGCAGCGCACCCGCGGCCGTCGAGCGAACGGCTTCATTCTGATCATGTAATGCATCTTTCAAGAGTGGCACAACCTGCCGATCCCCGATATGGCCGAGCGAACGGATGGCGACGATCTTGGGCCCGGGCAGAGGATCAGCCGCGAGATTCGACAACATCTCAACAGCGCCCGATACATTCGGCTTCGTCGCCTTGCCAAGCGCGAAGGCTGCAGATGCTCTGGAAGCCGTATCGTTCTCTTGCGCCAGCGCCCGCACCGTCGACGCCACGGCTTCATAGGGCTGGCCGAGCTGCAACAACGCCGCGACGGCCGCGGCGCGAACTGACACCGCACTGTCCTTTAGGGCCTGACTCAACGCGGGGAGAGATTCTTTCCCTCCGAGATCTGCCAGACTCGCTGCAGCGGATTCCCGCACGCCGGGAAGCGGGTCCTTGAGCAGTTGCTCGATCGGTCCACGCGCCTCTTTCCTCTCAAGGTGGCCAAGCCCCCTCGCCGCTGCCGCCCGCACGGAAGGTTGCTTGTACGTCAGCAGTTCCATCATAACAGGCGCGCCACGCTGGTCTTTGAGATCGGCGATCGCTCGAATCGCTTCCGCTCGATCCTCCGGGTTGGAGACCTCGACTCCCTGGCGCAGCTGTTCCCACGCCTCCTTGCGGCCCAGTCTGATCAGTGCCCCGTAGGCAGCAATCCTGACAGGGGTCAATTCATCTTTTGCCGCCGCTTCGATCAGGGGTATCACGGACGGATCGCCGGATTTCCCGAGCGCCTTGACGACACGCGCTTTCACCAGGCCGGCTTGGTCGTCCAGTGCAGCTCGAAGCTTCTTGGATCTGCGCCCTGCGTCGGAGCGGCTCAAACCCTCGACGGCCAGCACACGCACAGGCCCTGATCCATCACTGAGCCCGTCCTCGAAGTACGGGACCATGTCGTCGGAGTCGATCTCTTTGAGCGCCGTATACGCAGCACCGCGCATCTGCTCGCGCATGTCCTTCATCATCACGACGATAAACCCCAGGGCCACCTCACGCAGAACCGCTTGATCTTCCTGCTTCAGCGTCGCTTCGAGCTTGTCATATTCGTCGAGCGCATCTTTGGGATTGCCGAGCCTGAGAAGGGATCTGATTTTCATCCGCCGGACATCGGCATTCGCGGCCCTCTCCTTATCGAGTTTACCGATCTCATCAAGAGCTTTCTGATACTCGTGCTTGTCGTAGAGGGATTGAATCTCTCCAGGAACCGCCGGTGTTCCCGCCGCGAACGCGGGCCCGCTCACGACGCATACCCAGACGAGTCCGACCGCAACCATCACATAACGCGCCACACGAGATTCGTGCATGTTTACATTACCCTCTCTGTCTTGGGCCGATCGCACCGGCTCGTTTCTTATACCCAGGCGGTTCATCGAAGTAGTAGGCCGGCTGCGGGGAAAACCTGATCCGTTCATATTCGAAAGACCAATCCCGGTCCCGGCTCATCAACTTCAGCACCACACCGGTCTCAACATCGACCCATTCAAAAAACCGCTCGACTTTGCCATGACGATCCGTCTGAACCTCGTAAAGCTGTGCCGTACGGCCTGCGGCAGTCGCGTCGCCGACGAGCGTCCGGTCACGTTCGCCCGGTAACGAAGCCACGTTCGGCAGTACATCGTCCGGGTCCAACGGGGTCACTAACAGTTCCTTTTGTTGCGCCAAAAGATACCAGGTCTCCGCCTGATCAAGCCTGATGATTTCGATCGCCGCATAGCCATAGTCGGTGCGGATTGCATACTTATACTCCAGCCTCAGGCGATCGTTCTTGGCAAACACCTGTGCCTGATACTTCTTCCCATTCACCTGTTTGATCAGCGAACCGGAGAACTCCAGCGCCCGGGCTGAGGATTCCTCCGCCCGGGCAACGTTCGGATCTTCTCCGATCCCGAGCAGGAATCCCAAGAGAAGAATCCCCATTCCCCACCGAAGCTTCTCATGCGGAGAAGTCGGCATGATGACTCAGTGCTGGTGTTCAACGAGCGGCTGGATATCGACAGGGTAGCCCAACGTGTCCGGGCCAAATCGAGGGTTATCCATCACCTGATAGGCAGAGCGATTCCCCTTGGGGGGATTCAAGGACAGCTGTTCGACCAATTTTCCATCCGGTTGAATGGTCACCATCTTCGTGACACCGGGGCCGGTTTGCGGATGCCACACGACCAGCTGATAGGTGCCCGGAGGAATATTCTCGATCTTATAAGCCCCGTTGGCATCAGTGAGCGCATAGTACGGGTTATTCACCGCCATCGCCCAACTTTCCATGTAGGCATGGAAGCCGCACTGCATATAGAACGTCCGCCGGCCCTTGTTCAAATAGATCGGCCCGACGAGCGACTTGCCCGGGGCATGGTTGTGTATCGCGTGGAGGTCCCCGCGTCGATGCTGATGGTTCATCACCAGAGGCGTATTGAAGAGCGTACGAGCTCCTGCCTCGATCGACGTCTCGTACCCCTGAATATCGTGCATCACAGGATCCATATTGATCACTTCCACCGCATGACCGTTGCGCACAATCGTCACGAAGGGCTGAAACATGCAGTCCCGCGCTTCGATGAGCGGAACGGAGAGTTCAAACGGCTTGCCCGCCTCCACGCCTTCCAACAACACGATGGCGTCTTTCAATCCGCCGGCCGGGCTGACGACAAAATCCCGAAGGAGCCTCCACCCTCGTCCATTGGAGATCCGTCCACAGTAGGCCGGATCGGGAAACGTGATGAGGTTAAACCCTTTGGGCTCCGGCACGGCTCCGTTGAGGGAAATCGTCCCTTCGATGGCCCCGCCATGCTGCACATCGATCACATCGTAGGCGGACGCCTGCCACGCTCCGGCCATCACATCGGCAAACATGCCTGCCGTGACCATGAAGATTCCGAGCCACTTTCTCGTCTTTGAACATGTCATGTCTAAGCGCCTCATGGGATCTGGAGTTCCAACGTCGGCCTGATATCCACCGATTTGCCGAGCGCGCCGAGTCCGAAATGCGGATACTCTTCGATCTCATGGGCGCTTCGACGGCCTTTCGGCGATTCGAACACAAAATCCGCCTGAACGGTCTGCTTAGCAGGGACGGTCACTTTCTTCTCCAGCATCGTCCCGACACCGGGATGCCAGGCCATCAAGGTGTAGTCGCCCGGAGGCACATCGGCCAATGAGAAGCTCCCGTCGGCGCCGGTCAACACATAGTACGGATTGTCGACGGCCAGGCCCCAGCTCTCCATATAGGCATGAAACCCGCATTGCATGACGAAGATCCGGCGATTTTTCGTCATACGGATCACTTCGGTCATCGGCTGGCCGGCGAGGTGTTCATGGTTGTCGGCCCCGACCGTTCGTTTGTGATGTGGATTCATGGGAAGCGGCGTATTGAAGAGAACACGTGGACCGAGATTCGAGGTTTCATAGGCCTGGATATCGTGAAACACCGGATCCATATTGACGACGTTGATGTCGGCCTGATTCTTCACCACACTGACAAACGGCAGAAAGCGGCAATCCCGTGCTTCGATCACCGGCGGCTCGAAATTAAACGGCTTCCCCTTGGCCACATCCACCAAGACGACGACTGCATCTTTGAGCCCTCCGTCAGCGGCAACCGTAAACTCTTTCAGAATACGCCATCCGGTTCCGGTCGAGATTCGGCCACAATAGACGGGATCGGGAAACGTAATCAAGTTAAACCCCTTGGGAACAGGTTTCCCAGCCGTGATGGTCACCTTCCCGCTGACCGTGCCGCCGTCGGTGACTGCAATCTCCTCGTACGCGAAGGCTGTGGCACAGGCCAATCCAAGCCACACCCCTACCGCAACTCCAATACCTCTTTTCATTCCGGCCTCCGACTCTCGATCACGCCGAATCAGTCTTTCTGCAAACGGGTTATCGTATCAAATGACTGTACCAAAGAAAAAGGGGGAAGCCATCGGCCTCCCCCTCATCTTTGTTGCACGCCTCCTCAACAGGATGGCGTTACATTACTTGGCGGCAACGGGAATCGCGCGCGCCGCATCTTCAAGCGATGCGCTCTTCATCCCTGCACCGGCTCCGGCAAGAGGCAGCAACCGCTGGTCGCCGGCCGGCAACACACGGAGGTAACCCCATTGACCGGACTGGGAGTACGGCAACCGCTGGTTGCTGTACACATAATCACCCGGCAAGCGATAGGGGCCGCCGGCTGATGAGATGAAGGCATCCAGCGTCTCGGAACCGGAGTACTCGACCACGCTGATCTGGTCGGCCCCGCGCATGAACGGCTCGATCGGCCACTCATGCTTCTCCACGCTGAACATCCCGTTCTGCTCGTTATTGGCTCCGATGATGTGAATGCGCACGGGATCGCCCGCATGCGTTTCAATGATCGGCGTCGCTGGATCTTCCGGTTTATCCGCCTTGCAAGGCTGGAATACCTTGCCGAGCGAGCAACCCTGTTCTTCACGATGCTTGTACGGTTCCGACCGGTAATTGACGCCGGTCAAACCCGCCACGTTCTGCACGTAGGGCATGAAGCTCGTGCCGATGATGTTGTCCTCGTCCTGGAAGAACAACGCCACGTCACGGTAGTTCGCCCTGGTCTCATTGCCCGGCACCGTGCGATCGATGATCACGTCGGCCGCCCAGGCATTCTTGTTCGAAAGGTCAGCGCCGGTCTTCGGGTCACGATACTTCGAACCCTTCGGACCGACCACCACCGCGC
>CAZOUA010000074.1:0-6321 GCA_964582865.1 uncultured Nitrospira sp. | reverse complement strand
CATGAACCAGGATCACCGCCCAGATCGCCAGAATGACGTACCAGATGGAGAATGAAATTTTCTTGTTCATGGCCGAACTTCGCTATTCAAATTGTCGCCGGAACCGCCACATGCCGAATCCAAACAGCCCGCCCCCAAGCAATGCCATCGCCAGTACCGATTCCCACAGGATGCTCAAACCGACCCCTTTCAATAGAATACCTTGCGCGATCTCGATGTAATAACGAAGCGGGGACAAGATCATGAGGTTGCGTATCCAGTCCGGCATGGCCTCCATCGGCGCCACGAGGCCTGACAGCAACAAGATCGGCGCCACCACGAGCAACGTCATCAAACCCACCTGCGCTTGATTTTTCGTCAGCGTCGCGACCGCCAAACCCATGCCGCTAGTCGTAAAGACGAACAGGGCCGTGAGGCCGAAGAACAGCACGACGCTTCCCCTGATCGGCACCCCGAACACAGGTCGCATGATTCCAAACAACGCTACTGCCGTGGCACAGAGAATCACCACCGTCATGGCCAGCACTTTTGGTAACATGATCTGAAATGGCGTCAACGGTGAGACCAGCAGCTGCTCTACCGTCCCGCGTTCTTTCTCTCGAACCATGGCGGCGGCAGGAAGCAGAATCGCAAAGATCGTGATCTGGCGAAGAAGGTGCGAGATGGACTCGAACCAGGTGTCATTCTGGCCCGGATTGTACCAGACTCGATGGTCGCTCACGATGACTGGAAGATTCTGTGACGACTCCTCTGTGCCCCCCTGTCGCGCCAGCGCAGTCTCCTGTCCGAACTGTGCGACGATGCGCGCAGCATAGCTCGCGGCAGAGAGGCCTTGTGGCGAGTTAGTCGTGTCCACTAAGAGTTGTACTGCCGTCGGCTCGCCCGTCGCGAGCTGCTCATGAAAACGCGGGGGAATCTCCAAGACCGCCATCGCCTTGCCCCTGTCCAGCCAGCGAAGCCCTTCTTGAGAATCGGCGATCTCCCCTTCCAGGCGAAAGAAGGGAGGTTGGAACTTGTGAATGAGTTCACGGGACGAGAAGCTGTGGTCGGCATCCAATACCAGCAGGCTGGCATTATGGAGTTGCGATTTGATGCCGTTCCCTGTGACGTACACCGCCAGCGTGAAGGAATACACAAGGAGCAGCACGATCGGGATGTCCCGGGACAACTGAAGCATCTCCTTTCGACTCATGACGATCAAACGACGCCACCAGATGACGACGCGTTGTGAACGGGGTCTCGACACGACCTTCATGATCGCGGCCTCTTGGTAAAGAACCGGTACCCAACGCCTCGCAAGACGGCGGCATAGATGGCCAGTGCTAACACATCGACCCATAACACCTCGGCGCCCACCCCTTTGAGAAACGCTCCGCGGACGATGTTGGTATAGTACATGCCTGGGAACAGGTGGGCCTGGATCTGTGAGCCGGGACTCAGGGAGGAGACGGGAACGATCAGGCCGGAGTAGAGGATTGTCGGAAGCATACTCACGATCATCGTGATGACCAGGGCGGCTATTTGAGTGCGCACCAGGAGCGAGACGAGCAGGCCGATACCGGTACTGCTCAACACAAAGACCAACGAGGCGGCGAGGAAGAATGGCAGGCTGCCCTTAAACGGGACACCGAACCAGAAAGTGCCCATGGCCCACAGGACTCCGGCGTTGACAAAAGAGATCCCAACATAGGGGAGCAATTTCCCCGCGAGAAATTCGAACCGAGTGACCGTTGAGCTGTAAATGTTGTAGATGGAACCTGTCTCTTTCTCTCGGACGATCCCCAGCGCGGTCAGCAAGGGAGACGAGACCATCAAGGTAAACATCACGAGCGCCGGCACCATGGACCAGGTGCTCCGGACTTCTTCATTGTAGAGATATCGCACCTCCAGTTTGATGGGCCGCGCCTGAGCCTCGGCCTGTCCGACAGAAATCCCACTCCGGCGAGAGAAGTAGTCGACGAGCCGCTCTTCGCTGAAGGCGCTATTGATGGCGATTACATATCCTTTGACGATATCCGTCCGGAGCGGAAAGGTCCCGTCAATGAGCGTCTGAACGCTCACCGATTGTCCCGCGAGTAACCGCTCCTCGAATTTCTCTGGAACAATGATGGCGACTCTAATCTTGTCGCTCTGAAGCAGCTCATCGGCCTCATGCTCACTCGGGATGTAGCCCTGAAAACTGAAATAGCGCGACTCAAAAAAACGATACAGATAATCACGGCTTAGGGCGCTGTGATCGCGATCAACGACGGCGAACGGGATATTCTCCACATCCTGCACAAGTCCATAGCCGAAGACGATCATCCATAAGACCGGCAGGAGGAAGGCCAGAAGTACAAACATCCGGTCCCGAATGGTCTCGCGCCATTCCTTCGACGCAACGGTGACGATACGCCCGAAGTTCATGCCGCCACTCCTGTGGCGGCCCGTCGTTCCTGCCGCTCGAGCGCCATGACGCGATGAACAAACACGTCCTCGAGGCTCAATGGACGCAACGCGATGGCCTGCACCTGAACAGCGGTGGAGGACAGCGCTTCCCGCAGTCGCGCTTCGTCGCGAGAGGGATCTTGCGACAGCAGATGAATCTTGGTTCCAAATAGAGCCACCCCAACGAATCCGGCCTGTGCCAATCGTCGGAGCGCATCCCCCGGTTGATCCGTTGTCACTTCGAGGAGATGACCCGCTTCACGTTCCACCTGGTCCTTCATGGCGGCAGGAGAGCCTTCTGCCACGATTCGACCCGCGTACATCAATGCGAGGTGATCGCAATGCTCCGCCTCGCTCATATAATGCGTGGTGATCAGGATCGCGACACCGTCTTCCAGAGCCAGTCGCGACAAAATATCCCAGAATTGGCGTCGCCCGATCGGATCGACGCCGGACGTCGGTTCATCCAAAAACAGGACTCGTGGCTGATGGACGAGCGCGCAGCCTAACGCCACCCGCTGGCGGACTCCCATCGGCAATCGACCGGTCAGACTTGATTCATACCCTTTCAACCCTGCCATCGACACAATCCACGCCAACCGATCATTCGTGGCCTTCTGATCAAGCCCGTAGATCCCGGCGAAGAGCCGAATGTTCTCCTCCACGGTTAGGTCAAGATACAGCGAAAAGGCCTGGGACATGTACCCGATCCGCTCTTTGATCGTCCCCCCCGCAGTCTTCATGTCGGCCCCGGCCACCCATCCTTCTCCTCCGGTCGGCGGCATGATTCCGTTCAGCATTTTGATCACAGTCGTTTTCCCTGCACCGTTGGCCCCGAGCAGGCCGAAGATTTCTCCGGGTTTGACCAGAAAACTGACGTGATCCACCGCCCGAAATCGTCCAAAATCACGAACGAGTTCCCTTGCCTCAATGGCAAACCCGGAATTCCTTACCTGCCTCGGAGTCGCCGGCATTGCGGAAACTTCCGGACCTGTGGCCTGCCGGAGCAACAAGGCGACAAACACATCTTCCAATTCCGGCTCGCCCACCTGCACCTGTTCCGGCTTGATGTCGCCAAGGCTCGCCTCGAGACTTTTCACCGTGTGTTCACGGTCCGTCTCGTCCGTGAACACATGCAGCCTGGAACCCAACGCCTCGACCTGCTTGTACCTCTGCTTCAGGCGGGCAATGGCTTCCAATTGAGGAGTCGCTTCGAACGTCACGATCGATCCTGGAGCTAACGCCTGTACCTCCGCAGGGGTCCCCGCTGCCAGGACCGTCCCGTGAGAGAAAAACGACAAATGATGGAACCGCGCGGCCTCGTCCATATAGGCGGTTGACACCAGCGCAGTCATACCTTTTTCGTGAATCAACTCTGCCAGGATTGCCCAGAAATCCCGTCGCGATACCGGATCCACCCCTGTTGTCGGCTCGTCCAAAATGGCGAGTTCCGGCTCATGGATGAGCGTGCAGATTAAACCCAGTTTCTGTTTCATGCCGCCGGACAGGTTCTTCATGGCCCGATCTCGAAATTTGTCGAGCCTCGTCATGGCCAGAAACCGAGCCTTCCGCTCAGCCAATTCGTGCTCGGGCACCAACCTGAGCCGCGCAAAAAAATCGATGTTCTCCTCGACCGAGAGGTCAGGGTACAGATTCAGTCCAAGACCTTGTGGCAGGAACCCAATTCGTGGCTTCACTCGCTCGGCCGCGCGCTCCGAATCGACCAGCGTCCCGAACACCTCCACTGCGCCGTCGTCATAGGTCAGCACGCCGGCGATCGCCTTCATCAGACTGCTCTTGCCTGCGCCGTCGGGGCCAATCAGGCCATAGATCTCACCTTTCTGGATCGTGAGATCCACACCATTCACCGCCACCTGTGTCTTGTAGCGTTTTACGAAGCTGGACACTCTGACAATGGTGTCCAAGTGCTGAGAACTGAGTGCGGAGGACTGAGGTGAAGGCGGGACCATAAATCGACTCCCTTGTGCGCGCGGCTTAACTCAGTTTTCAGTCCTCACGACTCAATCCTTTCATCGCGGCTTCTCCCACGCGACACCTTCCCTCCAGCGAATGACTGCATCAGCCGGCAGACCGGGAGTCAGTTGATGATCCGGATTCTCTTTCACGTAGAGCTTCACGGCATAGATGAGCTTCACGCGCTCATCCGGGGTTTGAATTTCTTTGGGCGTGAATTCCGCTTTTGAGGCGATGTATCGAACCGTCGCCTCGAATGGCCGATCGGGAAAGGCATCGGTGTAGATACGGGCCTGCAGATTCAATCGAATTTTTCCGATTTGGACCTCCGGCACATAGACTTTGAGATACAGGCGATCCAGATCCACGACCTCAAAAAGTGGCGCCCCGGCGGTGACGACTTCACCGACATCCACCATTCGCGTCGTTATGGTCCCGTTCGCCGGCGCACGAATCGTGAGATCGGCCAGAACGCTCTCTGTTTCACTCAAAGCCGCTTCGGCTTGGTCCCGCTGCCGCTCCAGCGCAGCGACATCATCCTCCTTGGCGCGAATCCGTTTCCAGCCCAATTCCACTTGCGCCAACTCCTTCGTCGCTTTCGCGAGTGCCGACCGTGCGACCACCACTTGGCTCTTCGCCACGTTCCATCGAGCAAGCGCTTGATCATACTGTTGTTGCGGCACCGCTTGTTCGGGAAGCAGGTTGCGGAAACGCTGCTCGTCCAGGCGGGCTTCCCGCTCGACCGTCTTCGCCTTCTCCAGCTCCGCCCGATCCTCATCGACGTGAGACTGGGCCGACTCGATCGCTAAGGGCACCTCCAGATTGAGAACAGCCAGAGAGGTATGCGCTGCCTGGACTTGCGCCTCGATTGCAGCGAAAGCTTGCTGGGTCTGATCAACCCTGGCGCGGGTCTGGACGTCATCAATTCGAACCACGATTTGACCCGTCGTGACATTGTCCCCCTCGCGGACAAGCAGCTCTTGAATGCGCCCGGGAAACTTACTGGCAATGGTGAGGTGATCGCCCTCCATGCGGCCGTTGGCCTGAATCAAGCCTTCCGGTAATCCGCGGTTCCAAAAACCGGTCCACGCGACCAGGTAGCCCCCGCCAAGCAAGGCAACCAGCCCGGTGACTACGAGGGCAGCACGCTTGGGATTCCTCATCTCACACAACAGAGGGGATGCATCATTGATTCGGTCCGCTCAAAAGATCTTTTCGATTTGCCCCTTCGCCCGGGTGGATTGACGGGCAAAGCATTGAATCGGCACAACGCTGCACTCTGATTGTCGCAAGCGCGTGCCCCCGATGTCTGCGCGTTCGTCACTTCGACGCTCGCCGCCACAGCACCCCGCGCGTCATAGGAATGAAAGGGATCGGAGACACCACCCCTTAGCCCTGGACGACCAAGCTTATCTTGAGGCGCTCCCAGGACGGCGAAATTCACCCTCTGATTTCTGCCGTTCAGCTAACCGGATACGTTCGGCAGCAGCGCACCCAGCCTAGTCTCGGCCTGAGCTTATGCCGCAGCAATCCGCTCTTTCAAGAGGCGGAGTGGTTCTCGATCGCCGCATGAATTGCATCCCGCAAATTCAGCCGTCACTCCGGAGCGGAGGTCCCGGCTTCCTTTCCAACCAACGTTCCATCGAGTGGCGCGCAAAGGACCATTTCAGCGATGAGGACCCGGTAATCATGGCACTACGGAATCGGCGAACCATCCATTTTTCGCGCCAGGCATAGCAACCTTCCGCCTGGTGTAAGAGCAGAAGTGCAAGGAGGGAACCATGGTCCGGAGTCTCGACGTCGGGACATTTCGGCAGGAAAAATGACTTGTTTGATGAAACTAAGACAGCTACGTGCTACCGGATAGGGGAGTCTTGCGACAGGCAGAAAATCACCGCTGTCGCAGAAGGCGACAGCGCG
>CAZOUA010000073.1:2522-6407 GCA_964582865.1 uncultured Nitrospira sp. | reverse complement strand
GTTCCTCAATCTCAAATTTTAGACTACAGATAGCACACACAGCCACCAGCCGAAGCGTTGGGCGGTCGACAGTGGTGTCGCTGAGCGTTTCGTTTTAGACATAGGGGGATCTCAGATCTCACATTTCAGAGCTCAGATGATTCTTTGCCGGGTTGAAGGATGCGGTCGAGCTCTTGGAGAAAAGCGTCTTGATCCTTCTTCGCTGCCGTGCGGGCGCGGGAGCGATCGTTTAGATGACGCTGGCCGGTGATGCCGGCGTTCTTGAGTTGCTCAATCCAGCCGTAGAGCTGCCGAGAAATGCGCTCTGCCGATGATCTCAGATTACAGATTTCAGATTGCACAGGAGAGAACTCGGGGACGCGTTCGAGCAAGCAGTGCATGGACCGGACTTCGCCTGCGGAACCGCGAGCGATATAGAGAAAGGCGAGAAGCTCGTTCGTGGTGCCGCGCTCGAAGCCCTCAGCGATGTTATTCGAGATGGAGAGCGTGGCACGCTCTAGCTGGTCTCGCAAGCCTGCGTGGCGGCGAAAGGCGGCGTGATTGGTGAAGGCATAAGTCTTTCGAGCCAGATCAATGGCATCTTTCCAGACGGGAAGATCTTCGAAGCGTTTGTATTTCATCGTGCCCCTGCGGGAATCTCAGATTTCATATTTCAGACAGCGAATCTCAGATCTCAGACCACAAAGTGGCCAGATATGAGATCTGCAATTTGAGATGCTTCATGCGGCATACAGCAATGTCTGCAACTGATTGACAGCATGGCGCAATCGTTCTGGTCCGCCGAACAGTCCGGCAATCTCCATGACATTCCCTCGCTCGGAGATCGGCGGGACATGCAGCACATCCGGCAGAACAAATTGTGCTGTTCCATGCTCAGCATACTTCTCCAAGAGATCATTCAAGATTCTTTTGGCTTCGGGGCCGTATTGATCGAAAAAGTCTTTCTTGTCTCGTCGGAGACGATCAGCCCGTTCCCGCCTCGTTCGCAACGGCGCATTAAACGCCAGATGGCAGAGCAGGTCAAAGGGGTCGGCGTCGGGTTGATTGGCTGCCGCGGCCAGGTTGTCAAAATCAATGCCGCGTTCTTCCAGTCGCTGAATAATTTCCGATCGCTTGTCAGGATCAGCCCATTGCTCGCGCAGTTCCGGTGCGGAGGGATAGAGGGTGCGGACTTTGTCTGCCGTGTATTCGGTGAACTTCACCACGCGCAGCTGCTTCCCGTCCGGATCGAGTTCATGAACGATATGCGCGACAATCTCAACCTGCCCGCCGTCAAAATAATACTTCCGGCTCTCCCCTTCTCTGTCATCTGAGATTTGAAATGTGCCCTGCTCCTCCGCCATGATCGGCTGCTCTTCGACGATCTCATAGGTCTTCGGCACCGTCTGCCCTGCTTCATCGACTTGCTCTTCGGTAATCAACACCGGATCGCCGTCGAAGTCCGGATCGGCAAAAAGTCGTGTGGCCGAGCCGGTGTAATCCAGAATGTTGAAATATAATTTTCCGTAATCGTCGCGTACCCGCGTGCCTCGGCCGATCATCTGTTTGAACTCGGTCATCGAATTGACCACCCGCGCCAGTACAATGTTCTTGCACGTCGGCGCATCGACGCCAGTCGTAAGCAACTGAGACGTGGTCAGGATCACCGGCGAGGTGGTTTCCAGTTCTTGAAATCGTCCCAGATGCCCGCGCCCGATGTCACCTTCTTCCGCTGTGACGCGACAGACGTAATCAGCATATTGCCGAGTCAGATCCGCGTTGAGGTTGTTCAACGCCTGACGCATGTCGGCGGCATGTTCCTGGTCCACACAGAACACAATGGTTTTGGCAAAGCGGTCTGTCTTCTTCATGAAATCCGCCAGGTGGCGAGCGATGGCCTGCGTCCGCGCCCGAAGCGCGACGACGCGCTCGAAATCCTTCGTGTGATATTCGTCGTCAGGAATGGCACGGCCATAGCGATCCAGGTCACCCTGGCTTGGACGCCACCCAGCCGCGTCCCATGCGCTGACTACCCGATGCACGCGATACGGAGCTAAGAATCCATCATCAATGCCTTGCCGGAGGCTGTAGGTATAGATTGGGTTGCCAAAGTACGCGTAGGTGTCGCGATTATCCTCTCGCAATGGTGTCGCCGTCATGCCGAGCTGATAGGCCGGCTCAAAGTAGTCGAGGATGTCTCGCCAGTTGCTCTCATCCCGCGCGCTTCCTCGATGGCACTCATCCACGATGATCAGATCGAAGAAATCCCGCGCATACTCCTTATACAGGCCTGGACGGCGCTCATCTTTGGCAATTGCCTGATAGATGGCAAAGTACATCTCGCGGCCCTTATTGACCTCGCCGTTTTCAATCTTCCAACGGGCATCTCCGAACGGAGTAAAAATTTTATCCTTGGGATCGTCGATCAGGATGTTCCGGTCGGCCAGATAGAGAATCTTGGGACGGCGATATTCACCGGTCCGATTCCAGCGCGCCTGCCAGAGCTTCCAGCAAATCTGAAACGCAACGACCGTCTTTCCTGTGCCCGTCGCCATAGTGAGGAGAATGCGGCGCTTGCCCTGCAAGATCGATTGCACGGTTCGATTGATGGCAATGTCCTGATAATAACGGGGGCTCTTTCCGGAGAGATGGTTATAGGGCGTGAGCAGCTGGTCGGCTGCCATATCGCCTTTGAGTTTCTCGCCTGTGCGGAGCCGCTGCCAGAGTTCGCCAGGAGTCGGAAAACTTTCAAGCTCCCGCTCCTTGCCCGTTAGAAAATCGAACTCCACGATGCCATGCCCGTTGGTCGCATAAGCGAATTTGAGACCGAGGATCGAGGCGTAGTCTTTCGCCTGCTGCAACCCGTCACTTGGTGATTTGTATGCAGGCTTGGCTTCAACAACCGCGATCACGAAGTCGCGCGTGTAGCGTAGGAGATAGTCCGCTCGTTTCTGAGGACGACGCCGAACTCTCTCGCCAATTAAGACGATCCGACCGTCTGTAAATGTTTTCTGTTCGGTGAAGGAGCGCGGGTCGTTATCCCAACCTGCCGCGACGAGCTTTGGGAGAACATACTTCCGGCAAGTATCGGCTTCGTTGATCATGCCTTTAGCGATGATGCGGCTCAGAATGTCGCCGCAGAATACCTGTTTTCCTAAATGAAATCAGCCCCCCCGAAGAGGGCACGGAAGTCTTGGGTGCCGAGTCCTGAGCTACGTCAGAGAAAGACGGACGGCTGAGCACCTTGGGAAGTGCTGAGTCCGTTGGGAAGGTTGAGGCGGTCGGGGAAGTTTGAGGTCGAGGCTGAGGCTGAGGAAGACCGGGAAGGGCTGAGGGATGAGTGCTGTCCGAAATAGCACGTATTCCGCGCGAAGAAATCTCTCTGCGCTAGGCAGCGTGGGACGCGGCCTTTTCGAGCAGTTCGTGAATCAGGGTCTGGTACGGCTTCCGTTGCTTGGCGGCCATCTTCCTCAGCCGGCTCAGCAGCTTTGGAGAAATCCGAATCGCGATCAACTGCTTGGCCATGCCGCTGGCCGGTCTCCCAACCCGACGTGCACGGCGAAGTTCCTCGTCGGTGGATTCCGGGATGTCCGAGAAATCAATCTTCGAGTCGGGCATATGCCTGACGTTCCTTGCGATTCGCCTGTCTCGCGCTGATGATTCGGATCGTTGCTTTTTCATGTATTCTCCTTCTCGTGTAGACGATGAGCAAGATCCGTCCGCTCACCGATACGCCCAGGCGCTTGAACCGCCGTTCTTGCTGGGAATGAGCAAGATCCTGCCAATCCAGCGCGTTTGCATCTCCAAAGATTGTCGCGGCCTCCTCGAACGGGACACCATGTTTCTCGTAATTCGAGATCGCCTTCGCGATGTCCCAGGTGAACACGTTTATGTATATACATGAAT
>CAZOUA010000073.1:0-2422 GCA_964582865.1 uncultured Nitrospira sp. | reverse complement strand
ATTCTGCAGAAGGGATTGACCGTACCCTGAACACCTCAATTTAGACTGTACAGAGGGTATTGCTGGAAAGTCGGGCTAGGGCTGGGGGGTATCACTGCTGAGCAGGCTTTCCACCTTCTGGTAGAGACGCGGGAGCTCTCGCTCAACCACATCCCACACGAGTTGGGCGTTGACTCCGAAATAGTCGTGAATCAACTTGTCTCTCATCCCGGCGATGGCTTTCCAGGCTACATCCGAGTTCGCGTCTTTTAGGGTGACGGACACGCGCTTGCTTGCCTCGCCGATGATTTCGAGATTTCGGACCACCGCATCTTGAGTTTTGCGATCCGCCAGAAAACCGGCTTGTCCCGCTGCTGTGTATTCGATGATGTGTCGGATGGCATCGCGAATGTGAAGCAGATAGATGCGGTCGTCCTTCATAAGAGGACGGCTTCGGCGTGGATGCGCTGCTCCAGGTACGGGCTGAGCCCCCCATCGGTGAGTACGTCGACCTTCCGCTCTAACAATGTTTCAAGGTCGTGGCTGAGTTCGATGAGATCGAGCAAGCTACGTCCCCTCTCCATTTCGACGAGGAAATCTATGTCGCTTTCCTGGCGCGCCTCCCCCCGCGCGACGGACCCGAAGAGACGCACTTTTCGCGCGCCATGGCGCGCTGCGAGTTGAAGGATCTTCGTTCGTTTCGATCGGAGCAGTTCCTGGATGCTCATCTCTTGCCTCGTGCGTGTAGTCTAGCCAATTCCCGCGCAGAACGCCAGTAAGCGCTCTCTTAGGGCTCATACAACAACCTGTCGGCTGAGGACGTTGAAGCTACGGTTAAGGCTGAGGGGTATGGGGAAGGTCGAGGCTGAGGTTAAGGTTGAGAGATACCGGAAAGCACTGAGTGATGAGTCCTGAGTACTGGGATGGGGAAAGTTTCGGGTTTCGGGTTCCGACTGAACCCACATCGGAAATAGTACGGATTCCGGGTGGCTGATTCAATCTGGTCCTGTTCAGCTAGCTTTGGCGGTCACCCGCAACCGGACCCGAGTCTTCCTCTGAAGGGCGTTCACGATCCCGAAGAAGTTTTCGGTGTTCGGATTGCCCCGCGGCGCCAACATACGATGGAGGCTCTTGCTGGGCTTCCTGAGCACCGCCGCTAATTCCTCGAATCCGATGGTGGCGTTCACCAGGTCGCGAAGGATGGCCTTTCCCGTCCTTGTCTCCCCTTCCAGATAGGCATTCATCGCCTCCGTGAACAGCGCTTCACGAAATCTCGGATCTCGTTGGACCCGTATCGCTACCGTATCCTTAAATTCTCGTGTGAGTGCCATGGTCCCTCCGTTCAGACCTCCAGACGGTTCGTCATCTTGCGCCGTCGATAGTCAGCCCATCGCTTCTGCGCTGCTTCAATGGCCTGGTGTTGGCGTTGTTTGCTACTCCCGCCAAGAAGAATCACCACGGTCTCTGCGTCTTTTCCAAAATACACCCGGTAACCCGGACCGAAATCGATCTTCCTCTCAAAAACACCGCTTCCGACGCCTTTGACTTTCGACCAATTCCCCGCCGCCATCTGATAGATCGCCGCAGGAGGATTCAGTCCCTCGAACCAGAGCGCGAACGGTGATCGTGATTGTCGATCAACGTATTCGATGATCCGGATGTCGGCCATGCTTAATGGTGCCGTTTATGTTACTATATGACCTTGCCGGACGGCAAGGAGGTCAGGCAGAGCCACCTGCTTCTTCACGCTTACCTTTTCCGCTTGGGGAAATCAACGGCTACGCCGTTGAAATGGTTGCATTAACAAGGGCCGAGATGAGACGCGAGAAACAGTCATGATTTCTGAGTTATCGTATGCGGGATTCGAGTTACGGTTCTACTTGTAACCGGATGGCTGAGTGCTACCCGGAAGTGCGGAGCACCTCGGAAGTGCTGAGTCCGTTGGGAAGGTTGAGGCTAAGGCTGAGGGGTAAATGCTGTCCGGAAATAGCACGTATTCTGCGGGAGGCAATGCCCGAGTTAGGCAGCCCGGCCTGGTTTGCGGCGGCCTTCCCCCTTGATGGTCTTGGCCGGCACGAATCGGATTTCCACCCGCTGCTTCAGCGCTGCCGCGATCCGATTCAGCATCGCGAGCGAGTGCCCTTCATAGTCGGCACTCTCCAGGCGGCAAATGACCGATGCCGTGGTCCCCACCCGCTCGGCTAATTGCCGCTGGGTCAAGCCCGCTTGAAGGCGCAGGGCAGTGAGCTTGCGGGCCACGCCGTCGGCGGTTCGGGCATCTTCCAATGCGGCGAGCCGGGCCGGCCGGCCTTGATAGTATCGGCGATGAAGAATCTCCACCGCATCATGGGTGGGGCGCCTCGCTTTCGACATGGTTATTCCTCTCGATAGGTATGGGCCAGGGGGTTCCGTTCAAATCGTCGCTTTCTCTGAATAGCCTGTT
>CAZOUA010000072.1:0-7232 GCA_964582865.1 uncultured Nitrospira sp. | reverse complement strand
GATCGGCGATGGAGGCATGGCCGTAATCGAAATAGAACTGGTCCCAGAATTTTTCTGACGAATGGCCGTGCACCCACTTGATGCTCTGTTCGATGGAATCGGGCGAGCGGCTGTACCGGGCGAGGGCATAGGCGGATTTTTCCGGCGGCATCGGCGCCACGGCGATGACGCGTCGGGTCGGTCGATCGGCGCTCACGAGGTCTCTCCAAGGTACTTCAGGTGTAGAATCGTGGGTTGCGAACTATAGCCTCCTCGCTCAGGTCGGTGCAAGCATGAGCCTGAACCAGGCGCGTTGACTTGCCCGCAACCCCGCCGCTATAGTCGCGACTCGCGCGTGCATGGGGCAAGAGGCTCTGGGCTCGAGGTTGTCACACCGCTTGTCCCTGGCCTCGCGCCCCGTGCCCGTTGCGGAGCAATCCATGATCAAAGGCATCAAAGGCGTCAAAGATATTCTCCCGGAGGAGGCCCCGCGCTGGCGGTTTATCGAAGAACGGGCGAGATGCTGGGCCGATCGGTACGGCTTCCAAGAGGTCCGGATCCCCATCTTTGAAGTGACGGCGCTTTATGCGCGCAGCATCGGCGCGACCACGGATATCGTCGAGAAGGAGATGTATTCCTTTCCCGACCGAGACGGGACCTCGCTGACACTGCGGCCGGAGGGAACGGCGGGAACGGTCCGGGCGTTCGTAGAGCACAATCGCGGGGCCGAGCCTCTTCCTCAAAAATATTACTATCTCGGCCCGATGTTCAGGCACGAACGGCCGCAGGCGGGCCGCCTCAGGCAGTTTCATCAATTCGGCGTGGAGTATTTCGGCACACAGGACGCTCGCGCTGACATCGAAGTGATCTCGCTCCTCTGGCGTCTGCTGTCGGATCTTACACTTCCGGGTTTGACGCTCGAAATGAACAGCTTGGGGAGCTTGGATGACCGGGCCGCCTACATACCCGTCCTCGTCGCATTCCTGAAGGGGCGAACCGCGCGTCTGTGCGCCAATTGCCAGCGGCGCATGGAAACGAATCCGCTCCGTGTGCTGGACTGCAAGATTCCCGAGTGTCGAGCCGCAACCGACGATGCCCCTCATCTGACCGCCCACTTATCCCAGGATGCGAAAGCCCATTTCGACCAAGTTCTGGCCGGTCTGACGACGCTCAGCATCCCCTATCAGCTGAATCCGAGATTGGTGCGAGGCTTGGATTACTATTGTCTGACAGCGTTTGAGATCACCTCCTCGCATCTCGGCGCGCAGAATGCGGTGGGGGCTGGAGGACGCTACGACGGACTCGTCGAGGTGCTTGGCGGACCGCCGACTCCGGCTGTCGGGTTCGCTGTGGGACTTGAGCGGATCTCACTGATGCTCCCTGAGCAGAGCCTCCCTCCGGTCGCTCCGACCGTCTATGTCGCCTCGTTCGGTGTGGAGGGGGGACCGGCCGGTGTCCCGCTCCTTGAGGAGCTGCGTCGTGCCGGTATTCCGGCTCAATCGGATTATCGAGCCAATACGCTGAAGGCCCATCTTCGCCAGGCGGACCGGGCGCATTGTCGCTTTGCCATTTTGCTCGGTGACGACGAGGCAAAGCGGGGTTCTGCTATTGTGCGGAACATGGATACAAAAGCCCAAGACGACATTCCTCTTGCTGATTTACCGCGCTATTTTCTCGCCCTTCTCAGCATTTCATAGCACCTGTTTTTTCGTATTGACTTCCTCAAAAAAACCTCGTACGCTCGCCCCAATCAAATAATGTAACCATTTGATTATTAAAAGAACTTTCCGTCTATTCTCTTGGTATTTCTCATGGCCTCTCGCAAACTCGGTCTCTTGTTATCCACAGCCCCTTCTCATTCCAGTGTCGATGTTGTGTTGCACCTTGCGGAAGCGGCCGTTCGGCAGGGTGTTGAGGTCTATCTCTATCTCATTGATGAAGGGGTGAAGAGTTTGAAAGATGCTCGATTTATTTCATTGGTCGATGAGGGCGTAAAGATGTCGGTTTGTGCATACGGATGCCAGCAGCATCGCGTTTCCACTACCGATGTCGACTCGCGTATCTCATTATCCGGTCTCGTCGTGTTGTCCGGTATCATTGACGGCTGTGATCGATTCTTAGCTTTTACGTGAGGAGAGTGTAGAGCAACATGTCGAAGCGGGTTGCGGTCGTCGTTTCAGAGGATCCTTATGAGACCCACCGTCCTGTTGAGGCGTTACGAATCGCACTGGGCCTTTGTGCCGGCGACCATGATACGACGGTTATCCTGTTAGGGCGGGCCCCTTGTCTTCTCACCGACGATGTGGACGACGTAGTAGATGTCGATGTTCTTGAAAAATATCGCCCCTCCTTTTCCCAACTCGGGGTTCCATTTCTCTTGGAGTCTGACTCCACTGTCTCCGGTATTCGACCAGAGTTCTCCGTTTCACGAGTGCAAAGTGACGACATCCGCTCGTTTCTCCGGTCTGTCGACCGAACGCTGGTGTTTTCATGATCAAGACGTTGTATCTCCTTCGCCGACCGATCCGGGAAGTAAATCGTGCCATGTTTCTTCCATCTGAAACAGACGACGATGTTGTACTTCTTTCTGAGGGCACTTCATCCGACTTCTCTCATTCGAAAGGCAGTGTTTTTTCGCTGGGACAGAATGATCGCCATCTATGTATTTCTTATGAGGACCTCGTTGAGAGGATTTTTCAGAGTGATCGCGTGATTGTTATCTAGATCACTCCCTTCTTCTCCGAAGATGTTGTGTAAAAGAGAAAGACAGTCGTCGTAGTAGGGATAAGAGTAGTTCATGTGAATAGTGGGGAAGAGTGATAAGAGGCTGACTGAAAACGGGAATTGCGACCATGATGATGAGGATGAACTTGGGGATTGACTATGGGTTAGCGGAGAGTACAAAGTTGAGAAGCTCTGGATAGTAGGACGGCTTGGCCTCATGAGAATGTGTAGTCGACCTGAAAAGGCTGCCGGGTATGAAAAATTGAACAACTCAGATTTTGGTTATCCACAGGTGTGAATAAGCCTGTGCATGGGGAGTAATACGGAGACCATGACCACTGTAACTGTCTGGCAAGAGGCCTTGGCGTATATTCAAGGAAAAGTGCCAAAACAGGTGTATGACACGTGGTTTACGCCGGTTCGCTTGGAGCGGATTGAGGATACAACCGCTCAAATTGGGGTGCCGAACAAGTTCTTTGGCGAGTGGCTAAGTCAACATTACGGACCCCTCCTCCAAGAGGCTGTTTCGACAGCGCGTGGAGGGGGAGAAACGGCCGTTTCGTTTGTCGTATTCAGCCGCCAGCATGGCGGGCAGACCGACCCATCTACCCTTGCGCAAGCCGTGCGGACAAGTTCCAGCACCAAGCCGAAACGCGGCATTCAACTCAACCCCAAATACACGTTCAAAAATTTCGTCGTCGGGGCCGGAAACCAGTTCGCCCATGCGGCCTGCATGGCGGTGGCGGAGCAACCGGCGAAAGCCTACAACCCCCTCTTCATCTATGGTGGAGTGGGATTGGGCAAGACGCACCTGCTGAACGCGATTGCAAATCATGTGGCCGAACGAACCGACCTCCGCATTGCCTACCTGACCACCGAGCAGTTTACGAACGAGGTCATCAACTCGATCCGTTACGACAAAATGATGGACCTCCGCAAACGCTATCGTCACATCGACATGCTGATGATCGACGACATTCAGTTCTTGGCGGGCAAGGAGCGGACGCAGGAAGAATTTTTCCACACGTTCAACGCGCTCTACGAGGCGCATAAACAGATCGTCCTCTCCAGCGACCGTTTCCCCAAAGATATGCCTGATATCGAGGAGCGGTTACGGTCCCGATTCGAGTGGGGGCTGATCGCCGATCTTCAACCGCCCGATGTCGAGACCCGCATCGCGATTCTGCGAAAAAAGTCCGAAGACGAAGGTGTCACGCTGCCCGAAGACGTCATCCAATTCTTGTCCACGACCATGAAGAGCAACATCCGCGAGCTGGAAGGCTCGCTCGTCCGCCTCGGGGCCTATGCGTCGCTGACCGGGCAAACCATTACGCTCGAAATGGCCAAGAATGTCCTGCGAGATCTCATCGGGGACAAGAAGAAGGTTGTCTCGATGGAAGATATTCAGGATGTCGTCTGTACCTGGTTTCACGTGAAGCTCACGGATTTAAAATCGCGGCGCCGAAGCAAGACGTTGGTGCATCCGAGGCAGATCGCGATGTACCTCTGCCGCGAACTCACGGATGCCTCCTATCCCGAAATCGGGCGTCTCTTCGGAGGGAAAGATCATACGACGATCATTCACGCCTGCCGACAGATTACCAAGGCGAGGGAAGGCGACGGCGCATTGCACCAGACGCTGGACGGCTTGAAGGAAAAGATTCTTCGGAGCTGAGCGGCGGGTCGAGGGAGAGGGACTCATGAAGGTTCGAATCGGACGGGATGAGCTGTTAACCGGCCTGCAACGGGTGCAGGGTGTCGTCGAGAAACGCAATACAATGCCTATTCTCTCGAACATCTTGATCGAAGCCAAACAGGAAGGGGCTGAAATCGTCGCCACCGATCTGGAGATCGGGATGCGCGGCCTCTACAAGGCGACCGTGCAGAAGCCGGGCGGCATCACGGTTTCGGCCCGCAAGCTGTACGAAATCATCAAGGAGCTGCCGAGCGGCGACATCGAGATCAACTCGGGGGACAACAACTGGACGACAATCCAGGCCGGCAAGAGCCAATTCAAGATCGTGGGCCTGCCGAGCTCGGATTACCCGGCGCTGCCGGCGATCGAGCGCGAAGGGTTGACGCCGCTCTCCGGTGCAGGCCTCCTGGAATTGATTCGCAAGACGCTCTTCGCAGCCGGAGACAACGACGCCCGCTACATCCTGAACGGATTGCTGGTGACGCTGATCACCAGCGAGAAAAAGACTACGTTGCGCTTGGTCGGGACCGATGGCCACCGGCTGGCCGTGGCCGAACAGGATCTGGGCAAGGCGGGTGCCAAGGGCGCGCCACAAGAAATCAAGGCGATCATCCCCAAGAAAGCGGCCCATGAAATGCAGCGGCTCTTGCAGGAGGGCGGCGACGGGGAACCGTTGATCGGGTTTACCAAGAATCTGATGATCTTCCGCAAGAGCGGGCTGCTCCTGACGTCGCGCTTGATGGAGGGGAACTACCCCAATTATCAGCAGGTGATTCCCAAAGAGAGCGGCAAGAAGATCGGCATCAATCGCGTCGATCTCGAAAGTGCGCTGCGGCGGGTGTCGGTGCTGTCGAAGGACAAAGCGAACGCCGTGAAGCTGTCGTTCGCGCCGGGGCGCATGACCCTCTTCTCCAGCAATCCTGATTACGGGGAAGCCACCGAAGAGATGCCGGCGCAGTACGAGGGCGAAGCCTTGAACACCGGGTTCAACGCCCGGTATCTGCTGGATGTGTTCGGGGTCATGGACGGGGAGAAAATTTCTTTGCAGATGGACAGTCCCCTGAGCCCCTGCTTGATCCAGGAAGCCGAGACGCCGGGATTTAAGTGCGTCGTGATGCCGATCAAGATTTGAGGCTCGGGGCCAGGGGCATGAGGTCAGAGGAGAAAATCCTTCCAGCCTCTCACCTCGGGCCTGTGAAATTAGGAGACGAATGGCGACAAGAGAGTCCGACGAGATAGCCGACAAGCCCGCCCAAGGAAAATCCGACAGCTACAGCGCGGATCAAATCAAAGTCCTCGAGGGGCTCGACGCGGTGCGCAAGCGGCCGGCGATGTATATCGGCAGCACCGGCGTCGACGGCCTGCACCATCTGGTCTACGAAGTTGTCGACAACAGCGTCGACGAACACATGGCCGGGTTCGGAGAGACGATCGACGTCACTGTTCATATCGACGGCAGCGTGACGGTGGTCGACAACGGTCGCGGCATTCCCACCGGCATGCACTCGACGCAAAAGAAATCGGCCGCCGAAGTCGCGTTGACCGTTCTGCACGCGGGCGGGAAGTTCGAACAGGGCGCCTATACCGTATCGGGCGGGCTCCATGGTGTCGGCATCTCGGTGGTGAACGCGCTTTCGGAATGGCTGGAGCTCGAAATCTGGCAAGACGGCCAGGTGTTCGAACAGCGTTACCAGCGCGGCAAGCCGGATGCGCCGTTGAAAAGCACCGGGAAAACGAAGCGCCGCGGCACCAAGGTCCGGTTCAAGCCGGATGGCCAAGTGTTCGAGACGCTGGAGTTCAGCTTCGACGTGCTGGCGCAACGATTGCGCGAGCTCGCGTTCCTGAACAAAGGACTCTCGATCACGCTGAAGGACGAGCAGAAAGAACCGGCCAAGGAGCAAGTGTTTTTCTACAAGGGCGGCATCGTCTCTTTCGTCGAACACTTGAACGAAGCGAAGACGCCGCTGCATAAGCCGATCTATGTGAACGTCGAAAAGCCGGAGATGATTCTCGAGGTTGCGCTCCAGTACAACGACAGCTATGCCGAGAATCTCTTCTCGTTCGCGAACAACATCAACACGAGAGAGGGCGGCACGCACCTGGTGGGGTTCAAGGCGGCGCTGACCCGCACGATCAACAATTATGCGAACGCGAACGATTTGTTGAAGAAGGAAACCGAGTCGCTTACCGGCGACGATGTCCGCGAAGGGCTCACGGCGGTCGTCAGCGTGAAAGTCCGCAATCCGCAGTTCGAAGGCCAGACGAAGGCGAAGCTCGGGAACAGCGAGGTCAAAGGCGTCGTCGAGGCGGCGGTGAACGATGCCCTGGGGACCTACTTCGAAGAGAATCCGCCGGTTGCGCGTAAAATCATCGGCAAGGCAATCGATGCCGCTCGTGCCCGCGAAGCGGCTCGCAAGGCGAAAGATCTCATTCGCCGCAAGAGCGCGCTGGATGGCGGTTCGCTGCCCGGCAAGCTGGCGGATTGTTCGGAGAAGGATCCGGCATTGAGCGAGCTGTACATCGTCGAGGGCGATTCGGCCGGCGGCTCCGCCAAACAAGGGCGCGACCGCAAGTTTCAAGCCATCCTGCCGCTCAAAGGGAAGATCCTCAACGTCGAAAAAGCCCGTTTCGACAAGATGCTGACGAGCGATGAGATCCGCACGTTGATCATGGCGCTCGGGACCGGGATCGGCCGCAAACGCGAGGAGAGCGATAAGGCCGACAAGGATACGTTCGACATCGCGAAGGCTCGTTACCACAAGATTATTCTCATGACCGACGCCGACGTCGACGGCAGCCACATCCGCACGCTGCTGCTCACGTTCTTCTTCCG
>CAZOUA010000071.1:0-7642 GCA_964582865.1 uncultured Nitrospira sp. | reverse complement strand
CATGCGTATCGTCTTCATGGGCACGCCGGACTTTGCGGTTCCCTCTCTCGAAGCCCTGCTGAAATCCGGCAATGAAGTGGTCGGTGTCGTCACGCAACCCGATCGGCCGAAAGGCCGCGGTCAAGTCCTCGCACCCTCGCCGATCAAACAGATCGCGCTGCGCGAACGCATCCCTGTTCTGCAGCCGACCAAAATGAAAGATCCCGAGTTTCTTGCGGCGTTGGCTGCCTGGAAGCCGGATCTCATTGCCGTGACGGCATTCGGCAGAATTCTGCCACCCGCGGTCCTCTCCCTGCCGCCGAAAAACTGCATTAACGTCCATGGTTCGCTCTTGCCGAAGTACCGCGGGGCCGGCCCGATTCAATGGGCCATCATCAACGGTGAAACGGAAACCGGTATTACGACGATGCTCATGGATGAAGGGATGGATACGGGGGCGATGCTCTTACAGGAGAAGATCGCGATCACTCCCGATGACACGGCCGGTACGTTGTCGCCCAGGCTTGCGGAAGTTGGCGGGCGCTTGCTGGTTGAGACGCTTACCCGACTGAAGGCTGGCACGCTGATTCCTCGGGCTCAAGACCATGCTCAGGCCACGATGGCGCCGCTGTTGAAAAAGGAAGATGGTGCGATCGATTGGGCCTTGCCCGCTCCGGCTATTGCCAATCGGATTCGCGGGCTGACGCCTTGGCCCGGAGCCTATACGTTTCTGGGGAATGACCGGTGGACGATCGTTCGAGCCGTTGCGCTGGCGGAAGCGAGCACAGAGTCTCCCGGCAGGATTACCGCGGTGACGAAAGAGGCGATTCATGTGGCGACCGGCAAGGGTGTCCTTGCCGTGCAGGATTTGCAGCCTGCCAATAGTCGTCGGATGACGGTCGCGCAGTATCTTGCCGGCCATCCACTTCAAGCTGGCGTTCAGTTGAGCCGGCCAACCACTCTCTAATTTCTCGATCCCGGGTTAGTGATCGCTCATGCCAACTGGTCCCAGATCCTCTCGACCTTCCCGCCCGCATGAATCGGCTCGTGCCGTTGCCCTTGCTGTGTTGGTGGAAGCCGTCACATCCGAGGAAGGCGTCGATGTGTTGCTGGATCGAAGCCTTGGGTCTTGTTCGTTCGACAGCAGGGACCGTGGCCTCGCTATGGAACTGACGTACGGGGTGTTGCGCCGTCTTGGGACGATCGATTGGCGGCTCGAACCGGTGCTCGATAAGCCGCTGCCTCGCCTGCCTATCATGGTACAGATGATTCTCAGGCTCGGCGCCTATCAAATGCTCTTCCTCGATCGCATCCCGCAGTCTGCTGCGGTGAATGAGTCGGTTCGACTCGCCAGGGCGAACGCCAGAGTGCTCGGGCGGGATTGGAGCGGGTTCGTCAATGCGGTCTTGCGCCAGCTCACCCGCGAGCCGGCTCTGCCATGGCCTCCTATGGAGAGCCATGCGGCAAAGGCGTTGGCCGTTCGCTACTCGGTGCCGGAATGGATGAGTCAGCGCTGGATCGATCGTCTTGGCATGGTCAAGGCAGAACAAGTCTGTGAAGATGCGAGCGGCATTCCTCCCGTAACGCTTAGAGTCAATCGCACGAAAACCAGCAGGGACGAATTCCTGACTCGATTGCAGAATGCTGGTGTAGCGGCGAAACCCACAACTATCAGCCCTGTCGGTATCGTCATCGAAAGCGGGGGATCAATTCTCTCGTTGCCAGGATTTGAGGAGGGAGCCTTCTACGTTGAGGATGAGGCAGCCCAATTGATTCCTCCCCTGCTCGATCCTCGATCGGACGACATGGTCCTCGACGCCTGCGCGGCGCCGGGGGGAAAAGCGACTCATGTGGCAGAGCTGATGCATGATCGGGGCGCCATCTATGCCGTCGATCGAAAAGACGCGCGGCTGGATCTGCTGCGAAAGAATTGCGCACGACTGGGCATCAAGACCGTCATGCCGATCGCAGGCGATGTTCGCCATCCCTTAGAATGGAATCGTGCCGTTGAAGCCGCGGCGCGGGATGCACAAGACCGGAAGGCGCCGTTCAACCGGATCCTTGTCGATGCGCCGTGCAGCGGCCTTGGCGTGGTGCGCCGGCATCCTGAAGCCAAGTGGCGAAAAGATAGCGCGGCATTCTCGCGACACCAGATCCTGCAGCGGGAAATACTCGAATCGGTGGCTCCGTGCTTGCGGCCCGGCGGGGTGCTGGTCTATAGTACCTGCTCAACCGAGCCGGAAGAGAACGAGGACGTCATCGAGAAATTCTTGTGTGCCCACGCGGAGTTCCGTCGCGAGTCTGTCGCGCCGTGGCTCCCGCCGGTCGCGCAGGCGTTTCTCACCGAGCGAGGCGATTTCTCGACGATAGGCAACCGCCTGTCGATGGACGGATTCTACGCCGCACGTTTGAAGAAAGTTACGTGATGAGCAGACCAACCCTCATTGCCCCCTCGATTCTATCGGCTGATTTCGCGCATTTGGCCGATGAGATCGCCGCTGTGGAGCGCGGTGGCGCCGACCTCCTTCACGTCGATGTCATGGACGGGCATTTTGTGCCCAATCTGACCGTCGGCCCGCCGATCGTCGAGTCCTTGAAGAAAGTCACGAAGCTCCCGCTCGATGTGCATTTGATGATGACCAACGCCGATGCGTTCATTGCTGAATTCGCTGCCGCCGGGGCCGACTATCTTACGGTGCACGTGGAGGCCTGTCCCCACCTGCATCGAACGGTGCAATCCATCAAGGAGCGCGGGGTGAAGGCCGGCGTCACGCTGAATCCGGCGACGTCACTCCATACCATTGAGGAAATTCTTCCTGACGTGGATCTCGTTCTCATCATGTCGGTGAATCCTGGATTCGGCGGGCAGAAATTTATTGCCTCCTGCCTCAAGAAGGTGGCTGCGGCGCGCCAGATGCTCGACCGAGCGGGAAGCCGGGCGCTCCTCGAAGTTGATGGCGGCGTGAAGATTGAGAATGCGGCGCAAGTGCTTGCAGCCGGAGCCGACGTGCTTGTTGCCGGCTCCGCCATTTTTTCCAGCCGAGACTATGCCGCGACGATTGCCGCACTGCGAGCGGCGAGGCAGCCGGCCCCTGCGCATCGATAGGCTATTCGGGTGGACATTTCTTCCCTCATCGACAGTCTGCATCCCCTTGAAATCAAAGTCCTCACGGCCTTTGGAGGGAACCCTTCCGGCGTTGCGATGTCCACGGAAGAGCTGGCTGCCGCGACGGAACTCGAGCCATCGCAGCTCAGCATGGCTGTCGAGTGGCTCCTTGCCAAATCCCTACTCGTCATCGATAAAGAAACGGTCACCCCGATCGTCTCACTGACCCCCGTCGGTGAGCAGTACCATGAGCAGCAAGCGCCGATCGAACGGGTGCTCGCCTCGGCGCGGGAAGTCACGACTACCGGCCAGCGGCTGACGATTCAGGACTTGCAAACCAAGGAGGGTCTGGATCCGTCCGATGTCAGCAAGGCCGTCGGTCGTCTGAAGAAGGAAGGCGTGCTCTTGATCGTGCAGGGAGGCTGTATCGAGTCGACCGGACGGCCGAGCCAGACGGCCGAACGGGTGCGAGCGCTCTTGCGGCAATTGCGCGAAGGTTCTCGCGAGTTGGGGAGTTTTCAAGAGCCGGATCGCCAGATCATCCAAGACTACTCAGTGAAGCGGGGAAACGCGAAGGAACCGTTTCGAATCGACGATCGTGTGGCCAGAGCCTTCAAATTGTCTCCTACGGGCGTGACGGCCGCGGATCAACTTGCCAAGCAAGGAGTCGCCGAGGAAGTTTCTCAGCTCAGTCCGGAACTGTTGAAGGACGGCAGCTGGCGGAACAAACGCTTTAGAAAATATACCATCAGTCTGCGCGCGCCGCGTATTGGAAGCGGCAGGAAACATCCTTATCGGGAGTTCTTGGATTCGGTGAAGACAAAACTCACCAGCATGGGATTTCAGGAGATGCGCGGATCGCTTGTGGAGACCGAATTCTGGAACATGGACGCTCTGTTCATGCCCCAGTTCCATCCCGCTCGCGACATCCACGACGTCTACTTTGTGAAACAACCGACGCATGCAACCAAGATTGCCGAGCCCTATCTCTCGCAGGTCACGAAGGCCCACCAAGATGGGGGCACCACCGGCTCCAGCGGATGGAGATACGCGTTCAATACCGAGCGGGCCAAGCGATTAGTACTGCGGAGCCAAGGGACTGCCGTGTCCGCGAGGACCTTGGCATCGGCTCCGGCTGTTCCGGGCAAGTATTTTTCCATCGCACGCTGTTTTCGTTACGATCAGGTCGACGCAACTCACGCGACGGACTTTTTCCAAGTAGAAGGTATCGTGCTTGGCGAGGACATCAACTTTCGTACCTTGCTGGGGCTTTTGAATCTGTTCGCGCGCGAAGTCGCGCAGGCGAAAGAGGTAAAGTTCCTGCCGGCCTACTTTCCCTTTACCGAACCGTCGGTCGAAATGCACGTGCGCCATCCCCGCTTGGGATGGATGGAACTCGGCGGTGCGGGCCTGTTCAGGCCCGAAGTGACGTTGCCGCTCGGTGTCACGGTGCCGGTGATTGCCTGGGGCCTCGGCTTGGACCGGATGGCGATGGTGGCCCTGGGTATTCACGACATTCGCGAATTGTTCACGGATAATCTTGAGCTGATTCGAACAACGAGAGGCCTCTTTTAGGCGGCCCATGCCCACGATTTCTATTTTCAAATCCGACCTCGAATCGCTTCTGGCGGCCGATGGCCGTGCCAAACGCACGGCCTCGATCGAGCAGTTGGAAGAATGGCTCATGCTCGTGAAGGGCGAGCTGAAGGGCCATAGCCCCGACACCGGAGAGTTGCGTATCGAGCTGCAAGACAGCAACCGGCCCGATCTGTGGTGCTGCGAGGGGATCGCGCGACAGATTCGTATTAAGCAGCAGGGCAAGCTCAAACCCTATGCATTTTTCACGAAGAAGCCCAAGACGCCGAGGCGTCTGATCGTCGCACCAGGGCTCGAATCGGTCCGTCCTTATGTCGCCGCCTGCGCGGTCACGGGCTATCGAGTGACCGAGGAGGGGCTCGCGCAGCTGATTCAAACGCAGGAGAAGCTCGCCGATATTTTCGGGCACAAGCGGAAGACGGTTTCGATCGGCGTCTATCAGCTGCCGAAGATCACGTTTCCCGTCACCTATGAACTTGTGAAGCCGGACGAAGCGTGCTTTACGCCGCTAGGGATGGAGACGGTGATGACCTTGTCGGAAATCCTCATGGTCCATCCCAAGGGATTGGAGCATGGGCATATCCTGGCCGGACAGAGCCGGTTCCCCATTCTCCGTGATGCCAGGAAGCAGCCCCTGTCTTTCCCGCCGATCATCAACAGCCGGGAGATCGGCGAAGTGCGAGTCGGTGACGAGGAGCTGTTTGTTGAAGTGACCGGGACGGACCTCTCGATGGTGGTGCTCACGCTGAATATTTTCGCGGCGAATCTCGCCGACCGCGGCGCGACCGTCGAGCCGGTTGAAGTGCAGTACCCCAAGAACACGCCGTTAGGCAGGCGAGTCGTGACACCGCACGATCTTGGGAAGCCCCGGACCATTCAGATCAAGACGATCGAGCAAGCGCTCGGTCAGAAACTGGGTGTCAAGACGGTAAAGCAGGCACTTGAAGTCTATGGCTACGACGTATCGGCTGGACAGGGCACCGTGAGGGCGAAATTACCGCCCTACCGTCAGGATCTCATGCATGCCATGGATGTGGTCGAGGATGTGGCGATGAGCCGCGGCTATGGATCCTTTGTTCCTGAGATGCCGGCGCAGTTTACGGTGGGAGGCTTGTCACGCATCGAACAGACTTCAGACCGGGCGCGAGACTTGATGGTGGGGCTCGGCTTTCAGGAAATCATCTCCAACATTCTGGGCTCTCCGGACAACTACCGGACCGCCATGCGGTTGGATGGCACGGAATGGGGGAAGATGGTCGAGGTCGATAATGCGATGGCCTTGACGTTTTCCTGCTTGCGCCAGTGGATGCTGCCCTCGCTGCTGCGGGTCGAAGCCGCGTCGAGCCGGGCGTTCTATCCGCACCGCCTTTTCGAGGCCGGGGAGGTGGCGATTCCTGACCCCTCGCACGAACTTGGTTCGCGCACGGACACGGTGCTGGGCGCGGTCATGGCCCATGCGACGGCGCACTTTTCAGAAATCCATTCCTGCCTGGACCTCCTGTTCTATCATCTCGATTGTGCCTACAAGCTCGAACCGCTGGCCCATCCGTCGTTCCTCGAAGGGCGGGCCGGTAAAATCGTGGTGGGTGAGGCGGCTATCGGATTGATCGGAGAATTGCACCCCGAAGTCCTGGAGCGATGGCAAATCGCGGTTCCGGCGGTTGCGTTTGAGGTAAATCTCTCTCAACTCACAGCGAGGCTGTGAGAAGGAGAGCGACGGTCTGTCGCTCTCCCATCGATTTCCCACCAGATCCAATGAGACAAAACGGAGTGTCCTGCGAGGCTAGGCTGTAGCCGGCGTGAGGTGCTGCTTGGCCAGGCCCACCAGTTTCTCGAAGCCGGAGGCATCTTTGATCGCCATGTCGGAAAGGACTTTCCGGTCCAGCAGAATGTTCGCCTTCTTCAGGGCGTTGATGAACCGGCCATAGGTGAGCCCGTGCGCTCTCGTGGCGGCGCTGATTCGCGCGATCCAGAGCTGGCGAAAATCCCGTTTCCGGTTCTTCCGTCCTGTATAGGCGTACTGCTGACCCTTATCGACCGATTCTGTGGCTGAGCGGAACAGACGGCTCTTGGCTCCGTACTGTCCTTTCGCCAGTTTCAACCGCTTCTTCCGTCTCGCCCTAGTTTTTGGCCCACCTTTTGCGCGTGGCATGACTCGTTACTCCTTGTTGGTTACAATCCGCGTTCTTCACACACTATTTGTACGGGAGCAGGCGGCTCAGTGCCGGCGTTCTTGTCGGATCCACGATGACCGAACCGCTCAACCGTCGCTTACGCTCCCGATTTTTGCTCGTCAAAATATGCCGTTTCCCGGCTTTTTTACGGGTAAATTTTCCTGATGCGGTCTTGCCGAACCGTTTCTTGGCACCGCTGTGTGACTTCATTTTCATCGGTTACATCCTTTGGTTAACGTTCCTGTGCGTCGTGCTTAGTTCTTGGGAGCCACAATCATGATTAAACTGCGCCCTTCCATGCGAGGGGCATACTCGATCGTCCCTGTTTCTGTCAGCTGCGCAATGACGGAGTTCATCAGTGTCCGACCCATCTCCTGATTGGCCATCTCGCGCCCGCGGTAGGTGAGAGTGACCTTCGTTTTGTTGCCTTCTTCCAGGAACCCCTTGATCTGCCGGATCTTGATCTCCAAATCGTGCTTGTCTGTTCGAGGGCGTAGCTTGATTTCCTTCACCTGCGTCGATTTCTGGTGTCGGCGGTTTTGATGGTCCTTCTTGCTCAACTCAAACTTGTACTTCCCGTAGTCCATAATGCGACAGACGGGAGGGACTGATGTTGGCGCAACCTCAACGAGGTCATAACCGTTCTCCTGCGCTTGGCGGAATGCCTCCGGGGTCGGGAGAATGCCGAGTTGCTCACCTTCGGGGCCGATGACTCTGACCTCACGAACTCTGATTTCGCGGTTCACGCGCAGTTTGGGGACGATAGGCCACCTCTCATGATGTGGGT
>CAZOUA010000070.1:0-7900 GCA_964582865.1 uncultured Nitrospira sp. | reverse complement strand
GTCCATGGTCTCCGGCGAAACTCCGTTCATACTGGATGATGGCCCAGATTTCTTCATCGGTCAGTTGATCGCCGAACCCGATCATGCTCGTCCCGGGCGAACCGTATTTGATGACCCAGAAGACTTCGCCTTCTGTGCGATGGCGCCAGAACCCGTGATGTTGAAAATTTCTGGGCGATGGATTGAGCGAGGCAGCCACCGGACCGTCACCCGCGCCGTTCTGGCCATGGCAATTGATGCAGGTGCCTTTGCCGTTGTAGAGCGCCTTTCCCTTTCCCACCGTCTCGGCAGAATCCGGCAACGGGCTCGTCACTGCGCGAGCCTCCGCAAGCTTGTCCGTGGGCACTCGCGGTTGCATCATGTGCGGTTCGGCAGCCGAGAGAGCAGGAACGAGTATCAAGCTCACCGCCAGCCATGCCTTCACTTCCGCATGCATGCTGAGTGACCCCCCTGTTAAAAGTCCAATTCCACCATCTTGCGGTGGAACCGCGTAATCACGTTCGGGTCCGGAGTCAGGCGGATCTGCGCTTCTTCTTTCCCCTTATACGGCAACAGATTCAGCACGTAGCGGAGACTTTCGAGCCGCGCCGCCTGCTTATCGTTGGCCTTGACGATGATCCAGGGGCTGAATGTCGTATGCGTCTTGCTGAACATTTCTTCCTTGTAGCGGGTATAGGAATCCCACAGTTCCTGCGCCTTCTCATCGACCGGGCTGATCTTCCATTGCTTGAGCGGGTTCTTCCGGCGCGCCTCGAAGCGCTTCGCCTGCTCTTCCTTGGAAATGGAGAACCAGAACTTGATGATCGTCACGCCGTCTTCATACAGCATGTGCTCGAATTCCGTGACCTGTTGCAAGAACCGCTGATGATCCTTCTTGCTGCAGAATCCCATGACGGGCTCGACGACCGCACGGTTGTACCAGCTGCGATCGAAGAAGACGATCTCGCCCTTGTTGGGCAATTGCCGGATGTAGCGCTGGAAATACCATTGACCCTTCTCTTCATCCGTCGGCTTCGGCAAGGCCACGACACGCATCGCGCGCGGGTTCAAATGCTCGGTGAAGCGGCGGATGGTCCCGCCCTTTCCAGCCGCATCGCGGCCTTCGACCAATATCGCAATGCGCTGCCCGTCGTTCTGCACCCATCGCTGCAGTCGAACCAGTTCGACTTGCAGCGCCCGCAATTCTTGTTCGTACAAGAGAGTCTTCCGGACTTCCTCAAGATCGACTTCCCTGGTCTTGAGTAATTGGAGCAGCCCTTTCCGCGTATTGATGCGCGTGAGATCGTCGCTGGTCAATGTATGCCCGGCTTCGCCGATTCGACCGGGGATCGCCGCTCCCTCGCCATTCCGCCGTTGCCGATAGCCGTCCCCTTCACGCGGAACGACGGTCGGAATGGTTTCCAGCTCGTCGGCGAGCAGTTCGCCGTCTTTCCCGGCCAGCGCATTCGTCTCGTCTTCCGAGCGAGACCGATCCTTTCGGCTCTTCGACTTTCCCGAGGACTCTCCATCACTGGACATACGACGACTCCTTCCGTTCTTCGTCCTCTAAAAGGCCACGCTCCGGTCACGTTCGGCCACGGCCTTGATGTAGTCCGGCATGCCTTTGATCGACGCGCCGGCAACAAGATCCGTTCCGCCAATCTGCCTGGCCACGGCACAGGCCCCGCAGACCCAGATCGGCACCTCCGCGGCCTGCACCGCCGCAAGCAGGTCTTTCAGCGGGGTGAGATTGACACCCTGGACATGATCGGCCGTTCCTTTGCGTCCTAGTGCCACCGCTTCGTTCCACAGCCAGAGCACCACATCATGCCCCTGCTCCTTCGCCGCCTTGGCCGCGATAAACGGCAAGCTTGCCATCGTAGGATCATCCGTCCCTCGACTGCCGGAAATAATAAACATGGCCACAGTCTCCCCCCTTCTCCTCTTACTTCGGCCCTTTGAAATTCGCTTTCAAATACGCCATGACATCCGCGACCCCCTGCTGCCCGATCGTCAATCCCCAATAGGGCATGTTGGCGGACTTGCCCATTGCCGCGCCGCCATGATTGATCATGTTGTACAGATACTCGGTCGGTACCTGCTCGAAATTGATATTGGCGTGGATGGCCGGCTTGGGTTCCAGATTGGCCGCAGCCGGACCATCGCCCTTGCCGGTCGCTCCATGGCACTGCATGCAATACTCTTTGTAAATCACTTTCCCGCGTCCGACGCTCGCTTTCCCGAACTCCGGCGCCGTCCAGGGTTCATAGAACTTGAAATCCGGCACGCCTTGTGCGGCAAGATATCCGATCACTGCCCGCAATTGCGGGTCGGTCGCGTCAGCCAGAAATTCCCCGGTATGGATGATGAAGTCCTGCGGATTCTGTCCAAAACGGTAGAGCCAGTCCATGTTGTAACGCTGGCCGGCGTTCTGCAACGCGGCGCTTTGCTGCCCGCCGATGAGCTTGCCGTTTTCTTCGATCGTATGGCAGCCGAGACAGGCATGGGCCTTATAGGCCATGCCGCCGAAGGTCACCTCGAACTTGCTCACCTTCGAGACCTCGAATGCGCCGGCCTTCACCCGCGGATCCTTGTTGTTCTTCTCAAAATAGTCGGCAACGGCATTAGCTTCCGCTTCGGTCACAACCGGATGCTTCATTGGCCCTTCACTCAGGTCCCAACGGTAGCCTTTCTGATACAACGGCGCTTCCTTGCCGGTCAGCCAGCGGATCAACCAGGAACGCTGGTACTTGCTGCCGGCCCAGATGAGATCGGGGGCGCGCAAATTGAACCGCGAGTCGGCCTGCCCCTCCAGGCGGTGACAGGACACACAGGCCTGCTGAATCAATTCCTTGGCTCGAACCTGGTCGCTCCCGAACAACAGACGCGGGAACGACATCAGTCCGACCAGTGCCAACACCGCCCCTCCGACCATCACCCCTCGCTTCGCATTCATCACACGACTCCTTTCGTCTATGTTCGCGCCCATCGATGCTTCAACGAGTCAATAACCACGCATAAATATCGGCAATCTCCTGATGGCTCAGCGCGGAACCCCAGGCCGGCATCGGACCCCGCCCATGAAGCACCGTCTCCCAATAGAGATCTTCGTGTTTCAGAATCGGATTCTTCGCCAGTTTCGGACCCATCCCGCCCATCGCGCCCGTTCCGTGACAGGCCTGGCAATTGTGTTCGAAGATGCCGGCGCCTCTGGCTGCGACCCCGGTTAGTGGACCTTCCGCGGCCGGTTCCGGCCTCAAGGGTTCGGCTTTCCCGAGTTCGCGATCGACCGGCGGCAACTGGTCCGGCGCACCAGCATGAAACCGGGCCGCAAGATAACGCGTAAGCAGGTCGGCTTCTTCATTGGAGAGCTCCGCCCCCCAATGCATCATCTTCTCGACCGTGGCCTTCCATCGATCGGCCGGCAACCGTTGCTGATAGATCAGATCCGGGCTGTGGCAGACGGAGCAACGGGCCAGGATCAATCCTTCCGCGCGAGGCGCGAGCGCTGCGCTGGAGGCAGCCAGATCTTCGTCTGCTGCAGCGGTGACGACGGCACATGCCGCGAGACCGATGGCGAGCGACAGCAGGATGATGGATGCGTCTCGTGTCATGTGTTGACCGTGACGGAAATACGATCCCAGCCATTCCACAAGAATCCGCTCGGATTCCATGGAGTCGTTTCCGGCTGCGTCTCTCCATTGGCATCCGTCGCCCGGCAGAGAATCGTGGCCGGACCGGCGACCTTCGGCTTCCAGACAAATTGCCATTGCCGCCAGGCATAGGGCTGATCGTCCCCGACGAACCGCGCGGCGTCCCACGTCTTCCCGTGATCGAACGACACTTCAACCTTTGTCGCCTGAACCTCTCCGCTCCAGGCTACTCCCTGAATCATCACCGGACCTTGTCCAACCGACGCGCCATCGCCCGGAGAGGCAATGAGCGACTTGACGGCCATCACTTCGACAGGAACCATCGAAGTCCCCGGGAGACCGGAATTCGGTTGAATCGCGGTGACCGGCAACCGATAGGCTGTTTGCATGTAGTAGCCGTCCGCCTCGTCTTCACGCACAACAATGTCCGTCAGCCATTTGACACAGGATTCCGCCATCCACCCCGGTGTGATCACTCTGAGCGGCGCGCCATGGAGCAACGGCAGCGGGCGCCCGTTCATTTCGTAGGCAAGGAGGGTGTCCGGATGCAGTGCCTTGTCCAGCGGAATGCTGCGAATGAACAGAGGAACCGCCGAGCCGACCGGCCGGTCCGCACCTTGAAACTGGACATGCTTCGCCGAATTCTTGACTCCCGCCGCGATCAGGACATCGCGCAACCGCACGCCCTTCCACTGGACATTGCCGACCGCTCCGCGCTCCCACTGCACACCGGGAACCTTGGGACGATGAAACGCACGGCCATTCCCGCTGCATTGCAGCACCGACGTGAGCATCACAGACTCGAATTCGCGGAGTGTTTTTAGCGTGTACGACTGCGAACGCTCCACCGATCCTCCGACATGGAGTTTCCACTGCGGCTCGGTGAGCATCTCAACCGGCGGCGGGCCGAAATGACTGCGTACGAATAACCGATGCGACGGGGTCAGATATGAGGTGAATTCTTGCACGGGGGTCTCTGCGTCGTAGGGACGTGTGACGCGCATGATGAGAGGGCCGCTCTCGTTCCGTGCCGGCTCCTCCGCCCTCGCCGGCCTGATGCTCCGCCATGCGGCCAAACCTCCAAGCGTCTGGATAGCCCGTTGGAACAGCGTTCGTCGCGTGAAGGCCGGTTCATTTTTCATGGATGCATCCCCGCCGCGTGAGGATTCAAGTGAATAGAGACAGCCGGCGCCACAGCAATCGATTGATGCACCGTACAGCCGTGGGCGACCTTCAATAACCGTTCTTTCTGTTCGGGTGTCAGCCGGTGGGGAAGATGGATCGACAGGTTGACCGTTCCGACTCGATGAGGACCCTCCGCGGTTTCCCATTCGGCATCCACCGTGAGCCCTTCTCGGGAAATCTGGTGCCGCTCGCAGAACCGGCCGACGAAATAGCCGACACAACCTGCCAGCGACCCGACAAAGAGTTCGACCGGACTCATGCCGGCATCTTGCCCGCCATCTCCGACCGGCTGATCCGTGACGACCCGGTGCTTGCCGCTCGTGATGTCGTACCGCGTGCCGCCGTGATACGAAATATGCAATCTCATTGGCCACCTCCCGGCTTGGGTAGACGAAGAGCTCCCCATAAGAAGAGTGCACCGAGCGGCACGGCAATCGCAACCGCGGGAAGCCTCAGCGCCTGATCGAGCGTCACCGCTCCATACCGGCCGACCGACAAGAGCGAGCCTTCGAGATCGGGATAGAGAAATGCGAAAATGACAGCGCCGAACAACCCGCCTGCCACTGTGAACCAGGCATCGACCTTTCCTTCCGCCGCCGCAGCCAACGCTGTGCCGGGGCAATAGCCACTCACCGCAAACCCGACGCCGAAAATCAATCCGGCGATCGCAACTCCCGGGAAAAAGAGGTCTTTGACTTTCATATGTGCCAACCCGAATGCGTCGAGAAGATACACGCCGATCATCCCTACGCCGATGGCGGCCAGGATGAGCTTGATGATGGTGAAATCCCGCAGCCGCAGCGCATTGATGATCTTCGCATAACTGGAGGCGCCCGAAAGCTGCAGAACGGCCCCGAACGCCGCGCCTAGCAGGACCCCCAAGAGCAACGTCACCCTCGCCCTCCCTCTCCATACAGCAAACGGGCCGTCACAACGGCGCTGAGGAAGAGTGCCGCCGAGAAGATCAAGGAACTCACGGCCAATTGCGAGACTCCGCTGATCATATGGCCGGAGGTGCAGCCCCCGCCAAAGCGGGCCCCGAACAAGAGAATACACCCGCCGAGAAAGGACCATACCAGTCGCCTTCCAGGGGCTGAACCGAACCGGGCTTCCCATTCGAACGGCACCGTGCGCCATTTCAGGCGTCCAGTCGCCAGAGCGGCGAGAAAGGCGCCGAGCGGAATACCCAGCACGAACATGAACTCATACGTCAGCAGGGTCCAGCCTTGGACGGACTCGACCAGGTAGGGGCTTTGGTCCGCTACGGCGGGAAGTATTTGATGGAAAATAACTCCGAGGAGCACCACATACTGGGTGGAGACGCCGATGGGTTGGATCAATGCGACAGCCACGATCAGGATCACCCCGATGCCGAGTCCCCCGGCCCACCAGGGGATGATCGGAACGACGTCTTTGGCGTCTGCGGTCATTCGTAAGATGCCCTTAGCGTTCAGCAGTTCTCACGCCTTATGGCTCACGTCACTAGTACGGTGCGTCCGCGGGCTTTCCGCCCTTCGGCCAGTCAAATTTCTTGGCGGGAAAATCCGGGCGAGGCTGGCTGTTGATATAGGCCGCCACATCGAAGGCCTCGTCGTCGGAGAGCGACCAGCCCCATCCGCGCGGCATGTTGCCCTTGATGAAAGACGCCGCCACACTCACTCGGGCCATTCCTGCCGCAATGTTGTATGAGTTCGGTCCCCAGACCGGAGGGGCCGCCATCGTGCCTTGTCCGTCGGTCCCATGGCAGAAGGAACATTTTTTCGCGAACACCTGCTTGCCCTCCGCCGAATCAGGCTGCCGGCTCTGGTTGATGCGCGGGATGCCGCGCCAGGCCACCTTGCTGCCGCGCGGGACGTTCTGTGAAAGCCATTCGATGTAGGATACGATCGCCCGTAATTTCGAACTGTCCGGCGGAAGCGCTTTTCCGTTCATGCTGCGCTCGAAACATTCATTGATCCGATCGGCCAGTGTCATGGTCCGATCGGCACGAGCCCGGTATTCCGGATAGAGGATGCTCAGCCCCACATAGGACGCGGCGTTCGGGTTGAGGCCTGCATCGAGATGGCAGTTGGTGCAGTTCAGTTTGTTGCCGACATAGCGCTTGGCAAATTGCTGGGTGTGAACGACGATCTCATATCCCAACCTGATTTGTTCTCCCGCCAGGCCGGGAGGAATGGTCTCAGGTGACGGCGGGGTAAACACAGCATCGATCACCGCACTGTCCTCTCGATTCCCGACCGACGATTCGTTCTGCTCAGATGCGACCGGCTGCGTCTGGGCCCACCAGAGTCCGCCTGCCAGAAGAGCCATACACAGAGCCCGTTTCATACGCGACCCTTTCCTCTCTCGACTGCACACAAACGGCACCCGATTCCTCTGATGCTAGCGCTTCTGAGACGACACCGGGCAGGTGTTCAACCCCAGGATTGTCCACAAGGGGCAGTACCCGATCGCACCTGTCACGAGCGCCACCGTCCCAAAAATCAGCGCTGACGCGGTAGCAGCGATCGGCAAGTCTGCAAACGCGCCGATGCCTAAAAGTCCGATCCCGACCACAATCCGAATAGGCCGCTCAATCCCGCCAACATTGCATGTCATGATGTACCTCCCTCGCAGTTACCTCGGTGAATATGAGGCGCTTACCTAGGAAACGATTCATGAAAACACCGAGGAACTTCCATGATGTTCGCTACGGAGTTAGAAAGGAACCGGACCACTGCCGTAAGGGACGAAGCCAACCTCATCAATACACTATTCATGCAATATGAAGACTGTCTCGTCGCATGCCGCCACTCTCTTTCCCAGTTCGATTCATAAGAATATTTGCCAGCTCTGTGCCGAGCAGCATCTCTCTTGAGGGAGGAGCAACCGCAGCTATTACAACCGGTTATGTGCGAGAACGGAGATGACGCCCGAAGAGCTGGAGAGAAACGCGCCAACAGAGTTTCGACGGGTGGTGCAAGACGCTACAGCGTGGTGAGGCCAACGGCTGGCGAGTTCAAAACCGAGAGAGGGAGCCCAATCAACAGAATCCGATTCGTCAAGATCTTCCAACGCATTGGTGACTCATGGCCGGCCGAAGG
>CAZOUA010000069.1:0-8163 GCA_964582865.1 uncultured Nitrospira sp. | reverse complement strand
CTCACCAGCGGAATCTGCGCGGCGAGTTCGAACTTCACGATCGACCGGATCTTGTTTTCAATCTGCAGATACCGGGCGACCTTCGTGCCGGGCAGCACTTTGCCCAGCTTCGCCGCATATGATTGCCGCAGCTTCAATTCCGATTCCTCGACCGCCAACGCCTCGCCGATCAGCTTCTTGGCCTGGTCGTTGGTGATTTCACCTTTCCCGGCATTGAAGGCGTCGGCATAACCCTTAATTGCGCTCAACAGCCGCTGATTGATCTGCTCCAATTCTTTTTGATAGCCCTCGTACAGGGGCCAGAAACCCTTGGCTTCCGCGTCGGTAAGATTCATATTCGTGGCGACCACGAGTTTCTTGTCCGCCTTCACCTTCTCTTTCAAAATGTCCATGGTCATCTGCTCGGCTTCCTGCGCCGGCGCCAATCCCACGAAGACGAATGACAACATCAGCAACCCGATCTGCAACACTTTCATCACGAACCTCCCTTTTCCCTGTTGTTGATTGACTGCTTCTGACGCTCTTGCCCGCTGCCTCACCCGTGAGGGCGCCAAAACCTACGGATGAATTCTGGTGATCTTCGAGCCTTGCAATCCCAGGCCGGCCATCAGCCCTTGCTGATCGAAGATAAACGCATAGACGTCGCTCCGGCCTGTCGTCGTCGTCAGGTTCTTCCCCATGCCTTTGTCCATCACGACGATGCTGGGGCCGACGCCGACTTCCCAGCCCTCGCTCTCGTCGAGATACTCCAATGATTTCTCGTTCATGAAGAACATGGCGTAGCCGAACGTCTGCACGCCGATCTGGAGGCCATAGGACGCGGCGAGCGAACTGTAGTAGCCGACCGTTTTCCCCTCTTTCCGCAACGCGCCCTTCCCATACTGCCCGCCGAACATGAAGCCGCCCTTCACGATATTCGGAAACACGAGGATGCCCTTGGCTTCCTTCCGAAAGATCTCCGCTTCCGGCGTATCTTTCAATAATGCCTCGAGCGCGGCATCGACCTCTCGATCGATCAGCGCCGCCTCAGCCGACGACTCTGCTATCGCCGTTGAGACCTGCACCGAGAACCCCAGGATCATGGACAGCACGGCTACAATCATCATTTCAGCCTTCATCGAAACGTTCCTTTCGCGAACAAAGGTGATAAGCATACTGGAAATTATGTAATTGTTCTAGCGACATTCCGCGGGAGAATCGGGTGTGATGCCTTCGCGCGGGGCGGGACTGCTCTCTACTCACGCGGCGGACCGGAAGGCACAGGATCCTGGCCGAACGCCTGCCTCCCGGCGGGAGCGAGCAGGTATAAAAGAATGATGACCGGAACGATCAGCCCGAGGACCACCACCAGAACGGACGCTCCTCTGAGCAGGACATTGACTAAGTACAGTATCGTCACCAGGGAGGCCGGCAACCCGACCCACCAGGCCCAGCCTCGAGTGTTCCAGGCCCCGGCCGCAAACACGATATACATCAAGGCAAGGACGATCAACAGCCATCCCCTGGCCTCGGCCATCATCACCATGAGCGAAGACATGGCCCCGTTTCCCTGGTCGAAGAGGCTGACGATTTGCAGCCACAGGAATCCCATCAGGGCTCCGACGATCCCTTGCAGGAGAGCGAGCAGCGCGATCACCGTCACACCTTGCGGTCTTGTCGTCATGTCCGTCTACCGGCTCATGGGTTGAAGTTCATACCGTTCCTCGACCGCCACTTTGAGCGTCTGTCCTCCATGCAGTTGCGCGGCCGGCACGAGTCCGTTCGCCACGGCCACTTCCTCGGCCTTCCAGGCGGAATGCGCGCGGCTTGATAGAGCCTCGATCGTCTCGCCCTCGTGAGCCGTGAACAATCTGATGCGCTTCTCCGTGATGCCGGCGCGCTCGGCGGCGGTGAGCGGGCGAAAACTGTGTGTGACCGTCTCCAACAGCGGCTGGAAGGCGCCGGCTTGCTCCGTCTGCGTGATGGTCACGAATTGGTAAATCAGCCCTCCGTGGGCGATCCAGGTGACCACGGCATGGGCGCGGCCGTCGGCCGGCACCGTCGCTCGCGCAGCCGGCAACCCGTTGATGGTGATCGATTCAGTCCGCTTCACCAGATCGATCTGCTTGGCTTTGCCCAGCACCCTGGCCCCTTCAAGCGGATCATCGCCTTTCGCGACGGCTTCGAACGCGACGGCGGCATCGCCCTTCGGCGAGGCCGCCACGATCCGCTCCCGCGAGTTCTCGTGCGACCACTTCTCCGGAAACTGCACAAAGATATTCAGATCGGGATGCAGAAACGCGGACTCGCGGAAGATGCCGTTGGCGGCGCGCTGGCCGACAACCACGCCGTTCAGTCTGGCCAGGTAGGCGTCGCGCGTCGGGCTGATCGGATCGCGCATTGCGCGGACGAGCGCCTTTGCATGACGCGCGGTATCGGCAACCCGCTCCGGAGTCGCCGGATGCGAATCAAAAAAGCTCGGCTTCCTCGGTCCCTTTTCATGCAGCGCCACCTCGCGTTCCAGATTCGCGAGAAACGTGGAGAGTTCGAGAGGGTCCCAACCGGCCGCCGCAGCGATCTGCTGGCCGACTGCGTCGGCCTCTGTTTCCTGAGAACGGCTGTAGGGCGAAAAGATCGCGCTCTGGGCGAGATCTCCGATCCCGCCGATGAGATCGCCGACGACCGGGCTGACCAAGCCGGTGATACCGGACACGAGCCCGAACAGCATCGCGACCGGAGCCTGCTTCGAGATGCGCTGTACGGCATGTTTGCCTGCGACGTGGCCGATCTCGTGACCGACGACGCCGGCCAGCTCTCCTTCGCTGTTCGTCAGCGCCAGCAGTCCTCGCGACACATAGATAAAACCTCCCGGCAGCGCAAAGGCGTTCGGCTCCGCCATATCGACGATATGGAATTGGAACGTGACATTCTTGCGTGGAGACTGCTCGGCCAGCCGCTGGCCCAGCTGATCGAGAAAAGGCGTGAATCCGGAGTCATCGGCAAAGCCCATGCCTTCTTCGACCTTCTTGGCTTCTTCCGCGCCGAGTTCCTGTTCCTGCTTCGCAGAGATGAGCGTGAGTTCAGGCCGTCCGCTGACGGGATTGACTGCGCAACCGGCGCCGATGCCGAGCAGCACGCTTGCCGCGATGAGCCGATATATTGCGCTGAGCGTTCGCATCCCTGTCACGTCGATCATTCTGCTCCCTGCTGTAGTCTTGCTTAGTTTGCCCGGATCGTCAGAATCGGTGACTGAATCTGCTTGCCCGTTTCGCTCAACGTGAACAAAATCGTCAGAAAGGTGAAGACTCGCTTGGAAACCATGTCGCGATCATCAATCCAATACCAGTGGTCGCGATATCTGACCTGTGTATAGGCTTTGTCCGTTCGCGCGGTTCCGCTTTGAATCGCCATGATCGGTTTGAGCGCCGCGGTTTCTTCCGGCGACCCGGGCATCGCTCCAAGCGTACGATGGTCCGCGATGTGTTCCGGCGGCACAGACACCAACCAAGCCAGTTCGACCAACACCTGGTACCCGGAACGGGTATGCAGCGCAATCTCGCCGTCGCTCAAGACATCGGCGCCATAGGTGATGCGGACCTCCTCCGCTTCAGGATTCAGGCGCAACAACCGTTTGACCTCAACGATGTCTTTGACCGTTTGTGGAGTCAACCGGCGCGTGTGAAACATCAAGACCGTCGCTTCTTGCCCTTCTTTTTCGCGTGCCAGTTTGAACCCGATTCCCCCCGACAATTGAATCCGTTGGAGTAACCGGATGACCTCGGCGAATTCCGGATCGGCCGGATGACCGTACGGTCCGCCCCTATGGTTACGAAGACCGTTAATGGCCTGCACGCCGATCTGCAGAATGACATCGACAGGCCATCCCGCCTCGATCAGAAACATGATCGAGCCCGGGGGAAACGGAGTCATCATGGTCTTAACGAAATCCGGGCCCGTGAGCGGCGCATAGGTCACCGTCGGCCTATCAAGGTATCGCCCGCCGGCGCCGAGATTCAGAAAGGTTCCGAGGGCTCCGCCCGCATTACGCCAGTCTTTGTCGCTGAGGGTACCGCCGGCCGAGAGGGTGCCTTCGAGCTCGTAGCCGCTGATCACCTGCCCCACTTCCATAAATACCGGAACGTCCGCATAGCGGAGCTTCACGATGTTCAGGAGCGTCTGCTGTTTCCAGGATTCGCTGATCGCGGTGATGTAATCGAACCGGTCACGATTGACGGTGGTCGGGCCGATGCTGCCGCAGCCGGCCACGAGCCAGATTATCATTCCGGCCAGCACAACACTCATTGATCGCATAGGTGCTCCCGTTTGCATCTGTTGCACGACCTCTCCTTTTCGCACCTGAAGCGTTGTGGTTGCCATGTGACGCTGTTTCACCGGGCTTCACGCATGTACATGCTCATCAGCCGCGCGATCATCACCGCGAGGTAGAATTGCCCCGCAATCGCTTCCACGATCGCGAGACCGCGAACCATGTCATTTCCCGGGACCATATCCCCGTAACCCACAGTCGCCAGCGTGATGAAGCTGAAGTAGATGCCTTCCATCGGGAGGAACGGACCGGATGTCCCCCGACCGTTGACGATGATCGAGTTCGGCCATACTTGCTCCACACTCCAGTACAGCACGCCCATAAACAACCCGGCCAACAGATATGCACTCAGAGCGGCATAGAGATGTTCAGGAGTGATGATGGGCGAACGGAGCACAAAACGCAGCAAGCCGAACACCGCGTACAGCGCAATCCCTGTCCAGAACAAGAGACCGAGGGTGGAAACCGCTGCATAGCCGGCCTGCAGAGCCCCGATCCTGACTACGATGGCGACCAGCATGATCCCCGTCAGAACCCAGCGCCCTCTTCGACCTTCGAGTGGAACGGCAGCGGCCAGCAGGTTCAGGCCCAGGAACAATTGCAGGAAATTGCCGTGGAATCCGATCACTTTCAGGATCGGTCCCACGACGAGCGTCAGAATCAGCGAATAGAACAGGACCGCGTAGCGGTGATGAAGATAGGCCTGCCACCATGCTGAGAACCCGCCCTGATGTGCCGAGTCAATAACCGTGCGTTGCGTCATCCGCGCCGTGACTCCGGTTATTTACTGGTTTTCGCGTCGCCCTTTTTCTCCTCGGGCTTCACCGCCGTCGTGAACTCCTCCTCGGAAATCTCTTTGACCTCCGAGGATTGCAGCGTCACCACGCTACCGGTTTTTTGATCTTTGAAGGTGATGGCGCCCGACTTGGTCTGATCGATGTCGGTGGTGTAGTACTGTTTCGTGCCGGCCGGATCGTTCACGCGATAGTAACCGCCGCCGCAGCCTGCCAGCAGTCCGGCTATTGCGCACATCACCCCAAAGGCTCCAATCGCTCTCATCATCATATGATCCTCCAGTAAACTGAACGTACGCCTCTGTGCAGGAAAACCCCGTTACGACGCCGGGCTGCCGGGCCCGAAGGTCACCCCTTGCGATCCCCAGTTCAGGGTCAAGGCGAAGAAGTGCGCCATGGCATTCTTATACTCGCCGTTCAACTGCCCGGCCAGCGGACCACGATTTTGCGAGATGGATAGATCCCCGTTATAGGACAGCTCATAGCTGAATCCCAACTTGATGTGCGGATTCATCAGATAATTGGCGCCCAGACCGTATTTATAGGTTGCGCCCACTGGGAGAGCGATACTCCGGTTGGCGGCCGACACCATCGAAGAATCATAGGCGAACCCGGTGTTGAGCAGCCACTCGGGATTCAACCGATACTGGGTGCCGATTCCGACATGGTAGGTATCATTGAACTTACTGGCGGTCGTCACTGAATTGATGTTGGTGCTGGACACTGACACATCCACCTTGCCGAATTCACTCCAATTCTCCCAGCCGAAGTCACCCATGACCGCCCACCGCTCGCTGAGTTCATGGTAGCCGCTGACCATGATATGTTGAGGCACCGTGATCCCCAGGTCGACCCGCTTATTCAGAACCCCGTTGGCTTGCAAATTGCTCCCAATCGTCCCCAGGTTCGAGAAGGCGGGAGTATCCGAGAAGTTCAGCTTGATCGGAGAATAATAGGTGACACCGACACGGGTGCCTTTTCTCGGTTCATACAGGACCCCGAACTGGCCGCCGACTCCCACGGCCGTATCCCTGACCTCCAGCTGCCCGTCTCCTATGCCCGGTGGAAGTTGATTATTGATGTTCACGGTACTCTTCATGTACCCCACCATAATGTTGGGGCCGCCTCCGACAGAGAACTGTTCGTTTACCCGGTAACTCGCGACCGGAGCAAACGTGATCCCCACCAACATGGCTTGCTTCACGTAGTAACGGCCGGCGAAGCCCTGGTCATTCTGCAATCCGAGGCCGAAGTTCGACAGCATGCCGAGCCCGACTTTGAAGTCTTTGCCGAGGCTATGGACATAGAAGCCGCTCGCGGCCGGAACCACACCGACCGGATTTCCGCCGCCGTTTCCACCCCAGGGCGTGTTGGTGCCGCTGAACCCGCCGCTTTGGAAATACAGCGCCTGTAAACCGCCTTGGAATTGGTTGCCTTCCAGCAGACTCATGCCGGCCGGATTCTTGAAGAGGGTGGAAGCATCCTGCGCACGCGCCGCCCAGCCCGCGCCGGCGAGCGCCACGTCTTCCGTCCCGATTTCCGTCAGGAACAGGCCGCCTGCCTGAGAGGCTGCCGGTTGCAGAGATAACACCAGCAGACAGCATGCTGCCGCCACTTTCGCCACCATTCGCTTATACAATCCCATGTCCTTTCTCCTTAATTCTCGATCTGAAACCGGCTCCGCGACCGGATTTGGCCGACCTTATACCACACCTGCCGAAATAAATAGACCGGCGGCATTGCCGCCACATTCCGGCAATAGCCTCTACTGGCTCCCCTCTGAAGCCTTGGCCGGCCGGCCCTCGCCGATCCATGACGTGAACAACGTATAGGCCACCGCGAGCACGACCGGACCGACAAAAAGGCCGATGATCCCGAAGGCGAGCAATCCGCCGATCACGCCGGCAAAGATCAGCAGCAGCGGAAGATCCGCTCCCTTCTTGATCAGAATGGGCCGCAGGATGTTATCGACGGGAATGACGACCGCGGTCCAGATGAGCAACAGCGTTCCCGCGGTCGTGCTCCCTGTCCAATATAACCAGGCCACCGCGCTCAGCAGCACAGGGGCAAGACCGATCTGGACGATCGCCGAGATAAACATCACTGCGGTCAAGACAACGACGAACGGCACCCCGACGACCGCCAGGCCGATTCCGCCGAGCAGCGCCTGCACAAACGCCGTGACGACGACACCGAGCGCGACCCCGCGAATCGCCTGTCCGGCGAGACGCACTGCCTGTTCGCCCTGCTCTCCCGCCAGCCGGGCGCCGAATTGCAGCGCCAACGATGCAGCAGACTCCCCCGTTGCATAGAGCACGGCTGAGATGAGCACCGTCAGGACGATTTGCGCCAGCAACAGCCCGATATCGCCGACCTGCGCTGCCGCCCAACGAAGGCTTCCCACTAAATACGGGGATAGTTGCGCAGCCAATTGGTCCTGATCCAGTGCCGCAAGCTGATTCCATTGTGCCGCCATGCGTTTGCCGATCAACGGCAGATGCGCCACCCAGTCGGGCGGATGGGGAACAGTGAAATGAGAAAGCGAGGTCGTCCAGGCGGCGATGTCGCCGAAATGCTGCACCAAGGCGCCGATCAAAAACACAAACGGGACGATGAACACCGCCAGCAGCAGCAGCGTCATGGCCGTCACTGCGAGCCAGCGCCGGTTCCATAGCCAGCGCTGAAGCATTAAGAGAATAGGCCACGTGGCAACGACGATCATCGTCGCCCATACCGTGGCGCCCAGGAACGGCAACAAGATCCAGACCGACGCGGCGATCAACGCGAAGAGGAAGACGACCGCCAGCGTATCGCGTGTCAGCTCAAACTGACGCTCTGCCATGGATGCTCCTTATGAAGACCGGCTGTTCGCCCAACACACCGGTGTCGAGATCGACCGTTTATAACAGCGAGGCCGCATCCGCACATAGACGGATGCGGCCTCATTCTCTCAATCGACGGCCATCCGGCACGCCGATACCCCATGCGCGGACGCTCTCTCAATCAAGCTATTCCTCTGGCATCTCGCACTTGGCCTCGTTGCGCAAGGCGCAGGCCCGCCAG
>CAZOUA010000068.1:0-8274 GCA_964582865.1 uncultured Nitrospira sp. | reverse complement strand
GTGGATCGCACGAAGGCGGCGTACTACGGCATCACGCAGGACCGTGTGATCGTGGACGTGATCACCGGCATCAGCTCGAACATCGCCTTGAGTCCGAACTACTGGCTCGATCCCAAAACCGCCAACGGCTACTTTCTGCTGGCGCAATATCCCGAGCAATCGCTCACGAAGACGGAAGACCTGCTGAACATTCCCATCATCGGCGCGCGGACGTCGTTGAACCCGACATCGTCCCTCACGGCCGGCGGGAGCAGCGGCTCGACGATCGCGCTGCAGAACACGCCGTTTGCCGGACGGAACCTCGACCTCTCGAACGGATTCTATGCCTCCGGTGACGACCGGCGAGGCCCGCCCGTGCTGCTGCGCGACGTCGCATCACTGGAAATGAAAACCGGCCCGGACAGCGTGGACCATTACGATCTTTCCCGCCTCATCAACGTGCTGGTAACGCCGGTCGGGAACGACCTGGGACGCGTGGCCGGCGAGATCGAGAGAGCATTGGCAACCGTGCAACTGCCGAAAGACGTCACAATCGACATCAAGGGCGAAGTCGCCAACATGCGCGGGGCGTTCAGCAACTTCGCGCTGGCTCTTCCACTGGCCGTGCTGCTGATCTATCTCGTGATGGTGGGGCTGTTCCGGTCGATGATCGATCCGCTGATTATTCTGCTGGCCGTGCCGCTCGGCTGGATCGGCACCATTCTTATGCTCCATTTCACCAATACCTCCGTAAACGTCGAGTCGATGATCGGCACGCTCATGATGATGGGCATCGTGGTGTCGAACAGCATCTTGCTTGTGGACTTTGCCAATCGCATGATCCGCCACGGTGCCACGCCTGAACGGGCAGTGATGGAAGCAGGCCGGCGGCGCATCAGGCCGATCCTGATGACCGCGCTCGCCACGATCCTGGGCTTGCTGCCCCTGGCTTTGGGATTCGGCGAAGGGAATGAAACGATGGTGCCGTTGGCGCGCGCGGTCGTCGGCGGACTCGCCGTCTCGACGGTCATGACCTTGCTGGTCGTGCCGGTGATGCATGCGCTGGTCTTGGGACGGCGGGTGCAAACGGTCGAGCCGCTTCCTTCCGCACCGACAGGAGAGGATGTCTAGCATGATCAGGAAATCGTCTATGGCTGTGCTGCTCGCCATGCAGCTCACCGGTCTCGGCTGCCAGCGGGAGGAACCTCCCTCTCAGGCACACCCCAAAACCGAGCCGGAGAAAGAATCGTACGAGAACGGCGTGACGACGAGTGCCGCCGTCGACAACCAACCGGTCGACGTGCAGGTGACCAAACCGGTCAGGCAAGAGCTGACCTATACGATCTCACTCCCTGCCAATATTTCGCCGCTCTATCAAACGACCCTGTACGCGAAGGTTTCCGGCTATTTGAAATGGATCGGCCCGGACAAGGGCGATGCGGTAAAAAAGGATCAGGTCGTCGCGATTCTCGACGCCCCCGAAGTGGATGAGCAGTATCAACAGGCCGCCGCCGACTACAAGATCAAGAAGATTACGTTCGAGCGATTGAACAAGGTCTGGAAAGAATCCCCGGACGTGATCGCCAAACAGGACGTCGACGTTGCCGAGGCGGCTTACGAAGGCGCCAAGAACCTGATGCTGCAGCGGGCGGCGATGCGCGATTACACGAAAGTCCGCGCGCCCTACGACGGCATTGTCACGGCGCGATTCGCCGATCCCGGCGCCTTGATCCAGGTCGCGACCTCGTCCGCGACGAATGCGATTCCGCTCTTCACGATCATGGACCTGAATACGGTTCGGATCTATGCGAACGTGCCCCAGGATGATTCCCCCTGGATTACGCCGGGAAAGACCAAGGCCTCGGTGAAGGTCACGGAGCTGCCGAACCGTTCATTCACCGGCACGATTACGCGCTCGACCCTGGTGCTCGATCCCTCCACACGCAGCCTGCTCGTTGAACTCGATCTGCCGAATCCGGATCACGCGCTCCGGCCCGGCACCTTTGCAGAATTGTCACTCGGTCTGCGCGTGATTCCGAACGCGCTCGTGCTGCCGCCGCAAGCGATCATCAGCGGCCCGAAGGGCAAATCCGTCTTTATCACTGAGAACGGCAAAGCGAAATCTGTGCCGGTACAAACAGGGATCACGAACGGGAAATGGATCGAGATCACCAATGGTCTCACCGGGGATGAAGACGTGGTCGTGGTCGGCAAACGTAAACTGCTGGACGGTTCGATCGTCCAGGTTTCCCCGTTTGCATTACCCGACGCGAAACCCTCGCAACAGAAATTCGAACGGAAATCCGCGGGACTCCCGCCCTCCTCATCGAGTCAAGAAGGAGTAAAACCATGAAGAACTTCACATGTTGCCTCACCGCCTGTCTCTTCCTGCTGGCGGCGACTTCGCCCGCCGGCGCACAGCCGGCCGGTTCTGCCGACAGCGCGGCCAGGGGACGCTTTCTCGGCCTGCAGACCGCCATCGAAACCAGCCTGCAGAACCATCCGATCGTGCAGGAAGCCAACGCCGGCCTCATCGCCTCCTCGGCACGGACCGACCAGACCAAGTCGTTGTACTATCCCCAAGTCTACGCCAATGCCGACGGGGCGGCCGGTTCCGGACGCATCAATCCCCGCTTCCTTATCGGCGGCGGCTTGCTCCAACCCAACTTGAGCGCCTACACCGCCGGTGTCCTCGCAAACCAGCGCATCTACGACTTCGGCTTCACGAAGAGCCTCGTGGAGTCCTCGCAATACGGCGAACGGGCGCAGGAGCAGGATGTGAACGCGCGGCGGGCGCTCGTCATCGTGAACGTGCAACGGAGCTATTTGAACAGTTTGAAACGGCAGCGGCTCGTGCGGATCGCCGAGGAAACGGTGCGGGAGCGGGGCATCATCTCCGGACAAATCGAAACACTCTACCGCCAGCAGCTCAAATCCAAACTGGATTGGGACTTGGTGCGGGTCGAGCTGGTGAATGCGGAATCGTTGCTCGTGCGCAGCCGCAACGATTTGAAATCCAGCTTCGCCGATCTGAATCGCGCCATGGGCATCGCCGGACCGGAAGATTACACGCTGGAGGACGTGGCGATCGACGTCAAGATACAGCGGGCGCTCAACGACTTGATTACCGACAGCCTGTCCCATCCCGAATTGAAGCGCGCCAAGGAACAGACAGCTTCGGCCGAAGCCAAGAAACGGGCGATGAAGAGTCAATACCTGCCGACCGTCTCAGCGATCGCGAGCGGCGGCTACTACGATTCGTTCGATCCGAATCGCGCGGTGACGACCGGCGGCTGGTGGGCGGCGGGAGGGCTCGTGTCCATGCCGATCTTCACCGGCGGGTTGATCGAGAATCAGGTCAAGGAAGCCGCCGCGCAGCAAGCCGCTGCGCTGGCCCAAAGCTCGAACATCGAACAGGCCCTCACGCAGCAGGTAACAAACGCCTATCTCGATACCGTAACGTTCACCCAACAGATCAAGCTGGCGGAAGAATTGGTCAAGACCGCGCAGGAAGCGTTGAACCTTGCCAAGCAGCGGTACAAGCTGGGACTGGGATCCATCGTAGAGGTGACGCAGTCTGAAGTGGGCTTGACGGCGGCACAAACCAAGCTGGCCGAAGCACAATACGACTACAAGATCGCCGAGGTGACGCTGGCCTATGCATCAGGCGGCAGCGCCCAATTGCAGATCGATCCCACCATACGCTAGCCGAATCCGGAGGAAGCTTACGGCGTCGCGCCGAGCGCGCGGAGATTGGACTCGGCCGCCTGACGCAAGGCCTGCGGTTCCGGCCGATTCACATCAAGATCCAGAAAGCGACGATACTCCCAGATGGCTTCTGTTTGCTCTCCCTGTGTTTGGAGCGCCTTGGCAAACTCGTAGCGCAGCAGCGCGTCGTACGGCATCAGGCGCACGGCCGACCGATACTCCGAGACAGCTGCCTTCACCTCGCCCTTTTTCATCAGCGCGCTGGCGAGAGCCCGGTGAACGGCGCCGACTTCCGGCTTCACAGCAATGGCTTCCCGGTACTGCTCAATGGCCTGGTCGATAGCTCCTTGCTCCTCTAAGATCTGTCCCAGGCCGGCACGGGCTCCCGCATGCTTGGGATTGCTCGCGATCACCTGCAGGAACTGGCGAGCGGCCGCATCGCGCTCGCCGAGCTTCCAGAAGGTCAGACCGGAATTGAAGCGCGCCGTCTCATGCCGAGGATCTCGAAACAGCACTTCTCCGAACATGCCGATGGCCTCCTCATAGAGCCCCTGCTTGACGTACAACACACCCAGGTTGTTGCGGGCCCACACATGCGAAGGATCGCGCGCGATGACCGCTCGATATTCCTTGATGGCTTCGTCGATCTCTCCATAGGACTCGAGCGCGAACGCGAGTCGAAACCGCAAGTCCAGACTGTCGGGATCGCGGGCCAGTGCCGTGCGAGACTCCTCAACGAGGCGCGACAGATCTTTGATCTCTTTCTGGTCTTGAGCGGCCGGCTGGCCGGCGCCAGCCTTGTTCGATGGTACGAGTTCCGCCGTCTTCGCGGGAGGCACCGTCACCTGCACCGGCGGCGATACCGCGGGCTTGAGCGTTTCACCAGCCTCTACCGTTCCGCCCGGCAAGCCCAAGCACAGCGCGCCACCCCAAACCAGGATAAAGCACCATATTGCAGTTGACGCCGCTATACCCCTGATTGAAAGGCTTGTGTGTTCCTGCATCATGGCCAGGTGATGAAGCAACCAGATGTTAGCGGACAAGAGCTGTGGCCACGGCGGCGGAGCCGACCCGCTCGATGTCGATGACGAGTTCGTCGGTGTCGTTGGCAAGAATCGTATCCCACAAACTGCTGCGCTGCTTCACTACGGCTTCAGCCGGCTCGAAGAAGAGATCGAAGCCTTTTGCCGCCGTGGGACGCATCGGGTAACGCCGGTCGTATATCATGCCGTACGTCGGAATGCCGTAGACGATCTGCCAGTTCCCGACAATGACGTGCAGCTCGCTGCCTTTGAAATACATTCCGCCCGAGGTAATCACACGCTTGACCGAGGTCTGGGGCTGGCTGAGGTAGAACGTGACCCGCTCGTCGTGCTTTGCGGCGGCAAAGGCCTCGGCCACTTGGGGAGCCAGCAGCGCAATCTCTTCCTCTCTGAAGACCGGCATGAACGGCGCGTCCCCCTGGATCCATTTCTGCAGCCACATGCGATGATCCTGCACCGTCATTCCCTTCAGCACGCGGGTGACCTGGTCGGCGGTGAAGACTTTCGGATGGGAATGATGGCCTGGAGGCCATTCGGGCAGCACCGTGTCGTCCGCTTCCAGACGCACGTAGTTGACGGGATCTTCGTAGATCGTCCGAAACGGGACTTGGGGAATGGCGCAGCCGGAGAGGAACAGCAGTGCTGAGAGTTGAATGCTGAGGGCTGAGTACAACGCGAGCCTCCGACGGCGTCGTCCGATTCGCCCGATTCTCTGCGCAGCACTCATAACTCAGCACTTCACTCCGTGATCGTGATCGTCATTTCGACTCGTTCGAGCGGATTGTCGTTGCCGTCGCGCTTCATACCGACGATTTTATCCGCCACCTCCATGCCGCTGATCACTTCGCCGAAGGCGGTGTATTGCCAATCCAGGAAATTTGCATCGGCCACACAGATAAAGAACTGCGAGCCGGCGCTGTCCGGATCGTTCGCCCGCGCCATCGACAGCACACCCCGCTTGTGCGGCTTGCTGTTGAACTCCGCCTTCACCTTGTAGCCGGGACCGCCCATGCCGTGCGAGGAACGGTCGGCGTTCTTGCTGTTGGGATCGCCGCCTTGAATCATGAAACCGGGAATCACGCGGTGAAACGTGGTGCCGTTGTAGAACCCTTTCTTGGCCAGATCGGTAAAGTTCTTCACATGGCCCGGCGCAACGTCATGAAAAAACTTCAGGACGATCTCGCCGATCGCCTGGCCCTTGTTGGTGACGGAAAGAGTCGCCCTGATTTTCTCGTTCGGCTCAGACATTGTGTTTCCCCTTCTCTGGTGTAGTCCTGTCTAGCAGGATATGAAAACAGATTCCCCCGCCATGAAATCGCGGAGGTCTTGTCACTCATGACTTCTTACCGCTCCCATCGCGGGCTGTTCAGAAAGGCCGCAGCGAGCGAAGAGGCGAATCGTACTTTGTCCCGTGCGTTGAGACGCTGCGCGATGCGAGAACGCCGCTGGCGGCTTTTATCAACAGCCACTAACGAAATAAGAAGGGCGGCGGCGCCACCCCTCCTTCCAGTCCTTGGTTGATGGCGATCCAGCTTTTCCCGTCGTCGTCGCTGCGAAACACCCCGGCATTCGTGCCGGCGTACAACGATCCGGTACCGGATTCGATCAGCACCTGCACAGCCATGCTGGTCAAGCCCTTGTTGAGCGGCACCCATTGCCGTCCTTTGTCCGTCGTCTTGAATATCCCATGCCCGGTGGCCACAAAGAGGCCGCGGCTGTTGAACAGGATTCCCCGGATGGAATCGTTCGGCAAGGCCCGGCTGATCGGACGCCAGGTCATACCGCCGTCCGCGCTGCGAAAGACACCTCCATCGAACGTTCCGGCATAGATCCCGCCTTCCGGATCGATGGTCAGCACGCGGATGAAGTTCTCGATCATCCCTTCGTGGTCTTTCAAGCCATGCTGCATGCGAATCCAGCCGTTGGTATTAGCCTTGAATCGCAGTACACCCTTCCCGGACGTGCCCGCATAGAGGGTGCCGTCAGAGCCCTGCGCCAGCGCATGGACGAGGATGTCGTCCAGGCCGGTTGTCACGACAGTCCAACGGTCGTCGGCTGCATTGAACCGATAGGCGCCGTCGGCGGTTCCGGCATAGATGACATCTCCGACAGCCAGCAGTGTCTTGATTTCTTTTCGCTTCAACCCGCCGCTCACGGCCTGCCATGTTTTGCCCTGATCCTTGGTCCGAAAGACGCCGCCCCGAAAGGTGCCGACGTAAACGGACCCGTCTTTGCCGGTCACCAGCGAGAGAATGAACGGATCGGTGACGCCCTCGCCGGATTTCGTCCACGTGGCGCCGCGGTCGTCGCTGCGGAACATGCCGAGCCCGAACGAGCCGGCATAGACGACGTCGGACCCGGTCATGGTGAGTGCCTGAATGCTGGCCGCCTGCTGATCGAAGGGGCCGGGCACCCCGCCACTCTGTTGAGCCGACAGAGGGGCCGTCATCGTACCGATCGACAAGAACAGGATGAGGGTGAGGAGTCTGGATCGCATACCCACCATCTTACCGAACTCGATGGCCTGCTGTCCCCATCGGCAAATCCGGATCGAGCGGGAGGGTCATGTTCGTAGCGGTCTTGCGTCCGAAGATCCGCGCCCCGAGAATGCCGATCTCATAGAGCACCATCAGCGGCACGGCCATCAGCATCATGGTAAAGAGCGTGGCATCCGGTGTTACGATCGCGGAAATGATCAACGCGCTGAGAATGGCGTGTTTGCGGTATTTCGCCAGATCCTGCGCCGACAGCACGGCGACGCGGGCCAGGATCGTCAGGACCAACGGCAGCTCGAATGCACAACCGAACACCAGCAGGAATTTCACGTTGAAATCGATGTAGGTGCCGACGCTCAACTGCGGCGTAATATCACGGTCCAGACCGAAACTGACGAAGAAGTCGATGACGAGCGGAAGGATGACGAGGTTACAAAAGACCAGTCCCAGCGCGAACAAGGCGCCGGCCAGCACAAAGATGGGAATACCCCAGCGCTGCTCCTTGGGGAGCAGCGCCGGCTCCACAAATTTCCAAAACTGATAGAACACGACGGGCAAGCTGGCGAGCACCGCAGCGAGGAACGAAACTTTGATCGAGGCGAACAGCGCTTCCGTCGGCCCGTAGAATACCAGCGGATTGGGAAAGGGCCGGTTCAGCCAGGCTACCATCTCGGCCGAGAAGGTAAAGGCGACCATCAACGACACGAGAATCGTGGCGCCGATAATGATCAGACGCTTCTTGATCGTCTGGATATGGGCGGCTAACGGATTGGGAATCGGCGGCATGCGTGCGGTTCCTGTTGCTGCCGGTTGTCGAACCCACAGCAACCCTCCTCAATGTATGGCGGCCTGCATCCCGTGATCCCGGTAGACCCGGATCAGCTCGGCCATCTTGTCCTTCTTCGCCAGCTTTTCCTTCTGCAGTTGTTTCTTGGTCAATTCCTCGGCCGGCGTCAGCACGTGGCGCTTCTGTAATTCATTCAATTCCAGGTCGAGCCGATGGTGGGACTCCTCCAGTTCACGGAATTCTGTGCTGGATTGGCGCAGCC
>CAZOUA010000067.1:0-8725 GCA_964582865.1 uncultured Nitrospira sp. | reverse complement strand
CCTGTGGCCCTCAGCTCCGGAGGCTGATGCTCTATCCAGCTGAGCTACAGGCGCTTCCGCAACCAAGGACGGTCACCTTAGCACAGCATTTTGTGCCCTGTCTAGCCGCTTCCCGATCCGTGGCCTGCCTCGCTCCGGGGCAGGAATCCATAGGGCAACAAAACTTCTTCCCCTTCGGCCTGTGCTGCCAGACGATGCGTTTCCAAGGCCTTGGCCTCTTCTCGCGCCAGCTCATTTTCATCGGCGCGGATCGCCGCCGGCAATCGGAGGATCGGCACGAAGGTTTGAATCTCGCAGGCGCCAGCCGTGATCCCGGCCTGCTCCGTCGGAATTCCCATGGAACGGCAGGTCAGCGGGCGGAATGCATAGAGGCCGCAGCGGCCATCTTCCTGTAACGCGGGACAGGGGGCCTGGTGAAATCGACTGACCAGTTGATCGATGTCGGCATCCTGCCAGGAGTCGAGGAATCTCGACCGCGCCAGTGCGGGGTAGGCGGCTTCCATGGCGGCAACCTGTTCCTGCGCGCGCCGTTCGATGCCCGCCCGCTCGTTCTGCGGCAACTGCGCAAGCCCTTGCTGAAGGAGGTCCGTATCGAGAAGGGTGATGGGGAAGGGGCCGATACAGCAATGGCAGCAGCCGGGGCGGCAGGGGACTTGGCTCAAGAGGGCGGCGTCGGCCCGCGCGAACCACGCATCCGTCTTTCGGGCCAGGGGGGAAAGAATCGATGGTTCAGAGCCCGGCACGGCCCCTACTCTGCGGCGGGAGAGAGGTCGACGATCAAATCGCCTTTGGGCGAGTAGAACCCCTGGCCATCGACCTGAACGATGCCGTTGCAATGCTCCTGGTAAAACTCCAGGATCCAGCCGTTGAAGTCGTACCCCTCTTCCGTGATGTCGTTCGGGTCGAAGCGGGTCGTGAGAATGAAGCGCGCGCGGTTCACGTATTCCAGGACGAGGGAGGCTTCGATGTCTTCATAGGCGTTCAGCACGTCCAGGAACTGAGCTTTTTCCTGTTCGAAGACGTCCTGATAGGTGCCGTGGTCTCTCACGCAAAAGACTTGAATCGGCTTCTTCGCCTTGTCGTAGCCGAGCGTCACTTGAACCCAGGCCCATTCATCAAGGGCGGTTTCGTCCAGATTAGGCGGGGTAATGGGGAGCTGCCCGCGGGACTTCAAAAACTCCAGGAGCAGCCGCAGGGGAGGCGAATTTTCTTTTTGACAGAAGACGCGGGAATACAAAAAATTTTCAGCCGCGGCTTCGGCCGGCTGTGCGGTAGAAGGGAGAATCGGCAGCTCTCGACCCATGGAAAATTCCTCAATAAAATCGCCGCTGGCTTCCTTACCCGTCGCAAGGCCACTGTACTCTACGATGGGTGGTCTCGAAACTGCAAGACCCCGGTGGGGGCGTTTCCCTACGCCTGGAGCGTGTTTTTCCGGTTGACAGCCATGGGGCGCTTGGATAGACTCCCGCAGGTTTTTGCATTGGATATATTCATCACGGTCTCTTTGACGAGTTACTTCATCAAAACGAAGTCTCCACTGAGAGGCGGGCAGTCGCAATTCACCTAATTCTGTTTTAAGGGAGGTTTCTCGCATGGCTAAATCAATGACGAAGTCGCAGATTGCCGATCACATGGCCCAGAAGACCGGGCTCACCAAGAAAGCCGCCGTCCAATTGCTGGACGACTTTGCCGCCTTGGCCTATCGGGAAGCGAAGAACGTATTCGTAGTTCCCGGCATCGGAAAGCTGGTGCTGGCCAATCGTAAGGCGCGCATGGGCCGCAATCCGCAGACCGGCGAAGCAATCAAGATCCCGGCCAAGCGCGTGGTCAAGTTCCGCGTCTCCAAGGCCGCCAAGGACGCCATTCTCGGCAAGAAGTAGTCCTGGCATAAGCAAGGGCCGAGGCGCCAGGCCCGCAAGGGCTTTCCGCTGACGGTCAGAACAGATGAAGGGCCGGCTCCCCGAAAGGGGCGCCGGCCCTTCTCTTTTTGGCGAGCGTTGAAACAGACCGTGTACTTCGTTCTCGCATCGTTCGGACCCTCAACGTACGGTGGTAAAGTACGCCTCGAATCCTCACTCGCTGCGGCCTTGTTCGTGGAGCGGCGTGTCTCGGCGCGCCGGGGTTGGGCGGGTGAGAACAATGGCCCGTTTGAACGCGCTGCAGCTGGTCGATGGCGATCAGGAATGCGACGGGCCCAGGCCACTCCCGCCGAAACCGTCGTGCCCGACGAGCCGGATGGCGTCGCCGTCATGCACCAGCGAGTCGTCGCTCGCGATCTTCTTGTTGATCGTCACCAGCACCTTCTTCTCCCGAATCAGTTGAAGCAGATGGCGCAGCTGCACGCCCTGCCGCTGGATGACTTGCCGCACCGTCATCGGCGACGGCACCTCACAGGCCAGGTCCCGCTCTCCATCGACCGTCTGCAACTGTCCCATCAACGAAATCGTCACCATATCGTCACGTGCTCCCTACCGGCGATCCCGTTGACTCTGCCTGGGCCGCCGTCGATAATGCCCTGCCATGCCGTCGTTGGATGTCCATAATCCGGGAATGCCGGACTTGCAATTTGTCCTCTTTGTCTCGGCCCTCTGTACCTCGAACATCGAGACGATCAACGTACCCGAAGATCTCCGCAGGACGATTTTCGACCGCTGTTGGGCCCTCATCAACACGGAAGCGCCGCCGGTCGATCCGAAAGAGCGCGTCCTCGACCTGCGCCACGGCACCGAACTCACGCTCGACGCCTGTGTCTCGACCATCCGGTCCCTGCTGTCGGAGGCCGGCGTGACGACGCTCGTGTGGGACCATCCCGTCAGCGATCCTACGCGTGACAGCACGCCGGCTGCCAAGCCATTGATCGAGCGGCTGAGCCGATTGTATCCTGACGGTCCGGACATCGTCGACCCCCCGCAACCACCGGCAACAGGTCACGCCTAAGGCCCGGAGAGGATGAAGGTCTAACCCATCGTGCAGGTGACTCCACTCGACATCCCCGGTCTGTTGCTGATCGAACCGGCGCTCTTTCGCGACCAGCGCGGGCTGTTTTGCGAAACCTTCCATGCCCAGCGCTATGCGGACGCCGGCCTGACCGAACGGTTCGTCCAGGACAACTACTCCCGATCGGTCCGCGGCACCTTGCGCGGGCTGCACTACCAGGAGCCGCACGCTCAAGGCAAGCTCGTCATGGCCGTCGAAGGAGCCGTCTACGACGTCGTAGTCGACATTCGCAAGGGATCTCCCACGTTCGGCAAATGGTATGGAGTCGAACTCACGTCCGACAATCTCCGGCAGCTCTACGTGCCCCCCGGCTGCGCGCATGGGTTTTGTGTCACGAGTGACCGCGCGGCCTTTCTCTACAAATGCACCGACTTCTACTCGCCGAAGGACGAACGCGGCATCATCTGGAACGACCCGGCGCTGGGGATTGCCTGGCCGGTCTCGACCCCGCTCCTGTCGGTCAAGGACCAAGCCTATCGAACCCTTGCGGAGATGGATGCGGACCTGCCGCGGTATCGCCCGATCGGGTGAAGAGGAAGCCGTTGATCCTGTCATGATCCCTGGGCTATCTTATAGCCGGTGAGTCGGTTGACGCGGAGCGCGGGCCCGCACAACCTCAGGCCGGTATCCCTAGCATAACGAGGAGGATTCGATGAGCAAGAGTCTCAAAGGCACCAAGAGCCATGACAATCTAAAGAACGCGTTCGCCGGTGAATCCCAAGCCAACCGCCGCTATCTCTACTTTGCACGGCGCGCGGATATCGAAGGCTATCCGGATGTGGGCGGCCTCTTCCGCGACACGTCCGAAGCGGAAACCGGCCATGCGTTCGGCCACCTGGATTTTTTGAAGGAAGTCGGCGACCCCGCCACCGGCGTGCCGATCGGCGGCACGGAAGCCAATCTCAAGTCCGCGATCGAAGGCGAAACCTACGAGTACACGCAGATGTACCCGGGCATGGCCAAGACCGCGCGCGACGAGGGCTTTGCCGAACTGGCCGAATGGTTCGAAACGCTGGCGAAGGCCGAGCGTTCGCACGCGAACCGGTTCCAGAAGGGGCTCGACAGCCTGAAGGGCTAATTGCCGGCCATGGCGCATGCGTGAGGGTGGGCTGAAGGCGATTCAGCCCACCCTTCGTGTTTCAAGGGCGGACGAACACACCCCATGAAAAGTCTCAGCCTGATCAATCCGGTCGATCCCAAGCAGCTGGACAAAGACACGCTGCGGATCTACGAAATCTGCGACGGTTGCCGCCGCTGCTTCAATCTCTGTCCCTCGTTCAACACGCTCCTCGACGGGATCGACAAGTACGAGGGCGACGTCGCGAAGCTGACCCCCGCCGACCACCACAAGATCGTCGACGAGTGCTACTACTGCAAACTCTGTTTCAACCACTGCCCCTACACGCCGCCGCATCAATACGCACTCGACTTCCCGCATTTGATGATCCTCTGGAAGAAGCGGCTGGCGGCGGAGCGCGGAGTGCGCTGGCGGGACCGGTTGCTCATCAAGACGGACCTGATCGGCCGGCTCGGCAGCCTCACGGCGCCCCTGACGAATTGGTTCCTGCAGAATGCCATCGTCCGCCGGCTCGCGGAACTGTTCGCCGGCGTCCATCGGGACCGCCAGGTGCTGCATTTTTCGGGAGAGACGTTTCCGCGCTGGTTCGGACGCCGGGCGCGGCCCGCGCCGGCCGCCGCTCCGGTCAAGAAAGTGGCGCTGTTCTCCAGTTGTCTGGTGAACTACCAGGCCACCGACGTCGGCAAAGCCACCGTCCAGGTGCTGGAAAAGAACGGCGTGGAAGTCGTCGTGCCCGAGCAGCGTTGCTGCGGCATGCCGAGCTTCGACATCGGCGACACCCGGGCCATCCAACAGGCAGCCAGAGCCAACGTCGCCTCGCTGCATCCCTGGGTGGCGCAGGGGTATGATGTGGTGGTGCCGACCGCGAGTTGCAGCCTGATGCTCAAACGCGAATATCCGGAATTGAACGGCGACGAGCCCACCAGGCAGGTGGCCGAGCGGACCTTCGATATCTGCGAGTATCTGATGAAAATGAAGAAGGACGGGCAACTGGCGACGGACTTCACCAGGAAGCCGGGCCGCGTGGCCTACCAGATTCCCTGCCATCTGCGCGACCAGAACATCGGGTTCAAATCCAAAGAGCTCATGGAATGTGCAGGCGCACAGGTCGAACTCATCGAGAAATGTTCCGGCCATGACGGCGCCTGGTCCGCCAAAACGGAGTTTTTCTCGCTGTCGATGAAAATTGCCGGGAAAGCCGTGCACGCGATCGAGCAGCAGCCGGCCGATCTCGTCGCCTCCGACTGCCCCCTGGCCGGATTGCAGCTGGATCAAGCGGGAGCCTCAGCCCATGTGGGCGGCAAGGCCAGCCTCCATCCGATTCAAATCGTCCGCGATGCCTATGGACTGCCCAAATGACGCTGCTGACGCAACAGGATCTGCTGGCGAATGAAGACTACGAGAAGCAGCGGGAATCCTTCCGCTCCCGGATCATCGCGCTCAAACAGCGCCGCCGCATTTCCGTCGGGCCATTGATCACGATGGTGTTCGAAAACCACGAGACCTTGCGGTTCCAGGTACAGGAAATGCTCCGCGTCGAGCGGATCGTCGAACCGGCCAAGGTGCAGGACGAACTGGACGTCTACAATGCCCTGCTGCCCTCGCGGGGCGAACTCAGCGCCACCCTGTTGATCGAAATTACCGACGAGGCCAGCATGAAAGAATGGCTCGACGCCTTCATGGGCCTCGACCACGGGGAGAAAGTCGCCATCGTGGCGGGCGGCGAGCGGGCCTTCGGGTTGTTCGAAGGCGGCCACAGCCATGAGACCAAGATCAGCGCCGTGCATTTCGTGCGATTCCGGCCGACCGCGTCGATGAAGGCCGCCATCGCCGACCTGCGCCAGCCCGTGACCATCAGCGTGAACCACGGCCGCTATCGTGAAGCCGTGCCGGTGCCCGGCAGCATGCGCGAAGAATGGCTGAAGGATTTGGAGTAGCGATGCCGCCTGTTCTACTGACCAAACGCATCGAATTTTCCTCGTCGCACCGGTACATCAAGCCCGAGTGGGACGAAGCCAAAAACCGCGCGGTGTTCGGCCCCTGCTACAACCCGCCGGCCCACGGCCACAACTACCTGCTCGAAGTGACCGTGTCCGGCGAGGTCGATCCCAAGACCGGCATGGTCATCAATCTGTTCGATCTCAAGCGTGTGCTGCTCGAGGTGATCGAGGAGTTCGATCACAAAAACTTCAATCTCGACATGCCGTACTTCAAAGATCGAATCCCGACGTCGGAAAACATCGCCCGCGTGCTCTGGAGCAAGCTGGTCGTGCAAAAAGACATCGGCGCCCTCCAAGCCATCCGCCTGTGCGAAGACGAAGACCTCTACGCAGATATTACGGCTGCCGGCGGGTTGGACGTCGCCAGCGTCACCAGGCGCTATTCGTTTACGGCAGTGCAGGCGGGCAATCAGGGGCACGTCTGGGATTGCTTCGTCACCGTCCATGGCGCCATCGATCCCGTGACCGGCATGGTGACGGACATCGGCGCACTGGACCGTCTCGTTCAGGAACGAGTCGTGAAAGCGCTCGACCGGCAACAGCTCGATCAGGTCCTCGGCCGGCCGGTCACGGGAGAAGCCCTGGCCAAGCACCTGTGGGGACGTCTCGCCGGAGCCGTCACCGGCGGCAGGCTCGAACGGATCAAGCTCGTGCAAACCCGCGACCTGACGTTCGAATACTCCGGCTAAGTTGGTCTGTCGCGATCCCGGTTGTCCCGGAAGGAGGAATGATGATGCACCTGGCTGTCGTTGCTGTGACCATCGCACTGCCGGTATTCGCCGGATCGGTTGCCTTCGCGGGCCAGGATGAAGAGGCCATTCAAGCGTTACTCATCGAGTCCGCCAAAGCCACCAGCGAGTTCTCCCGCACGCGCGATGCGCAATCGGTGCTCAACGCCTACGCGAAGGACTACGTCGGGATCCAGGACGGGGAATCCGAAACGCGCGAGACGATCGAGAAATGGCTGTCCGACTACGGCGTCGAGCTCGACAAGGGCAATCCCACGCGCTTTCTCGGGGAGGTGTTCGGCCTCAAGGTGCGCGTCTCCGGTCCGCTCGCCTGGGCCACCTACGATTACGTGTTCAAGCTCGTCGCCAACGGCGAAATCCAAACCGAGGACCGCGGCCTCTGCACCAGCATCCTCCGCAAAGAAGGCTCCGCCTGGCTCATTCAGCACGAGCATTGCTCCAAGCCCAGAACGGCGAAGTAGATCCCGCCGGCATGGCATGAGCCAGCAGCCCTCAGCACTGTTCCCCCGTCATCGGCTCGCCCGCAATCCGCCCTTCTGAAAATGATTCGGCAGCAGCATGATGCAGTTGGGGTTGAACCCGGCTGACTTCAGCGTATCGATGCTCCCCAGGACCTTGTCATCCTTCAGGTCGATCACCGTGATGGACCCGTCGCTCATGCCATCTAAATTGAGCAGGCTGTTCTGGACGAAGAGGTACCGTTCATCGGGCGACAGCACGCTATGGTGAGCACCGGCAGCAGCGGCGATCGTTTTGAGAAACTTCGGCTGCTTCGGATCGCTGTTGTCATACAGATTCACGAATCCCGGCTTCGCCGTGGTGACGTATAAACGGTCCCCTTTTTTGTTGTAGAGCATTTCCAGCGGCATGCCCTGTTGGCGTGGACCGAAGTCATCGATCTGGTAGAACGAAAAGGCCTTGCTCTTCGGATCCCAGACTCCGGCCCACAGCGTCCCTTCCAACATGTTGGTGATGTGCACCACCGGGGGATTCGCATTGGGGCTGAACATGACTTCGACAGGAGCCGATTTGGCGGGAGACGGTTTCGTCGAGATTTTGTGCGTCGAGAGCACCTTCCCGCTGCTGGCTTCCAGCACCGTGACCGACTCACCCGCTTCGGACATATCCGGCTTGACGGTGCTGGTGACGAGGACGCGATCGATGCCGTTGTGAATCGCAATCCCGTGCGGATACAGAATCGTCGCCACGGCCGGCTCAGCCGCGCTGACCGTTTTGATCGGCTGATCCTTCATGGCGTCACCCATGATCACCGTGCTCGAGCCCATGCAGGTGAGGTACCAGGTCTTGTTATCTTCCGAGACGACGAGATCCTCGCCGACCTGACAGTCCGGTACGGCAATCGCGCGCAGGCGATAGGGGAACTGGGTGAGATCCACGACGTGCAGAAGGCTTTTCCCCAAAGCCGTGATATAGGCCTTGCTCCGGTCGCGGTTGAAGAAGATGTGATGCGCGACGAGGTCGGAGGGAAGCGGAATCTCCATCAGGATCTTCCCGAAGTCCGCAGACTCAGGATCGATGTCCATGATGGCGATCCCTTCACGTCGCACCGGCTGGCCCGGCTTACTCTCATAGTTCAAGAGGGCAAGAATTTCCGCCGATGCCACAGCCGTACACGAGAGCAGCAGCACAACGGTCAAGGAAAGGACTCGGACGCGTGACATGGTAGCCTCCTTCATCAGGTGGGGGATGCAGAAAAAGGTACTCCTCTCCCGGCGTCGAAGCAACTGGCGAAAACTCCCGGAGGGGCATACCCTCGTCCCGCCTGTCGTGCTGAAGTTATGCGCGCTATTTCTGGTTGCGATCAGCCGTCAGCACTTGGCGCTGGTATGTAGCCCTCTCAGCCTTCCTCTGACGCAACTCAGCACTCAGCATTTCCGACA
>CAZOUA010000066.1:5173-9482 GCA_964582865.1 uncultured Nitrospira sp. | reverse complement strand
CTTCAACGATTCCAACATCGACACAAATATCAACCGCCCGTCTTCGTTGCCCAGCATCTCTTCCGCACAACGCTCGGGGTGCGGCATCATGCCCAGCACATTCCCTTCGGCATTCCGGATACCGGCGATATTGTCGAGCGAGCCGTTCGGATTCGCCTCCGCCGTGACTTTGCCATCTGCGGTGCAGTAGCGAAACACGACCTGGCCATTGGCTTGCAGCCCGGCCAGCGTCACCGGATCGGTGTAGTAGTTTCCTTCCGCGTGGGCGATCGGAATCTTCAGCACTCGGCCGGGCCTGCAGGCGCTGGTGAACGGCGTGGCCGCATTTTCGACCCGCACATACACATCCTTGCAGATAAAGTGGAGCGAGCGATTGCGCAGCATCGCGCCGGGCAACAGCCCCGCTTCGAGCAGAATCTGAAAGCCGTTGCAGATCCCGATGACCAGACCGCCCCTCTTGGCAAATTCCTTCACTGCCCCCATGACCGGCGAAAACCGTGCGATGGCCCCGGTCCGCAGATAATCGCCGTACGAAAACCCGCCGGGAACCACGATCGCATCCAGTCCCGCCAGCAAGGTTTCCTTGTGCCAGATCATTTCCACGTACTGCCCGAGCACGTCCTGAAAGACATGCCGGCAATCGTGGTCGCAATTGCTGCCGGGAAACACAACGACTCCGACTTTCATCGGCTACACCAATTCATAGCGGTATTCCTCGATGATGGTGTTGGCCAGAAGCTTCTCGCACATTTGCTTTACCTCAGCCTCAGCCTTGACCTTGTCCTTCTCCTGGAGGTCGAGCTCCATATACTTCCCGACGCGCACGTTCGCCGCATTCTTGAACCCCAGCGAATCCAGCGCATGCTCGATGGCTTTGCCCTGAGGATCAAGAATCCCGGACTTAAGCGTCACATGAATCTTGGCTTTCACAGCTTACTCCTCTGCTCTTCCGATGCCTTGTTCAACGCGTTGACGTAGCGCCTGATCCAGAAAATTCCCGCGACGGTCAGCCCCCCGGCAAACACCAGCGCGATGAATGCCCAGCGCCAAGGCGAATCGTCCAGGCGATAGGCCATCATGCCGACGACCGCCGCCCACACCACCACCGCCGCCACCAATCCATAATTCAAAAACGCCCGCAACATCTCTCCCTTTTTCCTCTTCCGCTCCCCAGTGAAGAAAGGTTAATGGCTTCCATGTGAGGGCTGCGGTGATCGGTTTCAACTGCGCGCGTCGAACGAGCACCGACCTTAATCTGACAATACGATCAACCTTGTGTGCCGCGTTCCGCGAGCACAGAAACCGGCACCGCAGCCCTCACACTCCCCTCTTCACCCACATACTCTCTTCAATACCTCTTGATACGCCTCTTCAATCTTCCCAAGATCCTTTCTGAACCGATCTTTATCCATCGATTCCTTCGTCGTCTGGTCCCAGAAGCGGCAGGTGTCGGGCGAAATCTCGTCGGCCAGGATCAGCTTGCCGTTGTGCATCCCGAACTCCAACTTGAAGTCGACCAGGATCATCTTGCGCTCGGCAAAGAACGGCTGAAGCAGGCCGTTCACTTGCAATGCCATCCGCTTAATGTCGGCCATCTGTTCCGGAGTCGCCAGCTTCATCAATCGAATGTGCTCATCGGCGATCAAGGGATCGCCCAGCGCATCATTCTTGTAGTACCACTCGACGATCGCCGGTTGAATCGGATCGCCTTCCTTCAAACCCAACCGCTTCGCCAGACTGCCGGCCACGACGTTGCGCACGACCACTTCAACCGGCACGATCGTGACTTTCCTCGTGAGCATTTCGCGGTCGCTGAGCCGCTGCACGAAATGCGTCGGCACGCCGGCCCGTTCCAGCAGCGTGAACAGCCGCTCAGACACCTTATTATTGATAATGCCCTTTTCGACGATCGTCCCGCGTTTCTGCGCGTTGAACGCCGTTGCATCGTCCTTGAAATAGTGGACGACCTGATCCGGCTTGTCGGTCGCGAAAATCTTCTTCGCCTTGCCTTCGTAGAGCATGGTGCCTGTGGTCATAATGTGCCCTTCGTTCTCGCTCCCACAACGGCTACTGTGCCAGCGTCTCCATGATCTGATCCAACGATGTCGCCGTTCCGATCAAGGTCGGATGGCCGAACCGTCTGGTGTATTGAAACTCTTTCACCTTCTCCAGCGACAGAATGAGACTGTGAAAATCCTCCGGCTTGGAGGTTTCAAAATAGGTGATGAAGTCCAGATCGTCCAGGCCGGTGGAATGATAGAGCTTCCGCTTCACGGTTTTGTGATAGGGCAAGGCCGCTTCCGTGTGCTCTTTCATCATCGCCGCCCGCTTCTCCTGATCGAGCGCCCACCAATCGGCGCTCTTCCTGATCGGAATCACGATGGCATAGGGCCCCGATTCGCTGGGTGCTTTCAAGTCAGCCTTCATCTGGTCCGGAAAACCCGGCACGTAATTCGCTTTTTTTGTCAGACCGTGCATGATGCCGGCCGTCTTGAGATGTTTGCCGAAGAGGCTGTTTTGAAGATCCACGAGAAACTTCTGGGTATCCCGCAGCTCGGCCGCGTGCACGCGAAACATCAGATCGGCATGATCGGACAACCCGCGCATGAGATAGAGGTCGATGGCAACCTTCTCCCGATGCTGCTCCACTACGCCTCTCAATATCGTCACATGTGCGATGCGCGTGGCCTGATCCTCCTTCGCCCATTCCTCATCGAGCGTGAAGGCTGCAAAGGTGCCATACACGCCCGGCTCACTCAGCAGTTTGTCCCGGTCCGCCGCAGCATGCGAGTGCGTCACCCAAGTCCCCAGCACCACCACTGCCAATGCGACCACACCGGCCTGCCATCGCCTCATCATCTGGCTCCTTTCGTCCGTCTGTTGGATGTTTGCCGCCCACGTGGCCGAAACACTCTGCGAAAGATCTGGTCGAGGTGTCGAAGATAATATTTCGGATTGAAGCAGGCCGCGATCTCGCTTTTCTTGAGATGCCGGCTGATGAAAGGATCCTGTTCCGCCAATTCCTGCAGGCCGCCCGCGCCTTTCCAGGAGGCCATGGCATTGCGCTGCACCGCTTCGTACGATTCTTTTCGCTGCGCACCCTTTCCAACGAGCGTCAGCAGCAGGCGTTGCGAATAGACGAGCCCGCCGGTCAATTCGAGATTGCGTTTCATGTTGGCAGGATAGACGACCAGGTGCTTGATGAGATCCGTCGCCTTCGCCAGCATGTAATCCATGAGAATCGTGCTGTCCGGCATGATGACGCGCTCCACCGAGGAGTGGCTGATGTCGCGCTCGTGCCACAGCGCCACGTTCTCCATCGCCGCAAGGCTATTGGCCCGCACGAGCCGTGCCAATCCGCAGAGATTCTCCGAAATAATCGGATTGCGCTTGTGCGGCATCGCGGAGGAACCTTTCTGGCCTTCGGAGAAGTATTCCTCCGCTTCGAGCACCTCGGTCCGCTGGAGATGCCGGATTTCCGTCGCAATCTTTTCGATCGTCGCGGCCAAGAGGGCCAGCGCCGTCGCATAAGCCGCATGCCGGTCGCGCTGCACGACTTGATTGGAAACCGGATCGAACGTCAGACCGAGCTTCGAACAGACGTATTCTTCAATATCCGGCCCCTGATGCGCGAAGGTCCCCATCGCACCGGAGAGCTTGCCGACGGCAATCTGTCCCCGCACCTGCTGCAAGCGCTCCAAGTGGCGTGCAATCTCCTCGTACCAAATCGCCAGCTTGAACCCGAACGAGATCGGCTCGCCATGGATGCCGTGCGAACGGCCGACCATCACCTGGTTCTTGTACCGGAGCGCCTGCTGTTTCAACACGGCGAGAAAGTCTTCGACCCCTTCGAGGATCAGATCCAGCGCCTCGGTCATTTGAACGGCAAGCGAGGTATCGACGATGTCCGACGAGGTGAGACCCATGTGCAGGAACCGATGCTCGGGGCCAACGGTGTCCGTCAGCGACTCGAGAAATGCGATCACATCATGCTTCGTGACTTTCTCGATTTCGGCAATCCGGCCCACGTTGATCTTCGCCTTTTTTCGGATCTTTGCCGCGGTCCCGCGCGGAGCCTGGCCGGCCTGCTCGAACGCCGCGCATGCTTGCAGTTCGACCTCGAGCCAGATCTCGTACTTATGCTTGAGATCCCAGATAGCTTTCATCTTCGGCCTGGTATAGCGATCAATCATTGCATTCTCCGAATGCGGGCGAGGGGCCGGAGGCGAGGGGCAAGGGGTAGGAACTTCTCGCCGCCATCCGCATTAGTCACTATTGAACAAGTTGTTCGCATCTCACCCTTGCCTCT
>CAZOUA010000066.1:0-5073 GCA_964582865.1 uncultured Nitrospira sp. | reverse complement strand
TCGCGTCGGCGCGTTTTGCCGCGAGACGCGGCTCCGTCGCCAATACTTTATCCAAGATCCCGTTCACGAACTTGGCGGCCTCGTCATCGCCGAAATCTCGCGCGAGCTCGATCGCTTCGTTCATCGTCACCTTGGCCGGCACCTCGTCAAGCCACAGCAGCTCATAGGCCCCGATGCGCAGAATGTTCCGATCGACGACCTGCATGCGAGCGATCTTCCAATTCGTCGCATAGCGGCCGATCAACGCATCCAATTCCTTCTGGTGCTCGCGCACGCCGGCAACCAGCCGTTCGGCAAACGCCCTCGTGCCCTCGTTGTCCTTGAGCGGCTTCCAAAACTCGTCGAGCCAGAGACCCGGCTTTCCATGGATGTCGTATTGAAACAAAATCTGCAGCGCCCGTTCCCGGGACAAATGGCGGCTACCCATTGCTACTTCGCACGCCTTCGCGCAACCCGCTTCGGCTTCGGATTTCGCCCGCTGTCCTCCGGCATCTGCTCCATCGCTTTCAACTGCCCAATCACGCTGGCCATCTCGATCGCCGACTTTGCTGCTTCCCCGCCGCGATTGAATTTCGCCGGATCCGCCCGTTCGATCGCCTGCGCGACCGTATCCGTCGTCAGGACACCGAAGATGACCGGCACGTCGGAATCCAATGCCGCTTGGCCGATGCCGCGGCTCGCTTCGGCGCTGATGTAATCGAAATGCGGCGTATCCCCGCGAATGACCGCACCCAGGCAGATCACCGCATCGAACCGGCTCGACTTCGCCATCGTCTGTGCCACGAGGGGAATATCGAACGCCCCCGGCACCCGCATCACGTCGATGTCTTCCGCCTTCGCGCCATGCTTCGTGAGCGTCTCCACGCAAGAAGACAACAACTTGCTCGTGACGAACTTATTGAACTTGCTCACGACGACGCCGAACCGCAATCCCGTCGCATTGTGCGAACCTTTTCGGAGCTTCATAAAATGGGTATCGGGCATGAGGCAAGAGGCGAGAGGTTCAGCATATGAGTCGCTCCATAAATGTCTTCCCCATGGCCTCTTGCCGTTCGCCCCGTGCCGCTTAGACTTTTTTCAGAATGTGCCCCAGTTTGTTCTTCTTCGTGCGCAAGTACTTCACATTGGCCTCGCGCGGCTGAATCTCGATCGGCACGCGTTCGACGACGTTCAACCCGTAGCCTTCGATGCCGACGATTTTCCGCGGGTTGTTCGTGATCAACTTGATTTGGTGCAGGCCGAGGTTCGCCAAGATTTGCGCCCCGACACCGTAATCACGAAGGTCGGCCTTGAACCCGAGCTTCAAATTCGCCTCGACCGTATCGCTGCCTTGGTCTTGTAATCCGTACGCCCTGATCTTGTTGAGCAGCCCGATCCCGCGCCCCTCTTGATTGAGATAGAGCAAGACGCCGCGGCCTTCCTTTTGAATGATCTCCATCGCTTTGTGCAGCTGATCGCGGCAATCGCAACGCAGCGACCCCAGCGCATCGGCCGTCAGGCATCCGGAATGGACGCGCACGAGCGTCGGAACACCGTTGTCCACCTTTCCCCTCACGAGTGCGACATGCGTAATGTTATCGACTTCGTTTTCAAATGCCACGGCCTCGAACTCGCCGAAGGTGGTCGGCAGTCGCGCGCTCGCCATCCGCTTCACGAAGGTCTCGCGGCGCATACGGTATTCGATCAGCGCCTTCACCGTCACCAGCTTGAGCTTGTGGGCCTTCGCAAACTTGGTCAGCTCCGGCACCCGCGCCATCGTGCCGTCTTCGTTCATGATCTCGCAGATCACGCCGGCCGGCTGAAGCCCGGCTAACCGCGCGAGATCGACGGAGCCTTCCGTCTGTCCGGCGCGGCGCAGCACGCCGCCCTTCTGCGCCTTCAACGGGAAAATATGACCCGGACGGGCGAGATCGCTGGGCTTAGATTTCGGATCGATCGCTACGTGAATCGTGGTGGCCCGGTCGGCAGCGGAGATGCCTGTCGTGATATCCCTTCGCGCATCAATCGAGACGGTGAATGCCGTGCCGAACGTCGCCGTGTTCTCGACCGCCTGCTGGGGCAGCTGCAATTCTTCGACACGTTCCGGCGTGAGGGCGAGACAGATCAACCCCCGGGCATGCTTTGCCATAAAATTGATGGCCTGCGGCGTGACCTTCTCGGCCGCAATGACGAGATCGCCCTCGTTTTCGCGGTCTTCATCGTCCACGAGGATGATGAATTTGCCTTTCTTTATGTCCTTGATCGCGTCGTCGATGCTGTTGAAGGGAGAGGCCATGGTTTCTCGCAATTCCGCGTAGTTATCGCCCGATTGGAAAGTCTCAGATAACCCTGTTTCGACCCCGACTGTCAACGGGAAAAACGCTCATGAGGATGACTCGGCCGCAGAGTGACTTCTTGCCCGCAATGCCACGATCACCGTCCCCCATGCGCAGACCGCAAAGCCGGCAAACAGCCAGAGACCGAGTTCGTAGCTCCCGGTTACGCCTTTGAGCGTTCCAATGAGCAGCGGCAACGCAAATCCGCCGAAGCCGCCGGCCGCGCCGACCACGCCGGACACCAATCCGATGTCTTTGGGAAACCATTCGGCCACCAGTTGAAACACCACGCCGTTGCCGAATCCCATCGCGCCGGCCGCAACGATCATCATCATAACAGCCATCGTGAGAGAAGGACTGATCACCGCAACCACAGTCCCCGCGATGACCGGCAAGACATAATGCAAGGTGCGCAGCGCCCCCTGGCGATCCGCAACGTGACCGCCCACCGGACGGATGAGACTGCCCAACAATCCGCACAGGGCTGCAAGCGCACCGGCCGACACGGCGTCGAGTTGATAGACGTCGTGCAACATCAACGGCAAAATACTACAGAGCCCGACGAAACCTCCGAATGTGACCGCATACAAAAAGCAGAGCCAGTAGGCCGACCGCTGCCTGATAAGCGACGCCACGTTGTGCCACCACTCGACCGCGTGCGGGACCGGATCAGGCCGTTCCCGCGGCACGAGAAAGACGAACAGCAGCAGCGTCATCGCCACGATGCCGGCCATCACGGCGCAGACCTGGTGCCAATCCAACAATTGCGCCCATCGCGGCGCCAGAAACAGAATGAACACCGTCCCGACATTTCCCGAGGCGGCCAGGCCCAACACGAGCCCTTGCGCCGCAGGAGGATAGGCGCGGCCGGCGATCGGCAGCGCCACCGCAAAACTGGCTCCGGCGATGCCGAGACAGACGGAGAACGCCAGCGCCTCGCCATAGCCGGTCACGCCCAACCACCCCCACAGCAGCACCGCGCATTCTCCAAGCAGGATAACCAGGGCCGTCGACCGCGCGCCGACCCAATCGGCGCTCCAGCCGGCAAACATTCTAAGCACCGCACCGCCTAACAGTGGAAGCGCGACGAGCCAGGCGATTTCGGCATCGCTCAACCGAAGATCCGCCGCCAGCGGGATGCTCATGGCGCCGATGAGCAGCCAGACCATGAAGCTGACCGTCAAATGCAGCCATGCCCCGGCCAGCGACGGCCAATGTCCGCTTCGTAGAGTTGTCAGAATGGCCATCTCAACATCCCGCCATCCTCTAGCCATTATCAACCATGAGTTCCCAACTCAGCACTCGCACTTTTGTGGAAGCGGCATCATAGGGGACGGCGTTTCGTCCGCGCAAGTGAGCGGAATCTCGCATCTCGCCGACTTTGTAGAGAGCGGAGGTTCTGTTATAGTCAGCGACTCGTATGGGAAAACCTGACGACGATCTCGAACAAGAACCGATTGAGCCCGAAGTCCTGGGCCCATCGGACGAAGAGCTGGGCGAAGTCGAACCGGCCATGGAGCTCAGCCCCTCTTCGGAGCAGAGCGCGCAGGCATCGTCCGATATCACTGCTGTGGTGCCGGTTACGGCCCTCCAGCAATACCTCGCGGAAATCCGCCGCCACCCCTATCTCACCAAAGAAGAAGAGCTGCGGCTGTTCGAGGAATATCGCACGCACGGCAATCGCGACGCGGCCGTCAAGCTGATCATGGCCAACCTGCGCGTGTCGGTCGCCATCGCCGCCGAATATCTCCACACGGGCGCCGACCACATGGACTTGATCCAGGAAGGCAACGTCGGCCTCATGCAGGCGATCAAGAAGTTCGACCCGGGAAAGAACGTCCGGTTCTACGCCTACGCGGCCTGGTGGTCGCGCGCCTACATTCTTCGCTACCTCTTGAACACCTACCGGCTGGTTAAGATCGGCACGACGCAAGACCAGCGGAAGCTCTTCTACAATTTGAAGAAGGAAAAGGCGAAGCTCGAACGGGAAGGATTTGCGCCCGATACGAAGCTGCTGGCGGACCGCTTGAACGTCCGGGAGCGCGATATCGTCGAGATGGATCAGCGGCTCGGCAATTGGGAACTGTCGCTGGACCAGCCGATCGGTGAAAACGAAGAAGGCAGCCTGCTCGACATCCTGCCCTCCCAGCAGGTCCCGGCGGACGAACAACTGGCCCAGGAACAGCTGCGGACCCTCTTCCGCGCCAAGCTCGCCGAGTTCATCAAGACACTGGAAGAGCGGGACGAAGATATCTTGCGCAACCGCATCCTGTCGGAGACTCCGTTGACCTTGGACGACCTGGGCGCCAAGTACGGCATCACGAAGGAACGCACCCGCCAGCTGGAAGCCCGCATCATCAAGCGGCTACGGGACTACATCAAAAAAGACGTGAAGGATTTCGACCGCTTACGGATCTGAGCCTGCCTGAGGCCACCTTCACATTAGCCTAGAATATTGGAATCTCAATGAGTTATGATGGAATCCCCTTGCGATTAGAGGGGCACGCGTTTTTTTCATGCTGCCCCACTTGACTTAGACCGGGAAGAGGCTATCTCCCCATCCGAGTTCAAGAGACCAGGACTTCTGCTCGTTCGAATGCGTCACCCCGACGCCATCGAGTGCGAACCTGTTCTACATCGTTGACAATCATGGGTTAACTTTCATCACGAGGAGGTTCTGTTATGACCACAGCTGCGAAGGAGAAGAAGAACGTCGCCAAGGGCTTCCAGCCCCTGGGTGATCGGGTGTTCGTCACCT
>CAZOUA010000065.1:0-9689 GCA_964582865.1 uncultured Nitrospira sp. | reverse complement strand
GATTCATGATAGTCGGGGAGGCTGCGCATGAGTCTCGTTACCCTGACGGAGCCGTACAACCTTGGCGAGCTGGCTGTGTTGCAGAGTCTGCTTGAAGGGAGCGGGATCGAGTACGTGATTCGACATGCGAACATGGGCAGCCTCTATCCCGGAGTTCCCGAATTGAACTCGCGCGTCATGGTTGATGAGAGTGACTATTCGCGTGCGGAGCGGCTCTTGCAACGATTGCGGCTTGATGTTCGTGAGGTATCGGGAGAAGCGTAGTGGTGCATTAACCTTGCGGTTTTGGGCTGTGCGGGTTCGATGGTGTCTGGGCCGGAAGGCGTTCTCCTGACCCCTGAAACCACCCTCCTATGAGGGTGCCCTCTTCGAAATACAGATAGCGGTGCTTGACTACCGCGGTGGTTTCCCAATCTTCAAAAATCCATTCTTCCTGTCGAATGCCATCTTTCGTAAACGTGGTATTGATCGTTTGCGGACCACCCCAGGCTTTCAATACCTGCTCTTTCGACATACCCACCATGACCCGGTGTTCGGCGATGTGTTTCTCAAAATTCGGGTCCCTCAATTGGGACACCAACGGCCAGAGGACCATGAGGAGGAGAAACAACATCAATCCTGCATAGATTGTCAGCCGGACTGATCGCTGACGAAGGAATGAGATGGGCTCCTGTGACGAAAGCGGGGCAGTTGCAGTATCTGTGGGGATAGGCGTCAGTTGTTCCATAAATTTCCTTGATGCATCGTAGCAATCCCCCCTAGAAGCCGTCAAGCCGTCCTGGCCGATTTATCCTGATGAATCAATAAGATCGGAATCATGCGCTATACTTACGGCTATGAGATGTTCGCTTACGCAGAGTTTGGGGCTTCAATGGCGGAAATGCCTCGTCGCTGTTCTGCTCTGTGGGATTGGGTTTAGTCTTCTCAGCGGTGCGGTGTTTGCCAAGCCGCTCTATTCTTATCGTGACGATCAAGGAACGAATGTGATCACCGATCGGTACGATCGCATCCCGGCGCAGTACCGTGCAAGGGCGACGACCGTAGAGCAGGAAAGTGAGCCGCCGGGCGTCACCAATCTTTTCAAGGGAGCGAACAATCCCATCGGAGAAGCGACGATCAACGTGCCGGGCCTGTCGCCGTATCAATCGCATATATTGACCATGGCCGGCGCATTGGCGCTGCTCTGTTTCGCCCTTCGGAATTTCAGCAGGAGTCAGGTCCTTCGGTTTCTATCACTCTGGGGGCTCATCATGCTCGGCCTCGCTATCCCGCCGTTTCTCTATTTCTCCCAGCATGGCCCGCTCGATGTGCTTCGCGGCGAGGCATCGCACATTCAGACCAAGCAGCAGGAACACCTCAGGCACGCGCAGTAAGACTCTCCCGGCCCGCGAAATTTTCCAGAATCAGTCGGCGTATTTCGGGAGCGGGATTTTCTTGGCTTGAGCCGGCCGCGGAGCGGTCGGTTGCTGGGAAAATTCTTCCGAAAAGGGGTTCATGATGGGGTCGTGTGTGTGCCGCTGGCGCCGCTTCACGAGGTCGATGCTCTGGGTGCCGATTTCCATGCGGTCAACGAGTGATTTGGTCGTAAGAGGGTCCGGGAGACCTTGCAGCGAAAACAATTGATAGGCCAGCGTCCAGTTGAGCGATTCTTTTCCCGCTTCTCTGACGATGAAGCGTGCCTGCGGTGAGGCCTCTCCCTTGAAAAGCAAGACCCAGATATTGGAACGAAATGAAGGCGAGGCAGGCTCCTTTGACGGGTGAAATTCAGGGACCAGCGACGGGATTTGGCTGATCGGGACCGCCGGTGAGAATTCGATATCAACCAGACGGACGAAGAGGGTGCGGTTCTCGTTTTGATCGTTGGGGTCGATCGCGTACCCGAAGGAGTAGCGCACGTCGATGCCGTCCCGCTTGAAGGTATACACGTCCTCGCCGTTTTCCGGAGAAACCAGCTTCCGGAAGTATTTATCCCAGTCGGTAATCGCATAGTAGGTGAATACCCGCAAGGCGGACTTGCGATCTCGAACCGCCTGCGGCATGCCCATCTTCTCGTGGAGTTCGGTTTGAGTCAGGCCGAGAAAGCCGTCCTCGAAATAGGGACCGGCAAAGACTGAAACGGGCGGCAGGTACAGGATGGCAACGAGAGCAGCAAAACAGATCCACGGAAGGCGCTGTGGAAAGCCATGCAGGAGCACGATACTCATCTCCCCGCTGTTGGGCCATCGTATCGGCGGTTCCCTGTCCTGTCAAGGCAGCTTATATAGTGAGATCGGTTGCCGGTCGTGGGAGTTATCAGTATGATGACCGGAATTCGGGTCAGTCCTATTGAGAGGAGTGGAGTCACGTGACGGCTTTGGAAACACTACTGCGAGAGCGTATCGTCATCCTTGACGGCGCGATGGGGACCATGATCCAGCAACGGAAGCTGGATGAAGCGGCGTTCCGCGGCGAGCGCTTCAAGAATTGGAAAAAAGATCTCAAGGGACATAACGACCTGCTGAATCTGACGCAGCCGGCGATTATCGAGGATATTCATCGCCAGTATCTGGAAGCCGGCGCCGACATCGTCGAAACGAACACGTTCAATTCGCAGGCGATCTCCCTGGCTGATTACCAGATGGAGACTTTGGGATATGAGATGTCCAAGGCCGGAGCAGAATGTGCCCGGCGCGCGGTCGAAAAGGTGCAAGCGGCTCACTCCGGCCGGCGCTGTTTTGTCGCCGGCGCGATCGGTCCCACGACGAAGACATCCTCGATTTCGACGGATGTCAATAATCCCGGAGCACGCGGGGCAACCTACGAAGAATTGGCGGCGGCCTACAGCGACCAAGTACGGGGGCTGCTGGATGGGGGCGTCGATCTCCTGCTGGTTGAAACGATTTTTGACACGTTGAATGCCAAGGCCGCATTCTTTGCCATTCAGCAGGTGTTTGATGGCGGCGGGCGCCGGGTGCCCATCATGGCTTCGGTGACGTTCATTCAAGCCGGCAGCAACCGGGGGGTGACGGGACAGACGGTCGAAGCCTTCTGGAATTCTATTTCACATGTGCCGCTGCTGAGCGTCGGGATGAATTGCGCGTTGGGGCCAAAAGAAATGCGGCCGTTAATCGATGAGCTCTCTCACCTCGCGCCGGTTTATCTGAGCGCGCATCCGAACGCCGGGCTTCCCAATCCGCTCTTGCCGACCGGGTTCCCGGAGACGCCGGAGTCGTTGGCTCCGCAGCTGCGCGAATGGGCTCAGAACGGCTGGCTGAATATCGTTGGCGGCTGCTGCGGAACGACGCCCGCACACATCAAGATGATTGCGGAGGCCGTTCATGGAATCAAGCCCCGGGAGATTCCGGTGATCACCCCCTTTACGCGGTTAAGCGGTCTCGAAGCGGTGACCATTAGGCCCGACTCCAACTTCGTGAATATCGGCGAGCGAACCAATGTGACCGGGTCACCGGCTTTCGCAAAACTCATTTTGGCCGGTGATTACGATGCCGCGTTGTCGGTGGCGCGGCAACAGGTCGAAGGCGGCGCGCAGATCATCGACATCAACATGGACGAAGGAATGCTGGACTCCAGGGCGGCGATGGAAAAATTTCTCCGGCTTATCGCTTCGGAGCCGGATATTTGCAAAGTGCCCATCATGGTCGACAGCTCCAAGTGGGAAGTGTTGGAAACGGGTCTGAGGAACATCCAAGGCAAAGCCATCGTCAACAGCATCAGCCTCAAGGAGGGCGAGCAGAAGTTCGTCGAGCAGGCCAGGCTCATTCGCCGGTACGGTGCAGCCGTCGTCGTCATGGCTTTCGATGAGCAGGGGCAGGCGGATACGCTGGAAAGAAAGCAGGAGATCTGTGCGCGCTCGTACAAGACTCTGACCGAGCAGGTCGGCTTCCCGCCGACCGACATCATCTTCGATCCCAACGTCCTCACCGTCGCCACGGGAATCGAGGAGCACAATAATTACGCTCTGAATTTCATTGAAGCCACGCGCTGGATCAAGGCGAACTTGCCGGGCGCCAAAGTCAGCGGCGGCATCAGTAACATCTCGTTTTCGTTTCGCGGGAACAACGTCGTGCGAGAAGCCATGCATGCGGCGTTCCTGTACCATGCGATCAAAGCCGGCCTCGACATGGGCATTGTGAATGCCGGCCAATTGGCGGTCTACGAAGAGATCCCCAAGGATTTGCTGGAGCTCGTGGAAGATGTCCTGTTGAATCGCCGTCCCGACGCCACTGAGCGGCTGGTGAGCTTTGCCGAGACCGTCAAGCAGAAGGGCAAAGCCGTCGCGAAGGATGACGAATGGCGGAACGGCACGGTCGAGGAGCGGCTCTCTCATGCGCTCGTCAAAGGCATTACCGACTACATCGACCAGGATACGGAAGAAGCGCGCCGGAAATATCCGAAGCCCCTGTCCGTCATCGAAGGGCCGTTGATGGCCGGGATGAATGTTGTCGGCGATCTCTTCGGGTCAGGCAAGATGTTCCTGCCGCAGGTCGTGAAGAGCGCGCGCGTCATGAAAAAGGCCGTGGCGTACCTGATGCCCTTTATGGAAGAAGAAAAGAAGCGGGTAGGCGGCTATCAAGCGCAAGGGAAGGTGCTGTTGGCCACTGTGAAGGGCGATGTCCACGATATCGGAAAGAATATCGTCGGAGTCGTTCTGGGCTGTAACAACTACGAAGTGATCGATCTGGGCGTGATGGTCTCCTGTGAAAAAATTCTCGCAGCCGCAAGGGACCAAAAGGTCGACATCGTGGGATTGAGCGGGCTCATCACGCCGTCGCTCGACGAGATGGTGCACGTGGCCAAAGAGATGACCCGTGAAGGCTTTGGCGTGCCGTTGCTGATCGGCGGCGCGACCACGAGCAAAGCGCACACGGCGGTCAAGATCGCTCCGTCGTACGATCCGTCCGTCATCCACGTCCTCGACGCATCGCGGGCCGTTGGCGTCGTCGGGAGCTTGATGAGTCGCGAGCAAAAGCCGGCATTCGTCCAGCAGGTAAGAGACGATTACAACCGAGTCAGGCAGGCCCATCACGATCGAGGGGCGAAAGCCGTTCTGCCGCTTGAGAAGGCCCGCAGCAGACGATTCACATGCGATTGGGTAAAAGTCGACGTGCCTGTGCCGGCATTTCTCGGTTCCCGTGTGCTTCACGATCAGCCGTTAGAGCCGTTGGTGCCATACATCGACTGGTCACCGTTCTTTCATACCTGGGAACTCAACGGGCGATATCCCCAGATCTTTCAGGATGCCACGATCGGGGCGCGGGCACAGGAGTTGTTCGATGACGCGCAGCAGTTGCTCCGGCGGATCGTCAAGGAACGGCTGTTGACGGCGAAGGGTGTGTATGGTTTTTTTGCAGCGGCGTCAGTCGGAGATGATATTGAACTCTATCGCGATACGATCCGCACGAGCACGTGGACAACCATCCATACATTGCGGCAGCAGTCGGAAAAGCCGCAGGGGCAGCCCAATTTGGCGCTGGCCGATTATGTCGCTCCCAAGGGATCAGGCCGGCAGGATCATATCGGGGCGTTTGCAGTGACTGCCGGTATCGGGTTGGATGAACTCTGCCGCCAATTTGACCGGGATCATGACGACTACAATTCGATCATGGCAAAAGCCCTGGCCGATCGGCTGGCCGAAGCGTTCGCAGAGTATCTTCACAAGCAGGCGCGCGTGGAATGGCAATATGGCAAGGACGAACGGCTGACGACTGAAGAACTCATCCGCGAGAAGTATCGGGGAATTCGTCCGGCACCCGGTTACCCTGCTTGTCCAGACCATACGGAGAAACGGTTGCTGTTCGATCTGCTGCAGGTGGAGCAGCACACGGGAATCCTCCTGACCGAAAGCTTTGCCATGCTTCCGGCTTCCTCTGTAAGCGGCTTTTACTTCGCCCATCCTGAGGCGAAGTATTTTGCTGTGGGGAAAATCGGGAAGGATCAGGTGGAAGAGTACGCCCGCCGCAAGAGCGTGCCGCTCGCTACGATAGAGCGGTGGCTTTCGCCGAATCTGAACTACGATCCGGCGTAATCCCTGAAACGAGGGTTGTGTGTCAGGAGACTTCCGCCAGGAGCGGGTGGCGGACAGGCTTGCCGATCGCGGCGGTCAACGCCGACTTGAGCAATCGGTATCGTTCCTCCGCCCACCGATTGAACGCGTCGGAATCTTGAAACACCAGATCCCATGCCTTGGCCGCATCGAGCATCAGCAATTGGTGCGGCTGCCCGTTCCCCGGAAAGTACACTACCAGAACGGCCGATTTGCCCGTCAGGCTGATATCGGTGAAGACGTGCAGCATGGTGCCGTGGGGCAGCATGGATTCACGAGACGCGGCTTCGACCAGTGGCTGATAGATGCGATTCAGAAATTGCGCCGTGATCTCATGCGCGTTGCTGGTGCCCAGCAGTCGAGGATTCGGCGATTCGCCGAATAGATGCTCCGTGAGATAGGTCGCAGCTTCCCAGGTCGGCATCGCACCGGATGTGACGAGGGCTTCGCAGAGGTACGCGATCCAGTTTCTGGTGACTCCCGCCTTCTTCACGGTCGCACTCTTCTTCGGCATGATCGACATCCTTTCTGATGCCGCCGCGTTGGTCCGGGACAGAGCCGGCTGGTGACGGACACGACGGCACGCAATGAGTGCAGTATATCGGCGAGCGGAATACTGTCAACGAAATGAACTAATTGAGCGTGATGCGCTACGAAGGACGGGAGAGACTACGGGGTGGGCGATCGGCGTATTCTTCATGGATGCGTTTGATATCGCTGAGTGATGCGAGGAATACATCGAGCAACTCGGGGTCGAAATGCTCTCCACGATGCTTGCTCATCAATTCAACGGCATGGTCGAACTCGAAGGCCGGCTTATAGACACGCGCAGTGGTGAGTGCGTCGAACGCGTCGGCGATTGACGCGATGCGGCCTTCGATGGGAATCGCCTCGCCCTTCAGTTTGTGCGGATACCCGCTGCCGTCCCAGCGTTCGTGATGTGTGAGGGCGATCGAGGCGGCGACGTTCAGGATCTCGGCATCGGAACCTGCCAGAATGCGGTAGCCGATTTCGGCATGCTGCGCGATGACGTTAAACTCGTCTTGTGTGAACTTCCCGGGTTTCAAGAGGACATGGTCGGGCGTGCCGATTTTTCCGATATCGTGCATGGGGCTGGCGGTGCGTATCAGGTCGCAGCGCTCGGCGGAGAGACCATAGCGGCGCGCGAGCAATTCGCAGTAGTGGCTCATGCGGTGAATATGCTGCGCCGTGGCGCTGTCACGGTATTCGGCCGCGATCGCCAGTCGCTGGATGGTTTCTTCCCGTGAGAGCCGCAACTCCTTTTCGCTTCGTTCAAGCCATTCCAAAGCCTGCTGCAGCGCCATCGTCCTGGTCCTGACGACATCTTCGAGATTGTCCCGATGGAGGCGGTTCTCTATTTCCAAACGCCGGCGTCGCAACGCGTTGCTGACATTGATGAGCACCTCGTTCGACTCGAATGGCTTGATAATGTACCCGAACGCGCCCATGTCGAGCGCGGCATTCGCGAGGACCGAACTGTCCAGTCCGGTCACCATAATAGTGGCGGTGTGAGGATACTCATTCAGGATGCTGCGAACGAGATCCATGCCGGATTCTCCGGGCATGTTGACGTCGCAGAGCACGAGCGCAAAGGGGTTCTCTTCGAGGCGCAGGCGGGCCTCCTTGGAATCGGCCGCCATGACGATTTCGTACCCATGGGATTGCAACATGTATCCCAGCAGGCGCCGAATGGGTTCTTCGTCGTCAACGACCAATACACGCTTGAGATCGAGGAGAGCTTGCCGGCTGGGCCGATCGAGGAGCAAGGTCATGATGTCGTGATGCTACCTATGCCAGGATGTGATTCAGAGTCAGATGGTCGTCTTTGCCGATCAGCCATTGTCTGAAGAACTCTAAAACGGGGTGCACCTTTTATGCCACTAATTAATGACTTCTTGCAGATTTTCAGGTGCCTTCCTCACGCGCTCTCGCTCATAGCCATCGATGGTAAAAGTCCGGCTGATGAAAGGTTTCCGACCTATCGCGACCCGCCGATATTCGATGAGCTTGAGCGGTCATGTGATCACCGCTCATGCGTCGCCGTACAGTTTTTGGTCAGACTTCACGACTTTGTACGAAAGCGCGGTGGTTTTAGGGAGGTGCGCACATGCGTCTGCGGCGCTCATGTGGTCTCATCCAGAAGGGCGGTTTCGTTGCGATTTCACAAGGGCTCCACTATAATGCGCCCACTTAACAAGGGGAGATGCTCATGAGCGGTGCGGCAGGATTGCTTCGAGTAGATGGGCGGCGGAAAGATCAGCTCCGCCCCGTGAAAGTGACGAGAAGTTTTATCAAGCACGCAGAAGGGTCCGTCTTGATCGAAATGGGCGATACTAAAGTGATTTGTACCGCCTCGGTTGAAGAAAAAGTCCCTCCGTTTCTGAAGGGAAAGGGACAGGGTTGGGTCACGGCGGAGTACTCCATGCTCCCTCGGTCGACACATGAGCGGTCGCCACGGGAGGCGGTCAAAGGCAAACAAGGCGGGAGAACGCTGGAAATTCAACGCTTGGTAGGCCGTGCCCTCAGAGCAGTGACCGACATGTCCCAATTAGGCGAACGGTCCATTTGGATCGATTGCGATGTGATTCAGGCGGATGGCGGCACTCGTACGGCATCGATCACCGGTTCCTTCATCGCGTTGGCCGATGCGCTCGCCGTATTAAAAACGCGTGGTCTGATCAAGAAGCGGCCGCTGACCGATTACCTGGCCGCGATCAGCGTGGGCAAGGTTGGGGGAGAGATTCTTGTCGATCTCGCCTACAGCGAAGATTCGATGGCGGAAGTCGACATGAATTTGGTGATGACCGGGAAGGGGCAGTTCGTGGAAGTGCAGGGCACGGCGGAGAAAACCCCTTTTGCCAAGCAAGACATGGACGGATTTCTGGCGCATGGATGGTCGGCGATCCAAACCTTGACGGCGCTGCAAAAAGACTTGATCGGCGCTCTGGATTGATGGACCGATATGATTCACGAATTGGTTCTGGCAACACGCAATCGGCATAAAGGGGAGGAATTGGCGGCGCTTCTCGGGGATCTCGGTATTCGGATCCGGACACTCGATGAATTCCCCGATGCGCCGGACGTGGTCGAAGACGGAGCGACATGCGAGGCCAACGCGGTGAAAAAGGCGAGGGAGATTGCCGCTGCCACCGGATTGCCCGCGGTGGCTGACGATACGGGATTGGAAGTCGATGCCCTCGGCGGGCGCCCGGGTGTGCACGCCGCCCGTTATGCGGGCGAGCACGCAACGTATGAGGACAACTGCAACAAGTTGCTTCGTGAGCTGACTGGAGTGCCGCGCGAGCGTCGAACCGCGAGATTCATGACGGTGGCCGCGATCGCATTACCCCGGAATGGGGTGCAAGTAGCGACCGGCCAGCTTGAAGGCTTGATCGCAGAAGCGCCGGCCGGTTCGCGAGGATTTGGATACGATCCCGTGTTTTTTCTTCCCGAGTTGGGAAAGACCTTGGCTGAACTGCCGGCACAGGAAAAAAACCGCATCAGTCATCGGGCGAAAGCTTTCATCCAGGCCAAAGACCTGTTACGATCGATTCAGTCTCAAGACTCAACCGTCGGGGCGTAGCGCAGCCCGGTAGCGCGCCTGCTTTGGGAGCAGGATGTCGGA
>CAZOUA010000064.1:0-9973 GCA_964582865.1 uncultured Nitrospira sp. | reverse complement strand
GGAGCTGCCTAGGCATTCGTAAGGCTATTTCTGCTTCGCAATGATCTTGTATTTGATTTGCTCGTAGGCTGCTCGTGGAAGGATTTTCTTTTGGACCAACTCGTCCTTGCGAGCGTAGGGCCGGCCCTTGATGATCTTCTCCGCGATTGCGTCACCAATTCCCTTCAGCGTTTTAAGCTGATCGGCTGTGGCGCTGTTGATGTCGATCAGGTCGGCCTGTTCGGCTGCGTGGACGAGGAAAGCTTGCTGTGCCACAGGAGGCGACAGAAGGATCGCCAGGAGGAGCAAGCCTGCCAGCCCAACGACGCCTGTGCATTGCATCAGCTTCATTTGCATGGCAACCTCCCTTGTGAGCACGTTGGCTGTCCTGGGCGTATGAGTTAAGGCCATTCTACATTTTCCAGCTCGAAACTTCTCCGTCTCCGTTTCGCGGCGCGCGGCGGAATGCTGAGGGATTGCTGAATCGATGACCGCCGGATGGACCTCGTTCTTTTTCGGTCAGGGTGCGTGGGCGTTCTGGTATGGCGCGCTGCTCCTGGCCTTTCTCATGCTCATGGTCACGGCGTTCTATGCGTGCGTCGATCCTGCCGGTCCTGGGGCGGGGCCCATGCTGATGCTCATGGTCTTTTTTCTCGGGTTTTCGATCATGCTGGTGATGAGCACCGTTGACGTCTGGATGTGGGCGGGAACGGCTGGATATGGCGTTCCGTTAAAGGCCGTGCTGGTGATCGTCACCTGGATTGTCGTGAGCACCTCGTGGACATGGTTGTTTTGGGCGACCGATCCGAATTACCCGGAGAAGCTGGTCCCCGGCCGGGTTCTTTTCACGGCACATTCGGTATTGCTCTATGCTGCGAACCTCTGGTTGCTGGCTCAGGTCCGTCGGGTAAAACCGTAAGACGATTCAACGAGGATATGCTTTGTTTCCCTGCGCGCGGCGGTTTTCCTGAATGCGGAGAGCATTTCTTCCAGTCCTTCACGCGCACGCTTCCCAATCTCTAGGACGTAAGGTCGAGCCTCCTGGAGCGACGACCGTTTCAGGAGGGGGACCGATGGGCTGGTATGTGTACGTGCTTGCTCTGCTCTTGCTTTCAGGTTGTGGCGGGTTTCGCGGCGGCATCGAGAGCGTCCCTTATTACATAGGAGGGATTGAACCGCAACAGGATCCGGTCAATCGTTCATGGCCGCATGAGGTCATCCTTCCCGGCCTGACCCTGCATCTTTCCTTGAACAATACGGTCCGCACCTACCAGTATGAAGTCATGCTCTATGTCATCCCCACGTACGTGGATTTCTTCGATGAGTTTCAGTATCGAGAGGCCGAGAGTCTGGAGCTGACGCTGCAAGTCATTGCGCATGATTCAGGCGTGACGATTGATCCCCGGCAGCTCGTATTGACGGTGGACGATCAGGAGTTTCGTTCAACAGGGGTATGGCTGAATAATCTGGAGCGAGAGCGTCAGGCCATCGATGCCTATGTCAAAGCCCGCCGGCAGGCCGTTCCGGATCAGCCGCCCCTGATTTCGAGTCCATCTGAGTGGCGTGATGCGGTCACAGCGCCAGTAACGGTACGTCCGGGGGAAAAGTCCCCGCGATTTATTGTGACGTTTCCAGCTCCGCTTGCCTCGCCGGAACGAGTACTCTCACTGAATTGGGGCCGGGCGATCGACGGGCCGATGCCCGTTACGAAGCCACCCATCCGCTTCAAGTCGATGCGCTGGTCCGAGGGATATAGTTGATCGCTCGTTGGGTCGGACTAAAAAGAGGAGAGCCCGTCGTGCTTGGCGAGGAGCCTGATGCTGGCACAAAGCTCCGTCTCGCGCCGTCCTGACGAGATTCCTCCTTGTTCTCTTCAAGTGCCCGGGAGTAAGATCGCCGCAAGAGGCCGATATATTTTCCGGACGTAGAAGGGAGCAGCTTTATGGCAGCAGGGGTGAGAAAAGCATGTGGCATCATCGCATTATTCGGAATGTGCCTTGGCGGGTGTGCCACCGATGGATCGATGGATGCAGCGGGCGGCGGCGGGTCGTCTGCCTCGTCTGTTTCGACGAAGGGCATCGATCGTATTGCGTCAGGGGCGGTCGAGGATAGCCTCAATGCTTGTCTGGCGCGCATTCCCAAGGATGCCAGTGCGGGGCAGAAGATGCTGGCGGAGGAAAGCTGTCGCCGCGATCAGGCTGCTCGCCGGTAATCCGCACGTTCTGGTTTAGCCGGGAGACAGCCGGTGAGCTGTCTCCCGGCATCCGGTACCAGCCTGTTGACAGGATGCCCATCGCCCCGTAGCCTACTCACGTGAAGACGTTCGGGCTCGTAGCCGCAGCGGCGATCGGAGGGTATCTCGCCGGATTGTTCGGCGGGATGTTGGCGATCGAGACCGTTTCCTCCAACACTCACGACAAGTCGGTTGAAGCGGCTATGACCGGGGCGTTTGTGACTGGGCCGCTGATGGCGGTGGCTACCGTCATTGTGTTATTGATCTTCCGGTCTCGCCGGGCCGGCTAAGATCATCATTTTAAGGAGTACGCGCACCCATGCTTCGCACCATGCTTGTCCGTTCTGTGCTGTCGGTTGCCCTCATCGCTTTGCTGCTGCCGGCTCCGATCGATGCGGCGCGGGGAGGCGGGGGCAAAACGGAGGTGTTGCCCGTTGAAAAGGCCGCGCCGGGCGCGGTCGTCATTGAAACGTCCGGCAACGAGCAGGAGTTGCGGAAACAGTTGCGGGCAAAAAATAGTGTGGCCGAACTGACGGTCCCCAACACGCGCTTTTCGGAAGCCCCCACCGGGACCTTCGGCTTCATCGCGCCGCAGCCGCTGGGGATGGCCTTGGTGACGCAGAGCCCGGACCTTGTGCTTGCGCGCGTAGCGCCGGCTTCCAATGCCTACGAGGTGCACAAACTGACGGACGGGAGTGGGCTGCTGATCGGATTTATCCCCAAGGATCTCATTTCGCACGTGACACCGGCGAACCGCCCGCATCACGTGCGGATCGCCCTCTATTCATCCCCCTCTGACAAGGCCCCCTACATCGCCGCCGTTCCCTTGGTCAAACTCATGGTCGATCGGATGCCGGTTCGGCTGGAGCCGAAGAAAGCCGACGGTCCCGTCATGCTCGACATGGATTTGCAGGGTACGGCCAACCGCAAGTCGGTTCCGGGCTCGCAATAACCGCGCACGAATTTTCGTTTCTCCTTTCTCCCAGCCGGTTCCCGCCCGCTTGACTGCGTGCTACAGCGGGAGTGATGCTGATGGGTGTCCCGGAGGTGTTGTATGCGACCGGGGTAGCTGCTCTCAGCTGTTCACGCTTCACCGTGCCATGCGTCTCCCACATCTGTGCGCCCTCGCCGGTCTTGTGCCTGCGGGGGCGTTGTTGTGTCCCCCCCCCCTCAACCAGGAGGTTGAACTATGAAGACCTCACTTATCCTCATCGCTGCCTGTGCCGTCGTGCTCTTTGCAGTTGCTCTGGCTGTCGCTAATCCCGACATGTTGCCGAAACATCCAGGCTACCCGATGGGCAAGGCCGTCGATCCTGTGAAAGGGCAATCGCTCGCCAACGATCCGGGCCAAGGCAATGCGACTGGTATCGGTACGCTGGAAAAAGCTGCCGCCTTCGACGACAGTCATGCCAAACAGAACTTGTCCATCAATCAGGACAATCAGCGGATCGTCGAGAAGCCGGGCGCAGGGCTGCTTCCCAAAGTGCAGGGTCCGAACATCACAATCGAACCGCCGGTAAAAGAAGCGACGAAGGCGAACGCTTCGCCGCAGTGAATGAGACTGATGGAGCGTCGAACAGAGGGGCCGGGCCCTGGGATCTACCGGGGTCCGGCCCCATGCGTTGAAGATCGTGACGCGAGTGCCCTCCTTTACTTCCTGCTGTCCGAGAGGTACCCTTAGCCCCGCAGCGTGTCCATAGATAAGGGTTCCTCGCTCGGAAGGCCGGCCGGCGCAATGTCGGAGTATCAGGCGATGCCATCAACCTTTCTGAAGGAGTCTGCCATGTCGCGACGTGTGGTGATAGCCGTTGTGTGCATTAGTCTGTTTGCTGCAGGTCAGGCCGGCGCGGTTCAAATGAGCCGCCCTCAAGCCGAGTATTCGGCCGATGCCATGATCCAAAATGAGGAAGGCACGATGCAGCAGAAAATCTTCGTCACGCCGACCAAGGAGCGAAAAGAAATGCTGACCGGCTCCGGCGACGGCGCCGTCCAGATCTTCCGATATGACGCCAAGGTCATGTGGATGCTCATGCCGTCGGAGAACATGTATATGGAATATGCGATGGGGCAAAAAGTCCAGGGGCAGGGCCCTGATCCATCGCAATGGACGTATGAAGACACGGTGATGGGTGAAGAAACGCTGGACGGCATCAAGGTCACGAAGTACAAGACCATCGCGACCAGCACGGACGGCAAAAAATACGGAGGATTCTCCTGGCGGACCAAAGAAGGTATCAACGTCAAGCAGGACCTGCTCTATAAGGAAGGCAACGACAAGAAACGGATGCTGACCGAGCTCAGCAACCTCAAGATCGGCAAGCAGGACCCCAAACTTTTTGAAATCCCGGACGGGTTCACGAAGTTCGACATGGGCGGCATGATGAGCGGCATGATGGGCCGCGAAGGCATGGGGCAACGCGGCATGCCGAATGCCAGACCCCAGACGGGAAGACCGCCCCGGACCATGCCGGAACCGGAAACCCGTCCGGCCCCCGAGCCTGAGCCGCCTGCCGAAGAAAAGTCAGACATGCAAAAGGCCGGCGATATGTTGAAGGGCTTGTTCGGGCGCTAGGCGAGGGACATGACCGATCGTCTGCGAGGCAGATGGCTTTTGGTCGCCGTCTTCGTAGCGGCGGTTACTGTTCCGCCCCGCGCTGTTTTTGCTGATCATGCTACGGATCGACCGGTCATCAAGGCGTCGGCACTGTATCTGGTTGAACTGAAGTCCGGCCGCGTCCTTTTAGAAAAGGATGCGGCCAAGCGGCTTCCGCCGGCCAGCCTCACGAAAATCATGACGGCGCTGGTAGCGCTGGAGTCCGCGCCGCTGCAAGAGGTGGTGAAGATCGACCGCCGCGCGGTCGTGCATCATTCAGCCTACAACTTCCGGCCAGGTGAACAGTTCCTTCTGCGAGATCTCGTAACAGCCATGCTGGTGGCGAGCGCCAACGATGCCTGCGAGGCGGTCGCCTGGCACATCGGAGGGGATGATAAACAGTTCGTCACGATGATGAACGAACGGGCCCGCAAGCTGGGATTGAAGAACACCCATTTCGCCAACCCCTGCGGCTTCGATGCGCCTGGTCACTATTCGACAGCAGCGGATCTCGCGAAACTCACCGAGCGGGCGCTGCAACAGCCGATATTTGCCATGATGGTCCGAACGCTGGTCCGCGACATCGCCACGGTGGACGGTGCCAGGCAGATGTCGCTGCATAGCACAAACGAACTGCTGGTCGATCCGGATGTGAACGGCGTGAAGACCGGCTATACCAGCAAAGCGGGACGCTGCCTGATCGCCAGCATGTTTAAGGACGGCCATCGTCTCCTGCTCGTGGGATTAAATGTCATGGATCGGTGGGATCAGGCCAGCAGACTGCTGCAGTATGGGCAGGTGGTGATGCGTGCCGGAAACGGGTAAGACGGTTTACTGCCGTCCAACACGAAGAAGATAGGCGTCACGGAGGTTCTGTTGGGCGAGGAGAAAATCAGGATCCAGTTGGACCGCGATGCGGAATTCCTCGATGGCCCGGTCCCAGTCTCCGTGCAAAGCATAGGCATAGCCCAAGTTATTGTGCGGTCTGGCTTTGTGGGGCGACTTCTTGACCGCGTCGGACCAGAGCAAGAGCCGGTCCTGGTAGAGCTGGTTGCGCTGGTAGGTGAAGAAGCAAAGTGCGACGATCAAGCCTGTCGCAAGCACGGACGAGCCGAAGCGCACGAGGGCCGGCCGCCGGACCATCGTCAGAAGCCATTGCATGAGATGCGAACCAAGCGCAACGATCACAAGCAGCAGCCCGATCGCGGGCAGGTAGAGATTGCGCTCGCTCAAGAGGTCGTTGCGTGGGATCAGACTGGTGGGCAGCAACTGTAAGAAGAACCAGCTCAAGCCGAATGCGACCAGCGGAAGCCGCCTAGCGGAGAAAAAGATGCCGGCCGCTACGGCCGAGAGCAGCAAGAGATCGAGCGGAAGCGGCCATTGTGTCAGCGAGTGGAATACAGGGAGATCGTGATCGAAGTTCTGGTTCCTGGGCTGAAAGAACAGCAGCAGCGCATAGGCCGCGGCGTGCAATTCGCTCAGCAGGTGGTCCCAGAGCGGTCGAATCGTGAAACTGAATTCCGCGAGTGCCGTATAGCGCGGATGGCTCCAGGCCCAGGCGGCCGCGAGCAGCAGGGCGACCCAAAAGGGCGAATGGCGTAAGAGTATGGCAGCGCGGAGCGCCTGACCTTTCAACCGGCATATGACAGCATCCCAAAGGAGCAGAATGATCGGAAGCGTGACCGCTGTTTCTTTGGAGCCGATCGCCAGTAGGAAAAAGGTGACGGCGCCTGACAGGTAGTACCGGCGAGGCAGTGCGGTTCTGAATTCCTCGGACGCCTTGATGTAAAGGAAGAACGCCAGGAGATAAAAGAACGTCATTAAACCGGAGGCGCGTCCGGAAATATAAGTCACCGTTTCGGTAGCAATTGGATGAATCAGGAAGAGCAACGCGGTCCAAAATGGGATAGTTGTGCGTTCCCATGTCACACCGCTCGCGAGGATGCGATAGAGCAACAGTCCCGATCCAAGATGTAGCAGGAGATTGATCAGGTGGTAACCGGCTGGATTTGGCCCATAGAGCGAGTGATCCAGCCAGAACGTCGCGTATAAGACCGGGCGGACCATGTGATCAAGATGGCCGAAGAACGTATGCCAACTCTCCAGGTGGGGATTTGCGAGGATTGTTAAGGAGTCGTCGTAGTGAAACTCTCCCTGAAACGCTCCGGCGTACACGATCAGCGCCGCAGCGCCACAGCTCATTGGCGCCAGAAATGCGCGAAGATTTGTCTTCACGGCACCGTTATACTGCATCACGTTGACTGAGTATAGGAGGGACTATGGCAAGTTTGCGGATGCTTCTCTCTGCGGTCTCACTGTCCATCACCATGCTCTTATGGCCTCCAACGAGTCCAGCAGGGCCAGCGGGGCCGAAATCATGCGTGGAACTCATGAATGACATCTACAAGCAGGTGGAATCGTTAGACTACGTCGAACACGCCGTAACGGACGAAGCAGTAAAAGCCCGGACCCGTGGGAAGGCTCAAGAATACATCAAGGATACCCTGCCGGCGTTCAAAGCGGCCTGCCCGACGGAAGCGAAGAGCATCAAAGACCTCGAGAATGGGAATTATCTCAAGAAGTTGGCGGCGGAACGTGAGAAACGAAAAAAGGCACGTCGCCACGTTAAGGCCGCTGGAGGATACACCGGTGGGGCTGGTCAAGATGAAGACTTGGAAGATTTAGAAACCCAACGTTAGATGATTTTAGCGGCGAGCTCAACACAACCCACCAAGTAGATAGAGGACTCCTTGTGAGGAGGATATTTATGAAGCCAGGTGCGGCCCGTTCAGCCATAATGACAGGTGTGCTCGTGCTCACATTCTTTTCTCCTCCTCTTATTTGGGCGGCACCTCCCCCGGCGAGCGGCCAGCAACCGGCAACGGCCGCCCCGGCATCAGCCGATGATCCGGAAGATCAAATAGTGGCGAAGTATCTCCGCGATTGCGGTGGCAAGGGAGTGAAAGATGCGAGTTGTGACAAACTGAGCAACAATTTCGTGGAGATCTTGAAGGAGGACTTGTTGACGTTGGGCGCTACCGCGGATCGCCAGTACATACCTGATATTGCGAGAATCTTTCGCAGGCGCGAGGTCGAATTGCGGATCGCCGCGGCGGATGCGATCGGCATGATCGGACCGCAGGACGCTGACGCGGACATGTTGATACCGTTGATCAACGATCCGGTTCCGGATGTCAGGCATGCGGTTTCCAACATGATTCCCCGCGGAAAGGGGAAGGCCCTGGACATACTGAAGGAGCGTATCTTCCCCATACGTTCGGGGCGTGAAGTTGAAAAACCAGCCGATCCCGCAAAATACTCGATGCCCGTCGCCCCCGACAGTATTTATCTCTTTGATTCGAGCGACGCGTCAAAAGGCCGTGTCTCGTATGTCACGAGAAAGAAAAGCGACCCTCTTCCGTTCTTTAAAGGCAAGGCAAAAAAGGGTCCCTATAAATGGGACCAGTTTAAGGAGTTGTACCGCTATCAGTTACAAGATGAGGACGAGGCGCTCAATCAGGCGCAACAAGCAGCAGGCAAGCAACTGGAGAACGAGAAGCCTCCGGATCCGGCCACGAACATGGAGGCGTATGTGGCGTATATGCAAAAATTGGGATCAGTGTCGACGCAAGGAAGCATGGGACGGATGTTCTTCGATACCTATCAGGCCAATCTCTACGGCGCACCCACTGTGTATGTGCTGGAAGAACGGCAGATCGGGCAGCGCAGCTATCCCACCCGCTACGTCGTGGTCTATCAGGAACTGGCTTTGAAAAAGCCGGGCTACCGCTTGTCGTGGACGACGGTGCCCGACGACGCACTCAAGGCGGCGCAAGTTGCGTCGCTCAAGGAGCAGCGAGAGGAAGAGGCGCTGAAAGCCGTCAGCAAGAAGGAAGAGGAGGCCGCGAAAAAGCGTGAAGCGGAGCTGGATGCCCTCACAAAGAAAAAGGATGCGGCGGAAAAGAAGCAGTTCAAGAAAGGGCAGGAGGATCTTGAGAAAGCGTTAGGTTTTTAGTCGCCGGTGATGCTGGCATCACTCCAACGAATCGTTGCGCTTAGCGTATAGGAATCAACTCCCACTCCCAGGTGTAGCGGAGGCTGGTGCCGGAGCCTGAGACCTGGCCCTGACTGAGAAATTCACGCGCGATGTCCTGGTTTGGCCCAGGAGGGAGGAGGTTGAGAAAGTCAAGGGTGTTGCCCTGGTCGTACGTCTGTCGCCCCTTGAAGATGACGCGACCATCCTCGTATGTATTCTCCTGCCACAGAATGTGTAAGAGAAAACCGGCCTGGAAATTTTCCTTCGTGACCAACAGTGGATTACCCAGACAGGTCTTGATGAGGCTCGCGTCGGGACTAAAGGCCTTGATCATCACGCTATGAAAGTCGCCTCCATCCGGCCCGACCACGTTTAGGTAGCCATAGGCCGGCTGAGTCAGCGGGTATTGGTCAGCCAATCCCGCGAGGGGATTCTCGGTCGGATTCCCGGTGGGATTCTCGGGGGGCTCGGTCGGATCCAGGTACGTTCCCCCTCCGCGGATGTTCGGATCTGGTTTAAGAGGAAACGGGACGATGGCTTTCCCTTTGACCGTGCAGTCGAACTCTCTTCCCTCTGCCTTCCAGATCACATGCAATTTGTATATATCCTCTTCCCGAGGATTTGCCGAAAGAGATAGCTGAACCGGCGCCAAGATATATTGGGTGTTTCCAGGCATATCCTGGACAATGCGCCGAATGAATGTCAGCGGCACCTTCTCCCCGGTAAAGATAGGGTCGGGTTCGTCGTGATACGCAGTATAGATGACGTCGTGATCGTCGTCATGAATGTGCAGCGTGGCTTTGGCCCAGCCGTAGATAATGAGGGGGAGCAGATCCTGCGACTGCGTTGCCGGAGGTATTCCTGGCGGCGGCACGATCGGGAGTGTGACTGGCGGCATCACCGGGGGCGTGACTGGTGGTGGATCCGGCGGGTGGATCGGACTGCCCGGCTCAGCAGGACTTCCCGCACCTCCCGGCAGGCAATACTCATTCTGCTGTTGTCCGCCAGGACAGTTCCCCGATTGTAGGACAGTCCCGCCGGAAGCTGTCGCGCCTTCAGACAGCGGCGCTTAGAGCGACAAGCGCCGTGACGACTATCGCGGCGCTGAACCCAGGGGATGTTGTCATGAGAG
>CAZOUA010000063.1:8732-10353 GCA_964582865.1 uncultured Nitrospira sp. | reverse complement strand
GAATCCGATTCGTCAAGATCTTCCAACGCATTGGTGACTCATGGCCGGCCGAAGGACCGGACATAGAGCAGCACATGCCAGCCTTCTTCTTCCGTGAGCACCAACGGAATGAACGAGGCCATATCTGTCCCCGGGCTGCCGTTCTTGAGAATCCAGAACAACTCACCGTCTGTTCTCGCTGCCTGCCAGACCTTATCCGTGAAATTTCTTGGGAGTTTCCCTCGCAATCCTTCGATCTCACTAAGCCCCTTCCCATCGCGTCCGTGGCATGTGACGCAAAAAGCCTTGCCGTGAAACAAGGTTTTTCCCTTTTCGATGTTTTCCGGCGTCGATTCAACGGGGCTCACCCAGGTACGCGCCTCTTCGATCTTGTCGGTCGGCACACGCGGACGCAACACAGCCTCATCGGCGCTGAAGGCGACCGGGCTCCATCCACTGATCATGGCTATCGTCAATGCAGCGAACATCCGCCCAGACATTGTCTGTAAAAACATCACCGCTCCCTCCACCCATTTCGGAATGCGCTCGTTCCCTCACGGACAGGAAGTAGGCCGGCCCGCCCGGAGAGCGAACCGGCCTACTTCTCCAGCCTGATTATCCGTCCTACTTTTCCGAGTGGCCGGGGAACTTATGGCCCAGCGACTGAGGGAAGCTCACCGTGCCATCCGGAAATTCCTGACCCTGCTGCCACAGGTGATAAATCACACCATCCGTTCCGGCTGCGACTTCCGCAACTTTGGCGGCCTGATCAGCGGGCATGTCGAGAATCTGCACGCGGCCAGTGGCAATTTCGACCTTATGATCGTGGAAATGACGGTGCCACTGGATCGCCGGCAATTTCCTGGTGAGATCCTTCGCCACAAAATACTCGATGGCGACCAGCTTGGCCTTGGGATCTGTGGAGTCGAAGAGGAGACATTGGAGAATCTTGTCTGAAATGCCCTTGCAGTAATGATGGTACGGCCCGCCCGGCTCCCCGTTCGGCATCAGATGCGGGGCCTGCACGTGAATATCGAAGCCTTCAACGGGAGATTTCGGTTCTCCACCGACCGCCTTCTGGGGAGCAACGCCGGCACAGCCAATCGCCACGACCGCAACCATGGCTCGCAATCCGTTTTTCATCACAATCGACCTCCTGATTTAAGGTTGGACACCGGACCGATCTGACTTCTACACTTCGACAGATGACTTTCTGTACTTAGAGTTGTTCCTCATAGAAAAGATTCACCCTTTGATGAAAGCTCATTGACCGTCGAAGGGATGGATCCGGCAACCCCGAACGGCCCGAACGAATCGTGCTCATCTTGCGATGCGTGCGCGATCACCGCCGCAACCCGACCGTTTCCGCTTGGCTGTATTTCCGCACAGCCTGACGCAAGCAGTCCGACCATCGCCGACATGATCATGATCCGTTTCATCTCGATCTCATTTAGTTAAGTGGTTGCACCCGCCGATGCCCGCTCTTTCCCTCTAAGAGACGGCGCTCAGAAAAAAGATTCGTCACAGCGTTGAGCACGACATCCGCCTTGAACCATCGACCGGTCATCGTCCTCGCTCTTGCGCGTACATGCGTTTCGCTTTTTCCATGTGCTCCGCCGCGAGCAGGCGCAACTCCGAGGCC
>CAZOUA010000063.1:0-8632 GCA_964582865.1 uncultured Nitrospira sp. | reverse complement strand
CTGCCTCCAACCCTTGCTCCCCCCTGTATAACACAACGCGTTCGCCGGCTTCATACCTTGCGGCCGATTACAGATAGGTCGCCGCGTCAACCGCCGCGCATCAGAGACAGGCCGGGCCCAAAAGATTCACCCCGTCGAAACGGCGAAGTCTAGGCCGGCCTCTGATGAAATGCTGAACCTGCCGCGCTGGTTTTATAGACCAGCTGCCCAAGGCCGGGCGGTGAATGTCCAGACGGCAGAAAAAATGACGAGTTGTTGGGACGGAGTCAACCCCACGGAGCCGGACGAGGTCGTGGCGTCTGTGAAAAAGCCGCCCTGCGATCCCGTCGATTCATCGAAACGATACTCGAGTCGAAGGATCGTCTCTCCCAACCGGACAGGGAGGCGATGTTCCACTGTTGCAGTCACCGCTTTCACGAATTGTTCAGACCCGGTCAGCCGTCCATTGCGATCCCAGTAAAATTCAGGACGGATCGCCACACTCCAAGGCCCGTTCACATGCCACTGAATCGGCATCGACGCGCCGGTCCAAAAGACCCGAGGATTCCCCGGAAGCCCGGCCATTCGTTCGGTGCCGATCTGATAGTCAAAACCGACGGTGACCGGACCATCCTCATATTTCGCGATGCTGTCCGAAAACAATCGCCAGAAATTGATGTCTGTTTGCGACTGATCCGGGCCATAGTAGACGGTCTGCTGGAACGAAAACCGGGAAGCCCCTTTCCATGCCAACTGAGCCCCATAGCTGGGCACATCGTTGGCATGAGCGAGATGCGCATACCCGTTGATGACAAAGACCGTGCCGGTCAGCTCATGGGTGATCGGATAACTCGCATTGACACCGAACATGAGGTACGGCGAATTATCCGAAATCCATGCGCGCGTATAGTTCACATTATCCTTGGAGTAGAGCGACTCGTAACCGATGAAACTGTTGAAGAGACCGGCCTGAACCCGCAACCCGCTGCCGACCGGCGCGAGATACGACACATTCGCACGGCCGAAGTGCCGAAGCTGGTCGGATGAGCCGACTTTGGGCGTGTTATTGGCAAATCCGAACTCTTTGGCATCTTCTCCGGTCTGAACGAGAAGCTCTGCCCCCCACGGGGAGGAGACATCTGTGTCCTTCTTGAAGAACACTCCGGCCATATTGAGATCCAGTTCATTGACTCTTGTTGTCGTACTCCGACTTCGAAACGTGTGATTGGGAGGGAAATTGAAATTCAGGAGGTACGCAGCATCGACGAAGCCTCCCAATTCCCATTCGGACTTGCCAGCGGCAATCGGCCTGCCGTCAGCAGCACTCTCATTTTCCGAAGCGTCAGCGTCTGCCGCAAAGATCATTCCTATGGCGAGGAACACCAGTGCCGGTGCTGCCGCCCATTTGAACCGCCTCCATGTAACCCGCTGCTTGGGAAGGGAGTACGACGGACAGGCCGCAACAGATGTGTTCTCCACCGGAAGTCCACCCCTCACAGTGCCGACTCGGGCCACACTCCGTAACGTGAACCCTCTCACGAGGGCTGAAAAGAACCTCTTGACACTGAACGCACCACGGCGTATTTTAAACGAACATACGGCGGAGACAACGATGTTTCCACCCATTTTTTAGAGGACAACGGCGTCCTTGCTCTTCACCGGGCAAGGACTTTTTTTTGACGTTTTTCATGGAGGCAATGGCGCCTCCCCATCGAGACCATCCCTCGATAAGCGGACAAAGACGTCCTTCGGCCACTCGTGGCTGAGGACGTTTTTGTCTTTGGGGAGGACACATGAACCGAGTCGAGACTATCCGCTGCGGGCTTATTGTTTTGATCGGCCTTCTCGCGCTTCCCGGATGCGCCGTGACTTTGCGGTCGCCGGCAACATCCACGATTACGGCCGCTCTGTCTTATGAAGTTCCGGCATCGGTCGACGTGAAAACCGTCGTCGATGTCCTTGAAGAATCCTCGTCGAAAATCTTGAGCAGGCCGGTGACCATCGACGAGACGACTGCTCCGCTACCTTCCACGGGCGCCACAAGTCCGGTCATTCTCCAAGAGCACATTGCGTCACTGAAAGGACTGGGAAAGGTGGTTCTCCCCTCGATCATCTGTCCGGGCGCGCTTGCCTCCATGCATGCGCTCATGCCGAGCGAGAGAGGACTCAGGCTTGTCGCAGGCTGTGTCGTCGCGGACGACAACACGACGCGGATTTACCTCGCCGACGCAACAGCCGGAGAAACACGCGGCCCGGCGCGCTCTCACCTTTCGCATAAGGGCGCGGACGCTTCCCTCATCTCGCGGCTGGGCGAAGTGCTAATGGCTCGCCTGCCGGAGATGCACCTCGCCCCCGAACCGAATGTCCTCATTCGCAGATCGTCACACCGCGTCATCGAGGACAAGACGGTCATCGCGGAACAATCCGGCCCGTCAGAGGCAGTGACCACAGAAGGGATGCCGGCCGTGGCGGGCCATGCCGTCCCGTTCGTGTGTTTTGTGCCGAAAATCAAAGGGACGGCCGTGCGAGACAACCCGGGGAGCAATACGGTCGTCGGCACCCTGGATTCAGATCTAATTGTGCAGGAGGATGAACCTCCCAAGCATTCGTTCCTGCACATCACCACACGGGAAGGTCGAAGCGGCTGGGTCAAGCGAAGCGATGTGCGATGGACCTCCTGCCCTATCGCGTGAAGCAAGCGGCGCGCAACGTTGCAGCAAGTAAAAAGGGGCGCCACTGGAGTTCCAGCGGCGCCCCCTCGGCCCCGAACGGAATTTGCTCTCAACACTTTCTCATTCCGGACTTTTTTTGCCATACATCGTTTGGGCCTTTTCGAAATGGGCTGCATAGAGCTCGTGCATCTGTTTGGCCGCAGTTCTGCTCTCTTGTGCGGCGATGACCCAGCCGCTACGCCGGAGACCCTTCGGATCTTCATGCGCGCCGACTTTCCCTACCAGGGCCTCATACCGAGCAGCTTCGCTCTCCAATTGATTTCCTTTATTCTGGTAGTGGATAGCGGCCGCCAGATGATCATCCGCCGTTCCACCAGTGAGAAGCTTGCCTTCCAGGTCTGCGGGAAGGACCGTGCTGCAGCCGGTCAACTCCAGCAATACTAGCAATGGCAGTGCGAAGAGCAGCGCTTTTTTCCGTTCATCTCTCATAATCCACCTCCCTCAGGTTTTCCTGCAATCTCATGGATCCCACTACCTCACATGCTACAGAAAGGCGCGACTGCGGCCTATCGGGGGATCCCTGAGAAAGCGAATGAAAATACCCGAGAACGCCGGGCTGACAGTATTATGAAGGAGGAGATAATTGAGGATGGACCCTCAGAGGCCATTCGTGGGGCAGATGACGGAAGTCCTCGAAATATTAGGTTTCTGTCGACACCAAACCTCTACGGATTGCATAGCGAACAAGCCCCGCCACATCATGAATGTCCAGCCGGCGCATTAACTCGGCGCGGTGGGTTTCCACTGTTTTCACACTCAGATCCAGTTTCTTGGCGATATCCTTCGTCGAACAACCTTCTGCAACGAGTTGAAGCACTTCCCGCTGCCGGGCCGTCAGATCGACGATGGGACCGAGCTTGTCCTTCCGATGGGCGAGATAATCCTGAACCAACTGCTTGGAAATGCCGGGAGTCAAATACGTTTCGCCTCGCACCACCGCTTTGATGGCCAGTTCAAGCTCAGCCGGTTCCGCACCTTTGAGCAAGTAACCCGTGGCCCCTGCATCGAGCGCCTGTCCCACATACTCTTCGTTGGCATGCATCGAGAGCATGATCACTCGTACACCGGGGCACTGTCTTGTGATACGACTTGTCGCCTCCAATCCGTTCAAATTGGACATGGCAATATCCATAATCACCACGTCGGGCCGGATCTTCCCGACAACATCCACCGCTTCGCGGCCGTCGCTCGCCTCGCCGACGACCTGAATGTTCGGCAAACTGTGCAGCAATGCCCTCAAACCGGCTCGAATCAACACATGATCATCGGCCAGAACCACGCGAATCGGCATCAGACAAACCTTTCAGCCCAGCACGCTACGTCTGACTCGCATCCTTCAGAGGAATGTGCGCGAGCACCTCGGTGCCCCGTCCCCGCCCCGAATGGATTGCAAGAGTCCCCCCCAACGCTCGTGCCCGTTCTCGCATACCAAGCAAACCCAGGGTCCACCGATCGGCCGATCCGGCCATCGACTCCGAGACAGGGAAGCCGGCGCCGTTATCTTTGATGCGCAGCTCGAACCCTGAGCCGGCTGTTCGCAGGGTAACGTCCAGCCGGGACGCTCCGGCATGGCGCAGCACATTGGTCACCGCTTCTTGTACGATTCGAAAGCACACGACCGCCTTATCGGCCGGTAATTCCTGGGGAACTACTTCGGCTTCAACATGAGCTTCGATCCCGGCCCGCTCGGCCTGACGCATCACGTACCATCGAATCGCCGGCACCAAGCCGAGGTCGTCCAGCAACGACGGACGTAGATCCAACGATAGATCCCGTACGCGTTTCAGCAGAGAATCCAGAATGCCCAAACTGTCGCTCACGGCGTCCGCGATCGGCGTGATATCGATCACTCGTTGCATGGTTTGAAGATTCATCTTCAGGGCCGTCAGAGCCGTCCCCACTTCGTCGTGAAGGTCGTGCGCGAGCGTTCTTCGCTCCTGCTCTTGCACGTGCATCAGCTGGCGGGAAAGCGCTTGCAACTGTCCGTGGGCTTCCCGAAGCCCCTCCTCCGCCTCCCGGCGAGTCAGGTGAGAAGAGAGCGTATCCGCGAGGGAGTCAATCAGATGGCGTTCCTCGATGAGGAAGGGGCCTTCATGTTCTCCAGGCCGCTCATCCAAATAGGCTACTTCAACAACGCCTCTCCGGCCCGTCGACGTAACAAGCGAAGCCCGTTGCATCCAGGGCGTTTCTTGAAAGCCGGGAGTCGCGGCTGTCAGGCCGTCGAATTGAATGCGCGCGACCGTGATGTCCGGATATTGCCAGGCCGGCGGCAGAAGAACCACAACCTGCGTAAGGACTTCTTCCAGCGGTTCCGTGCGGTCTTGCAACAGTCGAACGGTTCCGTGCAACGCCGTCAGCTCTTTGACCCGTTCGCCGAGATGATGCAAAAGGCGCTGTCGTTCTTTCTCATCCTGAAATTCTTTCTTGGAAAGAGTCCGGTTCCGAGATTTGGCCGAAGCAGCCGATGCATCCAGTTGCGGCGAGGGAGCGGTTGAACGGATGGGCCGTCGTGGACTCATACAGGCGCCCGTGCAAGTGTCGTGGTGCGAGGCATCCGGAAAATCCTACCGAGAATCGGCATGAAAACACAACATCGGCTACGGTTTGATATAGACCCAGCCCGCTTCTTGGAGTTCCATCAAACGCACCATCGCCGGAGCCGTGCGGGTGACTTGATCGACCAGGTCGGCCCTCGTGACGTTCATCGACCTCATCGTGTTGGAGCAGGCCGTGTACCCGACGCCATACAGGCCGTAGAGACGTTCCAGTTCTTCCTCGAACTTCGTTTTGCTTTTCATCAACAATTCGAGCCCCGCTCCGTGCACCACCAGTTCGACCGTGACGCGGTCCCCTCCCATTTCTTGGTAGAGATGCTTGATGTTGTTCAACGCGCCCTTCTGCACCTTCTCGTCGCCCGAGTTCAGATGCATGACAACTCGATGCGGCTTATCGGCCTCTCCCTTGGCCGGCGCTCCTTCGCCCCGTGCCAAAGGAACCAGTATCAATGTCACGGCGAGACAGGCTGCGGGCGCGATCCTGTTCCACATGCGAAACTCCTCTCCTCGATCTATGATGATCCACCGGTCAGCTGTCGAATCAATTGGGCCGCAGCCCAAAGCAGAAAGAGACTGTAGACCGATCCGAAGAACCAGGGGAAGCTGATCGCTCGATGGGCCCACCACTGGCGGTGTTGGCGGAACGCCCAATTCGGTTCGAACACCGGTGGTTCGTTCCGCCGATTCTCGATCGGTCGCTGCGCCTCATGGAGCAGGTGCACGCTCATCATCAGTTTCTCCGCCCGCCACTCCGGATCCTGCTCGATCCCCCGCAGCTGCCATTCCCACAGGGCATTTTGCCCGGAAAATCGACCGAGCACGATCGCCATCTGGAAACAGAGGAGGATGCCGAACACGCAAAGGAGCACGATCAGTACGGTAAAAGACAAGGCCAGCGGCTCCCTCGACACCGTCAGCCCTATGACCGCGACGAAAATTGAGTTGGCTGTCAGATAGTCGGACAGCATCGTATGGTAGTCCCGCACGCCGGACGTCCACAAGGTGAGCAGGTGGTCGTAAGTTGCCTGGAGCGGGGGCTGTTCATGCGCGTTCATGATGCGGCCTTCCATGACACGGTCGGGATCGGTTCATTCTTGCAGCTCCTGGACCCAATGGCCGACGTAATGCGACAAGGCGACGACACATAAGGCGATCAGCACATGCTCACCGATCACTTTCCAGGGCTCGATCTGTTGCATGCGCGCGAGCAGAAAACTGAGAAGCGCCAAGAGCACAAGCCCCCACACGACACTGATGAAAATCGCCGTCTGCAAAGGCACCAACAGCACCGGGACGGCGAACGTCAGCGCAATGCACAATTTGGCGGCAAATGTGGCGATGGTGGCCTCCCATATATGAGAGGCCGGGCCGCTGTTTTTCGATTCCTCCGCCAGGTGAATTCCCATCGCGTCCGACATCGCATCTGCCACGGCAATGGTCACGATGCCTCCCAGCACGGCAATCCGCGAGTGGGTTCCCGCGTGCAGGCCGACCATCAGCCCCAGCGTGGTAATCACACCGGACGTCAATCCAAAACTAAGGCCTGTCTTGAACGACGGCTTCATCCGCCCGCTCAGCTCACCCTTTGTCCATGATCGTTTTCAATTCCGCGCCGCTGATGACTTCACGTTCCAATAACAGTGCCGCGCCTTCCTGCAGCGCCGCCTGCTTCTCTTCCAGCAGCCGTTTCACTCGCGCATATTGCTCGTCGATGATCCGGCGGACTTCGCAATCGATTTCCCGCGCCGTCTCTTCGGAGTAATCCCCTTTTTCTGACGCGACCGGAATCTGGACGAACTGCGGCTGCCGCTCCCGCTCCAGCGTGATGGTGCCGAGCTTGTCGCTCATCCCGTACGCTTTCACCATGCTCTTGGCGATGTCGGTGGCTTTAACCAGATCGTTCTGCGCGCCGGTGGAGGCTTCGCCGAAGATCACTTCTTCCGCGATCCTCCCGCCAAGCAGCACAGCGACCTTGTTCTCCAACTCGGATTTCGTCATCAAGAACCGGTCTTCGGTCGGGAGCTGTAACGTGTAGCCGAGTGCGGCGATGCCGCGCGGAATGATGGAAATCTTCTGCACTTGATCGGACCCCGGCAGGGACATCGCGACGAGAGCATGGCCGGTCTCATGGTAGGCGACGCGTTCTTTCTCCATCTTGTTCAGCACACGATTCTTCTTTTCCAGGCCCGCGATCACACGCTCCACTGCCTCCTGGAGTTCCGGCATCCCGACCTGATCCTTGCTGCGGCGCACGGCGAGCAAGGCCGCCTCGTTGATGATGTTGGCCAGGTCGGCTCCGGAGAACCCCGGGGTCATCCCCGCGACCGTGTCGAGATCGGCGTCCGGACCGAATGCCACCTTCTTCGCGTGCACCCGCAAGATCGCCAGACGACCGGTCTTGTCCGGGCGATCCACTAACACATGCCGATCGAACCGGCCGGCGCGGAGCAAGGCCGAATCGAGAATCTCCGGCCTGTTGGTCGCCGCCATCAGAATGACGCCGATACGTGGATCGAATCCGTCCATCTCGACAAGGAGCTGATTCAATGTCTGTTCACGCTCTTCATGAGCCATGGGCCCCATGCCGCGGGCCTTGCCGAGCGCGTCAAGTTCGTCGATGAAGATGATGCAGGGTGCTTTCAGTTTGGCCTGTTCGAACAGGTCGCGCACCCGAGCCGCTCCGACCCCGACGAACATTTCCACAAACTCCGACCCGCTGATGCTGAAAAACGGCACGGCGGCTTCGCCCGCCACCGCACGGGCCAAGAGCGTTTTCCCCGTTCCCGGCGGGCCGACCAATAAGATGCCTTTCGGAATTTTCCCGCCCAGCTTGGTGAACTTCTCCGGCGTCTTGAGGAACTCGATCACTTCGCGCAATTCCTCTTTCGCTTCATCCACCCCTGCGACATCGGCAAACGTCACCTTGATATCTTTCTCGACGTAAATCTTGGCTTTGGATTGCCCGACTTGCATGAAGCCGCCCTGGGCCTGGCCCAGGCGGCGGAAGATGAAGAACCAGATGCCCACGAAGACAAGAACCGGCAGGAGCCAGGATAAGAGGTCGCGCCAGAACGTCGTCTCGATCACTCCTGTAAATTTCACGCCATGTTGTTCGAGGTCCCGGACAAGCTCCGGATCCTCCACACGAATTGATGTGAACTGTTTCTGCTCTTTGGACTCTCCTTCCGGCTTCAGCTTCCCCGTCAGCATGTGGCTGCTCACCGACACCTCTGCGACTTTTCCGGCCGCTACCAACGACTTGAACTCGCTATAGGGGAACTCTTCGATCTTCTGTACGGCATGAATAAAGTCATGAACCAGGATCACCGCCCAGATCGCCAGAATGACGTACCAGATGGAGAATGA
>CAZOUA010000062.1:9048-11208 GCA_964582865.1 uncultured Nitrospira sp. | reverse complement strand
GCGGTGAACGTATGACGTCCGGGGAGCGATACGACCACCAGCGCTTCGGCCACATTGGCTGATTTCTTGTGATGGGAGTTTTTCGTCAAGGTGACTCGACCATGGGTCAGATCGTCATACCCTTGCTGCAGATCAGCCATGCGCTCTTCAATTTCCTTCTTCCAGCGGGGCGTCATCCCGACATTGCGGCTTTCAACCTCTAACTCCATGAGACCTCCTTTTGCCCTTGTTAAACGGTCGCAGGAGTCAGATCAGCAAAGGACATGCCGTCATCGAACAGGGACTCGGGGCCAGAGGCCAAAGGCTAGAGGGCTATAATTCTTATCTCTTGCCTCTTGCCGCGTGCCCTTCGCCTCACTGAGATGGCGCATTTTTCCTCAGTCCCTATTATGCGAGTGAAGCTCAATGCACCAGTCGAAGACCGGTGAGAGATTTGAGACAAGCGGCTGCTAGGGGTTCGAAATCAAGATGTTCTCCCGTTAATGCCTCGCCTCCCGCCGCTCGCCCGGCTTGCTTGGAACATGACTTGCCTCTTTCGTCATCGATGCCCGTCCTCAAGAAAGAAGCACTTGAACAATATCTGCGAGACCGGTTCGGTGCTCGCACCGCCTTGCTGTCCTATGGGCCGATCGGGAAAGAAAGCTCAGAGGGTCAGTACAAGCAATACGGGTACGGGTCGCCGGTCAAGGTGACGTTTCGAACCGGTCGCTCTCGCCGTTCTGCGGTCCTCGAAACGATGAGTCCCGGTCCATTCGGCCACGAGCACATGGCTGACCGGGCGCAAGCCATATTGTGGGATTTCGAATCCTATGGCCGCTTGCCTCGCCATGTGAAAGCCCTCGATGTCGGAGCCTTCTCATCGACTCAGGAATTGTTTTCGGTGGCGAAAGGCCGCGAGTTTTTTGTCCTCACACAATGGACGGAAGGCGCCAGCTATCACGCCGACCTGGAACGGCTGGCAAAGGGAGCATCGTTGCGCGCGCTCGATCGCCGGAGAACGAAGGCGCTCGCGACATATCTGGCTCGGATCCACCGCAAGAAGCGCCGCGATCCGGATCTCTACCGCCGCCGTCTCCGCGAATTGATCGGCCACGGCGAATGCATCATGGGGTTGACCGATAGTTATCCCGCGCGTTTCGAGTTCATCACGGAAGAGTTGTTGCGGGACATCGAGGACGCCTGCAATCGCTGGCGCTGGCGGTTGCGACGTGAGACGAGCCGGCTCTCGCAGGTGCACGGCGATTTCCATCCTTGGAACGTGCTGTTTCGAGCGGGTGCCGATTTCTCCGTGCTCGACCGGTCGCGCGGCGAGTGGGGGGAGCCCGCCGATGACGTCACCTCGATGACGATCAACTATCTGTTTTTCTCGCTGTGCCGGTGGGGCCGGTTGCAAGGGCCATTCGAAGTCCTGTTCCGCTTGCTCTGGGATACCTATATCGAGTCGAGCGGCGACGATGATGTGAGGAAGGCGGCGGCTCCGTTCTTTGCGTTTCGAGGGTTGGTCTTGGCCAGTCCGGTCTGGTATCCCAAGTTGTCCATCGAGGTGCGCCGCAGCATCTTCCGGTTCGTCCGGAACGTATTGGACTCCCCGCAATTCGACCCGTCACGCGTGAACGAGTATTGTCGATGACACAGGAAGCCTTCGCCGTTTGGATTACCGGCTTGCCGGCCTCCGGCAAAAGTACGATTGTCTCGATGTTGTATCCTCAGCTTGAGGCGCTGGGTTTGACCGTGGAGGTCTTGGAATCGGACGAAGTCCGGCGTGTGCTCACACCGGACCCGACCTATTCACAAGCCGAGCGGGACCTGTTCTACCGAGCTCTGGTCTTCACGGGTCAGCGGCTCGTCGCGCATGGAGTGACGGTAATTTTTGATGCCACGGCAAGCCGGCGGGAGTATCGTGACGCGGCACGAGTCACGATACCTCGGTTTGCGGAGGTGGCCGTGGATTGTCCGCTTGATGTCTGCATGCAGCGGGATCGAAAGGGAACCTATCAGCGGGGACAACGCGGTGAGTCCAAGTCGGTTCCCGGGCTGCAAGTTCCCTATGACGCGCCGGTGAATCCTGAACTCCGAATCGACACGACGGTCGTCCAGCCGGCCGGAGCAGCCCGCCAGATCCTCCAGCTCGTGAAAGCCAAATTCCTCTAGAAGGCTGAG
>CAZOUA010000062.1:1196-8948 GCA_964582865.1 uncultured Nitrospira sp. | reverse complement strand
GCCTTAGCCTGAACCTTACTGATAGATCAAGATCGGACAGGGCATCCGATGCAGCACGGCGTGGGAGACGCTTCCCAGCATGAAGCGCGTAATTCCTTTCCGCCCCCGCGATCCCATGAAAATCAGGTCGGATCGTAACGTGCCGGCTTCCTGCAGAATCATGTCGGCAGGTGTGCCAAGCACGGCGCGTCCGCTGGCCTGATAGCCAAGCGACCGGAGGCGGCCTGCCGCTTCTTCGACAAATCCGCACGCATCTTTAAGCGCCTGCTCTTCAAGCTGGTCTGTCGCGGCGGTCTCCGCGGGCCAGGGCGGCCGGACGTTGGGAAGGACGGCCAACAGGGAGAGCTGAACCGGCTCGTGGAACGGCTTCAACTGCAGAAAGCGAATAGCCGACTCTGCGTCGTCGGGTCCTTGGAGGGGACATAATACCTTCGTCATGGCTTTGACGGGGCCGTTGACGATCAGCTTGGCGCAGGGGGCCAGTGTCAGAATGCGATGAGAGACGCTGCCGAGCAATCGCTCCTTGATCGGACCGACCCCGCGAGCTCCCATCACGATAAGATCAACTCCGTCCTGTTCCGCCGCCGTGACGATGACTTCGGCGGGCGACCCGAGCTCAAGCCGTTTCGTGGTGGGACCGGCATGCAAAGGGAGAAGCGATTGCGCCCGGTTGAGCAACCGTTCACCGTCTTCCCGCATGCTCCGCTCGAGCGAGGCGTAGAGCTCGTCGGCGACTTCGGGCATCATCATGGGGTAGGCCGGCCTCGGGACGTTCAAGGCGTGGAGCAGGATCAATTGATCCGCCCTGCCGAGGTATTTCAAGGCCCGCACGGCCTCGTAGGAATTATCCGATCCGTCGACGGCGAGCAATGTTTTCATCAAGGATTCTCCTTTCTCCGCGAAACCTGTCTGGGTTCTGTGTGAGGAGCGAAGCAGCGCAGGAACCACTCCAACGCGCGGTCCGCGACCTGTTCGAGCGTGCCCGGTTCTTCGAAGAGATGCGTGGCGCCTGGTATGATCACGATTTCCTTCGAACAACGGAGCAGCCGGAAGGCGGCCTGGTTCATTTCGATGACGGGCTCGTCATACCCGCCGACGAGGAGCAAGGTCGGCGCGGTGACTTCCGGAAGGTACCGTTCGGCGAGGTCGGGCCTTCCTCCGCGCGAGACGATTGCCGTGACGGCCGAAGGGCGTCGAGCGGCAGCCTGCAGCGCGGCTCCGGCGCCGGTACTGGCTCCGAAGTAACCGAGCGGAAGGCGCCTCGTGCGTACGTCGCCGCCGAGCCAGGCGCCGGCTATGAGAACTCGATCGGCCAGCAGATCGATGTCGAAGACATTGCGGCGGTCTTCCGCCTCCTCCTCCGTGAGCAGGTCAACCAGCAACGTCGCAACTCCGCCGCTCTGGAGGCGGCGCGCGACGAAGTGATTCCGGGGGCTGAAGCGTCCGCTGCCGCTTCCATGGGCAAAGAGCACGACGCCAACGGCGCGGGGCGGGATGCCGAGCATGCCGTCGAGGGTGACGCCTCCTTCGCTTACGGTAACAGGCTGCTCGGTGCCGTGATCGGCTCTGCCTTGTGTTCGCATGGCCACGTTCCTCGACGGCTATCTGTGCAAAAGCAAGACGGCGATCGTTATGCCCATCTTCTCCTCTCAATTCCCTAATGGCACTCTGTCGGACAGAAGAAGAGGAGGTACAGACCCACGGCCAATCCCACGGCGACTGCTCCGATCAGTAACCACTGTCCCTTCGTCATGCATCCTCCTTGTCCATCGTCCGGCCGGACTCAGCAGATGAGAACGCAAATCCGATGCCTCACGGATGTGAAACGTTGAGGGTGAAAGGTGAAAGGAAGGGGGTGAGGTTTGCCGTTGTGTTGGCTCACGCTTCTTATCCGTCACCATTCATCTTTTACGCTTTCTGTCGCCTTCTGCCACAGCGGTAAGAATCATGCTGTCGCAGGAATCCCCTCCGAAAATCTGGGGAGCCGATGGTGGATAACCGATGGTCTCCCGATCCCGTCAAAGCCGTTGTTTCTATGAGCGGTCGGTTATCTGCCGCCGGCCTTGCCGGAGTGGCATTGCCCTTGCTGAGTTATCCAGCGGCGGAGGATTGAGATCAAGAGGAACTATGGCCAATCAGTTGTTTCGAAAGATTCTCGTGCCGGTCGATTTCTCGCCCTGTTCGGACGTCGCGTTTCGCGTGGCGGTGGAAATGGCGCGCGCGTTCGAGGCCGAAGTGATCCTGCTGCATGTCATCGATACCAGCGCCGTCGCGGCGTTCAATCGTCTGGGGCTGCTCGCCGTTCCTTCCGACGCAGCTGCGCAACGGAGGCGTCTGCGCCACCAGGCCCGGCTCAAGACCAGGCAATTGCTGGAATCGCAGTCGACGAAGGGGGTGGCGGTCAAACGGCTCGTGCTCGAGGGAGCTCCCTTTGTGGAAATCGGGACGTTCGCGCGTCAAGAGCGGGTTGATGTGATTGTCATCGGCAGCTACGGAGGGCGGTCCGAAAGCATGGACAAAATTTTCTTCGGGTCGACCGCCGAAAAAGTGGTGCGGACGGCTGGATGCGCGGTGTTGACCGTGCCGTTACCGGCCAGAAGGGTGCAAAAGGATATTGTCTTATGATGAAGGAGGGAGATATGACACAGCGTTGGAGCTGGGCCGGGGGCATTGTCCTCGCCGTGACGGGAGTCTTGGGGCTCTGGGGGAGCAGTCCCGTCGAATCACAATCGGAACAAGTCGTCGAAGTTGTGATCAAAGATTTCAGTTTTATTACCAAACAGGGTCCGCTGCGCTTGGGTATGCCGACGGTGATCAAGATCACGAACGAGGATGCTGAACGGCATGATTTCGGTTCCACCATGTTCGAGGGAATCCCGACGAAGATCGAGAAGGACGGCATCATCGTGTACGGCAGAGGGCTGGGAGGAGTAATGCTGGATTCCAAGCGGGATGCGGCGGTTCGGTTCAATATGGAGCGGCCCGGGCGCCATGCTTTTCGTTGTTCGATCCATCCGAATATGAAAGGGGAGCTGTTGCTCCTGAGCGCGGAGGCAGTCTAGCGACGGGCTCGAGGCGAGAGGCGCTGGGGAGGGGGGATTCGTTGAGCTTCTAGTCCCTTGCCTCTGGCCCTTAGCCATGAGGAGCGAACTAATGACCGCAACGATTACCAAGTTATTGCTGGCGACGGATTTCTCAGAATGGGCGCGCCGGGCTGAAGACTATGCCTGCTCGCTGGCCTCCTCCTGGCACATCCCGCTCACCGTCATGACGGTGCTGGAGTTCCCTCCCGGGTTGAATCCGGATTATCCCGTTAACCAACAGTACCTGGCCTACCGGATGAGTGAAGCCTCCGGCCAGCTGTCCGACTTCAAAGTCCATGCGGCGCGCAGAGGCATCGCCGTCGCCACGAGAATGGCAACCGGCATCCCGAGCGAGGAAGTGAATACCGCAGCGCTGGCTGAAGGGTCTGAGCTGATCGTGATGGGCACGCGGGGGAAGACCGGCTTGGCCCATGTGCTGCTGGGCAGCACGGCCGAGCGCGTCATTCGCACGGCGCCCTGTCCCGTGCTTGCCGTGCATATGGAGAAGGATGCGGCATCGATCGAGCATGCCGGCATCCATCTCGATCGCATTCTGGTCCCGATCGATTTTTCCGATTGCTCGCTGGATGCGCTGGAATATGCCGCGGTGGTCGCGAGACAGGCCAAGGCATCGGTCGATCTGCTCCACGTCCTGGAGCCGGTGTCTTATGGGCTGGACTTCACGTTGAGCCATGCCGATGAGCGGAAACACAGGCGCGAGACATTGACCAAGCGATTAGAAGATCTTTCAGATGCATTGTCTGCGGCAGGCGTTGCGGTCAGGAGTCACGTGCGCGGAGGCCTGCCGGCCGATTCCATCCTGGATGACGCGCGTTCCCTGCCGAGCGATCTGATTGTAATGGGAACCCATGGCCGCCGGGGGCTTTCCCACGTCATGGCCGGCAGCGTGGCGGAGGGGGTCTTGCGGCGCGCGCGTTGTCCTGTACTGGCGGTCCGCAGTCCGAAGTTCAGTCCGAGCCACCAGCGACTGGTGACGCTGCCGGGCGTGCAGCGAAGGAACCCCTAACCGAGGAGATTGCCATGAGCGTCACGGTGAGAAAATCGCGAACGGCGAAGTCAGGAAAGGCCGGTTCCGGAACAAAGTCCGGAAAGCCGATCGAATTGCCTGAAGGCACATGGGAACGCATCAGGGCCAAGGCTCACGAACTCTGGGAGGCGCGAGGCCGGCGAGAAGGGCATGATATGCAGGATTGGCTGGACGCGGAAGAAATCGTCATGGAAGAAATCCATGAAGCTCGCGAGTGATCAGACGGCGGGATTCTGGAATCCGCGGCCGCCTGCTCTCGACGCGATACTGTCACGGCTCGAGCGGCTTTCGCTCAAGCCGGAGTTCGCATTGCAGCGGGAAGTGGCGCTTGCGCGAGCGCTGAAACCCTATCTTGAAGGCGGGACAGGACGGATCGTCGCTCCGCTCGCGCAAGAGTCCGAACTGGCGAATCTCGTATTGTTCTGCGATTTTTACCCCGAGGACGGGCAGCTCACGCTCATCGAGCAGCTGCGAGACGTCATCACCGAACATATTCCGAACGAAGAGCGGGTTTGGCTCGATCCGCTGAAGCATTCCTATCTGGATCTGCTCGAGCTGATGGCGGAGCCGGACGGTGCGCTCACGCTGCGGTCGATCGGCGATGGCACGGCATTCGTCGTGCCCGCCGGAGAATGGTCGAAGAACTTTGTTGCCGGTCACGTGCTGTTGACGAGAGTGATCCGTGATCCCGAGGCCTATGAGTCCGGAAAGGGCTGCTTGGCCGGTTGCGGGATCCTGCTCTCGCCCTCCGATGCCAGGACTCTGTACGAAGCTGCGCGCGAGTGGGAGCGCAGCATGGAGATGTCGTCAGGCTCTCTCGTCTTGGGCGAATGGCAGGAGTTCACCAAACGGTTCGGGCATATCCTGTTGTGGAATTATGCAGAGATGCGGTTTGCGGCCCTGGTCGATGCGGTCGTTCACATTCGATACCGCAACCGCGATGGGCAGCCGTACCTCTATGCCGTGGCGTTGTACGATCACCATGAATATCAGTTCTTCGCCGACGGGTTGTCCGAGATGCGCGAATTCGAGGAAGAGAAGCCCGCCCCGGCAGCAGGGGAGAAGCCTCCGGCTCGGACCTGGATTCAACGCGAGGCAACGGGAAATGCGGCGACGATCGTCGCACGGTTGACTGTGACCTCTGCTCAGCTCATCGTGGAATGCGACGGCCCGGAGCGTCTCAATACCATCAAGCATCGACTGGCGGCTTCGTTCGGATTCGCGCTACACTTCCGCGGCGAGACGCTGACGCCGCCGGCTCGCCAGCTGTCGGTGGCGGAATTGATGTCCGAGGAACCGCTGACCGTGATTGTGACCGCAGAGGAAGATCGAACGCTGCTCAACCAGTTTCTTGAAAAGGCCTATCTGGAATGGTCCGATCAGGCCCATCATGCGCTCGGCGGGCAAACGCCTCGACATGCCGCTGCCGCTCCGGTCGCACGCGGCAAGGTGAGTGCGTTGATCGATGAGATGGAGCGGCACGATCCCGGCGTCGTCCGCATGGGCAAGCCGGTCTTCTCCTATAACAAGCTGCGCGCCCACGTCGGACTGGATGAGGTGCCCGCGTGACGGGCAGCGGCGGCTCGACGCTGGCCGACCTGATCGAGTCCTGCCGGCCGGAGCCGCCGGCTCAGCCTAACATTCTCAAGGCATTGCTGACGATTCAACAGGCGCATGGCCATGTGCCGATCGCGGCCATACAGCCGCTCGCGCAGGCGCTTGGCGTTACGGATGCCGACGTGGCCGGGGTCTTGTCCTATTATCCCGATCTCAGGACGGAGCCTCCCGGACGCCATGTGATCCGAGTCTGCATGGGCGAGTCCTGCATGGCCAACCACTCCGAGAATGTGTTCCGCGCAGTGCAAGCCCATTTGGGCGATGAGACCGGCCGGACCGATTCCGGCACCCGCGTTACGCTCGAGAAGGTCTACTGCGCGGGCAACTGCGCCCTGTCGCCGACCGTCGTCGTAGACCAGGATATCTACGGGCGAGTGGAGCCTGTGCAGATTCCGTCCTTGATGAAACGGTACCCATGACCATTTCGAGACTCTATCTCTCCAACGATACGTCGTCGCGAGCCGCCGGTGCCGATCAGTTAGCCAGGAAACTGGAGGAACGAGCCGAGATCCAATTGGTGCGGACTTCCTCACGCGGGGCCTTTTATCTCGAACCGATGATCGAACGGGATGGGCCGGCCGGCCGCATGGCCTGGGGCAACGTGGCTCCCGAGGATCTTTCGAAAATCATTGCAGGAACCGGCGGGACTCCGGTCGAATCCATTCCCTATCTGGCAAAACAGACGCGCTGCACCTTCTCGAATTTCGGCGTCACGGAACCGCTCGCGTTGGATGAGTATCAGGCGCGCGGCGGGTTCAAGGGGCTGGAGGCGGCGCTGGCGATGGCGCCCGAGGCCATCATCCAGGAACTCAAGGTCTCGCAGCTCCGGGGCCGCGGGGGCGCGGCCTTTCCGGTGTGGAGCAAATGGCAGGCGGCGCTCAACGCAGATGCGGCCGAGAAATATGTAGTGGTGAATGCCGATGAAGGCGACGCCGGAACCTATTGCGACCGGATGATCATGGAGGGCGATCCATTTCGTCTGATCGAAGGGATGCTGATCTGCGCCCACACGATCGGCGCAGCCAAAGGCTTTCTGTACTGCCGGCAGGAATATCCGGATGCGGCACGGACGATGCGCCGGGCGATTCGGAAGGCGGATGAAGCCGAGCTGCTCGAGCTCAATGACCGGACGTTCGCGATCGAACTCGTCATGGGTGCCGGGTCCTATGTCTGCGGAGAAGAAACGGCGCTGCTCGAATCGCTGGAGGGCCGCCGGGGTGTCGTGCGCGCGAAGCCCCCATATCCAGCCGTCGCGGGGCTCTTCCAGCGACCGACGATCGTCAGCAACGTGCTCACCTTTGCGACGCTGCCCAACATTCTCGCGCGCGGCGGAGCCTGGCATGCCTCGCTCGGCACCGAACGGTCGCGCGGGACGATCGCGCTGCAACTTGGCGGGCGACTCAAGCAGCCGGGACTCGTCGAAATTCCGTTCGGCATGACGTTGCGCCAGGTGCTTGAGGATTTCGGCGGCGGCATGGTCGATGGAGCGCAATTCAAAGCTGTCCAGGTCGGGGGGCCGCTGGGTAGCTTGTTTCCGGAGTCCACACTCGATATCCCGATCTGTTACGACGCGTTTGCCGACGCCGGCGCCATTTTGGGACACGGAGGCATCGTGGTCTATGATCAGGACACTGACATGGTCGAACTGTCGCGGCACTTCATGGCGTTCACGGCCGACGAATCCTGCGGCAAATGTACGCCCTGCAGGATCGGATCGCTCCGGGCCCTGGAGATTCTCGAACAGGTGCAAAGCGGGCGCGGGAAATCGAGCGACCTGGCGTTGCTCGCCGATTTGGGAGAAACCATGAAAACCGCCAGCCTCTGTGCACTGGGCGGCCGTGCCCCCTATCCGGTGCTGACGGCGATCGAGCATTTCCCTGACGAATTCAGGCGCAAGGTCCGGGGCTAGGGGCAAGAGGACATACATGCAGAACAAGCCAGAGCCTCAACCTGCTTCCTCTCGTTCCTCGCCCCTCGCCTCGGGCCCGTCGGCGGTCACGTTGA
>CAZOUA010000062.1:0-1096 GCA_964582865.1 uncultured Nitrospira sp. | reverse complement strand
GTGAAGGAATGCCCGACCGGCGCGCTGACGGAAAAGACGGTGCTCGAGCGGGGGCATCCGACACAGTTTGTGCGAACCACGTGCGCCTATTGCGGAGTCGGTTGCGCCTTCGACGCGGGCGTGCGGGACGGCCAGGTCGTGCAGATGGTTCCGGCAGACGACGGACCCTCGAACCTGGGTCATGCCTGCATGAAGGGCCGGTTCGGATGGACGTACATCTCCGCCGGTGATCGCGTGCGAACACCGCTGTTGCGCGAGGGGAACGGATGGAAAGAGATTTCCTGGAATGTGGCGCTGGATCATATCGCGCAGGAGTTCTCCCGCATCAAGACGACGCACGGCCCGGATGCCCTGGCGACGATCTCGTCCAGCCGCGGCACGAACGAAGAAAATTATCTGTTCGGCAAGTTCATGCGCTGCGTGATCGGGACGAATCACATCGACAACTGCGCGCGTGTCTGCCACAGCGCGACCGTGACCGGCATGATGGAGACGTTGGGCGCATCCGCGGCCACCAACTCGATTGACGATCTGGATCTGGCGAAGCTGATCATGGTGGTCGGGGCCAATCCCACGGAGTCCCACCCCGTCGTCGGCGCCCGTATCAAGCAGGCGCACCGGCGCGGCGTGCCGATGATCGTGATCGATCCGCGGCGGACCGAACTGGCGCGTTTGGCCGATCTGCATTTGCAGCTCGAACCGGGCACCAACGTCGCGTTGTTGAACGGGATGGGATATGTAATCGCCAAGGAAGGACTCATCGATCACCGCTTCACGGGTGAACGCACCGAGGGATTGGATGAATGGATCAATACGGTCGCAGATTGCACGCCGGAGAAGACCGAACAGATCACGGGCGTACCGGCCCATCTCATTCGGGAAGCGGCCCGCCGGTACGCGTCGAGCGGAGCGTCGCTCTGCATCCACGGCTTAGGCATGACCGAGCACCGCTGGGGCAGCCACGGGGTGATGGCCCTGGTGAACTTGGCCCTGGCGACGGGAAACATCGGCAAGCCCGGGAGCGGCATCAATCCGCTGCGAGGCCAGAACAACGTGCAGGGCGCATCGGATGTCGGTTGTCTGCCGACCTATTTTG
>CAZOUA010000061.1:0-11822 GCA_964582865.1 uncultured Nitrospira sp. | reverse complement strand
ATCCGATGTGAGGAGAAATCTGCATCCGCTCAGCTCCGAAGAATGTAAAAGAACAACAGCCCGAGCAGCGCCAGGATAAAGGCCACGCCCAGAAGATCGGTCACACGGAACAACCGCAATTTCGCGAACATGCACTCCAGGGTCCCGATCAGCACCGCAAGGCCCGCGATCTTCACCAGATAGACCACGAGCCCGATCCCTATCGCGGCCGGCATCAGGGTGGTCGCAATGCCCCAGGGCGCGAAGACGTTGGCGATCAGGGAGAGAAACACGGCTAACTTCAAGCCGGCTGACCATTCGACGAAGGCGAGATAGCGGCCCGAGTATTCCAGGACCATCGCCTCATGGATCATGGTCAGTTCCAGATGCGTCGCCGGATTATCGACCGGCACCCGCCCGGTCTCGGCGAGCGCCACGATAAACAACGCGGCGAGCGCCATGAGATGGGGCGAGGGATCCGTCACAATTCCCTCCAGCAACGCGGTCTTATGGACGATGGTGCTGAGATTGGTGGAGCCGGCGGTCAGCGCGATGGCAAAAATGGAGAGGATCATGGCCGGTTCCGTCAGCGACGCCACGATCGCTTCACGGCTGCTGCCCATCCCGCCGAAGGCTGATCCGGCATCGAGTCCCGCGAGGATCAGAAAAAACGTCCCCAGCGCCAGAAGGTACACGAGCGCGATGATATTTCCGGCAAAGTTCAGAGGCGTTTGCGAGGTGAACGCGGGAACCAGCAGACCCGCAGAGAGTGTGGAGGCAAACAGAATGTAGGGTGTCGCGGGAAAGATCCACGAGGTGGTCGTCGAAACCACCGGCTGCTTCCGGAACAGCTTGGCCAAATCAGCATAGGGCTGGAAGACGCCGGCGCCCCGCCGGCATTGAAATCGCGCCTTCACCTTGCGAATGAGTCCTACAAGGAATGGCGAAACGGCCAGTAAGACGATGGTCTGCGCAACGACGAGAAGAATTGCCCGCATCATGAATACAATGACTCCTTGCCTCTCACCCTTCGCCCCGCGCCCGATAGTTAGGCCGCCATCAACAACAAGATCACCAGCGTCACAAAAATATAGGCCAAGTACAGGTGCAGGCTGCCGGCCTGAAGAATGCGCAGCCGGTCCGCGATTCCCATGAAGATTGTGACCACCGGATCATACAGATACTTCTGAAAGACCGGCTCGATGTGAAATTCAAACCGCCGTTGTTTGGCGAAGTAACGGGACTCTTCCAGAAACTCAGTCTCGAGCTTGACGGTGGGCTGGTAGATGGTGCTGAAGACTCGCTTGATGGGTTGAACAAACCCCGTGGCCGTGTACGCCATCCGCGGTGACAGATTGATCCCGCAGCCCCAGGTTTTGTAATAGCGCTTCACCGGACGGCCACCCAAGATGAAGGCTAGCGACAGGCCGAGCAGACCGCCCAGAATCAGCATGGCTGCCAGCATGGGGGGCGAGACACTGGAGAACTCCATGTTCACCGGCGCCAAGGCCCATCCATCGAGCGCTAACACCTTCTCGCTAATCGACACACCGGTCAGAGAGCCGGTAATCCGGTCGAGGAGCGGCACCACGATCATGGGAGCCATACCAAGCCCGATGCACAACAGGGCCAGGATGCCCATGCCGATTCGCATCGCCACCGGGACTTCCTTGGCATGGCGTGCGTGAGAACCCCGCGGGAGAGCCAGAAACGAAATGCCGAAGGCCTTGGCAAAACAGGCCAGGGCCAAGACACCGGTCAAGGCCAGAATTGCGGCGGCGATCGGAAGTATTAATTTGAGGAACAGAGCCGGGAGCTGAAAACTGAGGAAGAGCGTTTGGAACACCAGCCATTCGCTGATGAATCCATTGGTCGGAGGAAGGGCCGAGATCGACACGGCGCCGATGAGAAAGAGCAGGCCGGTCCAGGGCATGCGCCGAAGCAGCCCGCCGTACTCCTCCATGTTGCGCGTATGGGTGGCATAGACAAGCGAGCCGGCCCCCATGAACAACAACGCTTTGAACATGGCGTGGTTGATCGTATGGTAGAGCCCGGCGAGGAGCCCCAGCGCGGCAAATTCCTTCAACCCGTAAGTTTGAAAGATCATGCCGGCGCCGATCCCCATCAGGATGATGCCGATGTTTTCCACGCTGTGAAAGGCAAGGAGACTCTTGAGATCGTGCTCCATGAGCGCATACATCACGCCCAGCAATGCCGATGTTGCCCCGACGAGCAGCACGACAAAGCCCCACCACCAGGGGAACTGCCCGCCGAGGAAATCGAAATAGACCCGGATCAGGGCATAGATCGCGGTCTTGATCATGACGCCGGACATGAGGGCAGAGATATGAGACGGCGCCGCGGGATGCGCATAGGGCAACCAGACATGCAACGGCACGATCCCGGCTTTCGTCCCGAAGCCGACCAAGGCTGCAAGGAACGCCAGGGTGCGCATCCCTTCAGACAACGGCTGCTCAGGATGACGGAAGGCTTCAAAGGAGAACGACCCGGCCGATTGGAACAGGATCAGATAGGTCAGGATCACAAAGGCGGTGCCCACGTGCGTCATGACCAGGTAGAAGAACCCGGCGTAACGGACGTCTGCCTTCTCATGCTCCGTGACGACCAGGAAGTAGGAGACCAGCGACATCAGCTCCCAGGCAATGAGGAACAGAAACCCGTTGTTCGCCATGACCACCAGCGTCATGGAAAGCAGGAACCCGTTCGTCAGAGCTGCCAGCGCGGCCACGGAAACTCGGCCGTGGAAATCCTTGAGATACCCTATGGCATAGACGGAAACGGCCAGGCCGGCCAGGGAGATGGTCAGGACGAAGAATGAGGCGAGCGGATCGAGCCGGACCGCAAAGGCAAGAAAGGGAATGGTCGAGGCGACCGAGGCCGCCAGCGGCTCCGACGCCACCAGCCCGCTGATCCCCAACGCGATGCCGATACTGCTTGCCGCAGCGGTGCAAACACTGCCTGCCATCCCTTGCGTTTGCGGCTTTCGCGGGACACAGAAGGGAAGCAGGATGCCGGTGGTGTAGCCCGCGAGGAGAAGCAATATGAGAATGAGCATGCCGTCCGCGCTAGCCAGCATCATTCAACGCAGTTCGTTGCGAAATCGCATGGAAAACAGCGGACGGCACGAGGCGAGAAGGAAAGCATTTCTTTTAGTCATCCTTGCCTTGATCCCGTCCCTCTTACCCAAACCTTGGCGATTGCAGCAGAAGTGCTCATGAATCATGCTGCTCGGATTACGGTTGCTGACGGAGCAGAGTCGGTACGATGTGGCTCTGGGCATCCTCGGTGATGCCGTACCGGGTATAGGGTTTGTTCACCATCTCATTGGCGTAGAGACGTCCGATGGGAGCGGGGATTTTCATGTCCACTTTCGCCTGGCTCTTCGGCTGGATCGTGATGGTCTGCTCCTTCGTGCCGCCGAGATACGGATGCCAGACCACCATCTTGTACGTGCCGGGAGGAATGTCGCCGATTTCAAAGCGGCCGTCATGGTCGGTCAACGCATAGTAGGGGTTCTCCATCGCCAACCCCCAACTCTCCATGTAGGCATGGAAGCCGCATTGCATGACGAACACCTTGCGCCCTTTCGTCATGCCGACAAGCTGTTTCATCGGCTCTCCGGCCAAATGTTTGTGATACATCGCGGCATCGCTTCTGTCTTTGAGGTCCCGCGGATGCTGCGGATTCATCGGCAGCGGCACGTTGAAGAGCACGCGCGGGCCAAGCTGAGAAGTCTCATAGGCCTGAATGTCGTGCATGACCGGATCCATATTCACGACGACCACATTCTGTTTCTCACGCACCACGGTCGTAAAAGGAACGAATTGGCAATCCTTGGCTTCGATTCGCGGAGCAGGCGCGTGAGAAAACGGCTTCCCTTTCTCGATGTTTTCGAGATACACCACCACGTCGCGGAACTGCCCGGCCGGCCCCACATTGAAGGGCTGGAGCAGTCGCCATCCCTGACCATCGGAAATCCGCCCGCAGTAGACTTGATCGGGAAGCGTGGTCAGATTGTAGCCTTTGGGCTTTGGCACCACGCCCTCCAACGTCACCGTACCGGCCAGCAGGCCGCCATCGGGCACGGCAACGTCTTCATACGCCCAAACAGACGTTCCCAATGTGGTCACCGCAATCAGCACGACAAATATCGCATAGAACATTTGAATGCTCCTCCCCCCCAGCGTGTCATGAATGTGTGACTTACATCCCGGACTGCAGCGGCCGCCCGATTCGTTTGCGGCAACGTGCCAAGCCCTCCCGAGCTTTGAGATTGTTCGGATCGGAGGCCACCACAGCGTTCCAATTGAACAAAGCTTCCTCATACTGTCCCAGTTCCTCAAGCATCGCAGCCAAATCGCACCGTGCAAGAATATCCGTGGGACAGGCAGCCAGGAGGTTCTGCAACAGGTTTAATCGATCAATCCACGATCCGCTCGGCATAAGACAGACTCGTTCAATTCGAATGAACAGACCGGTTGCGCGTTGTTCAGCCTCCGGATAGCAATTTAGCCGGCCCTTCAGAGCGGTGAGCGCCCAGACTCCCGCGGCGCAGCCTACACTCAACGCAGGAGCGCCGGATGACAGATGCTCTCCGGCCATCCGGACTGCGTCTCAAACCCGGGCGGTTTCCTGTACTCCGCATATCTGACACCACAAGCAAAGACCGGCACCATGACGGTGTGCAGGTAAGATGCCGCGGATGAGTTTGGTTTGGCCCCGGGGATGGTGTGAAGGAAAATGCGGACTTGTACTCAGCTGGTGATCGCGGGACCAAGAACGGAGACACCCCATTTTCTCAACACATGCAGGACTTGCAGATTGATCCGCAGGACCAAAACATATCCCTGCAAATCTTGCAGCATGGAGAAAGAAGCGGTGGATGTGGGGAGCGCGCTACAAGGCGTGGATCCGTTGCAGGCCGGGTATGGAATGCGCCACTCGGAATGCCAATAAGGCTAGGAGGCTAGAAAACCGAGGAGTTACTCGCGAATGCCGTATTCTTTGATTTTGTATTGCAGCGCGCGGAGGCTAATGCCAAGAAGCTTGGCCGCCTTCTCCCGATGGTTGGTGACTTCCGCCAGCGTGCGCCGGATGGTTTCCCGCTCGATGTCCTCCAACGACGAACCCAGGGCCACGAGCATTGTGCGCGCGTCATCCTTGCTGGCCTGAACCTCTTCGGGAAGATGCTCGGGCTGAATAGCCGGATCTTTCACTGTAATCACCAGACGTTCCATCAAATTCCGCAGCTGGCGGATATTGCCGGGCCAGGCATAGAGCCGCAGCAGCCGCATCGCCTCGCGGGAAATCTCTTTCGGTTCGCGATGATGTTGTGCGACGAATTCTCTGAGAAATTGTTCGGCTAAGAGCAGGATGTCGTCGCCCCGCTCGCGGAGCGGCGGGAGGCGGATCGGCACTACGTTGAGCCGATAATAGAGGTCTTCCCGAAAGTCGCCTTGCTTGACCGCTTCCTCAAGATTGCGATTCGTGGCCGCGATGATGCGGGCATCGACCGTAATCAGTTTGGTCCCCCCCAGTCGCCTGAATTCTTTGGTTTCCAGCACGCGCAGAAAATCGACTTGAGATTTCAGCGACAACTCACCGACTTCGTCCAGCAGCAACGTGCCACCGTCGGCCAGCTCGAACCGTCCGGCCTTAGTCGTCATGGCCCCGGTGAATGCGCCCTTCTCATACCCGAACAGTTCGCTCTCGAAGAGATTCTCGGGCAGGGCACCGCAATTCAAGGTGACAAACGGTCCGTTGGCTCTGGCGCTCCTGTGGTGAATCGCTCGGGCCACAAGTTCCTTTCCGGTGCCGCTTTCTCCTGTCAGCAGGACGGTGACCGCGCTGTCGGCGACCATCTCTACCAGGCTGTAGATGCGCTGCATGGGCTCGCTCTCGCCCACTATCTGGTCGAACCGTGTCCGTGTCTCAAGCCGCTCCTTGAGCTGCTTGTTCTCCAGGGCTAAGGCGCGGCGCTCCAGAGCTTTTTCAACCACGATGTGAAACCGTTCACGATCAATGGGCTTGGTGAGGTAGTCGTAGGCCCCCAGACGCATGGCCTCGACGGCTGTATCGATCGATCCGAATGCGGTCATGACGATCACCTCTGTCTCCGGCCATTTCTCCTTCATGCGGCGGAGGAACGCCATGCCGCCCAGGCCCGGCATCCGCAAATCCGTCATCACCAGATCGACCTTCGTATGCTCGAGCAAGGGCAGTGCCTCTTCTGCAGTTCCAAATCCCTGCACCTTGTGTCCGAGCTTTTCGAGCATGGTGACGAGGGCGGATCGGATGTTGACCTCATCATCGACGACGAGGATGTACGCATTCTCTGTCATGGGTCACGCACCAACGCGCCCTGCGGGGCGGGAACAGCCGGCAGCTTGATGACCACCGCAGTCCCTACACCGGGCGTGCTGGAGACCTGAATCGTCCCCGCGTGGTCATGCACGATGCGGTACGCAATGGCTAGACCGAGTCCACTGCCTGCCGGCTTGGTCGTATAGAAGGGTTCGAACAGACGGGACAGCTCTTCTTTCTTGATGCCTATGCCGCTATCCTGCACCGTGAGTTCCACCCATTCTTTTTCGCCCGTCTTCATTCCCCTCGTGGTGATATGGCAGACGCCTCCCTCCGGCATCGCTTGAAAGGCATTCACAATGACGTTGACCAGCACCTGACCGATCTCAGTCTCATCACCCATGATTGCCGGCAGGGCATCGGGGGATCGGGAAGTAAGTTGTATCTGCCGCTCCTGCGCTTCGTACTGCAAGAGAGATATGATGTGAGAGAGTAATTGCTCCGTGTCGACGACATGCAGGCAGACAGATCCGGGCCGCGAGAATTTCATAAAATTGTCCAGAATGGCGGAAAGCCGGCGGGTTTCCGCATTCATGACGTGAAGATACTTGTCCAGAGACGATGAAGGCCGGCGGCCATTCCGCAACTCTTCTTCCAGCAGATGCAGGTTCAAGTCGATGGCGCTCAAAGGGTTGCGCAGCTCGTGCGCGACACCGGCCGAAAGTGTATGCATTCCCGCGAGCTTGTCCGCCACCCGGACGCGACGCTCCAAGTCGAGCATCTCCGTGACATCCTTGAGCAGCACGATCACGCCGACCGGTCGCCTGTCGTCTCCCGTCAGGTCCGCGGTAGTGAGGCGGATCGTGCGGGTCTGGCCGCCGGCGTGATAGGGCATGTCATGATGATCGACATGGCGGTTGTTGTGGAGCGCCTCATCGAGCGCACTGCGAATCAGGTCTCCTTCGGGAAACATCCGGTCATAGGATTGGCCGAGCAGCTCCTCCGTGGACCGCTTCAGCGTCGCTATGGCAGAGGGGTTGACGGCCGTGACGTGACCGCTGCGATTGATCGTCAGCACGCCGGTCGGAATGCTTTCGAGAATGTTGCGCGCCAGCCCCTTCACTTCTTCGAGTGTGCGCTTGGTACTGTCGTAGTGCAGGAAGGTAATGACGGCCGCAATTCCGATCGCGCTGACCAGGAACACGAGCAGGGTGACCACGATCAAGTCCTGCCGCGATTGCCAAAGGGCCGGAAACAAGTCGACGGGTACCGCCTGCCCTTTGTTGAGGCCTTGGAGCAGCAGCTTTTCTTGCTCCAGGCTGAACAAGAGGATAACAGCCACAACCAATGCCAGGATGAGCACGACGGAGATAATGAGGCGGTACGGGATGCGTGGGAGCTGAGCGGATTTTGGAATAGGTCTAAACATAGGATTGGTCCGGAAACTCCTCCTTCATGCTATCACGGGAGGCTGAGGAGATGCAGGCTCTCATCGCGCCCGCGAGAAACGTGTTGCGGCAAGCATCACTCCTGAACGACGCAGCGACCGACGTAATCTCTGATCGCGGGATCGTTGGTGACGAAGACGGCGGACCAGGATTCCTCCTTCGAGCACAATCGCCGCAAAATAATCTGCCTGATGCCCGGTTCCATGTTGTGCAAGGTTCCATCGAAAATCAGCAATGGCGGGCGTGTCACGATCGCCCGGGCCACCAGGATCCGAAGAATCTGGCTCTTGGTGTACTGCGCGCCTCCCGCTTTGACCGGGGTATCGATGCCGCATGGCATCCGATCGATCTCGTCTTCGAGTTCAACAAATCGAATAGCCCACCGCAGATCCTCAAAGCAAATCGAGCGTCGCCCGAGCGAGATGTTCTCTTCCAGAGTGCCGCCGAACAGAGTAGGCTGCGAATCCAGCACCAGTCCGCGCGCTCCGTTGACATAGTCCATGGTCGCGTCGCGGAGGTCAACGCCGTTATACCGGACGACACCGGACGTGGGCCGATAGAGCCCAGCCAGCACGAGCGCTAACACCGTCTTTTGAGTGCTGGACTGAACGAGCACTGCAAGCTTCTCCCCCGGAGCGGCTTCCAGATTGACGTGCTCAACGACGGGCGGCGAGTTGGGATAGCTAAATGCCGCTTTTCTGCACATGAGATGGATGCCGCAGATGGTTGGATCCGGCAGGTGGGTGCTGACTCCGACACCGAAGGCTTCGTGCTTGGGCAGGGCGAACACGCGATCCAGCTCGCTCAGCGAACTCAAGATGTAGGTGATCGCATAGATCCGGCGGGTCACTGTGTCCAGATTCAAGAGCAACGTGCCGACGATCACCTCAGCGGCCACAAATTGCCCCAGCGTGATTTGGCCGACCGAGAGAAGCCAGCCTCCTAGCGCGATCATGCCGCTGTGACAGACCGCCTCCCAGACGACGATGCTCCGGTACTGACGCCACGTGAGAATATTGGACCGTGCTCGCCGGGCAGCAAGATAGTCGTCGAGTAGACGGTCTGTCTTTCCGAGTAAGAACGGCGCGCTTTGGCTCGCTTTGAAATGGAGCCGATTATTCGCAATGTCCTGAATCCAGGTCATCACGTCGTAGTTCTTTTCCGATACGGTCCTGGTCGCCAGAACTCCGCCCTGGCCTGACGCGATGGCGACCAGCAGGAACCCGCCGAGCAGAAAGACATTATACATAAGAAAATTCGGGTGATAGAAGACCAAGATCGTCATACCGGTTATGCCCGACATCAGCACGTTGATCACATCGACAAGAACGACGATGACGGCTCGCGCCAGCAGCTCCGCCTCGACAAAACGAGCGGCATGACCGGGAGCGAAGGCCTCTTGCCTGATGCGCGGCAAGTGTTCCGTCATGGCGACGGCGATTCGGACATAGAGCCGCTGAAAGAGCGTTTCTGTAGCGCTAACTTGAAAGACCCGGAAAAGACCGATGAACAGCAAGCCGATGAACATGATCAGCGCGAACGTGACGATCATAATGGGTTCAATCGCATAGGCAAACGTGTTGGTCAGTTCTTGAACGGTGAGCGGAATGACCAATGAAAAGATGCCGATGGCACCCGCATACGAGAGGAGAATGACCAGAACGCGCTTTTCGAGGCCGATCAGAACTCCCAACCGAGCGAGTTCGACCCAGAAGCCGCTTCCAGCCCACCGTGCACGCGATTGGTGTGGAGGAACGTGGTTCATTTAGAGGTGCATCTGATCGGCGCGATCCACCGGTAATCTGCAGAGCCCCGGCGCTGTCATCGCGCGAACCCGTGCGCGGCGAGCAAATCCTCGCCCGTTGAGTGGCCTGCGCCGATCCCTCTGACGGCATGAGGTGTTCAAAAAAACCGTCCGGCAAGGCCGCAGCAAGCGAAGAGACGAATCGTACGGTTTGCCGTACGTCGAGCCTCTGAGCGATGCGAGAACGCCGGTCGGTGACAGGCGCGTCCTGGCGCATCGGGGCTGGGCGGGTGAAACCATAGACTTTTCAACACCCTGCTAGGCGCAATGCTCTTCCTCGATCGTGGACCATTGTTGGATCGCGTCATCGAAATTTCCGCAACGGATCTGAAGCATCGCCAACCGATGCCGAAACATATGCTCATATCGTTTAAGCCGTTGCGCATGGCCCTGAATGCGGCTGTGCACAACCGTTCCGTTGATCTGCTCCACCGCTTCGACCCACTTTTCGGCACTGAACAGACGGAGGCCGCCGGCGCATGCGGCAAGCCCTTCTTCTATTGCTGCCATCGCCCGTTCCGTATTTCGGGCGTGCTGATGGATAGTGGCGATGAGCAGATACCCTCGCACCCAGAACGGATTGGCGCCCAGCACATCTTCGAGTACCGTGACGGCTTGAGTCGTCCCATGGCGACTGACCGCCTCCAACATTGTGGCAATCGCTTCCTGAACAGTCTCGCCGGCAGGATCTGGAACCATGCGATCAAGAATCCTGTTCATCGTCCGCAATCGGGTTGCTAGATCGATACGAGTCCAGTCGTGCAGCATCAATATCGCCCTCCTCTACCCGACAAGCAACGCTGGTGCCTCGAGAGCAGACTCACGGTTGGCCCTGTGTATGTCGTTGACTTTCCAAAGGAGGTAACAACCCAGCTTGCAGGAACAACACAGACGCCACCCTGCTTGGCTCATAGACATTTCCAGGCCTGCAAACTTTGCAGGCCGGACAAGAAAAAATCGCTGTGGCGTCGAAGGATGCTGCGGGTTCAGCGAATCGGCGTGATGACGAGAGAGACGATGCCATCAATGATGGCGATTGCATTGACGGCTTGTTGTCCGTCGCCGGGGGAAAGGGCGCCGCCGAATATGGGTCAATTCTTTCCACATCCGGGCAACCACATCTCCGGGATGGACTTCGAGGACTCGGCAGCATTCCTTGACCGCCTCTTTATAGCGTTCATTGGCGACGAGCAAGAAGATGAGATAATAGGCCAACTCACGACTTCCCGGTTGCCGAGTCATGAGCCAGCGAAGCTTGGACTCTTCCTCTGCAATGTGCGCTTGATATGCAGGGTGTGACTGAGGCGACCTGGTGTACCTCATAATCGAAGACCGGGTCAGGCTGTTTCGGCCTCTCGAAGCAAAGACCAAGCTTGCCGCCGCTGGACACACTCGAAGCAAGATTCACAGAGAATGAGCTGGCTCAGTTGTTCAAAAACAAGGCGGGGCTTGGGAAGCTTGCATCGCTCACAGAGATGATCTGGCGGCTCTAGATATCCTCGTTCGCTTTCGCCCATCACGGGATTTCCTTGTTCTCGCTTTCCATTGTTTCGTTTGTGTTGTAGCCCTTCATCCGTCCCTTTTCCTGTTCGCTCATCCCTTTGATTCGCCTCATCGGCAAGGGCGGCACGCACTGTGAACAGTATGCTCGCTCGGTCTTGCTGTCCCATATGCCCATGGTAAGACACCGGCCGCAGACGGGACAAATGAGGGATATCATCGGAGTGCCGCGCCCCAGACTACAGGTCTCGCCATAATCATTCACTAAAGCAACTCATATGCCCTGCCATGTCGATCTGGCATATTGTGGAATTGCCACAGATTCCAAAGAAAAACGTCCCTCTTTCCGGTACGCGATGATTCAGCTCTGCGTGGCGCATGCAAAATTTGCAGAAGTTGGAGCCGCTGGCGACTACGCTGAAGAGGTACCTACGGATGGACCACTCTATTGGAGGCAGGGCACTTTGCTTGCGCCGCACGTGAGTTGCGCAAGGTCAGGCGAGTTCAATGAGCCGATTCATCCACGGCCCCAAAATTCATGATTGTGAACCAGATCTGCTAACGACCGATGATGAATGCGGAGATTACCGACTACAGGGTTCAGCTTCACAACCGCCCATTCCACCTCTCGGCCTACGCGGTTCCATGCTGTCTGCCTCCTCGTGGGAGCCCATGCGGCCCATACCGCCACGCGGTCCCATCCCGTGGCCCGGTCCATGGTCTCCGGCGAAACTCCGTTCATACTGGATGATGGCCCAGATTTCTTC
>CAZOUA010000060.1:0-11936 GCA_964582865.1 uncultured Nitrospira sp. | reverse complement strand
ACCGACAGCGAACTGAAGGTCATGGCAGCACTTGCTATCATGGGACTGAGCAGCAGCCCCCACAGGGGATACAGCACGCCCGCCGCGATTGGAACACCGAGCACATTATAGATAAAGGCGAAAAACAGATTCTGCCGGATGTTCCGCATCGTAGCCTGGCTCAAACGCATCGCCCGCACCAGGGCCCGCAGATCGCCTTTGACTAAGGTGACTCCGGCGCTCTCCATGGCAATGTCGGTCCCCGTGCCCATTGCAATTCCCACATCGGCTAATGCCAGCGCCGGCGCATCATTGATGCCGTCGCCGGCCATCGCCACAACGCGGCCTTGCGATTTCAATTGCGAAATAATCCGTCCCTTTTGGTCCGGCAACACCGAGGCATGAACGTCCGTGATCCCCAGCTGCCTCGCCACCGCATCCGCCGTCAGCTGATGATCTCCCGACACCATGACCAGCCGAACCCCCCGCTCACGTAATATCCCGACAGCCTCGAGCGTCGAGGGTTTCACCGGATCTGCGACCCCCAAGAGGCCTGCCGTCTTGCCGTCGATGGCCACAAAAACCGTCGTTTGGCCCTCCTGCCTCAGTCGCATCGCTTCGTCTTCGAGCGCGGTCAACGCTTGTTCATTTACTGGAGCCTGCTCTCTGAGCCAGGCAGGGGTTCCAACGGCCACATGATGGCCTTCAACGAGCGCGGACACGCCGTAGCCTGTCTGTGAACGAAAGTCTTGGACCGAACTCAGCGCCAGGTTCCGGCTTTCTGCTCCGGCAACGACGGCGGAAGCCACCGGATGCTCGCTCTTGCGCTCCACACTTCCGGCAAGACGGAGCACATCGGTTTCGCTCCAGGGAGGAACGAACCGAATTGCGACAAGCCGTGGCTTGCCTTCGGTCAATGTGCCTGTCTTGTCAAACACGAGCGTATCCACCTTCCCAAGCACTTCGAGCGCTTCGGCCTTTCGCACGAGAACTCCGGCCATCGCACCGCGACCAGTACCCACCATAATAGACATCGGCGTCGCAAGTCCCAGCGCGCAGGGACAGGCAATAATCAAGACCGCCACCGCGTTGACCAACGCATAAGCCAGCCTGGGCTCCGGCCCCCAGATCACCCAGGCGACGGCCGTCACGACAGAAGCCGCCACCACGAGCGGGACAAAGTAACCGGCCGCCACATCGGCGACACGTTGAATCGGCGCCCGGCTCCGTTGTGCCTCACCGACCATCTGGACGATGCGCGCCAGCAACGTTTCGCTCCCTACACGCTGTGCCTGCATGAGGATGCTGCCCGTTCCATTGATGGTGCCGCCGGTCACCGCGGCACCGGCCGCCTTTTCCACCGGCAACGATTCTCCCGTGACCATCGATTCGTCGACCGAGGTCGTCCCCTCGATCACCAGACCATCCACGGGAACCCGCTCGCCGGGACGAACCAGGAGCCGGTCTCCCACGCGCACCTGATCGAGCGGAACGTCGACCTCCATGCCATCCGAATTCAGTCGCCGCGCGGTTTTCGGGGCCAATCTCAGCAAGGCCTTCATGGCCGAGGTGGTTTGACTTCGCGCGCGCAACTCCAATACCTGCCCCAGCAGGACCAGCACCGTGATCACGGCTGCCGCCTCGAAGTAGACGGCAATCGATCCATCATGCTGGCGAAGCGATGCCGGCAGGAAATCCGGAATGGCCGAGGCCACCACGCTATAGAGGTAGGCCGCGCCGGTCCCGATCCCGATGAGCGTAAACATGTTCGGCGCTCGATTGACGAACGAGATCCAAGCCCGCTCGAAAAACGGCCAGCCTCCCCACAAGACAACCGGCGTCGCGAGCAGCCATTGGACCCAGTTCAACCGGGAGCCGGCAAGAAGACCTTTCAACGGCTGCCCGGGAATCATGTCTGACATTGCCAGGACCATGACGAGTAACGCCGGGCCCAGGCTGATCCAGAAGCGTTTCGTCATGTCCTCGAGCTCCGGGTTCGAGCCTCCCTCCGATGAAATGATTTTGGGCTCCAGCGCCATGCCGCAAATCCGGCACGCGCCCGGTTTCGACTCCAGGACTTCGGGATCCATCGGGCAAATGTATTCGACCGTCGCACCGGCAGGGACGGCCACGGGCTGGGCGGCTCGTTGGGCCGGTGGAATCAGGTAGGAGGCTGGGTCGTTGCGGAATTTGTCCAAGCAGCTCTGTGCACAGAAATAATACGTCTTGCCGCCATGGACATGGGAGCCGGCGGCCGAATGCGGTCGGACCGTCATCCCGCACACCGGGTCTACGGCGTCGGCTGCCGGAGTCGGCATCATCATGGGGAGAGATTTCTTGGAACCTAGCCTGATGAGGCCGGGGGAAACAGGCTTCAGCGCGCCTTCAGGATCGGCTTTAAATTTCTCGAGGCAGGAGACCGCGCAGAAATAGTATGTCGTGCCCTTGTACTCATCGCGACCGGCAGCCGTCTCCGGATTGACGGTCATTCCACAAATGGGATCGATCGCCATGGCCCCTCACCGGCTACTTCCTGGCATCCGCCTCAAGAATGCTGCGGATGACGGTGACGATGTTCTCCGTCTTCATATTGTCGCCCTCGATCTTGATATTGCCGTCCAGCAATAAGGTCGGCGTGTATTGCACCTTGACCCTCTCGCCCCACTGCCGTCCCTCATCGAAGGCCTTGGCCGGTTTGCCGCTGGCCATTCCCTCTTCAAACGCCTTGGGATCGAGGCCGACTTCCTTGATCAACGATTCGCGCAGGGAACGGTCCAGGACTCCCGTCATTTTATCCTGGTGAATCGTTCGAAAGAGCACCTTCTTCATTTCGTTTCCCTTCCCCATCACCTTCGCCTGCTCATACATATCGAACGGGGTCGGGAGCTTGTTGCGAAACACGGGGAAGCCCACCATGACCGCCTCGAGTTTGTTACCGAACTCTTTCTGGATCGCCGGAAGGCCGGCTTCTTCAAAATGGTGGCAGTGCGGACAATAGAAATCCGCGAACTCGACCAGCTTCACTTTCCCCGGCACATGAATGGACTTTTCGTCTTTCAGGATCTCAAACTTGCCCTTCAATTCAGGGGACGCGGCATAACCCGGCGCCGGGCTGATGAACAGCCCGACCATGAGCACACACAATCCGACCGCCATCCACCTCTGCAACGCACTCGTCACCATGTTCTCTCCTTTCTTCGAATCAATCCGGTCCGCGTTCATTATATCGAATACTGGAACAACCTGCGCTTTGTTATAATCGGAGCATGCGCCTATGGTCGATTCATTCAGCTCTCGCCCTGTTGTTGATATTCACGGGCTGTGCGTCGACGCAAGAGGCGGGAGACGGCTCAGCGGCAAACCAAATCACATTTCCTCAGGTTAAGGCGGCGCCGGACTCGTTCGCAGGACAGACCGTCACGTTTGGAGGCCAGGTGCTCGGCGCGCGACGCCTGAAGGAAGGCACCAGAATCGAAATCCTCCAACTGCCGCTCGACCGGTCCGGTCAGCCCGGCTACGATCTCACGCAATCGCAAGGCCGGTTCGTCGCCATGCACCGCGATTTTCTCGATCCTGCCACCCTGCCCCCAGGCACCTTAGTGACCGTAACCGGTCAACTTGCAGGATCGATCACGCTTCCGATGGACGACATAGCGTACCTCCACCCCGTCGTCGATATTACGCGGCTTCAGGTATGGACGAGCGCTCTGCAAAACGCGCCCCGCATGCGCCCCTACCTCGGACCAAGTCCATATTGGGGACCCTATTGGAACCCTTATTGGGGCCCCTGGCCATACCGGTGGTAGGGAGGGTACGGCGGGAGGCTCAAGTTTGAGTGATGCCTTGGCCTCAACCTTTCGACGTTATCGTCCGCTTGATCCGATGATCCGTTCGACACGATCGTCCCGCCCGCCCAAGTTCCGATACTTATGATACTGCGCTAAGGCGCGCGCCATGTCCTTTCGGTGCAACTCATAGAAGACGCCGAGATTGTAGTGGGCTTCCGCATAGTCCGGTTTCAGGGTCACAGCTTTCTCGTACTCCTGCTCCGCATCCTCCAGCTTATTCATGCTGGTGTAGATGACGCCCAAATTCATGTGCGCTTCGGCATACTCCGGACGGTAGCGGATCACTTCAAGAAATTCTTTCTCCGCTTCGCTCGGCCGGCCCTGACTGCGTAGAATGAACCCCAGATTGTAATGGGCATCGACCAGATCCGGCTTGGCGGCGACCGCCTGTTTATAGGCATAGGCCGCCTCAAGCAAATCGTTCCCTTGTTCCGCAATTCGCCCGGCCTGATACCAGGCATCGGCATGAGCGGGATTCGCCTTCGTCAACCGGCCCAACATGTCGCGAGCCGCCTTGCTCTCCCCCTGTCCTTCATACAATATCGCCAGCCCGAACAGCGCATCGGGATGCGCGGGACGAAATGAGAGCAGCTTCTTGTAGGTGTTCACCGCGGCCGGTACATCGTGGCGCCCCTCATACAGCCTGGCCAGGTCCACGTAGGAGTCCTCGTGTTTGGGGTCGATCTCGATGGCGTGTTTGAGCGCCTGTTCGGCTTCGGCAGCCTTCCCCTGGGCAAGGTAGACTTCGGCGAGATCATTCAACGCTTCGGGATAGGCCGGCTTGAGCTTGAGCGCATGGGCATATGCCTCGGCCGCTTCGTGAGGTTTCTTCTTGCCTTGGAAGTAAATGCGACCGAGGAGATGATAGGCCTCGGCAGATAAGGGATGGAGTTCCGTTGCGTTGTTCAGTGCGGCAATGGCTCCGTCTGCATCGCCGGCCTTGAACATTTCTAATGCACGCTCGACCTGGCGTTTTCCTGGATCAGCAGCCGGGGCGGCTTGAATCGGGACGGCCGTCAGAACCGCCAGGCAGATTCCGAGCACGATAGAAACATATCGTCGTGCAAGTGCCTTCAACAGGGGGCTCCCGGCATCAAGACTGAACAGCTCGCTAACTATACGGGGGGCACTGACCGAAATCAACGCGAAGAGAGTCCGGCCTCAGGACAGGCCGGAGGGAGCCTTCATGAGAAGACTCCCTCCGCTGTCTGCCTGGTTTTTACTGGCTCGCTTGATTGCCAGCCGCAGCGGCACCGGGATAATAGATCATGACTCCTCCGGGAGTAAGCCCAACCGTCACATTTTCCTTAACCGTGTTATCCACGGCATTAATGATGGACACGGAGTTGGCTGTTGAATTCGACACCGCAATGTACTTGGCTTCACCGAGTCCGGCCGGCCCTTGCGCCAACACATCCATGCTGTGGCCGCCCGTGGCCAGCAGGAAGATTTCCCCGTTGGGGAGAAGCGGCAGGGCCGGCAGGGTCGCAGGCGCCACCGGAATGAGCTTCGACGAATCAAATGCGAATAACCGATCTTTCTTCGTTGCGGTCGCGGCGTTCCCGGCCAGGATATAAAAACGCTTGCCGTCCGGCGAGAATTTGAACGCCCCCGGCGACGTTCCATTCAACTCCGGGATCGTGAAATCCGTCAGAGGATTCCCGGCGGTGCCGAGATCTATTACGCCGAGCCTGGTGCCTGTTGCAGGAGTCGTGTCGCCGCGCAGCAGGAGAAATCGGCCGTCCGGCGAAATCCCATATGCAGTATAGAGCGTGGCACTCAGGTCGAAGGTGTTCGTGATCGCCAAGGACGTCGGATCGATCTCAACGATCGTTCGATAATTTTCCTGGATGCTATAAATCCTGCCCGTCAGCTTGGAAAACCGAATGCCGTGCGGATTCGACTTGTTCGGGGTGTTGGGCGTATCAGCAGCGTTGGCATTCACATCACAAGGCCCCTGACCGTTCAACGTCTCTCCTGCGTCTGTACACAGGTCGATGCGCCCGATCAGCTTCTGATAGGTCGCCACATTGGCCGGCTCATTGTCGATGACGGCAATTTCTCCGGCAGTCGTGCTGGAGATGAATACCCGCTTGGGCACTCCCGCCCCGGACGAAAAGGCGGCAACCTTGTGGCCGTCCGCAAGGAGACAAATCGTTCTTTCGACGGTCGGCGGATGTGCGCCGGGCCCCAGATGAGAGTTGTGAAGGACCGTGACCGAACCACCCGTTTGCACCGCACAATTGATCAGGTCATCCCCGGGCGTAAGTGTGCCCCCGGCATTATCGCCGTCGTTCATTGACCACAAGATCTCCCCATCGGTCGGATCACGATAAATATGGACGGGGCGAGTTCCCGCCGTCAGATTGGTTTTATGAACGGGCACCGCACCTGTCAGCGGATCGATGGTCGCGACCTTGTTGGCTGCCCCCAAATTCACGAAGAGCCATTCGCCTTTCGAAAACTGCATGTCGCCCTGGGCGACATTCTCAAACGCCGTGGCAGCGATCGTGCCCAGGACAGCATTGCCTGAATCGCCTTTCATGGCGATGCTGGTCAGGGTCTTATCGCCGGTGTTATTGACGAAGATGACCGGCCCTTGCAGCGCTGCGCTGCCGTTATTCGTGGTCGTGGTGGTATCCCCTGAACTGCAGCTTGCGAGACTGCTCAAGACAACGGCCAATACGCCCAACTTCAAGCATGCCCCGCAGTAACTGTTCTTTCTCTCCAATCTCATGTCACATCCCTCACTTTGTTGATTCATTGAGTTAATGCCTATGACCCGCCGAGCAATTGAAACGACTTGGTCATTCCAAAGAGATAACTAACTTGTTGTTCCAAGTTTCCGTTGAAGTCGCGATATACGGGAATCTGCACGACAAAATATGCCGAAGCGAAATTCCAAAGATTCAGCATGATCCCCGGCGAGTAGGCCACGTATGTCGACCCGGTCGTGGGAACCGCTCGAAACTTGACCGTCGGATCGAGCAGGACCGATGTCCCCGTCGCAGGATTAAACTGATAGAGCGAGGCATCCATGGCATCGTTCTGCATCCAGCGATAGTTGACTTGCTGAGTCAGGACCAACCACGAAGCTTGCTCAAGCGGAATAAGATTGAGCCCCCCGCTCAAATTCACCTCATCGCCAAACTGGTACCCGTCACTGTTCTTGAAGGTGTGTCGGTAACTGACGAGCGCAAACTGATTGAGCCGGTGCGGAATGATTTCGTAGGTCTGGTACAAGGACGGCACGAGACCGAAGTTTCCCCGTCCGAGCTGAAGCGTGGACTCCACCATTTGACCGGTGGAAGCCCGCTGCTGGTACGTTCCGGTCGGGACATCCACCCCCAACCCCATCACGACCATGCTGCGAAGTGTTGGAAGGAGGTTGTACTTCATGGTGACGCGCATATCGCCCATGCCCTCATCGGAGTAGGGGGTCGGTGCGGCAACTCCCAGATTCGCCTGAGAATTGATCCGCTTGTAAGGGAGCGTCACCTGGAGACCGAATCGATCGGTCAGCCCATAGTTCATATCCAACGTCGCGGTCTGGACGTGCGTCCAAATCTGACTCGAGTTCAAGTTTGCCAATGTCAATCGGCGGTTGGCTTGGTCCGCAAACGGAATGTTTCCGCCCTGCCCGGCCGGCGTCCAGCTCGGCGTGTAGTTGTAGATGGTGTTGACGGTGAGTAACCCTGCCATCGGCACTTGCTGTTGGGAGCCGATGACGACAAAGCAGCTGACGGCGCCGCAGGATGCACGCGCAAGTGCCGGCCACATCATCGCAGTGCCAACGGCCAGGACGCAGAGAAAACGGCACAAGAACAACTTATGTTGCTTTCTCATCGCAAAATGGTCTTTCTTCTTGTCAGACAGAAAACGCAGCAGTGGATGACACGCCACGGGCGCTTCTGATAGTAACTACGGTGTCTGAAAAATGACGTTTAGCTGGAGAAGGCAGGGGGACCGCGGAAAAACGGGAGCGAGGACAATTGTCGTTGTGCTTGGCTGACGTCTCGGCAGACAACCAGGTCGAACAGCTGGAGCTTCGATTCCAAATTGACCGGCGCGGTTTCAATCCCTTGACCAGCCGCACAAAGCCAGGCACAGAGCCCGGTCGTGTGGGTGCCGGCCTGGTGATTCGCATGGTGTGCGGCATGCGCCACGCTGGGCGCAGCCATGAACCCGTTCACCAGAACGAGACACAGCAGCAGGGGCCAGACCAGCGCGGAACGTTTCAACATCACCATAAAAGAAGCTTTGCCTAGCTTTTAGCGCAGCGCCGCGGCTCTGACCGGTTCTTGTTTCTGGATACGAGCCACGACGTCATAGATTCTCTGTTCGGTCAGGAGCCCACCCTTGATGTACTCCTGCACAACACCTTTTTCATCGATGAACACGCTGACGGGCAATCCAAATACCCCGAACTGATTGGCCACCTTGTTGTCCCGGTCCATCAGGACCGGGAACGTATGGCCGTATTGTTTGATGTGCTCGCGAACCTTGGCATCGTCTTCCAGCTCATTGACAGCCAGCACGACAAATCCCTTGTCGCGCAACTTGTCATAGGTCGTCTGCATCGCCGGCATTTCCGTCGTGCAGGGCTTGCACCAGGTCGCCCAGAAGTTCAGCAGCACAACTTTGCCTCGGTACTGACTAAGGCTGACCGACTTGCCATCCAAGTCGGTCAGCTGGAAATCTTCGACCGTCATACCGACCGCTGGAACGCGCGATCCCATGCTCCAGGCCTGCGGCATGGGCACCATTCCCCATACCACAACTGCAACGATCAGGCTCATGACGACGATCTGTATTCCCGTTTTCATCGGCTCCTCCGTTCGTTCGCCTGCACGCTTCTTTTGCTAGGCTCCTGGCTTGATCAGCTGAAACGATTTGGTGATCCCGAACACGAAACTCGTGCCCTGCGCAAGGTTGTTATTGGCATCGCGCGCAAGGGGAATCTGTGTATAGAAATACACGGAGGTGGCCTCCGTCCAAGCCGAAGCGATTAAGTCGCCCAGGCTGATTTGAAACCCTGGCGTATAGGCAAAATATGTGGATCCGGTATTGGGAACCCGCCGATTTTTGACCGTCGGATCGATCACGGTCGGATCAGTTCCGGCGAACGGGGGGGCCGACTGCTCCAGATCGGCCCGGACATTGTCATGCACGAGGTAACGATAATTGAATTGATTCGTGACGACGAGCCAGGGCGTCGTCACTAAATTCAGGCCGAAGTTGAAAAGATATTCGTCGCCGAACTGGTAGCCATCCTGATTGCGGAACGTATGCCGATAGCTGCCATAACTAAATTGATTCAGCCGATGAGGGATGAGCTCATAGGTTTGATAGATCGATCCAATCAAGCCGACATTGCCGCGGCCCAGCTGACCGGACGATTCAAGTACATTGCCGAGACTATCTCGAGCTCGCGTATCGCCTGTCGGCAGATCCATCCCAAAACCCAAAACCAACATGTTCCTGAGGGTTGGCAATACGTTGTACTTTGCCGTCACCCGGATATCACCGATTCCGTTATCGGAAAAATTCGAGTTCTCGCCGAACTCCGTTGGGGACTCACCGATCTCGTCGATGTGCTGATGCGTCCGTTTCAAATAGGGCACCGTCACCTGGACGGCAAATCGATCAGTGATGCCGTAATTCATATCCAGCGTATAGGTCTGCGTAATCGTTCTTGTTTCTTTATGGTGATCGAGAATCAACCGCTGATTGGCCTGATCGGCGGCGGGGATAATACCGTTTGTCCCGCTGAGCAACCGCATTGGCGTATAGTTATACATTCCGTTGACGGTCAGAACTCCTTCTTGCGGCACCTGCTGCTGCGAGCCGATCACAACGAAACAACTCACGGCCCCGCACGAAGCCGCGGCACCGGAAACAAAGATCCCTCCGACAAGAAGAACTCCGAAGGCAGCTGCCGTTACAACCTGGCAGCGAAAACTCATGAGCATCACAACCCTCTTACCTTTCTCATTACTGTCTTTCGAAAAAAGGCCTGTCCCAGAATCGACAGGACGCAGAGCGTACCCCCGATGCGTTGCCAACGGCGGGAGCACGTTCCCGCCCTTAGGTAATCAGCGATCGTCGGCTTTGATTAGGTTGCAGGAACCGGAGGCGCGCGGGTGGCGAAAATGCCCGAGAAGATTGCTGGAGCTTGGTCGGCGGACGTGACCTCGACGAATTCGAGAGGAATCAGCTCTGCAGGAATGAACTGGATCGCGGCTTCACCGGCTTGTCCCGCAGCACACATCCAGGAACAGAGCACGGTGCCGTGCGTGGCTTTTTGATGGTGCGAATGTTGGGATTCGTGCGTGATCGACTGGGCAGATGCCAATCCGCCGGTCACCAGAATGCAGAGCACCAAGAGACAGGCGAGTGAACGTTGAATGAAGCAGTGCGTCATACTTCCACACTCTAACAGGACCGGCGGGCCGATGGTACCGGAGGGCAAAGGACAGAGTCAAGGCAGCCACGGGGATGAACCCTCTGTATTCCCGATAGGATTCGCAAAAAGTTTCCGGTATACTGCCACGATATCTTATTGTGATACGGGTGTCTCTCACACCCCTTTTTCGTAGGAACAAGGCATGCTTACACAAGTTCTGAATCTCATCTTCGGTAGCAAGAACGACCGTGAAATCAAGGCTTTACTGCCGATCGTCCAGCGCATTAACGGCCTGGAAGCCGGCCTGACGCCCCTCTCCGATCAGGCCTTAGCCGACAAGACCCAGGAATTCAAGAAGCGGTTGTCGGCAAACGAGACGCTCGACGACATCCTGCCCGAAGCCTTCGCCGTCTGCCGGGAAATGTCCCGTCGCAAACTGAACATGCGGCACTTCGACGTGCAGCTGATCGGCGGGATGATCCTGCATAAAGGCCGCATTGCCGAAATGAAAACCGGCGAAGGGAAAACCCTGGTCGCGACGTTGCCGATCTATTTGAATGCCCTCGCAGGTAAAGGCGCGCATCTGGTCACCGTCAACGACTATCTGGCCAAACGCGACGCGCAATGGATGGGCCAGCTCTACCATGCCCTCGGCCTCTCTACCGGCATCATCCAGCACGATGCCTCGTTCATCTTCGATCCGACCTATGACGCATCCGACCGACGCCTGCAGAATCTCCGCCCCTGCACAAGACCGGAAGCGTATCGCGCCGACATTACGTACGGAACGAACAACGAATACGGGTTCGACTATCTCCGCGACAATCTGGTCGTCACAGACTTGAACCAGTGCGTGCAGCGCGAGCTGAACTTTGCCATCGTGGACGAAGTCGACAGCATTCTCATCGACGAGGCCAGGACGCCGCTGATCATCTCCGGCCCGACGGATCAAACGACCGACCTCTATTACCGGATCAACGCGATCATTCCGCAGCTCAAGGCCGAGCACGATTACACGATCGAAGAAAAAACCAAGACGGCCTCGTTGACGGAAGACGGCAATGTGCGTGTGGAAAAACTGCTCGGCGTCGACAACCTGTACGATCCGGCCAACATGGATCTCGTCCACCACGTGGTGAAGGCGCTGCAAGCCTATGCCCTCTACAAACGCGATGTGGACTACGTCGTGAAAGATGGCGAGGTGATCATTGTCGACGAATTCACCGGCCGTCTGATGCCGGGGCGCCGCTGGAGCGACGGCCTCCACCAGGCCGTCGAAGCGAAAGAAGGCGTGAAGATCGCCAACGAAAACCAGACGCTGGCGTCGGTGACGTTCCAGAATTACTTCCGCATGTACAAGAAGCTCGGCGGCATGACCGGTACGGCCGATACGGAAGCCGCGGAGTTCGCCAAGATCTACAACCTCGACGTCAACGTGGTGCCGACCAACCGCAAGATGGTCCGGCTCGACTACGCCGACGTGGTGTATCGGACGGAAAAAGAAAAGTTCGCGGCCATCGCCGAAGACATCAAGGAATGCCACGAACGGGGCCAGCCGGTGCTCGTCGGCACGATTTCCATCGAGAAGTCGGAAAAGCTTGCCGGCATCCTGGGCCGAAACGGGATCAAGCACAACGTGCTCAACGCGAAGCAGCACGAGCGCGAAGCGGAAATCGTCGCGCAAGCCGGCCGCAAAGGCGCCG
>CAZOUA010000059.1:0-13440 GCA_964582865.1 uncultured Nitrospira sp. | reverse complement strand
GTTAGGCAGCTGTTCCCACGAGACTTTCTAGCGGAATTCGAAGCTTGCGATGAAGCCGACGGATCATTTCAAGGGATAAACTCCGTTTCTTGGTCAGGATTTCCGACACGCGCCCTCGTCCCCCGAGCATTGCTTCCAGGTCTTTGCGCGTCATGCCGAGTTGATCCATCCGAAACTTGATCGCCTCGATAGGGTCCGGGGGATAGATGGCATAATGCTTCGCTTCATAGGCTTCGACCAGCGTGGTTAGCACGTCCAGTTCGTCCCCGTTCTTGGTACCTGGCTTCGAATCCATGAGTTGCTCGATGCGGCGCAGCACGCGGTCATAATCTCGTGATGTCTTAATCGGGGCGATTGTCATAAGGCCTCCGCGTCTTCAAATCGTCGTGACATCGATGGTGTCATAGTCTGCATGAGTACCGATGAAACGGATAGAGACAATTCGATACGGATAATTGATCTTCACGATTAAGCGGTAATGGTTCCCTGCAATGTTGAACGCTACTCGGTTGTCCGGAAGCACGCTGGCTGAGCGAAACTGGCGCTTGACTTCACTCGGAGAAGCCCAGTCAGCCCTCGCCACTTCTTGATGCCAGGCTTCCAAAGGACCTTTCGCTTTATGGTGCCGTTTCCAGAAGGCACGAAGGGTCCGTTTGGCAATGATGCGCACGCGATCACTTTAGCACGATCCCAATATGGGAGCAATCCTCCTGAGAGATCCCGCCAGCACATTCTCGCTCAGCAATTATCTTCTAGGCGTTTCCCAATCATTTCGCGTATACTCGTCTTCCACAGGGGATGGGGTCCCCCGTATAACCGCCTCGGCCAGGCTGATGACTCCTACGCTACCGGTACTGCCGTAGCCGTAGGATTGTCGCCGGCGTGGCGGCAACCGGTCCGAAGCAGTCTGCAACCCTGGCCGGAACGGAGGACTCCTCGATGGAACCGATCTTTTTCACGGCCACCCTCTGGCTCGCCCTCGCGGTTGTTTCCGCCCTCATTGCCTCTTCCCTCGGTCTTTCGATTGCGCTCGTTGAAATTTGTGTGGGCGTCGGCGCTGCTGCAACCACAGGCTGGTTCGGCCTTGGCGATGTGCTCGCCGCGAACTCGGAGTGGGTACGGTTCCTCGCGGCATCCGGTGCGGTCGTGCTGACGTTTCTGGCCGGGGCAGAACTGGACCCCGACGTCGTCCGGACGAAGCTGACAGAGGTGACCGTCGTCGGTCTGGTCGGATTCTTTGCGCCGTTTCTCGGCTGTACCGCCGTGGCCTATTACGTATTGGGATGGGACACGAATGCGAGTTGGCTCTGCGGCATTGCTCTCTCGACGACTTCTATGGCCGTGGTCTATGCGGTCATGTTGGAAACCGGGTTCAATAAAACGGAGTTCGGGAAGGGAATTCTCGCGTCATGCTTTATCAATGACCTTGGGACAGTGATCGCGCTCGGGTTGCTCTTTGCGCCCTTTACCTATAAGACCATCGTGTTTATCGTCGGTAGCGTCGCAGCGCTGGCGTTGTTGCCTGTAACAACCGCGTGGCTGACCCGACACTATGCCTATCGTACGGCTGCAATCAGAACGAAATGGGTCATGCTGATCCTGTTCGGGCTGGGCGCACTCGCCTTATGGTCAGGGAGCGAAGCGGTGTTGCCGGCCTATGTTGCCGGCATGGTGCTCGCGGGAGGCGCTGCGAAGGACGCGCATTGGATGCGACGGCTGCGAACGCTCACCGTGGGGTTCCTCACGCCCTTTTACTTTCTTCGAGCCGGAACACTGGTATCTCTGCCGGCCTTGCTGGCGGCGCCGTTGGTCTTTCTCGCGTTGCTCATGGGCAAGGTGGCGTCGAAGATTTTTGGCCTGTACCCCTTTATCAGCGCCTTCCGGAAGGAGCGCAACGAACGTTGGTACTACACGCTTCTGATGTCGACCGGCTTGACGTTCGGTACTATCTCTTCCCTCTACGGGTTGGCTCATGGCTTGGTGACACAGGAGCAATATTCTTTTCTCGTGGCGGCGGTGATCGCGAGTGCGGTGGTCCCCACGCTCATTGCGGGCTTGTTTTTTGTTCCAGCGCATCTCCTGCCGAAACCCGATCACGCGGAGAAAGCAGTCAGGCGAATCAACGGCCTGAGCGATGAAGGGTAGGTCAGGAAGGTTTGGGAGTGGTTGGTTGGCTTGGTCTCAGATCCGAGTTCTGGCGGAAGTATTGCCGAACGAGCGTCTCGACGGCTTTGAAATGCCTGTCGGGTAGATTCTTAAATCGTCGTTTGCAGTCGGCGAGCGCCTCGTCGGCGGACTGGAACGGTTCGATCACGGACATCAGATGGCCGTGATAGTCCATGAGTTTGAGTTCGACGGTTCGCAGGTGGCTCGGGTCACCGGCGATGGAGAGGGCGGCTTTGGCCTGGTCGCCGTTGGATTCAACGAGGGCCTGGAAGCAGAGGCCCTTGAGCCGTTGGGTGACGGTACTGCGGTCCCAACCGAGCATTTTTGCCGTGGCCTGCATATCGAATCCCTGCTGCCGCAAACAATTCAACACCGCCGCGTCGCCGGCTGAATCCGGCAGGGCCGAAGCCGGGCTTGCAGTTTTTTTCTCCTTCGCGACAACTCCCTCCGGATCAAATGCATTCTTCGTGAGGATGGGTCCGTCGCTCAAGGCAACGGCTCGTTCGAGCGCGTTGCGAAGCTCACGCACGTTGCCCGGCCAGTCATGTTCGCTCAGCAGGCGCCGCGCGTCGTTGGACAGTTTGGGGACGGGCCGTCCCATCTGCGTCGCGATCTCCGCCAAGCAGGCTTCGGCCAGGAGGGGAATATCGGCTGCGCGTTCGCGAAGCGGCGGCAGGCGGAAGACCAAGCCTTTCAGCCTGAAGTACAGATCCTCGCGGAACCAGCCTTCGGAGACTCCCCGCTGCAAGTCCCGATTGGTCGCGGCGACGATCCGCACGTCCACCGTGGTCGGGATCGTCGCGCCGACACGGTAGAAGGAGCGTTCCTGGAGGACCCGCAATAATTTGCTCTGGTGATCCAACCGAAGATCGCCGATTTCATCCAAAAAGATCGTCCCATGGTTGGCGAGCTCGAAATAGCCGCGCCGGTCTACCGTGGCTCCGGTGAAGCTGCCTTTCATGTGGCCGAACAACTCGCTTTCGAACAATTCCGGCGAGATGGCCGCCATGTTCACGGCGATGAAGGTCTTGCCCGACCTGAGGCTGAGCCGATGCACCGCGCGGGCGAAGAGTTCCTTGCCTGTCCCCGGTTCGCCGAGGAGCAGGACGGTCAGCGGAGATTTGGCGCCTCTCTTCACGTCCCGGAACATCCGTAAGAGCGCAGGGTCCTGCGTGACGATGCCGAGCTGGCGGCTTTCGCTCCGCAGCTGATCGAGTGCCGTGTCTCCCACTGTGCCGGATTCCATGCCGGCGGCGCGGAGGTCGTGAAGCTGCCGTTCGAGTTGTTCAAGCTGCTGCCGGGCGGTTTGTTCCTGAGCTTGCGCGTCGATGATTTGCGATCGCAGCGACTCGGTGGTCTTGGTCAGTGCGTCCTGCTGGCCTGCCGACTGTGCGATGGCGGCTTTGGCCGCCTCCAGATCTTCCTGAAGCGCCTCCGCCCGATTCTCCCGCAGAATCAACGCTTCCCGGACCGCGGCTGCATCTTGCTGGATACGCAACATGTCCCGCTCGAGGAGAACCATGCGCTGGCCGCTGGTCAGGTGCGTCCAGGCGGTGGTGCCGACGAGCACGAACAGCGCGGCGGTGAGCGGCAGCGCCGACGGCAGGAGAAGATGCAGTCCTGCCAGCATGAGTATCACCAGTGCGCCATAGATGGTGGTGGCGCTTCCGGCGAGCAGCAGGCTGATCGATCCGCGAAGCCGCAAGAGGCACCAGGCGACGAGCGAAGCCAGGAGGACGGTGATGCCGTCGCGTCCGATTGAACCGACCTGGCAGAGCCGGTTTCCGGTGAGCAGGCTGTTGAGCAACTGCACGTGAACGACCATGCCGGTAACCGATTGGCCGGTCGGCAGGAGCCAGGGGCCTTGTGTCATGTAGTTGGGAAGGATGATGACCACCTTCCCCTTGAACCATTCGCCGAGCTTCTGGTCATCGTGGTGCTGGATCGCTTCCCAGACCGACGACAGCGGGATCACCGGAAGGGCCGCCGGTGATCCATTGCCGACGAGATTGACGAGCGCCGGCTTTGCCTGCTCTGTGACCGTCGATGGGACTGCCGCTGTGATCTGTTGTTGGTGGAGGTCGTAGAGAATGGAGCCGAAGGCTGGAACGGTCTGAGCCTCGACCAGCGCCAGCAAGGGGATTCGGCGCGCGACGTGGTCCGGGTCGGTTGAGACTGCCACATGTCCCAGGATTGTGGCATCGGATCGAAGCGTCGAATCCGGGTCGTGGACAAAGACCACCGGTGCAGCTGTCTCGACAGCCTCCATCAGCAAGGCGTCGCTGGCGGCTCCCCCGAGTTGTGCCGGACTGGCATGATCGAGGCGATGGTCGAGGCCGATGGCGCTGGCGCCGGCCTCATGCGCGACGGTGATCACCTGCGCGAGGACGGCTCTGTCCAACACAGGTCCAAATCGTTCCTCGCTGGCTGGATCGCGCGCGACGATCGTCAGGGAAGGGCTGACGGCAATCGGCCCACGGTGGCGGAGCCAGGTATCGTAGGCCGTCCATTCAAGCGCGGTGAACGTGGCAGGCGCGACGGCCCAGACTATTTTCGCCAGCAGGGTCGCAAGCAGGCCGATCGTCAGCGCTTGCAGCGAGAGCGAAGTCAGGAACAGGCGCCGGAGTTTTGACCAGTCGTTCATCATGGTTTATTGAAGAGCCAGTTCGTCGAGCACGGTCTTCATCTCCTGCTTCGACAGACCCTTGAGCAGGGTTTTGGCTCTTGAGAGATCCGGTGCCACGCCGAGTCCTTTGGCGTAGATGCGCGCCAGGGTTTTCTTGGCCGGAACGAATCCCTCGGCGGCGGTGGTTTCGAGGCACATGAGGATCTTCTTGTCGAAGGGAGCAGGGTGAGGCTCCCATCCTGTTTCATACAGCTTCGCCAATTCAACCAGCGCGACGTCGCTGAGCGCGTAGCTTTCTTGCAGCAGCACAGAGACCGCTTCCTCGGTGCGATGCTCTTTCAACAGCGTGGTTCCCAGCGTCTCGCTGCCGCTCCCCCGGCTGTAATCCGGAAACTCTTCCCAGAGCCTGTCGCGGTAGAGCTGAAAGGCATCGAGCGCGTCTTTGCGTCGCCGATCCTGCTGATCGGGCGAGAGGGCCTGCCGCCGGAGTTTCGAGAGGGCGTCCGCGGCCGGCTGATGGCCTAATGCAACGGCTTTGCTCCACCAGAAAATGGCGTGCGCCGGACTCTTGTGAACGCCCTGGCCGTTCTTGTAGGCATTGCCGAGAAAGAACTGCGCCTGCGCGATGCCACCGTTGGCTGCTTCTTCCATGAGCTGTGCCGCTTCTTGTTCCTGGTGCGTCAGCTTCAACAACAGGGCGAGCCGGTAGCGGGCGTCGGGAAAGTAGGGTTGCAGCTCGATCGCGTGCCGGTAGGACCCGATGGCGGCTTTCATGTTGCCCAGCGAATATTGTGCGCCGGCAAGGCTGTAATGGGCCTGAGTCAGCTCCGGGTTCAGCCGGATGGCTTCGCGTAAGACAGATGCGGCTGCTCGCCAGTCTTGTTTCGCGAGGAGGATGACGCCGAGTTGCAGATGGGCCTTGGCGTCATCCGGGTTCAATCTGACGGCGACGCGGCATTCCTCGATTGCGGCATCCAGGTCGCCGACGCGGTAGAGCGCTGCAGCGAGCTTGAGCCGTTCCTCCGCGTTGTCGGGAAACGTTCTCACGTTGGCCCGCAATTCGCTCAACATGAAGACGGCATCGTCTCGTTCCGGCTTCGCGTATTCCGGCACGAGGTGCTCGTCCTGTTGCGGCGCGGGAGGTATCGGAGTCGGCGACTCTATGATGGGGGGAAGCGGGACCGGTTCCTCGGATGTCTGCGCGAAAGTGAGAGGAGGATACGGGCCGATAGTAAGGACGAGGATCACGAAAATCGATCTGCGCATCATAGCAGGCGTGTGACCCTCCAGCCTCACGAGTAGAGCGGAGAACATTATACCACCCAAGGGTGACAGGGGAGGGGTGGGTTATTTCAGACGCTCGATCCCGGATGCGATCCGGCGAGTCCGCTCCTGGAGCGGCTGAGAGGCGAGTGCCTGGGGGGCGTGCTGGATGCGCCAGACAGGCTCCAGAGGGGCCGGATCGCCGGCAAGGCGCGGGATCAGATGCCAGTGGATGTGCGGCAGCTGGTTGCCCAGCAGTTCGTAGTTAATCTTTTTCGCTTCGAATACTTCAGCGAGAGTCTGTGCCGCCCGGCTCACTTCTTCCATCAGTTGAATCCGTTCGGTCGGCGCGAGGTGAAAGAGTTCAGTGGCGTGCCGCTTGAACACGACGACCGTCCAGCCGGGGAAGAATTGATCCTCGTGGAGATAGGCCATGGACAGGCCCAGATCGGCGATGAAGTGATCGGTCCGGGGCCACTGGCCTGAACAGGCCTTGCAGGCGTCGCCGGTCACGGCTGGGTCGCCTTCCGCCACTCCTCTTCGGTGATCACGCCTTTTTTCAGCAGCAGTTGAATCAGCTTCTCGGTCTGATTCTGCTGCTGGTTCGATGGCCTCACGGCATTTTGCTGTTTGGGTTCTGCCGGCGGCCGTTTTTTCCCATAGACACGGAAGGCGGGAGTAAAGACGGACACATAGTCCTTGTTGCGAATGCGGACGGAGGCAGGGAGGCTGTCGGTCAGCGATGCGAGATCGGGGCTGCTTCCGGCTGGAACTTGAAAGAACGGCTTGCCTTCGTCGGTCATTCCATCCTGGCCGAGGACTTCGAAGCGAGTGAGAAACGACTCTCCTTGTAAATTCTCACGGTCCTCCCCCGCCAGGTTCGTGATCTTGTCGAGGACGATGATGAGGGAATCGGCGATGAGCGGATCGCCCGATAGGTTGCGCACGCTGACGTTGTAACGATATTCGCTGGTAAAGTTGTCCCGGCCCGTGAGCGTGACGACCGCGTTGGCCCGTCCGGTGAGGTCGGTGAGCTGGTCGAGCGGCCCGGCAATCGAGTCAGCCGGGGCGCCGAGCAGCGTTGCCGCGATCATGGCGCCGGCGAGATAGCAGGGCCATTTCACTGCTGCAGAAGGCATTGTCATTCTTGTCCAGGCCCGGTGCGTACAGGATCGTGTGGCGGAGCATAGCAAAGATCGATGAATTGATCGAGCCCTCCGCCACGCACCTTGCCTTGACACTCCTGTTCGACGAACTATATTCTCCTCCACAGCCTTGCTCCAGAACCTATGAAACAGACGATCCGCCCCCGTGCTCCCCTCGTGGTTCCCCGGACGTTGGCCGCGCGCCTCATGCGGTTGTACGACGTTCCGCATCCCGTGAAACGCGGCCGCACCATCCGCGGCTACGATCGTCACCATGCCATCCGGACCGCACGGATGTGCGCGGCGGTGGCGGCTGCCCTTGGACATGGCGCCGATCGCGTCCGCCAGTATCAGATTGCTTGTCTCCTGCACGACCTGGGCCGTGCAGGCCTCGATCGACAACTCTTCGGGAAGATTTGGTCTTGGGCGAAGGCGCGGGGCATTCCGACGAGACCACGTGAGTGGCGGGCCATACACCGGGACACTGCCTACGGGCGGGAGACGGAAGCGTTTCTCGCACGGTATCGCCGTGACCTTGAGGCCGACGGGATCGCCATGACGCCCTGGGCGACGGAGCAGGTGGAGATGCGTCTGGGCTATGCGCGCCGGCTGGCCAGGCGATTGCGAGCGGTTCGACCCTCCATCAAGAAGATGGGCGTGCGCTGGGAGTCCTGGATGCAGCAGGTGATGCTCTATTATTACTATCCGGAACAATTAGAGCGTGCGAAGCCCTGGATCAAGCAACTGGCGGAGATACTGGTGGCCTGCGAGCAATTCGAGGCGTACAGCAATCAACGCCGCGGGCGCGATTACTATGCGCGGAAGAAGGAAACCATTGTGGAGGCCTTTGCCTATCTGGAGAAGCTGGAGCAGGAAGGCATTCTCAGCGGCGATGTGATGAAGGCTTTGAAGTGCCTGGCGGCTGAGGGCGAGTTCGACGCGATCATTGCCGAAGCGCGGGGACATCGTCTGACCTTGCGTGAAAAGACCATGCTGCGCCGGATGGAGCATTAGGATGACTGTGAAGACGGTTCCCTTGCGGATCGACATGCGTGGCGGCACACAGATTGAGAATGTGACCAAGGCGGTGCAGGACGCGCTGGCCGGTTCGAAGCTGGCGGCCGGCATCGTGACGGTGTTTGTGAAGCATACGACCGCTTCGCTGATGGTGATTGAAGACGAGCCGGGCATCAGAGCCGATACGAAATCCTGGTGGGATCGAGCCGTGCCGGCCGATCCGAACTGGCAGCACAACATGCGCAATGCCGGAGAGGATAACGGGCACAGCCATCTTCGCGGCCAGCTCCAAGGGCCGTCGGTCACCATTCCTTTCTCGAACGGCGCGATGCTGTTGGGCACCTGGCAGCAGATCGTCCTCGTCGATTTCGACACGCGCGCCCGCCAGCGCGAGCTGATCATTCAAATTCTCGGGGAGTAGTTCGATGCCACTGCGCGCCATGCGGATGCTCATTCATGCCGCGGTGCTGGGCGGCATGCTCTCGTCGAATGTGCCGGCCTCTTCCGCCGAATGGGGCAAGCCGCTCGGACCGGCCTACGAAGGCCCGGAAGTTCGTCCCCGTGCGGTGACTCCGCTTTCGTCCGAGCTCGGCGCCGATGAACGGGCCACGATGGCGGTGTTCGAGAAGGTATCGAGATCGGTGGTCTTTATCTCGAATACCGCTATCCGACGCGATTTTTGGTCGCTTGACATCATGGAGGTTCCGCAGGGCTCCGGGTCCGGATTTGTCTGGAACAAGCAGGGGCACATCGTCACGAACTTCCACGTGATTTACGGAGCCAACTCGATCAAGGTGACGTTGGGGGATCGCTCGGAGTTCAAGGCTGCGGTGATCGGAGTCGACCCCGACCATGACCTGGCCGTGCTGCAAATTCAAGCGCCCGACGACGCGCTGGTTCCCGTGACGGTGGGGGCTTCGCAGGATTTGCGCGTCGGGCAAAAGGTGTTGGCGATCGGCAATCCATTCGGGCTCGACCATACCTTGACGACCGGTGTTGTGAGCGCGCTGGGGCGGACGATCAAATCCTTGTCGAATCGAACGATCGAGGGAGTGATTCAAACAGATGCCGCGATCAATCCGGGTAATTCCGGCGGTCCCTTGCTCGATGGGACCGGACGCTTGATCGGTGTCAACACGCAGATCGTCAGCCCGAGCGGAGCCTTTTCCGGAATCGGATTTGCCGTGCCCGTCGATACAGTGAATCGGATCGTTCCGGAACTCATCAAGCACGGCAAGTTGATTCGTCCCGGTCTTGGCGTTTCGCTCGTGCCCGATGCGATGGCCAGGCGCTGGGGCGTCAAGGGATTGATTGTCGGCAAGGTCTCCAGAGGCGGAGCGGCCGATCGGGCCGGTCTCAAAGGCGCGCGTGAAACGGTGACCGGCCAGGTCGAGCTGGGCGATATCATCACGGCGGTCGCCGGGAAATCGGTCACGACGATTGACGAGTTGCTGGACGTGATGGAGAAGCACAAAGTCGGTGATCAGGTCATGGTGGAGATCCTTCGGGCCAACCGGCGGCAGAGCGTGGCCGTAACTCTGCAAGCCGTGAATTAGCTGGCGGTATTCCGTTCGGTCCGTGTGGTAGGATCACTCATTCAATACTGTGTGGAGGATGTCTGATGAGCGACCGCCGGCCGACTGACCATCTGCATGATGAGCCACAGGGCAAGAAGGAAGCGCCCTCTGGCGCATCCGCCAACAGAGGTTCCGACCCGCTCGAATTGCTCGAAGAGTGTCTCGCCTCATTCCCGGATACGGACCCACGCCAAAAAATCCTCTATAAGTTGCGCCATGCGGTCATGTTGTCGCAGGCGGCCAATCAGCAACGGGAAGTCGAATTTAAAAAAGTCAGCGAGGTGGTGGCGAAGCTGACGGCGCCGGCCAATCGGGTCGGCACGTTGCTGGAGCTGCCTGGCGAGGGATTGGCACGCATTGTGGTGGGCGGGGCGGAGTATTACGCGAACGTCGATCCGCGCGTGCCGGCCGCTGATCTCAAGATCGGGACGCAGATTTTGGTGAACGAAGCCTACGCCGTGATCAGGACACTCGGCTACGATGCGAACGGCCCGGTGCTCAAGGTTGCGGAAACATTGCCCGATGGGCGTTTGCGATTCGAACAGGAGATGGGCCGGCAGGTGCTCGTGCTGCAGCGGTCGAGTGATTTGATCGGCGTCGACATCAAACCGGGTGACGAAGTTCGCATCGATCCCAGCCTGCATGTGGCGATCGAACGGATGGAGGATCGCAAGGCGCGCCAGCATCTGCTGGACGAAACGCCGAAAGTCACGTGGGAGCAGATCGGCGGGCAACAAGACGCGATTGCTTCGATTCGCAAGGCCATCGAATATCCTTTGCTCCACAGCAAGACGTTCGAGCAGTTCAAGTTTACGCAGCCCAAAGGATTTCTCCTCTACGGTCCGCCCGGCTGCGGCAAAACGCTCATCGGCCAGGCCGCAGCCGCGAGCCTTTCCAAGCTGGTGAGCGACTCGGGGCAGGCCGATGGCGCCGCCGCCGACAGGCCGCCGGTGACCGGCGGAGCGTTTCTCCATGTGAAGGGCCCTGAAATTCTGAATATGTGGCTGGGAGAGTCGGAGCGGATGGTGCGAGATCTCTTCGCGCAGGCACGTGCTCGCCGGAAAGAGGGCGCGTTGCCGTTCATCTTCATCGATGAAGCCGAATCCATTCTCGGCACGAGGCGGGCCACTCGTTCTTTTAATATTTCGAGCACGCTGGTTCCGATGTTCTGTTCTGAGATGGACGGGATCGAGTCGCTGCGCGACGTGGTCATCATCCTGGCTTCGAACCGGCCCGACTTGATCGATCCCGCGGTGCTGCGGCCTGGGCGGATCGATCGGAAGATCAAGGTCAGCCGTCCCAACAAGGAATCCGCCGCAGAAATTCTGAAGGTGTACCTCACCGACGAGCTTCCGCTCGACGAGGGGTTGGTGGCCGAACGAGGCGGCGACCGGTCGAAGGCCTTCGCATCATTGGTGGATGAGGTGATCGAAGCGATTTTCAAACGGATGGATGAGAATCGGCTGTTGTCGATCAGGTTGCGGAGCGGTCAGAACAAGGTGCTCTACCGAAGCGAATTGGTCAGCGGGGCGATTTTGTCGTCCATTGTTCAGCGCGCGAAGGAAAAGGCCATCGACCGGACGATTCAATCGGGACAGCCGGCCGGCCTCGTCGGGCAGGATCTGCTCGATGCGGTGGCAGAAGAATTCCGTGAAGGCGAGATGCTGCCGCCGGACGACGCGGCTGAAGAGTGGCTGAAGCTGCTGGATCACCATCCGGAGCAGGTGGTCGGGATTTCCTCATTCCGGCGGGGGCGGCAAACAGAAGAGCGATTGATCAATCAGATTATTTAAAGGGCTGGGGGCGCGAGGCAAAGGGCAAGAGAACGACCAGCTCCGTAAGGTAGTTCTTCCCTCTAGCCACTGACCTCTCGCCCCGTACCTGAGTGAGTATGCGATTATTTGGTGTCGAGACCGAATATGGAATTACGCGCGACGATCAGGAACAGGTCGATCCGGTTGTCGAATCGATGGAGCTGGTGCGGGCGCACCTGACGGCCTCGTTCGAGCGGCGGTGGGATTACGCCGGCGAAGATCCTCATGAGGACGCGCGCGGGTTCCGAGTCTCAGGGCTCCAGCAAGACAAGGAAGAGGACGAGTTCGCCAAGGTCGATGCCCACCGGCCGTTTTCGTTTCATGAGATGAAAAGCGATCTGGTGCTGCCGAACGGGGCTCGCTTTTACAATGACCATACGCATCCGGAGTATTCGACGCCGGAGTGCCGCACACTGAAAGACCTGCTGGCCCAGGACCGCGCAGGGGAACGGATTGTTCAGCGCGCCGCCGAGCGCCGGAATCGTACCCTGGGCGGGCCGCATGTGCAGCTCTATAAGAACAACACGGATTTTCACGGGCACAGCTACGGGTGCCATGATAACTATCTGGTGCCGCGTGCCATTCCCTTTCCCTCATTAGTCGCAGGCCTGCTGCCGTTTCTCGTCAGCCGGCAGGTGATCGCCGGCGCGGGCAAGATGGGTGTGGAGGCGCAGGAGTCCGGGTTCGTTCCGGGGCGGTACCAGCTGTCTCAGCGTGCCGATTTCATGGAAACGGACATGAGCGTCGACACGATGCACAATCGGCCGATCCTCAATACGAGAGATGAGCCGCATGCCGATCGTGCGAAACATCGTCGGCTGCATCTGATCGTCGGCGATGCCAACATGTGCGAGTACGCGACGGCGTTGAAGGTCGGGACGACCCGGTTAGTGTTGGAATTGATCGCACGGCAGGCGGCGCCGGTGATTGAACTGGACCATCCCGTGACGGCGCTGAAGCAGATCTCTCGTGATCAAGACTTGAAAGCGACGGTGCGCCAGAAGAACGGGCAATCGCTCACGGGATTGGAGATGCAAGAGCAGTTCTATACGACGGCCGAGAAACACTTGGCCGGCTCCGATGCCGAAACCGATTGGATTTTGCGGGAATGGAAGGCGACGTTGCAGCTTCTCATCGGCGACCGAGGATCGTTGGTGGGACGGCTGGATTGGGTGACGAAGCTCTGGCTGCTGGAAACCTTCGTGCGGGAGGAGCGGTTAGCCTGGGATGATCCCTGGCTGGCCAGCTTGGACTTGGAATACCATAACGTGAATCCTGAACGAGGGCTGTACTTGGCCTTGGAAGCCGAAGGCAAAGCCTGGCGGATGACGACGGATGCCGGCGTCGATGCGGCGATGGCGGAGGGCCCGGGCGATACGCGCGGCGGTCTGCGAGGCCTCTGTGTGCGCCGGTTTCCCGATCAGATCAAGTCCATGCAGTGGGAACGGATTCAATTTACGGGAGGCCTTCTGCCTCGCACGTTAGAAATGGGCGATCTGTTTGAACCATCCGAGGTGACAGCCTGCGCGGCGCTGTTTGAATCAGCGGCGTCTCCGATGGATGCGCTCAAGGAATGGAATCGTAGAAAGGAATCGCGATCATGACATATATCTCTATGCCAGAACGACGCGAGGGACCGGTCGATCCCATGCCCAAAGCCCCGAAGCCGTCCGATGAAGGCAGCGGACCACGGAAGCCGGAGACCGGCTCGCCGGACAAGGATAATCTCCTGAAACGGATGCGCAAGGTGGATCCGAAACAAGCGGAGCGTTATCGGCAACGAACCGGCGAATAGGCGAAAGGCGATGGGCGAGAGGCCAGGGGCAAGAGAC
>CAZOUA010000058.1:0-13530 GCA_964582865.1 uncultured Nitrospira sp. | reverse complement strand
GGTGGCAATGCACCCCGATGAACATGCAGCAATCGATCTTGTTGTGCCAGATGGTCAGGTTGGGGTGGTTGGGATTGATTTCGACTTCGGGGTTGATCTTCGGATACTTGGGGCGATAGTCCGGCATGGGAATCAGCATGGGCTTCTGGCCGGGCTGCACACACTCTTTCAGCGTGTTGTAGAGATGCCGGATTGCCGTGGCTTTCTTCGCGGCTTTTTCATTCCACGCCCACAGCACCAACGGGCCGGGGAACAGCGTCGGCACTTTCGCCATCAGGAATTGTTTGGCCGCTTCCTCATACGCCTTCTCTTCGGAAACGATCACGCCGTTGATGTGGGCTTCGCCTGGATTTGGCAAGCAAATGCCCATCGAGGCCGCTGCGGGAGGAAGAAAATGCTCGGGTCCTGGTAACACACGATATTGACTCATTACGGCCTACACTCCGCGTAAGGGGTTAACGACGTGAGAACTCAGATTTTTCAACCAAATCGACCTATCCACAATCTATGCTTTTCACGGGGAATCTGCAACCTCGCAGAAGGCCCAACTTCTGGAAATAATGGGCTATCGGGCAAGAAAGAATTAGGCCTTTTGTCCTAATGTGCCGGAGAAACTGCACGCTAAAAAAGTCGCACAGTCTGCTTAAGAGACTCGGCATTATAGGAGGGCCACTTCCGCGAAGTCAAACAGACTTCGTAACGGAACTCGTCGATAGAAAATCGGCGAGGGAATAAAATATTAGCTGAAAAACAATGGGTTAGAATGTTTTTGTCTGAAAGGTTCGTAGGCTAAGGCAGCTGTTCGCAGGCGGGAACGGAGCCGAGTACGCAGGCTCGTTCGAGGTCATCCTTGGCCATACGGCCCTGAAGCTGGCTGCGATAAATATTTGCGCGAGTCACCAGTGCACCCACGTTAGTTGGATCGACCCGGATCACGGTGGACAGGTCCTCAAGTGCTTGTTCGGGCCGGTTCAACCTCATTAACACGTCGCTTCGAAGAAGGTAGGCCTCTTTTTGGTAGGGGATCCAGCTTTCAGGCGTCTGTGCGTCGAGCAACCGTTTCAAGGTGGCGAGAGCTTGGTGCCAGTGCTTTCCTGCAGCTTGTCGCCGTGCCTGAGTTGTATACACGCCGATGAGACGTTGCCGGGCGATATCGAAAAACGGGTCGAGCGCCAAAGCTTGCTCGTACGAAACCGCCGCGTCATCCATTTGTTTGAGCCATGTCTGGACGTCGCCTCTCCCAACCCAGCCCCAGGGATTCTTGCTGTCGAGATGAACGGCGCGATCAAAGTCGCTCTTTGCTTTCTCGACATGCCCGGCATAGTCTTCCGGCTTCCCATGCTGTGAATAGGCCAGCGAAACGAGCCGCAAGTAGGTTTGTCCTCTCACGATCAGCGGCTCCACGAAATCCTGATCGAGCTGCGAAGCTTCGGTGGCTAATTGGATCTTTTCCCGCAAATCCTGGGAATGGAGAGCTGTGTCGAGCAGGCTTTTGGCTTGCTGGGAGGGCTTGGATTTCCCATTTGGATCGATCGCCAACATGCGCACTCCTACCGGCTGTTGCTGCAGCTCGTTGAGTTGTGCGCGCAGCTGAAGATTTTCTTGCTGGAGTTGGCGGAAATGTTGAGCGAGTTGCGCCTCGGATTGCAGCCGTCTTACGGCCTCGGCAAGATTCTGCAGATCGACGGTGGCCTGTATCCGTACGAAAAATACAGGCCGGTCGTTCTCGAAGGACCGGCGCGACTCGAGGATTTCGGTTTCGGTGATGGCCGCTGCGATTGTGCGAATTTCCAACGACGTTGTTCTGGTGCTCCGTCCCTGCGATTCCTTCTCGAAATCGCGGAATGTCGATTCAAGATAGATCCCCGCCTCTTCCACCGCTCTGCGTTGAGCCCGCTGCAGCACTTTTTCTTCGGCGCTCGCCAGGGTGTCTCCGTCCGCCATGACGTATTCGGCTTCAGCCACGACGACCTTCCCAACGGCAGCGAATGCGGAAACATTGATCGAGCAAGCCAGAACTACAGTTGTTACGAGTGATGTTCGGTAGGACAATCCCATAATAAACCACTATACCTCCAGCTAGGAACCTCGGCAATGCGACGAAAGGTGGGAATCCCTGATTGAAAGTGCCGGGAGAAGTTCAAGGAATGTCTTTAATTAACAAGCTTTTCCGGCAGATAGGTCGGCTGTACGGTTCTAGCGGGATTTTGGAAAGACTTGAGTAAAGGGGTGCACTTCGACGCGCTCAAATACCCCATATATCGTATAGGGGTCTTCTGCGGCAAACCGTTGCGCTTCTTCCAATGAGTCTGCTTCGATCACGATGAGACTGCCGGTCTTGTCGGTGAGGGGGCCGGCCAGTACCACTCGACCCTGCTCGTCGAGGGGCTCCATCTTGGCCAGATGGGCTGGGCGATGGATTTTCCGCTTGGCTTCGCCCTCAGGACCGTCAAAACCGAGAATGACGAACTTCATCGATGAAAAGCTCGCGAGACTGTTTACTGTACAGAGTCTTCCAGCGGACAGCGGTCCTTATATCCATCCGTGGTCTCATGCCACCATTTGATTTCTTGCTCGCCGAGCTTCCAACAGAGAAAGACCACGCGGCCATCACGGAGATGGGGGAAGTCACATAGGCCTTGGTCGAGGTCTTTCACGACCACGCCCATTTCTTGGATCGCCTGGATATTGGCGCTGATCTGCTGCAAGCTTGAAATATACAATGGCCCAACCGTGCTTCCGCCTCCATAACTGGCCTTGGCACTGGCTTTTTGTATGTCTTCTTTTGTTCGAACCAAGACGGCCTTGGCCTGTCGGACAGAGGTCAGCCGCGTATTCAATTGAGGAATGAGGTGATTGGCTTCGGCGAGGCTGAAAAGCCGGTCGTGTTCGTCATCTTGTGCCATAATAGACTCCCGTTCCCAGGGCTCATTTAGCACACCCGTCTTTGCCCCTGCAACCGACTCGTCCTTGGGGCCACTGTCATTAGGAGTAGGGCGACGCGTACCCTCCACGCTCTTTCGCAAGGGAGGAAACCGGGAAGGCTTAAGTAAAATGGTTTCTCTGTTGACAACCATCGGCTTGCGCGGTATGCTCCTCTCAACATTTCGAGTCGAGTCTGCGTTCTCTCCACACACAAGACTTCCGGGGCATCTCTCGAACCACGCTACATGATTTGGTGAGCACAGGCGGATGAGTTCGGCTGTAATTCCCATGAATATCCACGATTCAAAGACGGATACGTCCTTCACGACACATCCTTTCTAGCGAAGACACAATCGCCAACTCACTATCGAGTCATCACTGTGCGTCGTTTCAATGTTTGATCACGTTCACCATTTGTCCTTGACCATTTAGCCGGGAGCGTAAGGGGATATCTATGGCACATACCAAGGGAGAGGTTATGCATCTTGCCGAGCTGAAGCAGAAAACCATTGCCGATCTGAACGATGTCGCGCGCGACCTCAAGATCGACGGTGCGGCGAACCTGCGTAAGCAGGAATTGATCTTCGCGATTCTGCAGGCACAGACCGCGAACAACGGCGTGGTGTTCGGCGAGGGGGTCCTTGAAACACTGCCCGACGGATTTGGATTCCTTCGAGCCCCCGACTCCAATTACCTCCCCGGCCCTGACGACATCTATATCTCTCCCTCGCAAATTCGCCGCTTCAATCTCCGTACCGGCGACATCGTTTCCGGACAGATCCGGCCGCCGAAGGAAAGCGAGCGGTACTTTGCGCTGCTCAAGGTGGAGAAGGTCAACTACGAAGATCCGGAAGTCGCTCGGGACAAGATTCTCTTCGACAACCTCACCCCGCTCTATCCGGAAGAACGACTCAATCTTGAGTTCGATCGTGAAGAATATTGCACCCGGGTCATGGATCTCACGACGCCGATCGGCAAGGGCCAGCGTGGTCTCATTGTCGCGGCGCCGCGTACCGGCAAGACGATGCTGCTCCAAGCCATCGCCCGCGCCATTCTCAAGAACCACAAAGAAGTGACCTTGATCGTGTTGCTCATCGACGAGCGGCCGGAGGAGGTCACCGACTGGCAGCGGCAGGTGAAGGCGGAAGTCATCAGCTCCACCTTTGATGAACCGGCTCAACGCCATGCCCAGGTGGCTGAAATGGTGTTGGAAAAGGCCAAGCGGCTGGTCGAGCACAAGAAGGACGTCGTCATTCTCCTGGACAGCATCACGCGATTGGCCCGTGCCTATAATACGATCGCGCCTCCGAGCGGCAAGGTGCTGTCGGGCGGTCTCGATTCGAATGCGCTCCAGCGGCCGAAGCGATTTTTCGGGGCGGCCCGCAATATCGAACATGGCGGCAGTTTGACCATCATGGCGACAGCTCTGGTCGATACGGGCAGCCGCATGGACGACGTGATTTTCGAAGAATTCAAGGGCACCGGCAACATGGAAGTCCATCTGGATCGGCGCCTTGCCGATAAGCGGATCTTCCCGGCGATCGATATCAGTCAGTCCGGGACGAGAAAAGAAGAGTTGCTGGTGGACAAGGATCGGCTCAACAAGATGTGGATCCTGCGCAAAGTTCTCAGCCCCCTGGGGACGATGGAAGCCATGGAATTCTTGATGGACAAGGTGCAGGGCACCAAGACCAATCAGGAATTCCTGCAGTCCATGAATCGATAAAAACCGACTTGTATCTGGTCGTCCAGACAGGGTACAGTGACGGGCCTTCGAATGGGCGAGGGTAGATATACATGACGGTAGGAGTAGGCATATGAAGAAGGGTATTCATCCGTTGTATCGGGAAGCCACGGTGCATTGCGCCTGCGGCAATAAATACAAGACCAGGTCGACCGTCGGCGACATCAACGTCGATATTTGCTCCAGCTGCCATCCATTCTTTACGGGGACGCAGAAGATCGTCGATACCGAAGGACGTGTCGAACGGTTCAAGAAAAAGTACGCGAAGAAGGGCAAGTAGCCAGCCATTTTCACATAGAAGAGACCCTGCTTCGCTGAGGGGCAGGGTCTCTTCTTTTTTTGTGCCGGATCGCCGTCGCAGGGTCAGCGGGGTCGAGGACGTATGGATGCCGGATTGTTGAAAAAGTGGGAGTTTATGGCGAGTCGTTTCGACGAGCTGACCACGCAGCTCATGGACCCGTCCGTCATCGGCCAGCCCACGCTCTTGGTCAAGCTGACGAAAGAGCGGAACGAGATCGAATCGGTCGCGCAGCTCTTCCACCGCTATCAGGAGATTCTCCGGCAGCTCGACGAAGCCGCCCACATGCTGGCGGATTCTGCCGCCGGGCCCGAGCTGCACTCGCTGGCTGTCGAAGAGAGTACCCAGTTAGAGGGGGAGCGACGAGCGCTTGAAGCGCAGGTGCTCGACCATCTCACGCCAAAAGATCCGCGCGATGAAAAGAATCTATTTTTGGAAATCAGGGCCGGGACCGGCGGCGACGAAGCCGCGCTGTTTGCCGGAGACTTGTTCCGGATGTATGTCAAGTTTGCCGAGCGGCGCAAGTTGAAAGTCGAAATCGTCGAAGCTTCTGAAACCGGCCGGGGCGGCTACAAGACGCTTATTGCGGTGATCGAGGGCAAGGGCGGATACGGTCTGTTCAAATACGAGAGCGGAGTCCATCGTGTGCAGCGTGTTCCCGTAACCGAGGCCGCCGGCAGAATCCATACCTCGACCGTCACGGTTGCCGTCATGCCAGAGGTTGATGAGGTCGATGTACAGATCGACCCGATGGATCTCCGGATCGACACGTTCTGTTCGTCCGGTGCCGGAGGGCAGAGTGTCAATACGACGAAATCGGCCGTTCGGATCACCCATATTCCGACCGGGGTGGTGGTGAGTTGCCAGGATGAGCGATCGCAACTGAAGAACCGTAACAAAGCCATGCGAACATTGCGGGCGAGAATTGTCGAAGCCGAACGTGAAAAGCAGGAGGCGGAAATCGCGCAGAGCCGGAAGGCGCAGGTGGGAACGGGCGATCGCAGCGAAAAGATTCGCACGTATAACTTTCCCCAAAATCGCGTCACGGATCACCGGGTGGGGGTGACGTTGCATAAGCTCGAGCAGGTGTTGGAAGGCGATATGGACGAGCTGGTCGATGCCTTGCGCGCTCAACGGGACCACGCGGCGGTGGCGGAGGCTTCATGAATACCGGCGCAGTCGGTCGCATCGGCAGCGCGCGTCCTACGGTCGGTTTTCTGACCGCAGAGATCCGTCAGCAGCTTCTGTCCGGCGGGATCGAATCGGCGGCTCAAGAAGCGGTCTGGTTGATGGAACGTGCGCTTGGCCTTTCGGGTTTGAGTCAGGTTGTCGATCGAAGCCGCAACTTGTCTACGTACGAGGTTGCCGAGGTGCTCGCGCTGCTGGCCAGGAGGATGAAGAGAGAGCCGCTACAGTATATTTTAGGCACACAGGAGTTTTGCGGTCTCGAGTTCGAGGTTGATGCAGCCGTGTTGATTCCCCGTCCTGAAACGGAGTTGCTGGTTCGGGAAGCGGTTCGTCGGTTGCCGCCAGCGCCGCATCCGATCCTGGTTGATGTCGGGACCGGGTCCGGCTGTCTGGCTGTGACGCTTGCGCGTACGATTCCCGGGGCGAAAATGCTGGCGATCGATCGCTCGGCCTCCGCATTGGAAACCGCAAAGCGTAATGCCGGTCGGCATCGTGTTGGCTCGACCATTGCCTGGTTGGAGGGCGATCTGTTGCATCCCTTGGCAGGGCAAGGACTTGAAGGAACCGTGGCAGCGATTATTTCGAACCCGCCCTATATCGGAGAGGCTGAATGGGACACGCTGCAACCGGAAGTGCGCCTCTATGAGCCGCGCACCGCGTTGATTGCCGGCCCACGCGGCACGGAGTTGCACGAGCGGCTGCTCAATGAAGCGGTTCCCTTTCTGATGCCGTGCGGACTGTTGATCATGGAGCTTGGTCAGGGCCAAGGTAATGCGTTGCGCGAGAAGGTCGAGGACATGGCAGCCTACAAATCCGCAGAGATCGTTCTCGACGAGGCGGGCATCGGCCGGGTATTGATTGTCGAACGGGCCGGATAACATACATGGATAAGATCGTCATTTCAGGCGGCATTCCACTCCGTGGAGAGGTGCAGGTCAGCGGGGCGAAGAATTCCGCCTTGCCGATCTTGGCTTCCACGATTCTCGGGGGAGGCGAGTGTGTCATCACCAACGTGCCGCGGGTGGTCGATGTCGTCACGATGGGAAAGCTCCTCGGGATCCTGGGCGCGATCGTCGAGCATGAAGGCAATCGTGCCGTCATCAAGGCGGATGTGATTAAGTCCACGCAGGCTCCGTACGATCTCGTGAAAACGATGCGCGCCTCGGTCCTCGTCTTGGGCCCGCTGGTCGCCCGATGGGGCGAAGCCACGGTCTCGCTGCCGGGCGGTTGCGCAATCGGCTCTCGTCCGGTCAATCTGCACTTGGCGGGACTGGCCAAGCTCGGCGCAGAGGTGTCGATCGAGCATGGATACATCAGGGCCAAAGCAAAGCGGTTGACGGGGGCTCGTATTTATTGCGACGTGCCGACGGTGACCGGGACGGAAAATCTCATGATGGCCGCCTCGCTCGCGCAGGGAACCACGGTGATCGAAAATGCCGCGAAAGAACCGGAGATTGTCGACCTGGCGGATTTTCTGATCAAGCGTGGGGCCAGAATCGCCGGGGCTGGAACGGACATGATTACGATTGAAGGGGTGCGTGAACTTCGCGGGAGCGATCACGAGGTGATCCCGGACCGCATCGAGGCCGGGACCCATCTCGTAGCCGGTGCCATTACCAAAGGCTCAGTTTCGGTGAATCGTTGCCGCCCGGACCACCTCGATCCTTTACTGAACAAGCTTCGAGAAGCGGGAGCCGAGATACGTGTGGAGAAGGAACGGATACATCTTGATGCGACGAAGACGCCGCGTTTGAAAGGCGTGGATATCCGGACGCTGCCTTATCCCGGGTTCCCTACCGATATGCAGGCGCAGATGGTGGCGCTCATGTCCGTGGCGGAAGGGACGAGCGTGGTGACAGAAACGGTGTTTGAAAGCCGGTTCATGCATGTCGAAGAGCTTCGCCGGATGGGGGCGGACATTCGCGTCGAAGGCAACCGGCTCGTGATTACAGGACGGGATCAGCTGACCGGCGCTCCGGTGATGGCTTCCGATCTGCGGGCAAGCGCCGGCTTGGTCCTCGCGGGCCTCGCGGCCGAAGGGAAGACGGAGGTGCTCCGCGTCTACCATCTGGATCGCGGCTATGAACGGATCGAAGAGAAGCTGCGCGGACTGGGGGCTGTCATTGAACGGCGGAAAGAGTAAACGATGTTGACCGTTGCGCTCTGTAAAGGAAAGCTGATCGAACCGACGCTCGAGCTGTTTGCACGGGCCGGATATCGCACGGCGCAGCTTGCTACTGACAGCCGCCGGCTTGTGTTCGCCTGTCCGGAGATCGGGATCACTTTTCTGATCGTCCGGCCCGCCGACGTGCCGACCTATGTGGAATACGGGGCGGCGGATGTCGGAATTGTCGGGAAAGACGTGTTATTGGAGCAGGATAGCGATGTGTATGAGCCATTGGATTTAGGGTTCGGAGCGTGTAGAATTGCCGTCGCCGCGCTCGGGGGACAAGCTTCACGCGATCGGCTCTCTTCAAAAATCCGAGTCGCCACCAAGTACCCGAAGATCACAGAGCGGTTTTTCAACCGGCGCGGCGTGCCGGTCGAGATTATCAAGCTCTACGGCTCGATCGAACTGGCACCGATTGTCGGTTTGGCGGATCGCATCGTCGATTTGGTCGAAACCGGCAGCACGCTGAAGGCGCATGATCTGGTGGAAGTGGAGTGTATTGCGCAGTCCACGGCGCGCCTGATCGTCAATCGAGCCAGCCTCAAACTGAAACACAAGGCCGTGACGGAGTTGGTCAGGAAACTCCGGGCAGCGTGCCTCAAGGCACAACGGTCTCGCCAGGCCGCTTCACCGAAGTCGTCGCGTGAAGCGGGGCGTAAACGAAGACGGACGCGCGGATGAAAGTCGTTGCCTCCACCGATCGTGCTTTTCTCCCCACGCTCAAGAAGGTCGCTGCTCGCGCAGGGGCTCAAGGGGCGGCGGTCGAGAAACCGGTCAAGGCGATTTTGCAAGCCGTCGAACGCGGCGGCGACAAGGCCATCCTTCGCTTCACCAAACAATTCGACAAGGTTTCGCTCAAACCGGACCAGATCAAGGTCACTCCGGAAGAGATCAAAGAGGCCTACTTCCATATCCGGAAAGACGAAGGTGATGCGTTGCGTTTCGCCGCGCAGCGAATCACGGCCTTTCACGAGCGGCAGCGGACCAAGACTTGGATGTATCAGGATGGCGCGGTGACGTTGGGGCAGGTGGTGACGCCGATCGATGCGGTGGGGGTCTACGTTCCCGGCGGGAAGGCGGTCTACCCTTCGACGGTGCTGATGAGCGCCATTCCGGCGAAAGTTGCCGGGGTTCAACGCATCGTGATGTGTACGCCGCCTCAAAAGGCCGGGATCAACCCCTACTTGCTGGTAGCGGCGGACATCGCCGGGGTGACCGAGATCTATCGTGTCGGCGGCGTTCAGGCGATCGGCGCCTTGGCCTTCGGCACGAAGACCATTCCCAAGGTTGACAAGATCGTCGGTCCGGGGAACATTTACGTCGCGACAGCCAAACGGATGCTGTACGGGACCGTCGGTATCGACATGGTAGCAGGCCCGAGCGAGTTGTTGGTCGTGGCAGACGATGATGCCAAGCCGGCGCATGTTGCGGCGGATTTGCTCTGCGAGGCCGAGCACGATGAGGATGCGCAGGTCTGGCTGGTGACGACATCAGCCGCGTTGGCGAAAGACGTCGTTCGTTTGGTCGAGAGTCAACTTAAAGGTTTGCAGCGGGAGAAGATCGCGGCCAAATCGATCGCACGGCATTCGGTGGCGTTCGTGGTGACCACGATGGATGAAGCAATCGATGTCGCCAACGAAATTGCCGCTGAGCATCTGACGCTGTCCGTCGACGAGCCGTTCGATTACCTTGAAAAGATCCGGCATGCAGGCGCCTTGTTTCTCGGCCGCTATACCCCGCCGTCGGTGGCGGACTACATTGCGGGGCCGAACCATGTGCTGCCGACCGGCGCGACAGCGCGCTTCTTTTCCGCGCTGTCCATCCACGACTACACGAAGATCAGCAACATCGTGCACTACACGAAGGAGGAGCTGAGCAAAGTGAAGGACCACCTCGTTCGCCTCGCGCACATCGAAGGGTTCGACGCCCATGCGAAGTCGGCCCAAGGCAGGTTCTCATGAAGAAAAACGGATCGGCGCCCAGACAAGCGAGCATTCATCGTGCGACGAAGGAAACGGATATTCGCGTGGAATGGACCTTGGATGGCAGCGGGCAGGGGAAGATCGACACGGGCATTCGTTTTTTCGACCACATGCTTGACCTGCTGTCGAAGCATGGATTTTTCGATCTGACCGTGCAGGCGAAGGGCGACATCGACATCGATGAACATCACACGGTGGAAGATATCGGCATCGTCATGGGCCAGGCGTTCCATCAAGCGCTCGGGGAAAAGGCGGGGATCAAACGATTTGGGTTCGCGTCGGCGCCGCTCGATGAAACGTTGGCGCAGGTGACGGTTGATCTCAGCGGGCGGCCCTATCTCGTGTACAACGTGAAGCTGACAGATCGAAAGATCAAAGCGTTCGATTTGGGCTTGTTCGAAGATTTCTTCCAAGCCTTCGTCACGCATGGCGGGCTGAACCTGCATGTGAATCTGATGTACGGCCGCAACCCGCACCATATCATGGAAGCGATTTTCAAAGGGTTAGCGAAGGCGCTGGATCAAGCGACGATGCTGGAAGAGCGGCTGGCCGGCAAGGTGCTGTCGACGAAGGGAATGTTGTAGCTCGCGTCGAATTACGGAAACCCAACGACTCAAGGGGGGACAGGCGGCTACCGGTTGCCTGTCTCCCCTTTTGTTTCCAAAGAGAGGAGTGGCAGGAGGGAGCCGGTTGCGGTATTGTTACGGCCTTACGGCTAGGCAAGAGGCGTGAGGCCATAGACAATAGGTTGATGGAAGGGGAACGAAGGTGTTCCCTCTTGCCGCTAGCCTCGAACCTCCGACCTCCACGAAGTGGCTATGATTGCGATTATCGACTACGGCATGGGCAATTTACGCAGTGTCCATAAGGCCTTTGAGGCCGTTGGACATCAGGCGGTCGTGACGCGTGATGGAGCAGCGATCCACAATGCCAGTCATGTGGTGCTGCCCGGCGTCGGGGCATTCGGCGACTGCATGGCCAATCTGGAGCGGTTCGAGTTGATAGAGCCCATTCGCGCAACCATCCAATCGGGGAAGCCGTTTCTCGGTATCTGTTTGGGACTTCAATTGCTGTTCGTGGAAAGTGAAGAGTTCGGGACACACAAAGGGCTCGGCATAATTCCCGGAAAGGTCAGGCGGTTCGCCATCGATCCTTCGTTAAAAGTGCCGCATATGGGCTGGAATCAGGTCAACATGCAGCGGGCCTGTCCGTTGTTCGAGGGGATTGCGGACGGGTCAAATTGGTATTTTGTGCATTCCTATTTTGTCGATCCGGACGATCGTGCGCTCGCGGCTACGACGACGAGCTACGGCGTCCCGTTTGTGTCGAGCATTTGGAAGGACAATGTCGTGGCCTGCCAGTTCCATCCGGAAAAAAGTCAGGCCGTAGGGCTTCGGTTGATTAAGAATTTCGGGGCGTGGATTGTCTAGCGCCGGGGGTTAGGCATGCAAAGACAAGACAAACGACACACGGCCGTGCGCCTGATACCTTACGCGTTCACACTGACGGTTTTCCTGCTGATTGCAGTCGGTTGCAGCGGCGACAAGGTGACGACGAAGTCATCATCGGACATTTCACGCTACCAAATTCGAACGATGGCGCTGCTGCCCTTTACCTCGATTGCGACGCCGCAAGTCATGGACCCAGTGGACCCCTATATGTCGGCCCCTCAGGGCATTCGCCGGTCCGATATCTCTGTCGCGGTGCCATCGAGCGCCGAGCCGCCCCCACGCCACACAGCGTCTGTGCCCGGTTATGCCGCCGAGAAAGTCACGCAGTTGTTTTGGAACAGGCTCAAGATAAGAGCGGGAGTCATGGTTTCTGCTCCCGGCGAATCGGCCAAGGCGTTCGGCGGTCTGGAGACTGCGAAGATGACGCCGGAAATGGCAGGGGCCGCGCTGGCGAAAAAACTGAAGGCTGATGCGGTGTTGATCGGGCAGGTGCTGGTGTTCCAAGAGCGTGTCGGAAGCCGCTTGGGGGCCAGCCCGCCGGCAGCGGTGGGGTTTGAGATCAAAGCCGTGGCCGCAGATGGGCAGGTCCTGTGGATTGGAAATTACTATGAACGGCAGCGGCCGATGACGGAAGATTTCATGGGGTTTATCGGGCGGTGGGCGTTTGTGACGGCCGAGGAGTTAGCGCAGTACGGTGTCGATGAAGTCATGAAAGCGTTCCCGTTCGGCACAGCGGAAAAGCCATGAGGAGAGACATGTTCCCATGATCGTCATTCCCGCGATCGATCTCAAAGACGGGCGTTGCGTGCGTCTCCGCCAGGGCGACATGGCGGCAGAGACGGTCTATTCCGAGGATGTGCCGGCCATCGCACGGCAGTGGCAGCAACAGGGGGCGGGGTTGATTCATGTGGTCGATCTGAACGGTGCAGTCGACGGCGAACCCCGGAACCTTCCGCAGATCGAAGCGGTGATGAAGACGGTACGCGTGAAAGTCCAGGTCGGCGGCGGCATTCGCTCCATTCAGACGGTTCGACAGTACCTCGGTGCCGGTGTGTCGCGCGTTGTCCTCGGTACGGCGGCGCTCACGGATCGAGCCTTTCTAAGGCAGGCCTGCAAGGAATTTCCGCGGCGGATTCTGCTCGGGTTGGACGCGCGCGATGGAAAGGTCGCGGTGAAGGGCTGGACGGCGGTCTCTGAAACGAAAGCCATCGACTTGCTCAACGACCTTGCGGGATACGAGATCGGCGCGGTCATTTATACCGACATTGCTCGGGACGGCATGTTGAGTGGACCGAATATTCCGGCGTTGACGGAAGTCGTGGCCCATTCGTCCTTTCCGGTCATTGCATCCGGCGGGATTACGCGTGCGGAAGATCTTCGGGCGGTCCAGTCGCTCGGGCCGCGCATCGAGGGTGCGATCGTCGGCAAAGCGCTCTACGATGGGAAACTGGATCTGCGCGCGGCGATCATCGCCGCAAGCGCAGGAGGCTAGCGGCTACAGGCGATAGGACAGACCCAGTGCCCACCGCCTCTTACCTAGTGTCTTGAGCGAGTGTCGCGAGCGAATATGTTGACCAAACGTATCATCCCTTGTCTAGATGTGAAAGACGGCCGTGTCGTCAAAGGCGTGAGTTTCGTGAATTTGCGCGATGCCGGCGATCCGGTCGAAGTAGCAACGGTCTACGATCGCGAGGGGGCCGATGAACTCTGTTTTCTCGACATCACGGCTTCGCACGAGAATCGGAAGACGATCATCGATGTTGTAGAACGGA
>CAZOUA010000057.1:0-13966 GCA_964582865.1 uncultured Nitrospira sp. | reverse complement strand
ATCCCCGACTCTGAAATCGACATCCATGCGATGCGGTCGCAAGGGGCTGGGGGCCAACACGTCAACAAAGTCTCCTCCGCGATTCATTTGCGGTTCGATATCAACGCTTCGTCGTTGCCGCCGTTCTATAAAGAAGAATTAGTGAAGCTCAGGGACCATCGGATTTCAGACGATGGGATCATTACGATCAAGGCGCAGCAGCATCGGAGCCAGGAGCAGAATCGAGCGGAGGCGCTGGAGCGGCTTCGAGCCCTCATTCAGAGCGTGGCGGTTCCACGCAAGAAGCGGAAAGCGACCAAACCGACGAAGAGTTCGCAGAACAGACGGATCGAGAGCAAGAAAAAACAGGGACGGCTGAAGGCGCTGAGAGGAACGCTAGACGACTAAGCCGGGAATCGAGGATTTGCTCAAGCGAGATACCAGCAGCGGACGCTGCGTCACTCGACCGATGCCAGCGAACCGAGAATGTTGTATCCCCCATCCACGTAGATCACTTCTCCGGTAATTCCCCGTCCAAGCGAACTCACCAAGAACAGTGCCGTGTCGCCCACTTCGCCCTGCTCGGTCGCCCGGCGGAGCGGGGCAAATTCCTTGTGGTGATCGACCATCTTGCTGATTCCGGAAACACCGCGCGCTGCGAGCGTCTTGATCGGTCCGGCCGAGATCGCATTCACGCGGATGTTCTTGGGGCCGAGATCATGTGCCAGATAACGGACGGTGGCTTCAAGCGCCGCTTTGGCGACGCCCATCACGTTGTAATGGGGGACGACCCGCTCGGCTCCCAAGTAGGTCAACGTGACGACTGAACCGCCGTCGGTCATGAAGGGCATCGCGGCTCTTGTGACGGCCACCAGGGAGTAGGCGCTCACATCCAGCGCGGTGGCGAATCCCTTGCGGGTGGTGTTGACGAACTGGCCCGTGAGTTCTTCGCGCGGGGCAAAGGCGATCGAATGGACGAGAAAGTCGAGCTTGCCTGCTGCCTTTCCGACGTTGGCCATGAGGGCTTCGATTTGGGCATCGTCTCCTGCATCACAGGGGAAGGCCTTGGAGCCCGGCATGGTGGCGACCAGTTCCTCGACGTTTTCCTTCAACCGGTCGTTCTGATAATTGAAAAAAAGCTGAGCCCCTTGTCCGGCCGCCGATTGGGCGATGGCCCAGGCAATGCTGTGTTTGTTGGCGACACCGATGATGAGGCCCTTTTTTCCTTCTAATAGCATGGTCTGTATGGCTCCTTGATCAAACCTGATGGGCGATGCGCAAGAAGATAGCATGATTCGCGTTCACTGTGAACCGGCTTCCTTCCGAAGCGTTCGATAGACGGCAAGCATGACCTGATAGGAGTAGTGGGCGTTTCGCCCACTGGGGTTCGGCAGCAGAAAGACCGGAGCGCCGGCAAGCCGTACAGTCGTCGGGCCGAGTTCAAGAAGGCTTGAGCCGCGTATCTCCGCAGAAAAGAGCATTCGAAAAATCGTCACGCCCAAGAGGGCCACGATCCGCGGCCGGTACCGGAGAATTTTCCGTTCGAGTGCGGTACGGCCGGCCCGATATTCGGCCGGGTTGAGAACATCGATCCCGGCGCTTGTGCGGTCAATGATATTGGTCAGCCCCAATCCCCATTCCGGGAGACGCCAATCCTCGCCACTGGTCAGAGGGATACCGACCAGCCCGGACTCATGGAGGAGCTTCCAGAAGCGATTCGAGCGACCGGCAAAATGGTGTCCCACCTGGGCCGATCTCAGCCCAGGGTTGATGCCGACAAAGAGGACTCGCAGGCCTGGTTGCAGGTAGTCCCGAAGGGGGTGTTCGGGCTGTTTCAAATCTCTCATGTTCCTCCATGTGGAAGGGGCTGAGGCGGTTTGGTTGAGACCGGCTATTCTGCCACAGGATTCTGGATGGATCGATGTCCGAATCAACTACGCGAAGATCATCTAACACGCTGATATTACAAAGATTCGTGCTTTCCGCCCATTGGGCACCAAGCTTGCTCAGTACCCTGGCAGTGCTCACTGAAGGGCACATATCTCACAACATAAGGGAGGTGACATATTATGAAGCGCATGTTGATGGCAATCATGGCAGTTGCAGTGGCGGTTTCCTTCAGCGCCCCTTCGTTCGCCGGTGAGGAGAAGAAGGACAAGAAGGATGAGAAGAAGGGCGGCCACGTCCTCGTGTACGGTGACGAGAAGAAGGACAAGAAGGACGAGAAGAAGGGCGGCCACGCAGACGAGAAGAAAGACAAGAAAGACGAGAAGGGCAAGTAATCCCTTTTTGGCGAGGCTAGCTGGCTTGAGAGGCCTTCCGCCAAAAGCGGAGGGCCTCTTGGGCGCTCTCCCTACCGGCTCCCGTTTCCGATAAACACCGACTGTAACCCCACCATCGTTTTCGCATCACGAATCGTTCCGGCTCGAATCATGTCGATGGCTTCCCCAAGGGGCATCTCGACGACCTCCAGGACTTCGTCACGATCCAAGTGCTGCCGTCCCTCGGTCATGCCGGTTGCCTTGTAGATGTGGATGACTTCGTCGGTAAATCCCGGCGCGGTGAAGATGCTCGACAGGAGCTCGAGCGTGCCGGCTTGGTAGCCGATTTCCTCTTCCAACTCGCGCGCCGCACAGGCCCTGGGGTCTTCTCCCGGGTGAAGTTTTCCGGCCGGGATTTCATAAATGAATCCCCCGGCTGCATGCCGAAATTGTCTAATTAAGACGACGGTTCCATCCTCCTTCAGCGGAACCACCGCTGCGGCGCCTGGATGGCGCACCATTTCAAGATCAACCGTGACGCCATTCGGCAGCGTGACGGTATCGATATTCAGCGTAATGACTTTGCCTGTATAGATATTTCTGATCGGCATGGCTAGTGGCGAGAGGTTAGGGGCAAAGGATGGAGAGCAGGACAACAGTCGGAATTCCTCATTATCGTATTTCCTTTCGCCTCTTGCCTATGGCCTCGCGCCTGCGCCAGGCTACACCTGGCGTTTATAGAAGGGCGGTTTGACGACGGCGGCCGGGAGTATCTTTCCTCGAATCTCAACGGCGATCGCGGTTCCCGGCGTTGCGAAGGGCGAAGGGACGTAGCCGAGTCCGATTCCCTTTTGGAGCAATGGCGAGAAGTTACCGCTGGAGACTTCTCCGATCGGTTCCGCCGTCGAGGGGGCGAGGATCTTGAACCCGTGGCGCGGAACGGCTTTCTCCAAGAGCTCGAACGCCACGAAGCGGCGCGACGGTCCGGTTTGCTTCTGGGCGATAAGCGCGGAGCTCCCGATAAATTCTCCTTTTGAGAAGTTGACCGTCCAGTCCGCACCGGCTTCGAGCGGAGTCGTGTCTTCCCCGATATCGTTACCGTACAGCAAGTAGCCCATTTCCAGTCGCAAGAGATCCCTCGCACCCAGTCCTGCGGGTTTCAAGCCGAAGGGCTCCCCTTTTTCGCAGAGCTGTTTCCACAGCTCTGCGGCGTTGTTCGCTGACACGTTGAGTTCGTAGCCCAGCTCGCCGCTGTATCCGGTGCGCGCGACAAAGCAGGCCGTACCGGCCAGCTGGCTCTCACACGCATGATGCAGCTTGAGGCCGGTGACATTAGCGGCGCCCACCGACAGGAGAATGTTCCGAGAAGCCGGCCCTTGGATCGCAATCTGGGCGAGAGCCGCCGTACGATCTTCGATCTGACAGTGTTCGGTTACTTTCCGGTGTTCTGATATCCAGCTGAAAATCTTTTCGCGATTCGAAGCATTCACGCAAAGGAGATAGTCGGACTCCGCGGTCCGATAGACGAAGATGTCGTCTTTGATCCCGCCGCGCGCGTTGCAGACCATCGAGTAGTGGGCCTGGCCGGTGCCGAGCTTTGCCACGTCGTTGGTCGTGAGCCGCTGGAGAAAGGCGCAGCTGCCGGGGCCGGAAACCGTAATCCGCCCCATGTGGCTGACGTCGAAGAGCCCGGCCTTGGTGCGGACCGCAAGGTATTCGTCCACGACGCTGGCATATTGGATGGGCATTTCCCACCCCGCGAAGTCGACAAGCTTGGCGCCCTGTGCACGATGCTGTTCAATGAGTGGGGTGTGGTTCATGGACGGGTTGTACCGGTCGGCTTAGACTCCCAGAAGCTCGACTTCGAAGATGAGCGTGGCATTGGGGGGGATGACTCCGCCTGCTCCACGCGCGCCGTATCCCAGGTTCGATGGAATAATCAATTTCCGTTTGCCGCCGACCTTCATTCCCTGGACGCCTTCATCCCATCCTTTGATGACCCGCCCCGCTCCCAGCGGAAAGGAAAAAGGCTGGCCGCGGTCCACCGAGCTATCAAATTTCTTTCCGTTCTCCAGCCACCCTGTATAGTGCACGGAGACAGTCTGCCCGGCCTGGGCGGTCGCACCCGTGCCGACCTTGAGATCGATATATTGCAGCCCCGACGATGTCGTGACTTCTTTTCCTCCTGGCCCGGTTTCTTCAAACGGCATGTTGTTTCCTTTCTCGCTGGTTGTATCGTACGACGGGTTTACGCGAAGTCGGTTTGTATGGCTACGGGGCGGGCACGTCAGCCGGAGTTCGATGGTTCATGGCGGTCCATTTCAAGTGTCCGGTTCCGAGAAGATTGCCACGCTCGCAGTATAGCCGTGGAGAAAATTTCGTCCTCCGACCGGGCCGATCTCCCCTTGGGCGAAAAATCCAGCCACGGGAATCTGTCCCATTCGTTGTTGCAGGACGCGGCTGTCATGATGAGCCTGGCCGAACAATCCCTCTCCCCTGCCACAGCAGCTAAACAGAAGCGCGCCAAGCGGCTGACTCTGGTGTTTTGCACGGTCTGCGGCGAGAAGGACATGCAAGTCTTCGCTGGCGGATTTCGCGTCGCGAAGATGAAACTGAAGCGTCTGCCCCTCCTGGATGTTGTCTCCAATGGCGATTGCACCCGCCTGCTGGTCCGCTCCGACGAGATTCCGGACGAGAAAGTCCCCCCGTTCGAAGTGGTTCCGATGCTCGTCGATGACCAGGCCGACGTGCAAGGCCCGATGGGCATTTCGACGCTGAGAACTTTCCAGGGACTCGAACGCGTCCTGGAGGCGTTCGAGCGCCGGTTTGCCACTGAGCTCATAGATGAGGTTGCCTTCGGATCTGGTCACCATAAAGCGCTCACCAATGGGGCGGCAGCCCTGTGAAATCACCGTTCGAATGGCGAGAGGTCCGGTCAGCTGGACTCCGACAAGTCCTCCTTCGAACACCTCGTCGTTCCGGATGAGGCGATTCTCCCCTGCGCCGTGGCCTCCGCCTGCTAGCCCGCCGACGGCTTGGCCATTGGGGTAGCGGTCGGCCATCACGGAAAGTACGTCGTGCAGTGGTGTGGTGAACGGATCGGCCAGCAAGATGAACGTAGACGGATCCGTGCTCGGCTCAGGCCATCCGGCCATCTGAACCTGGTCTTGCAGTTGAGAAAACGAGAGCCGGAGCGGAGTGACGCACACTTTCGGCAACGCGGCAACCCAGAGTGTGAGCGCCGCAGCGGTTTCGAGTTCTTCCGCGCCGGCAATGACTCCTTCACCGGAGCAGCCGAGACAGACGTCAATGCGAAGCTCCTCTCGAATCATGGCGGCGATCAGCCGCGCTTTCTCGGCGTGATGCGCGGAGAAAAAGACAAATCCCAGATCGAGCGGTGCTTGGCCGATCTGCGCTCGGATGGCGTCGGCCAGGTCCCGAACGGCCGCTTCGGTATCGTGGTTGCGCGAAAGCGCGGATGCGAACTGGAGGGCTGTGGAGGCCTTGCTGGCTGTCGCCTGCGTCATCATTCGCTCAGTCTTCCCCGGTTAGACACCGGGATTCATGCGCTCAGCGCGGTCTTTCGCGAGCTTCTTGTAATATCGCCACATGTACGAGTAGTAGTCGTCCAATTGGGCAAGGAGATAGTGCAATTCTGTGGGGTCCTCTGTCTCCAATGCGCGGACCATTCTGGATTTCAAGAAGTCGCCGAAGGCGTCGGTCTTTTCCACGGCAGTCAGGAGGCGCAAGCCGCCGCCGATTTGGTACTCGTTCATGCCAATCCTCCACACACAAGAGAGTGGCGAGAGGATAGCGAGGCAAGAGAGGGAAATGCAAGTGAGGGAGCTCGTTGCCGTCCTGGGAGACAAATTCGTAGCGATTATTTGGCTCGGCGGTCGAGGATCGCACGGAGTCTGGTGAGGGAAATGGCCTCGACCCGGTGGCCGTCGCGTCCCACAACGGTTGTCGCCATCGTAAGGGCGTTGAGAATCGCTTCCTCAGTGGCCTCGACGGTTGCGGTGATGAGCGGGTTGAGGTGTGTATCGGCCATGTGCAGGAGGCTATAGGTCGGCTCTGTGGGATAGTGCGGGATCACATTGGCGGTTGAAAAAGCCAAGACGAAGTCGCCGCTGCCATGGCGGGCGGTCGATCCGGTGCGGGCGAGTCCGAGGGCCGCACGTTTGGCAAGCCTGGTGAGCTGCCGGCTGTCGAGCGGAGCATCGGTGGCAACAATGATAATGATGGAGCCTTCACTGAGGCCGGGCTGGTGTCCTTGCGCTGCCGGTGCAGGGGTATCATACAGCCGGCCGACGGGAATTCCCGACACCGTCAATTCCGGTCGCCGGCCGTGGTTGGCATTCACCAGTACGCCGAGGGTGTAGCCCCCTTCTTTCTCAGGGAGCCGCCGGGAGGCGCTCCCGATGCCACCCTTGAATCCATAGGACACCATGCCGGTTCCAGCTCCGACGCTGCCTTCCAGCACAGGACCGCCGGAAGCGCCATCGAGCGCCTTGACCACGTCCGCTTCAGCCACATGTCTGCCTTGAATGTCGTTCAAACGGCCGTCGTCGCATTCTGCGACAACCGGCGTCAGCGTGTCGTCGGTAATGCCGATCTCGGGGTACTGTCTGATCATCCAGTTCATTATGCCGTTCGCCACTCGCGGCACGTTCAATGTGTTCGTCAACGCGATGGGATATTCCAGAAAGCCGGACTCAGCCACCCACGCCAGCCCGGTCATTTCTCCGGTCCCATTGAGCACAAACGAGCCGGCCGGGACTTTTTTGTGCCACACGTCCTCCCGGGGCATGACGATTGTGACGCCGGTTCTGGCCGGGCCTTCGCCGGGCTTGAGCGGTCCTTCCCCCTTGACGACCGTGGTATGGCCGACCTTCACGCCTGCGACGTCGGTAATGGCGTTGAGCGGTCCGGTGGGGTAAGAGCCGATTACGATCCCGAGATCGCGCGCGCGCAGTCTCGGTTCCGGCGTTCCGTCCGCATGGACGGGAAGATTCGGCGCGAACGTGCAGGAGAGTGCCAGCGCAATGAGGGTTGTTGAGCTGAGCGAGCTAGATTTCATGGATCGATCCCAGATGGGGAACGGTGACATCGATGCCAGGGTGCTCAGCCTGGATGGCGGTTGCCAGCGAGAGAGCCTGCTTTTCTTCTCCGTGGACGATGAACACTTTCCCGGGCAAGGGATCAATCGCTCTCACGTAAGCGAGAAGATCGTTGCGATCCGCATGCGCCGAGAGGCCGTTGAACTTGACGATCTGGGCACGGCGTTTGACCGGGATTCCAAAGATCGGCACGACATCCCATCCCTCGACCAGTTTTCGACCCAGCGTATGTTCGGCCTGGAATCCCACGAAGACGATGACGTTGGCTTCGTCCTGGATGGCATGTTTGAGATGGTGCACGACGCGTCCGCCTTCACACATGCCCGATGACGAGATGATCACCATGGGGCCTTTCATCGTATTGAGGCGTTTGCTGTCTTCCGGCGAGGATACAAAGTGAATGTAGCGTGAGGCGAACGGATCACCATCGGCCGAGAAGGTCTTGAACGTCTCTTCGTCGTAACATTCGGGGTGGCGCCGGAACACGTCCGTGGCTTTTCCGGCCAGCGGCGAATCGATGTAAATGGGAATGGGATCGACGCGGCCCTCGCCGACGAGTTCCTTGATCCGCATGACCAGCTCTTGCGTGCGGCCCACGGCAAAGGCCGGGACGATGATCTTGCTCTTGTGCGTCCTCGCATGAGCGATCAGATCCTGGGCCTTCTGTTTCATCTCTTCGCCGGCCTGCTCGTGCAGCCGGTCTCCATAGGTGGATTCGAGGATCAGGACGTCGCAAGGCGAGGGCGGCTCGGGATCGCGCAGGATCGGCATGTTGGAGCGGCCCAGGTCGCCGCTGAAAAGAACAGTGGTGGTGCTGCCCCGAGCCGTATACTTCACTCGAACGGTCGCAGAGCCCAGGATATGGCCGGCATCGTGAAAGGACGCTGTGATGCGGGGGGCAACTTTGAAGCTGTCGCCGTAGCGGGCGCCTTCGAATCGGCGCAGAATCTTTTTCACATCGTCGCTGTCGTAAAACGGACGGACGCAAGCTTTCCCGCGTCTCTTCTCCTTTTTGTTGACGTAATAACAATCGCTTTCCTGGACGCGTGCCGAATCTTCGAGCATGATCCCCGCCAGGTCAGCGGTCGCACGGGTGACGTGCACTTTCCCGGAAAATCCGTGCCGGGGTAAGACCGGCAGGGCGCCCGAGTGGTCGATATGCGCATGGGACAGCAAGATGCCACCGAGCGACTTCGGGTCAAAGCCGAGGTCGCGGTTTTGTCGAAGGGTCTCTTCCCGGCGACCCTGAAACAGTCCGCAATCGAGGAGCAATCGGAACCCCGGAACTTCCAGCATGTGGCGGCTGCCCGTTACCGAGCGCGCAGCCCCGTGGAAGGAGAGATTCATCGTGATGGCACTCCATTGTGGCACCGGATCAGGCTCCAGGCTTCCTGAGCCGTTTCGGCATAATGGAAGAGGGTGAGATCTTCTTCAGATATCAGCCCGTTGTCCACAAGCCAGTGCCAATTGATGAGGCGGTCCCAAAAAGCCCGTCCAACGAGCACGACCATCACGTTCTGTGTTTTTCCGGTTTGGAGCAGCGTCAGGGTCTCGAAGAGCTCATCAAGGGTGCCGAATCCTCCCGGAAAGGCCACCAGGGCCTTGGCCCGGATGAGAAAGTGCATCTTCCTGATGGCAAAATAGCGAAACTGAAAACTGAGTGCCGGCGTGATGTAGGGGTTTGGGTGTTGTTCATGGGGCAGCGTGATGTTCAGCCCGATGGATTTGGCCTGTGCATCCGCCGCTCCGCGGTTGGCCGCTTCCATGATGCCGGGCCCGCCTCCCGTGACGATGACGTAGTCGCACCGGCCATCCACTTGGCAGGTCGATGACACCAGCCGACTGAACTCGCGGGCGACCTCATAGTACGCGGACAATTCGAGTTGGCGCCGGGCGATCGCAACCTTCTGCTGGCAAGCGGAATCATCGGGTGTTCTCGCCGCCGCTTCTTCAGCCTGCCGCAGGGTTTCGCGAGCGGCTGCCGGTTCGTGCAGCCTGGCACTGCCGAAGACCACGATGGTCGATTGAACCCCCTGTTCCCGTTGGATCAACTCCGGCTTCAAAAGTTCGAGGCCGATCCTGACCGAACGAAGCTCATCTCGCTGAAGAAAGTCAGGGTCGCGATCCGCGGGAATGTAGGAGGGGGATGGCGCCATGCTGTCCGGAGAGGGCGGTTGGTCGGAAGAGGGGGGACTCATGAAGGAGGATTATAGACGGACGCCACGGCTGCGGCAATTCTTGTATTCAGGCTGCGGCTATGATCGAGCCAAGCAGCTAGTCGCTAAAGGGCCAGAAGCGAAACTTCGAGGATTGGGAATGAAGGGCGAACGCGTGATCCCGCACCACCCAGTCCTTGTTGTAAGTCACTTGGAAGACATCGGCGCCGGCTCCCCCTCCGCCGAGAACCAGGTCTGGGGAATAAAAGGGAATGAGGAATCGGAGACCCCATCCGTAGTCGACTCTGAAGTATTTCCCATTGTAGAAATGATACTGAGAGACGACGTTCTCGCCTGCCGCTATCATTTTGTCTGGTGCTCCGAGCTGTTCGACGACTTCCGGGAGGCTGGTTGTGCCATCCACGATGAAATGCACATCCTGTGCTGACAGCGGTTGATTGAGCGTGAGTCGTTGCCATATCAAGGGACTGCGAATGCAGCCGGACAGCAGCGTGAGCCAGCATATCGCGAGAAGGCAGGCCTGCAACGTTCGCGTCATCATGCGGAGTGGAATCGGGCTGATTAATCAAACGGCCAGAATTGAAATTCCAGAGGAGCCTTTCGTTTGCCCGCTACGACATCCTCCACAATGCCCGTGCTGTTGAAGATGACGAACACGTCGTCGCTCTTGACGTTGGTCCGCGAAAAAAAGAGCACATACCCGGACTTTACGTCATAGTGAAAGTAGTGAAAGATTTCATGTCCGTTTGCTTCGACAATACGATCCGGCGCACCAAGCGTGGCGGCGACGTCTATTCTGGTGCTGACACCTTTTTTGATCGTGGACAGATCACCCTGGCCGACATCTTCGCCATAGTTCCCGCGAACGAACGCGCATGCCGTGGTGGCGATCAAGCCGAATGCCAGCACGACCAGTCGAAACGTAGTCCACATGATAGTCCTCTGTATCAGTCCTCTGAGGATGAATGTCGGCTGCGTACAAGCACAAAATCCTGTTCGTACACGGCATAGGGCGAAGGCGTCAAGCCGACACGCTGGTAGACGGTTCGAGCCGTGTGATTATCCTGTTCTACGTACAGCCTGATGCCGCAGACCTTCGTGTCCGCCTTTGCCTGCGAGGCGATCGTATCATACATGAGCCGGTAAACGCCCCGGCGGCGCCAAGCCGGCATGACATAGACGCTCTGGACCCACCAGAAGACTCCGTTGCGCCAATCGCTCCATTCGTAGGTAACCATCAACTGGCCGATAAGCTGAGACCGGCCTGCCCGTGTATCTTCGGCAACGAAGAAAAAGCCCAGCTCGGGATTTGTGAATAACGACCGGGTGCCCTCACGCAATCTCGCCAGATCGAGCCGGCGGCCTTCGGTTTCCAGCGCCATGGCGGCACTGAAGGCGACGATCGAGTCTACGTCTTCCAGGCGGGCTGGCCTCACGGTGGTCTGTGACGTGAGAGACATGGCTATGATGCGGCCTTTGGAGCGCCCAGCCATCCTTTTCCCGGTTGATAGAACCCTGCTGAGAATTCCATCTTCATCGCGTCTTCGGGGAGCAGGTTGAGCGGACGGATCTGTTGTTCGGGGACGAACGCGAGGTATCCGGTAAAGGGATGGATGGCGGTCGGCACGAAAATCATCAGGAGATGGGTTGAAGGTTCGACTTGGACAGCCGTGGGAGCTGATCCCATCACAAAGCCAAGGGCCCAGAGTCCTTCGCGTGGAAAGGGAAAGGCAACGACCGTACTGCGGCCGAAGCGGGAGCGAAACTGGAACAAATCGGTCATGCCTTTGATGGTCAAATAGATGCTTCTGACGAACGGGATTTGCTCGATCCAGCGTTCAGTCGCCGCGATGAGCTGCTTGCCGAGAAAATGCGTGGCGATCGCTCCCGCCGATAGGACGAGGGACAAGAAGAGCGCAAGGCCAAAGAGAGGCGATGCGGAGATGCCGAACTGGCTTAAGAGATCACCGATAAGGCGATTAACGGTTGATAGCAAGCCGGAAAGGATCAGGAATGTGGCCCAGGCTGGGATCAGAATCAGGAAACCTGCCAGAGTATATCGCCACAGGGTTTTCACGTTGAAGGACCCCCAACGATACAGGCGCTCATGGCCGGTATAGTACCAGAAACGCACGAAGATTGAAGCGGGAATGCGCTCTTGATCTCCGTTAACAGGTACATTATCCTGCATCCACTGAGAGTCGATCTCCTTGAGGAGTCAGGATGGCGGATCACGCGGGAACGAGGCGTCCGGTGCAGATGGACAAGGATCTCTTGGCGATTCTCTGTTGTCCTGAAACGAAACTTGACGTGAGCCTTGCCGACGATGCGTTGGTCACGAAGCTCAATGATGCCATCAGCCGGGGCCTGTTGAAAAATAAAGCACAGAAACCGGTTGCGGAATTGCTGGATGGCGGGTTGATCAGAGCCGACCGAAAGATTCTCTATCCTATCCGCGAAAACATTCCCGTCATGTTGATTGAAGAAGGCATCCCGCTCGACGGGATCGCCTAACGCGTTTCTCTCCTGCGTTTCCTGCCGTACCGGCACCGCGCTGCGATCAGCCCCTATCGTCGTATGAACTCTTTTCAGGACAACACATCGGGCGGGTTTTCGTTATGACGGAATGTCGCGAGGCTGTCGCTAATCGGTCTTGGAGCCGGTCGAAGTGCCGCATTGCTGGCAGAGGTACTCGTAGAGGTTTCCCGTCGGCAATACAAGCAGCAATCGCTCGCGTGTTGGTGTTGCGATCCGGCAGCGCGGACAATAGAGAAGTGAGGCATTGAGAGATCTGAACTGATCAGGCTGTTCTGCCGACTGAGGCCTTGCCGGTCGACCCGGACGAGCCGGTGCACCAGAAAGCCATGCCGGGAGATTCGATTTATTCGGAGGTTGTGGCATGGCAGAATTCTAGTGAAGTGAGCCGGGACAGGTCAACATCGGGAGTCAGCTGGCAGCCGGTATCTCGACCGATTACCATGAAGGTCCAGAGGGATTGTTTGTGCCCGTCCGCGATGAAGAGGTAAAGAACTTCCAGAGCCCTCTCGCTCCCTGGACCAGCGCATAGACGGCAAGTCCGCTGAGTAACCCGTAGTATCCTGCCGTGCTCCAAGGCCAGAGTTCAGGAGCGTGTAACATCACGCCGAGCGCAATATGCCCGCCTATGCCCAGGCAGAGCGCAAAAATGATCCATTCGCGCATCATGATGAGGCAGAATCACAAGGTACGGAGCGCTGAGCGTGAGGGGGGATTCGGGATTCCCGCACAAGTTCAGAGAACTATGCTGCTGGCGTCTTAGCCGATTCGATTTCTGTGGCTGTGATGAGGCTTGAGAGATAATCCGCCACGAAGTTCAGTGCCTCTTCCCGCCCATCGGCCCGTCGTCCCTTTTCACGCCGCTGAACAGAGAGCTCATGATCAAGATCCGACTTGACCTCTGTCAGGACCCGCTGGAGCGACGAAGGAGTCAAGCTGGAGTCCATGTCCTCAAGCTCTTGGCACCGATCCAGAACCCAATTGAGGCCTTCGATCCGTCCGGCGTAATGCTCCTGTTCCGCGGTATCGATGCGGGCCATGGTGGTGGCAAAGGTCTGTGCTTCATAGACGAGATTATAAAAACTGGTCACTGCACGCTGTAGGGTCGAACTCATAGAACTCCTTTTTCTTTCAGGACGTTATCGTAGCGTTCCAATTATACATGAGAATGCCCACGCAACAAGGAAAATTTTCACGTGGAGTTAGGTAAAGAGAAGAGAGTGGAACTCGTTCATGAAGCCATAATAGAGCGGGGCGAAATCCTTGAGACTATCCGGACTGGTTTCTTTGAGGCGCTTGAAAAAGAATACCTGCGTGCGAGGATCGAGTTGCTCTAATAAATGGCTTAACTGGGCCATCGTATAGCTTCCTGCCGGAACGCTCAGAATGTAATGAACGAGCCGCTCCACGAATTGCTGGGCAACATATTCGGTGGTCAAATAGCCTTCAGGAAGTTTTCCTGCCGCCAAAAACTCGTCGAAGGGTATAGCTTGCGCGGCAAAGGGAATCGATTGGTCTTGACGAGAGGTCACGCTGAAGGTACCTCGTGGCTTGCACTCAAACGATGCAACGTCTGTCAACTCTACTGGACCCCCCCCGACCCGTCAAGTGGACAGAAGCAGCAGAGCCTCTGAGCCGAAAGACCGGTAGAAACAGAAGGGGCAGGGTCCCTTTCGGAACCCTGCCCCTCCGTGAAGCGACTGCCTAGCTTGGAATTACAGCCAGGTCACGCGCTCGGCCGGCCGAATGTAGATCGGCTCTTCGACCTGGATACGCGCCACTTCCTTGCCCGACTTGTTGAAGCCCAACACGGTATCGTTGTACATCTCGAACCGCTTACCGTGGATCTGGGTTTCGAACACCTTCGGACCGGGGATGACGTCGTACCGGAAGA
>CAZOUA010000056.1:10666-14112 GCA_964582865.1 uncultured Nitrospira sp. | reverse complement strand
CTTGTGGAGGGGGCGCCTGCCGGCGTCGCGGTTGCGACGGCTGCGGCTGTTCAGACTGCCCTTGAGTCGCCTTCTTCATCTTGTCGATGTGTTCTTGCTCCGCTTGCTCGGCAGCCCGCAACATTTTCTCCAAGAAATCGTCCGCAGCCAGCGTGCGGACGGCAAGCAGCAGGAGTCCGGCAGATCCAACTGCCATGAAGGCGGTCAGTTTCGCGAGAATGGATTCGTTCCTCATCGTATCCTCCCGTTCATAAGGACGCACTGTATTTGCCTTCTTACAGCCTCGGCTTCTCCTGCTGCTTGGCCTTCTCGAGCTCCTGTCTGTGCTGACCTTGGGCAATCTCCTCCTTCCATTTCCCGGTCACTTCTCCGGCTCGCGCGCCCATGGGCACGCTGACGGCAACGACCATCATTCGGCTGTACAGCTCCGGCAACTCGCTGCCCATCAACACCGCGTGCACGGCGGTGTAATTCGACAGGCACCACTTATAATCAGGGGCCATAAACCTAGTGTCCGGCGCGGATTCGACATTGACCCCCCCGCAGGTTCTAGAGGGGCTGGCGACAATTGAACTAGGAGGGAGAGCGCTTGGACGGCCTTGCTCATCCATGAGCCATAGGAGACTTACGATTTGTTTGTCATCGGTCGTGGCCCTTCCGCTTCCATCCATAGCCTGGCTCTCTTTCCCATACTTCTCGCGCAACGAGGCCAGCAGCGCCTTCCTGGGAATGCCCTTATCGGGGAAGAAATGCTCGCGATCGACCCGCCACACCACCTGCTTATTCGGCGGCAACGTGACGTCGACAGTCACACGATCGCCCTCATCGCCCATCGCGATGGCTTGCTTCCAAACAGACTGAAACGATGCGATGACAGGCTTCTCGATCGTCGGCAGGTTGGTTGTCGTGACCTGAATTTGGTTTTTGGGAATCTGGGCCTGGAGTTTTGCATGCGCCTCCCGCGCCGGCATGCCGAGCTGGATGCCGAGAATATCGGGCAGACCGTCAGCCCATGCTTGGGACGCCATCATCACAAGCATCAGCATGCTTCCGAATAGCACGCACCGTAATCTCTTCATGTTGACCTCCTGGTTGCGTCATCGTCGGTCTCGTTCATCGCGTAATAATCTCGATTTGCGATGGTGCTGAACCCTTCATGATGCATCGGCGTCTGATTGAACTTGTCCAGGGGATCATCTGCCGCGAGCGTTCCCGACGCGGCCACGATCAGAATAATGAAGATCAACACAGGGGCGGGATTACGACGGAGGACACACTTCATACGCCACTCCTTTCGCACATCACCGGTTCAAGACAGGGATTCTATGGTGGGTCAGGAGGCGGTAGTATCTAAGGAAGAAGCTTGTAAATCAATATCGGGTGAATTGCTGAAGATTAGGCTGAATCTCACGGTCATTTCGCAGTTATTTCAATCTGGATCTCCCTCCGAAACTCCGCTACACTTTCGATTTTTGCACCGGAGTACTCCATGCGCGACGGACAGACGACCAACTATTACATGCTCCTTGAACTCTTGCCCAGCGCCACGGAGGCGGACATCAAGAAAGCCTGGCACGAGCAACTGCAAGTCTGGCATCCGGACCGCTTCAACCACTCACCGGCCCTGCACGAAAAAGCCGAAGCTCGCACCAAACTCATCAACCAGGCTTATCAAACGCTCAGCGATCCCGCCTTGCGCGCACGCTATGATGCCACCGTCCAACCTTCGGCCACTCACCGATCACCGCCGCGGCCATCCCCTGCACCGGCCTCCTCGTCTGAGGCCTACGCTTCCCCTCCGCCTCGTTCGCAACAAACCGCCAGATCGCGCCAGGACCCGCGCGGGCCGCAATCACTCATCATGCTGTCGCGTACAGGCCAGCCCAAGACCCTCGTGCCCGCAATCACGATGCTCGTCGACAGCCACGAGCAGCTCCCCTACACATTTGAAGGCCTGGCACGTATCGCCGGCACGATCAGACAGACGCTGCCGGCCGGCGATTATGCCATCGCCGAGGCGCCGGAAATCTTCTGCGTGGAACGACGGCGTGTGGAAGAGTTCAACACGATCTTTTCGAATCCCACCGACAACCGCATGCCCTTTCTCCAAGAAATTGAACCGCTCCTGGAGTACCCGCATCGGTTTCTCGTCATCGAAGGGCCGCTCCAGTACAGCAAGGGCGGCGGACGGCTCGGCCAGTATCACAAGAACGGCATGATGGATTTTCTGGACGCGCTGACCGCCCGATTCGGCCTCACGATCATTTTCTCGGATAGCCGGGAAGAAGCGGAAGAGCGGGTGGCGAACCTGGCCGCCATGCACTATGCCTACCACTATGCCGAGCAGCAGGGGTTTGGGCGTTGCCTGACGGAGAACGATCTGTAAGATCAAACTTACTGGCAGGGACCGAAACCGGATTGCCGCATCGCTTCGTAGATCACGACAGCCACAGCATTGGAGAGGTTGAGACTCCGGCTCTCCGGAAGCATCGGCAGCCGGATGCGCCGCTCCTCTGAAAAACCGTTCAAGAGCTCAGCCGGCAGCCCCCTCGTTTCCGGACCGAAAATGAATACATCGCCCGGACGATACCGGTTCAGATCGTACCGCTGCGCCCCCTTGGTCGAGACTGCAAACATGCGGCGATCCTTGAAGTGCTCGAAGCAGACAGCCCAGCTCTCGTGAACCGTGACCGTGGCAAACTCGTGGTAGTCGAGTCCGGCGCGGACCAATTGCTTATCCTCCAGTGTAAATCCCAGGGGCTTGACCAAATGCAGTCGGGCCCCCGTATTGGCGCAGAGCCGGATGATGTTGCCGGTATTGGGCGGGATTTCCGGTTGAAAGAGAATGACGTCGAACATCATACCTCGCCAGTCGGTCCTAACCAAGTCTGCGCAGTCTACCATGGAAGAATGGGCGATCTGGTGTGAAGCCTACCTGCGGGATCTGAATTGTCATCGAGAGGATCCTTCTCCATGGGCCTGAGGGCCTGAGCTACTGCCAGGCTGCCGTACTCTGAGGTTTCATCGGCATGATAGACGCTCAATCCATCCATAAGATTCGCGTGTACCACAAAAAGATTTCTGACAACTTTTCTCCTGTAGTACAAACGTTAGAGCAGATCACGACAGCCCGAAGGTCATATATGGCAGCGGTCGCGTGGATTTGCTGGAGCAACCTGCCGGCAGCTTCGGCAGCTTCTTCGTCGTTCACATCAACATGCAATCCCCTAGCAGAACTTAGAAGGAACTGAGCAAAAATGAACTGCGTAACAAGATGATCGGTGATAAGGTAATTAGAGATCATAGATAATGCCTTAGACCATGACGTGGAGGTTCACCGCATTCATTGACCACGGCGGTGACGGTATCAGAGCTGGTTGTCCGCAAATCGTCCGGGTCGGGCATCTGATGAAAAGAGAGGTGTCTATGTCGGCGTCTTCGGCGCT
>CAZOUA010000056.1:3324-10566 GCA_964582865.1 uncultured Nitrospira sp. | reverse complement strand
GTGTCAGGCATGCATATCCAGCGCAGGCAGATTCTCGACCTCGGACGCCGCGCGCACCAAGCAGGCAAAGTGATCGCTCTCGGCGGGCCCTCGGTCTCCGCGGCGCCCGAAGACTATCCGGAGATGGACCTCCTCCACTGCGGCGAGGTGGGCGACGGAACGCTCGATCTGTTCCGCCGGCTTGACGAGACTGCGGCACGCCCCGAGCGGCAGATTGTATACCGCACAGTCGACCGCCTTCCGATGACCCAATTCCCGACGCCCGCCTATCGGCTGATCGACGTCCGTCAGTACCTGCTCGGGTGCGTCCAGTATTCCAGCGGCTGTCCCTTCACCTGTGAGTTCTGCGACATCCCCGCGCTCTACGGGAGAAACCCCAGGCTCAAGAGCCCCCGGCAGATTCTGGACGAACTCGACGAGCTCGCCGACGGCGGGACGCCGTCGATCTACTTCGTGGATGACAACTTCATCGCGAATCCCAAGGCTGCGCTGGATCTCCTGCCGCACCTCGTCGAGTGGCAGCGACGCCGCGATTATACGGTTCGCCTCTCCTGCGAGCTCACGCTCAATGTCGCCGAGTACCCGGAGATCTTGAAGCTCATGCGAGAGGCGTTTATGACCAATGTCTTCTGCGGCATCGAGACGGTTGAACCGGACGCCCTGCGAGCCATGAGCAAGAGGCAGAACCTCCGCACACCGATCCTTCAATCCGTGGACACGATTAACAGTTACGGGATCGAGGTCGCAGCCGGAATCATCCTCGGGTTGGACACCGACACTCCGGAGACGCCGGATGCGATCCTGGAATTCATTGAGGCCGCCCAGATCCCGATCGTCACGCCGAACCTGCTGGTCGCTCTGCCGCACACACCGCTCTACAAGCGTCTTCAGAAGGCGAGCCGCCTGAACTCGGGCGAGGGACGCGACTCGAACATCGAGTACCTACAGCCCTACGAGACTGTGGTGGCGAACTGGAAGCGGGTGATCCGCGAGACATACGAGCCCCGCAAGATCTACGCACGCTACGCCACGCAGGCGACGAAGACGTACCTGCACCGCAAGCGGCCGGTGCGCCCGCTGAGCCAACTCACCTGGGCCAACGTCCGGCGCGCAATCGAGGTGTTCTCGCGAACCGCCTGGCGGGTCGGGATCTGTAGCGATTACCGGAGAGAATTCTGGAAGATGACCTGGCGGGAACTGCGCCAGGGTAACGTCGAGTCGGTGTTCCAGATCGCGATGGTCGCGCACCATCTGATCACATTCGGGCGCGAGTGCCTCACTCGTGACGTACAGGCCTCCGCGTATTCCGCCCGCGGACGCGAGGAACTCACTCTGGTGGCCTGACGGGAGCCTGCTTTGAGAAGGGCGGCTCGAACAAGCTCAAGAATCCCTCATAGATCATCGACTGGGCAGAGTAAGAGTCCCCGTCTCATATGACTGTTCGGAAACAGACCGTCCGGGAACCGGCCGGGTGATGGATTGCCGTTCATTACGACCGATCCGAAAGAGCGAGATCTTCGCGCACACTTTCTTCACCATTCACATTGCTTCTTGGTATAGTGAGCGCAATCAATGTGTGTTTCTGTGTTCATGAACAGGCTGTTACCATTTCACACGCAAGACGCCGCCGCCCAGCGACGGTCTCGCGCGATCGCCGGGCTCTTTGTCGTGCCGCTGGGATTGACATTGGCAATGGCGGCCCACGGGACGGCGGAAGATTCGCCACTATTGTCAGACGCGCAAGTTGCCGAACGAGCGAGGGCTGCCTGGGAGAGCGGAGCGATTACCCCTGCGCTCACCATACTCGACCAAGGGGTGCAGGACCATCCTCAGGCGCTCACGCTCTACAAATTGCGCGGCGATATGCTCGCCACATCAAGAAATCTCCACGCGGCGGTTCAGGCCTATGACACCGTCCTTGCCTCACAACCGGCTGCGCTGGATGTCCGTTGGGCAAAATGGAGCGTGTTGAGCCGTTCGGGACAGGGCGAGGATTCCATCGCGGAGTTGCAGCGCATCGCGAACGTGGATGCCGCAAATCCGTTGATTCACATGCGGCTGGCGCAAGAACTGCGAAAATTGGACCGCCTCCAAGAATCACTCGCATCCTATCAACAGGCCGTCGATCTCGTTCCAGACATGCTCGGCTGGCGGTTGGCCCTGGCCAGGGCACGATTCGACGTCTTGGATTATCAGAAGGCCGAAGCCGACGTGCAGGATGTCCTGCGCCGCATTTCTCCGGGCTCGCCGCTGGAATTCCCTGCGAGAAATCTGCTTTCTCAGATCCACGGCACATCCATCGATCGAGGACGGCGCTTCGATCCCGTCTTGACGAGAGACATGACGCCGGCACAACGGAAGGAATGGGCCGCCATTCGGGCGGAAGCCTGGAAACTGTTTTCGACGGGCCAGTATCGGGAGGCTGAACCGATCTATCGCAGGCTACTGGTCCTCAATCCCAAAGATCCTATCGCCACCCATCAATTGGGGCTGACGCTCATGCAATTGGGCCGCTGCAAAGACGCGCTCGAGGTGTTCGGCAAGATGTCCGACCTCGATCCCAGCGACGAAGACTACGCCGACACGACGTTTCGCATGGGCCAATGCCTGGTTGAATTGGAACGCTGGGAAGACGCGTTCGTCCACTTTCAAACCCTCTATGACGCGGCCGTCGAATTCGAGGCCGCGAATAAGAACGTGGCGCTTCCACCGGACACCCGCGTGCTGGACAAGAAGAAACTCGCACGGTGGCTGGACAAGGTGCGCCCCCATGTCCCTGAATTGGCGAAGCTTCACGCTGAAGAAGCGGCTTCAGCCGGCCTCCACGCCGCCGGTCCTCCCGATTCGCCTGCCCTGTCGGAGGAGGAACTCTACAAGAAAGCCATCGAGCAGCTAAAGCCTCAGGACGCTCTGGATACGAGAACCTCGCTCATGGGCCGAGATTCCGATTTCAGCGTCTTTCGATTCGTCATCCCGGCCGGTAAGGTCATGCGGGACGATTTTCCCACCGGCGCCCATGAATTCATGCCGCTGAATCCTGGAGACAGCTTTGCCAATAGCCAGCAAGAAATCTATCTGGTCTTCAAGCTCGTGTCTGACTCGTATGATGCGATTCCTTTCACCGCACAATGCTTCCTCGAGGCCTCGGAGATTACCGGAGAACCTCGCGTCATCGTCCAAGACCGTGTCGTCATGTCCATGAGCGATCAGTCCGGATACTTTAAGCTCAGTCCCTCTCCAAGTGGATGGCCCATCGGCCTCTATCGCTGTGGATTATTCGAGGGAGAACGCACATCTGCGGACACCCAGGTGGATGAAGTCCGGTTCCGAATCGTTCACCGAAGCACCGCCTCGTAACAAGCGGCACGCATACAAAGACCATCATGATTCGACCAACCTTCCGCATCGCTTTCCTGCACCTCGCTCCTGTCCCCGGCGATCTCGTTGCGAACCGCCGCGCCATCGAAGCGGGAATCGCCCGCGCGGCGCAGCAGGGCGCTAAATGGATTCTCACACCGGAACTCGCCGTCTGCGGCTACACCTTCGCGGACACGCTCGGAACCAGCTGGATCCAGCCGCAGCCCGATCCCTGGGTGGCAGGCCTCTGCCGGCAGATCGCCCGGCTGCGCGTGACGCTCTTCCTGTCGCACCCCGAGCGGGATCGCCACACGGACAAGCTGTACAACTCGCTGCTGGTCATCACATCGGACGGACAACTCCTCGCCTCGCATCGAAAAATCAACACGCTGAAAGTCGGCTCCGAATCCTGGTCAACCCCGGGCGAGCAGGCTCAAATGATCGCGGTCGCTCCAGTCGGGCCCCTCGGATTGTTGATTTGTGCGGACGCCTTCACGCCTTCCATCGCCCAACACCTTAAGACCCGAGGCGCGCGGTTGCTCATCTCGTCGGCAGCCTGGGCTCCCGGCTACCACGGACCCAACGGCGAGTGGGAACGCTGCACGAAGGATACGGGGCTTCCGCTGCTCGTCTGCAACAGAACCGGGCCGGATCGCACGCTGAACTTCACCAAGGCCGAAAGTGTCGTCGCCAAAGATGGACGGAGACTGCTGTCCTTGCAGTCCGACCGGGCCGCGCTGTTCCTGATCGACTGGGATCTCGCCACACAAACCCTGGCCTCGACCAGATTTCAACGCATCGACTTGTAGCGATCCGTAAAGCGGGAACGCAGAGATAGAGGCAGGCCTGGCGACAGCAGCCGGCATGCCCATGCCGGCTGTAAAGGCCAGTGCATGCCAGGGATGCGCGACGAGGTCACGGTGAAAGACGCGGCGATTGTGGGACTGGGCCTTGAGATCGTAACGGCCGGCCTGATCTCGCGAGCATCAGATTCCATAGCACCCTTTCGACAGCCGGCGAGACGCTATGGTTGTTTGAGGCTCTCGAGAAACGCCTCGAAATCAGGCGACTCGTTCAAGAGCTGCGGGCCGACATCGATGAGGGCCTTGACCTGGTCTTTTTCGAGCGCGAAGCTCGTCGGCAGGGACAGGAAATATTTCCGTCTGACGGGATCAGCAATCGCTTCGAAATTCACTTCGATGACATATGGATCGATGTCGACGGCAAGCTTGGGAAGCGATACCGATCCCGGGCATTGCTCCAGCTTCTTTTGGCAGGCTGCAATGTTCTTTTGCGCCTTTCGCCGCGCATCGCGAAGGTCCTTCATCGCCTCAACGGTCTCCACGCTGTAATTCTCCATTGCGACCGTCGCGGTTTTCACGGCAACCGTGTCCAACCCAGGCGGATTTTCATCCTGACTGATCGTATCTGCATCCAGCGTGTGGGCATTCACGACGATCACGACGAATGTTTCGATCGCACCGTCATTGATCAGTTTCCGGATAAATCCACTCGTATGTTGATGCGCGGCCTGGACCGCGCGCAAACCGATATTGTCGGACAGACCGCCGTCCATGAGATGCACATAGGGCAAGGCGGCATCGTCGGCATACATCGCCCGGTTGCGCGCCCAATAATAGCGGCGGCGATTGTCGGCATAATCCTTCAACCCCATCGCATAATCCTTCGGCAGTTGAAACTGCGCATGGGGATAGTTCTTCAACGTGACCGGACTCAGCAGGAACGGAAAGGCCGAAGACGCCGCCACGGCCCGTGCCACGGGATACGGATTCAAGTCGGAGACGAGAAAGTCGAATTGCTCCTGGGTGAACTCGAACCGCTCTCCGTTGGCGAGATTCGTGGCATTCAGGATAACGAAGGGCCGACGGTCTGCTTCAGCCAGCGCTGCAAAGGACTTTCCGTCGAAGATGTGTTCGTCGTAGTACTCCGCCGCAAGATCGATCCGGCTGAAGTAGGGCGACGCCAGCCGGACCCAATTCCAGGGATTAAAGAGTTTCCAGAACAGCGCTCCCTGGACATCCGCCTCCAGGAAACGTTCGCGATAATCCTGAAAGACCCGCTCTCCGAACAGACCATAGTAGGCGGCGGTGAACGATCCGCCTGAAATCGACGTAATGCAATCCACTTCATCGAGCAGGCTTTTCTCCATCCCCTTCCAGGTAATCCGCGTCGCCTTCAGCTTCTCCAGCACTCCATAGGAGAGCGCCGCCGCGCGCGTGCCTCCGCCGGAGAACGCCAGACAGACGAACAACGAATTGGAATTACCCCCGCCCGCTTCAGCATTGAACCGATATTCCTTGCCCGATGGCGCGGCCGGTTTCCCGGCATTCACGACGTAGTGCGCGCATCCCGGCAGGGCAAGGAGCAGGAAAGACAGAAACACCCATCTAGTCATCGGACGACAATTCAAAGCTCACCTCGCGCGGCTCGAGCTCAGCCGTGTCCTTCAAGATGATCGTTTGCTCCTCCGGCGTGAAATTATACGGCGGCCCCAGCGATACGACATGCCGGCCGGCCTCGAGTTCGATGAGTTCATCGGTACGGCCATTGAATTCGTCGTCGATCGTGACACGGCGGGATCGAGGAAAATGAACGATCAGGTATTCCATCGGTCTCACTCCATAACATCAGGCCCAATAGCCACGCCTTCTTCTTCTCCGTCGCCGTCAAAGCATGCGCAGCCTCGCGAGCGGCACGCGGCAACAGACTAATTGATTAGCGGGAACCTGTCAAAATAGATGCATTTCAGGTGACGGCGGATGTCTGATGGAGTTGAGTCTCCCGCACGTTGCCCGCAATCGTCTTCTTGACCACTCCCGGACAGTCCCGGGGCTCGTCGACTCGATCGAGATAAAGCAGTCGACAGCGCGCCTCATGCTGAGGGACAATACGAGGCCTGTCCATACAGCAGAACCCCGTGGAGAAGGAGTACCTCCCATGAAACGGCCGGGATCAGCGGGAGAGCAGCGGGCGCAGCAACAGTTTGGAACATCCTCGAAAGCCGCTGCTTTTTATACCAATCAACTCCTCGACCACCTCAATGCCCCGATGCAGCAGTTCGTGGCAAGGCAGGAGATGGTCTTCATCGCCACAGCCGATGCCCAGGGGGCCTGCGACTGCTCCTTTCGCGCAGGCACGCCTGGCTTTGTGCACGTCTTGGATGCAAAAACCCTCGCCTATCCGGAATATCGAGGCAACGGTGTGCTCGCCAGCGTGGGCAACATTTTAGACAATCCGCATATCGGGATGATCTTTTTGGATTTCACCCAGACATCGATGGGACTGCACGTGAACGGAACAGCTCGCATCCTCACTCCCGGCGAAGTGCAGAGCCTGCCGCACGTTCCCCCGGGAATGATCGAAGCCTCCCGTACGAAGGGTGGACGCCGCCCCGAAGCATGGGTCGTTGTCGATATCGAAGAAGCCTATATCCACTGTTCCAAACACGTGCCGCTCATGGAACGGCTGAGCAAGCAGATCGCATGGGGCACGGACGACGAATCGGTCAAAGGCGGGGACTTCTTCAAGGTCAAAGCAGAATCGAAAACCTAGCGTTTCGGTCTCACAGGGCATATTCCACTACACCATGGCAGGGACCGGCCCGGCACTGGCTTGCAGCACCGGGTCAGACCGAAACAGGTCCCGACATCTTTTTTATCATTGCAGAGGAAAACTTACACTCTGCCGCGATCAGATGCCGAGTCGTGTCCTGGAAAATGCGCCCGTGAGCGCAAGGTGTGTTGCTTCAGTTGGCTGATGAGATAAACCACGATAACCACATTCAGCAGCAGCACGCCGACCCGAAGGAATGAGATCTGCTCAACAACCTCGTAGAGTTCAAACGGAAGCAGCAGGCTTGTAGAC
>CAZOUA010000056.1:0-3224 GCA_964582865.1 uncultured Nitrospira sp. | reverse complement strand
CTTTCAGCACCAGCGCATGGATCAGGCGCGAGTCGGCATTGAGATGAAGGGCTTCGATCAGAAGGGAGAACAGCGTGGCAATCTCAGCATGCACCAACTTGAGAAGGCCCAACCCAAGGAGGAGTAACAGCAGGCCCTTCACCAGCTTGAACACCGCAATCACAGCCAGACCTGTATGGTGGGTTTGTGCTGTCATTGATTGGAAAGACTATCACAAACGACGAGGGCGGAACGCGGCGGGCGGCGGGTCAGAGCAAATTGATTCCTGATACCATTTTTCTCTTAGATGCTCCTCCAAGCTTGCTCGTACTCTCTCCCCCACAAACGTGAGAAACACGTTCTTCCTCACAGGTGACATCGAGCGGGCACGCTGGGGCTGCTCGATGACAGAACCCGTGCCGACTTGTTGATATCTTCACTCTGGAATTTCTCCCTTCCCCTCTGGAATTCCTCCCCAATTTTCCTCCTTTATAACTCTCACTAATCACATTACCTTTTATATCACAAATCACTATTATAATTGACTTTTAAATGTGCTCAATAATCTTCTTCGAACCCGGCACAATCCCTGCTGATATATCTCCCCAATGCCTAGCCACTCCTCCATTTTATTGCTCGACGACAGCCCCGGCGAATGCGAACTTTTTCGCCTCGCCCTCGCCCAAACTAAGCTCGATGCCGCTCTCTATACGGAACAGGATGCAGAGGCGGCGCTACACTTCCTCCAAAACCAATCGGGTCTCCCCTCACTCATTCTGTTGGACTGGCACCTCCGGAACCAGCACGGCGACGAGTTCCTCAGACGCCTGAGGGCCGACGCTCAATTCGCTGCGATCCCGGTCGTGGTCTTCACCACCTCGGACGATTCTTCCGATCTCGCGTCGGCCTATGCAAACGGCGCGAACGGCTTTGTGACGAAACCCGGCACCTTCGACGAGCTGGTTCACTGTATCGACGATATCTGCCGTTATTGGCTCATTCGAAACCGCACCGCGTATAGGGTTGAAACCCGATGCTGACGCGCGCCGCCCTCAAGAACCCCTACGCCGTCTTCGCCATCTGCATGATCGCGTTGATTCTCGGCGCCGTCTCCTATCAGAAGATGCGCGTGGACATCTTCCCGGAAATCAAAATCCCCTCGATCCTCGTCACCACCTTCTACCGCGGCATGAGCCCCAGCGAGATGGAAGGCGCCATCACGCTCAAGATGGAGCAGCGCTTCGTCGAGGCCAGCTACGTCGAGCACATCGAGTCGCAGTCGCTCGCCGGCATGAGCTACATCAAGGTCTTCTTTCAGCCGGAGTACAGTATCGATGCGGCGCAATCGGAACTGACGAGCCTGGCCTACAGCATCATCCGATTGCTGCCGCCCGGCGTCTACCCGCCTTCGGTCTATAAGTTCGGTGTGTCGAGCCTGCCGGTCGGCCTCCTCTCCGTGAGTAGCGACACCCTCGGACCAAAAGAGATCCGTGATCTGGCCTACTTCACCGTGCGCCAGCAGATTGCCACGATCCCCGGCATTTCGTTCGGCCCGCCGCTGGGCGGCAAGGTCCGCCAAATCACCGTTTTCATGGATCAGCAACGGATGCTGGCTCGCGGCGTGTCCCCGTCCGATGTTGTCAAAGCCATCAACGCGCAAAGCGCGATCATTCCGGCAGGCGACATCAAAATCGGCGACCTGGACTACTACGTCTATTCCAACAGCCTCATCGACGTGGTCGACAAGATCAACGACATTCCCATCAAAGTCGTGAACGGCACGCCGATCCTGGTGCGCGACATCGGCACAGCGGCGGACAGCGCAGCGATTCAGACCTCGATCGTGCGGGTCAACGGCCGCGAAGCGACGTACATTCCGATCACGAGACAGGAAGGCGCCAACACGCTGGAGGTAACGGACGGCATCCGCGCCAAATTGCCGAAGCTGACGGAGATCCCCGCCAACACAAGCGTGAAGTTCATCTACGACCAATCCCTCTATATCAGACAGGCCATCGCCAACCTACAGAAAGAAGGACTGTTGGGCGCCGGCTTGGCCGGGCTGATGATCTTTTTGTTCCTCCGCAGTATCAAGGCTGCCCTCGTGGTCGGCCTGGCGATTCCGCTCTCCCTCACCGCCGCACTGGTCATGCTCTATTTGACGGGCCAGACCGTGAACATCATGACGCTGGGCGGCCTGGCCCTCGTGATTGGCACGCTGCTGGACAACAACATCGTCGTCCAGGAAAACCTGCACCGCCACTTGGAAATGGGCAAGGACGGCCGCTCAGCCGCCGAAGACAGCGCGACCGAACTGACGCTGCCGATCTTCGTGGCGACGATCTGCATCTTGATCGTCTATCTGCCGATCATGTTTTTTTCCGGCATCATCAAGTATCTCTTCGTGCCGCTGGCCATGACGGTCGCCTTTGCGATGCTGGCCGACTATGCCGTATCCATGTCTGTGACGCCGGTGGTTCTGGCCCGGCTCTATTCACGGGGGCATGAGAACGGCTCGCACGAGGAGAACGACAGCAAGGACTGGTTCCGCTTTGTGCTGGCTATCTATGAGCCTCTGCTGCGCACGGGAGTGCGATTCAAAGCCGTCGTAATGGTCTTGGCCCTGCTTGCGCTCGTCGGCACCGGCGCGTTCCTCCTCCCACGCCTCCATACGGAATTCTTTCCGAAGGTCGATGCCGGCAACTTCACGATGATTGTGATCGCCCCGGAAGGCTCGCGCATCGAGAAGACGACCGCCATCGTGGCCGATATCGAACAACTCGTACAGGACACCATCCCCAAACAGGATCTGGAAGAAGTGGTCTCGAATACCGGGCTCTACTTCGGCGATGCCGCGCGCTTCGCGCCCAACACGGGCAACCATACGGCTTTCGTGCTGGTGAACCTCGTGACGGGCCACGCAGGAAAAACGGACGACTATATCGCCGAGCTGCGCACGAAAGTCCGGCAGGTTCTCCCGGGCGTCGAAGTGTCCTTTCAAACCGGCGGCATCATCAGCGACGTGCTGAACTTCGGCCTGCGCGCACCGATCGACATCCAGGTGAAAGGACCGCGGATGGATCTCATCCGCCCGGTGGCGGAAGAAATCAGGGCCAAAGTCTCACAGGTCGCCAACACGACCGATGTGCGGATCAAGCAGGGTAAGAGCTACCCGGAACTGCACGTGAACGTGGATCGCACGAAGGCGGCGTACTACGGCATCACGCAGGACCGTGTGATCGTGG
>CAZOUA010000055.1:0-14782 GCA_964582865.1 uncultured Nitrospira sp. | reverse complement strand
TGGTGCCGAAGCCGGGATTTGAACCCGGACACCCTTGCGGGCGCTAGACCCTGAATCTAGTGCGTCTGCCAGTTCCGCCACTTCGGCCTACGAGAGAAGGCGGGATTATCCTGAATTATCATCCTCCGCGTCAAGCAAGCCGCCGCCCTTATCGCGAGTTTCGTGCCGATAGCTCGGATGAAGCCCAGAGCCCGGCTGCGGCAATGTCTCTGGTATCGCCCGTCAACACGATTCGCTCGCGGACGAGCCCTGCCGATCCAAGCAAGCTGGGCGCTGAGATCCAAGGCGCCCTGTCGGCGATGAGCACGTCGAACCGGACACGGCGAAATAACGGATCGCCCAAGACACGGGCCGCCGTCGTGATGACGAGACGCCGGTTCTGGATGAAGGCTTGGCGATTCGTGTTTTCCTCGGCGGCCAACAGTTCGCGAATCTTCTTCGTTCCGCCCAATCGAACGATGTCTTCTTTCAATTCGTCGAACTCGGGCCGCATGTCTTTGGGCACCGCCGCTTCCGGCACCAATTCCGCAATACGCGCTTTGGCGATGTCGAGCTCTTTCATGAGCCCGGCGATCTGGCTTTCGTAGAGCGCAAGATACTGGTGGAGCGACTCGACATTCTTCCCGACGGCCTGCATGCTGAGGCGGCGTAGCAATGGGAGGTTCTCATACTCTGCCAGCGTCGCGTCGGCCTCTTTGGTCTTGACCTGCAGATCACTCAGCTGCGTGAGCAGCCGCCATTCGAGCAAGCGCACTTCGTCGAGATCCTTCTGCTTCTGCCCTTTGTACGCCAGCAGCGGAGTGAGCTCGCGAAAACGTTCGTACCTCCGCCGGAGCGCTGCTTTGTCCGCCCTGGACTTCGCATAGAACTGATGCATCTGTGCTTCAAACCCCAATTCCTGAATCGCCAGCCCCGAAGCCTGTTGCGCCAGCGTCATTTCATAGCGGCTGATCCAGGTCTTGTAGTGGAGCCCGCCGGCCTTCATGGCTCGTGCAATCGTGCCGGCCATGTCGTCGGCCGCATGGTGGTCCGGACAGACTAAGAGGATTCGTTTGTTCGCACGAATCAGCTCGATCGCCATCGATGCAATCCGCTGCTGTCGCACCAACGCATCATCCGACCAGACGGTGGTGAGGATTGAGGCGGCAGCACCCCCGGCGTCTTCTGATCCGGATGAAGCTTCGAGAAGGGAAGCCAACCGGTCGGCAGGCCCAAGGCGATAGGCATCAGCCTGCGCAAGCATTTCTGTCAGTCGCGTGGCCGACGTGGCTAAAAATCCCCCGCGATCGGGAATAATGGTGGCCCCTTCGACGGTGTGGCCAATGGCGTCGAAAGTCTGCACGATGGCAAGATCATCTCGACAACTCAATGCCACTCCTTCCGTCGGTTCCATATCGTCAGGAAGCACGATAGAGAGTGGGGTATCAATTTCTAAGGATCGGCCAGTTGGAAGCCTGAATTCATAGAGATAGAGCGTTCCGATCGCTTGCAACAGCCGGCCGGTTACGGGAGCGATCGGCTGATCGAGCCCCGCGTCGAGCAGCTGCCCTTGTTCGACACGAAGTCTGGTGGCCCAGATTTCAATGAGTTCGCGCGCGGTCATCGCTGTTCCTGGAATGAGCGGTCCGAGCGCCATCATACGGGCAGATTGTAGCGGCAGTCTAGCCCACCAGCACCGGTTTCTGCTTCACTTCACCGAGCTTCTAGCTTCGGTTCCGGCAAGATCGGAATTGACTTTTCGCTGGTCCCCCAGTATCCTCTTTTCCTTTCCAACAGAAGGAGTTAGGAGTATGAAGGTCATTCTACAGGAGACGATGGAAGGGGTCGGTCACTTGGGCGATCTCATTGACGTGAAGGACGGGTTTGCCCGGAATTTTCTGCTCCCGCGCAAGAAAGCCGTGGTCGCCAACGATCGGAACATCAAGTCCTTCGAGCACGTGAAGCGCGTCGCCGCGGAACGGGCGAAGAAAGAAAAGCTCGAGATCGAAGCCCACGCCAAGAAGATGTCGACCGTGATGCTGACCGTCGAGGCACAGGTCGGGAAGGACGACAAGATGTTCGGTTCGGTCACGGCAAAAGACATTGCCGAGGGACTTGCTGAACAGGGATATACGGTGGATCGCCGCAAGATCCAGCTGCCCCAACCGATCAAGGAATTGGGCAGTTTTACCGTTCCGGTCAAGCTTCCGCGCGAAGTCACCGCCGCGGTGACGGTGCGCGTAGTCAAGAAACAAGAAGCCGAAACAGCTTCTGCGTAGGAACGACGAGGTCCCATGTCCATGAAAGATGCCGTCGGCTCACTCGATGCGTTGCAGGCGACCGATCCGGAGGTGTACGCCGCGATCGATGCTGAAGAAGAGCGGCAACGGAACAAACTCCTCCTGATTGCCTCGGAAAACTTTGCCAGCCCCGCGGTGTTGGCCGCGCAAGGCTCCCTGATGACCAACAAGTACGCGGAAGGCTATCCGGGGAAGCGCTACTACGGAGGCTGCCAGCACGTCGACATGGTTGAAGATCTGGCCATCCAGCGGTGCAAGCAGATCTTCGGGGCGGAGCACGTGAACGTGCAGCCACACTCCGGTTCGCAGGCCAATATGGCCGCCTATCTGTCCGTGTTGAAGGCCGGGGATACCATCCTGGGGATGGACTTGGCCCAGGGCGGGCATCTCACGCATGGAAGCAAGGTCAATTTTTCCGGCATTCTGTTTCGCGCCTTTTCCTACGGCGTGAATCGCGAGACGGAAACGATCGATTACGAAGCGGTGCGGAAACTGGCCGAGGAGTGCCGGCCGCGCATGATCGTCGTCGGTGCGAGCGCCTATGCGAGGACTCTCGACTTTCCCAAGTTCCAAGAGATCGCCAAGTCGGTCGGTGCCTACCTGATGGTCGACATCGCCCATATCGCGGGCCTGATCGCAGCCGGCTTGCATCCGAACCCTGTTCCCTATGCCGATTTCGTCACAACCACCACGCACAAGACGCTGCGAGGGCCGCGCGGCGGCGTCACGATGTGCAAGGCCGAGCACGCCAAGGCCGTCGATAAATTCGTGTTCCCCGGCATGCAAGGCGGTCCCTTGATGCACGTGATCGCAGCGAAGGCCGTCGCTTTCAAGGAAGCGCTCTCGCCGGCATTCAAACGGTATCAGCAGCAAGTCGTGGCCAATGCCAAAGTGCTCGCTCAGGGGCTGCTCGATCGGGGATACAAGATCGTCTCAGGAGGCACCGATACGCACCTCATGTTGGTCAATCTGACGAACAAAGGCCTGACCGGCAAGGAAGCAGACGCCGCCCTGGATGCCGCCGGCATCATCGTGAACAAGAATGCCGTGCCTTACGACGAAAAGCCCCCCGCCGTTGCCAGCGGTATCCGGCTGGGCACGCCGATCGTCTCAACGCGTGGCATGAAGGAAGCGGAGATGAAAGAGATCGTTGCTCTGGTCGATCGTGTGCTGCAGCATCGGCAGGACCCGGCGATACTCGAAGAAGTCCGCGCCAAAGCCAAGGCGCTCTGCAACCGTTTCCCGATCTTTCATCCCTACTAAACCACACATGACAGGACAGGGTCACCGCCGGTGAAATGTCCCTTCTGCGATGAGCTCGAAGACAAGGTTGTCGACTCGCGCATGGCGAAAGAGGGCGAGGTCATCCGACGCCGCCGTGAGTGCCTGGGCTGCAAACGCCGCTACACGACTTACGAGCGTGTCGAGGAAATTCTTCCCGTCGTCGTGAAGAAGGACGGCCGACGGGAGACGTTCGACCGGTCAAAGATTCTCTCGGGTCTGAAGAAAGCTTGCGAAAAGCGCCCCATCAGCACCGCCACCATCGAGACCGTGGCTGACCGGATCGAGAAACGCATACAGGAGATGGGGGAGACGGAGATCGAAAGCCGCGTGATCGGCGAAGAGCTGATGAAAGAGTTGCACCAGCTCGATCAAGTCGCCTACGTCCGATTCGCGTCCGTCTATCGCGAGTTCAAGGACATTGACCAGTTCATGGACGAATTGAAGAGCTTGGCCCAGCAACGCCGGGAGCGGTGAGGGCCGCGATCTGACATTCCTGTCCGGTCCTTTCTACCCTTCCTCCACGAATCGTTCGCGACACGACGAAGGAGATGCCGGAGCAGGCGCTGACATGCCAACCGTTCATGCCAAACCGTCGAAGCGCGTGCGCAGGAGCCGAGCTGCCGGCGCCACCCATGTGGCGATCATTGGGGCGGGGCGCGGCGGAACCGCTCTCATGGAGATTTTCGCGACCGACCCCCTGGTGCAAATCGTCGGTGTTGCCGAAAGCAATCCCGGCGCCCCCGGCCTTGCCTTAGCCAAACGATTGCACATCCCTGTGACACGCGACTACCGGCGTCTGCTCGACTTGGAGCGGGTCGACCTCGTAATCGATGTGTCCGGTAATGCAGAGGTGTGGCAGGTCCTACAGGACTTTCACCGGATGGGCGTGACGATCATCGGCGGAGCCAGCGCCAAGTTCATGTGGGAACTGATCGAGGCCAGGATCAGGGCGACCGCCGAGATCGAGAAGACACTCAATAAGTATCAATCGCTCTATCGGCTCTATGTGAAAGAAACCGGGGCGGCCGTGACGGAGGAGCGCACCAGAATCGCCTGTGAAATTCACGACGGATTGGTTCAAAGCCTCGCTGGCGTCAACTTCAAGCTCGAGCTGTCTCAGCAGCTCATCCGCAAGAACCCAAAAGCCAGCTTGGCGACCTTGCGCGAGAGTAAGGAGCAGCTCAAGCTGGCGATTCAGGAAGCCCGCCAGGTCATTTTCAATCTCCGTCCCCTCCAGTACGATAAGATGGAGCTGATTCCCGGACTCACGAATTATCTCAAGTCTTACCAGACCCAGTACCATATCAAGACGGAGTTCGAGGTATCAGGGGATGAACAGATCTTGTTCCCCCGCACGAAGATTTTTCTATTTCGCATCGTGCAAGAGGCACTCAGCAACGTGGTCCAGCATGCCAAAGCGGATCGCGTGTCAGTCCGGTTGGAGATCGAACTCGATCACCTCACCGTCACGATCACAGACAACGGTATCGGGTTCGAGATGGACCATGTCTTGCACGATCCTGAAAAATGGGACCATTTCGGCATACGCGGTATCTTGGAACGGGCCAGGCTCGTGGGGGGCGAGGCGACGATCAATTCGAAAAAGGGGCGCGGCACCACGATCATCGTCAATGTGCCGTTAGGCAAGAAGGAGACCTCTGACAATGGAAAAGATTAAGGTCCTCATCGCAGACGATCATCGCGTGGTGCGCGAAGGGCTCGCCGCCATCCTCAAGACCAAGGACGACATCAATGTGATCGGGGAGGCCCAAGACGGAATGGAGGCGGTGGAAAAGACCCGGACGTTGCTGCCCGACGTGATTCTGATGGACGTGAGCATGCCGCGCATGGGCGGCGTGGAAGCCACCAGACAGATCAAGCGCGAGTTCCCGCATATCGGGATCGTTGCTCTCACGATGTACGAAGAACAGCAGTACATCTTCGACCTGGTACGAGCCGGAGCGACCGGCTATCTGCTGAAGGATTCTGAATCGTCGCAGATCGTCGCCGCCATTCGCGCGATCTACCGGGGCGAATCGCTGATCCATCCGTCCGTGGCCAGCAAGATCCTCGCAGAGTTTTCATTGATGGCACAAAAAAAAGGCAAGAAGCCGGCATGGGTGGAGCACGACCTCACCGAGCGGGAGATCACGGTACTTCGACTCGTGGCCGACGGTAAGACGAACAAGGAAATCGCCAACAACCTCGATCTTAGTGAAAAAACCGTGAAGAACCACGTTCGCAATATCTTCCATAAACTCCAGGTCTATGATCGAACGCAGGCCGCAATCTTGGCGATACGAAAGGGACTTATTGAGCTGGATCCTCGCCCATGACATGGAAAAACCTTGCTCTTTGCATTTGCAGCCCTTGTGGGCAATCCAACCCCATGAATCCATTGAAAAAGTCACAGATGTCACATTTAAGTCACAGGAAAACAACCGAGCGAATACGTAATATTAATGTGTTTTTTCAATTATTTATGATTTATCTGCCATGAAAAATGAGTTGGCACCAGAGTTGCTGTAAGCACCGGTGAATTCTGGAGATTGTATTGTTATGAGACTGCAGCAAACTTTGGCGAATCCCATCAGTTGCATAGGGGTCGGTCTCCACTCAGGAGAGCCTGTCACTATGACGCTCAGACCGGCTCCTCCAGACACCGGAGTCGTTTTCGTCAATCGTAACGGACATGCTGGAGCCTCTCTTGCTGCTTCTGTCGAACATTTGGTCCCCACTGAGCTCTGCACTGCCATCAGCGGCAGCGGTTTCCAGGTTAAGACGATCGAGCACGTTCTGGCGGCGCTGGCCGGCTTGAATGTCGACAATGTCTATGTAGAAGTGGATGCCGGTGAAGCGCCGGTAATGGACGGCAGTTCGGCACCGTTCGTCCGATTGATTCAATCGGCCGGTATTGTTTCTCAGAAGAAGCGCCAGCCGTACCTCAAGATGACCCGGCCTCTTGAAGTGGTCGATGGGTCACGCCGTATCAGGATTGAACCCTCTGCCACACCGCGTATTACATACTCGATTCAGTACGATCATCCATTGATCCAGACGCAGACCTACTCCTATGAGCATTCGGCTCGGGCGTTCGAATCGGAAATCGCCGAGGCGCGGACATTCGGTTTCTTACAGGAAGTAGAGGCGCTCTGGGCCCGTGGATTGGGTCGCGGCGGCAATCTCGACAATACGGTCGTCCTTTCCCAGGACGGCGTCCTGAATGAGTCGGGCCTCCGCTTTGAAAACGAGTTTGTCCGTCACAAGGTTCTGGATTTGATCGGTGATTTTTCGCTTCTCGGTCTCCCCTTTATCGGACACTTGATTGCCGATCGGTCAGGCCATGCATTGCATACACGCTTGGTGAAGCAGATTCTCGATCACCCGGAATGTTGGGTGCTGCTGAATGCCGATCAGGCTACCGCCAGGCTCGAATCGCGCCCTTCACTTGCTACACCGAGATCGTCATCGGCCGTAGCACTGCAAGCTTCCTAAATTACCCTGCATGAACGTGGCCGGCGCCGGACCGTTTCTGGCGGTGAGGTCTGTCTATGAGCGGGCTAACTGGCGGTCATAATAACGTCGGGAGCGAGTGGCCTCGCCCCCGACGCTAGAATCGAGGCGGGACTTACTTCTTTTTCTTCTTCGCTGCTTTCTTCGTCGCCAAGACTCTCACCCCCCTTCGCATCGGTCAATATTGTGGGTCGCTCGCGTTACACTGCGTGAATCAGCATTTCTTCAAGCGCCTCAAACGTATTCGGGCCGACTTTTCTGAACCGCTTGTCGCGTTTCAGCGATGTCGCCACGGATGTGAGCGGCGTCTTCCCTTTGATCTGCAGTCCGCCGTCAACCAACCGCTGGACGAGTTCTTTCGCATGCATGGGGCGGTTCGCCTCGCGCAACATCTGATAGGCCGCCTCCGGTACGCTCTTCCCGGCATATTTGCTCCGTCCCAAAAGAATTTCTCGTGATTGATCCGTCACATCGACGGGAAGGGTCCGAGATCCCTTCTCATCGCTGAGCAGTTGAGTCGAGAGACTCGCCAGTTTGGCTTTATCAGCCTCCACGCGGTACAGCGTTTCCGCCAATTCCAAGTATTTTTTGATCGTAGCGATTTCGTCGTCCAATCGGCGACGTTTTTTTTCCAGCTCTTGCAGTCGGTTCTTATAAGCGTTGATGCGCTGTTCAAGACCGACCAAGATATCGGTGAGTTCTTCCAATGGCAGGCTCCTTCACAAGCATGCTTGCTTTATATCCTTGCTTGTGAAGCAAGTCAATAGATAATCATAGAACGATGCCTTGCGTGATCATTCGATGATGCAAGAGCAGATTCTATCATCTATTTGTAGTGGTACGTAGACCTCTTTCTTCAATGTGTAGAGCGGCACACAAGCATCCTCCTCCGCCGTAATCCCATGCTATGATGCCTCCCCATGCCGGAGAATATCGACCCAATCTGCTCGCCCGAAGAGTTGTTGTCCGTCGCCATAGAGGCAGCCCGAGCTGCGGGCACCGTCTTGCACGGCTATATAAAGTCCGGATTCCGCATCACCCACAAGAACCCTATCAATCTGGTCACCGACGCGGACCATGCTGCAGAACAATGCGTGATCGATCATATTCGCGCGCGGTTTCCAACCCACCGGGTCTTGGCGGAAGAGAGAGGGGCTGACGCTCAGCCCGGCTCTCGCTATCACTGGATCATCGACCCTCTCGACGGCACCACCAATTTTGCCCATGGGTTTCCTGTCTACGGGATCTCGATCGGCGTGGAGTACAACGGTCAGGGCTTGATCGGGGTTGTCTTTGATCCGACTCGCGACGAACTATTCGCGGCGCAAGCTGGCGGTGGTGCGCACCTCAATGGACATTCGATCTCGGTGTCATCAATAGAACAACTTGATCTCGCGCTGCTGGTGACCGGTTTTGCATACGATATCCGTGACACCCCCAACAACAATCTGAACCACTTTGCACGATTTGCGCTGAAGGCCCAGGGTCTCCGCCGAACCGGAAGCGCGGCGCTGGATCTGTGCTACGTCGCCGCTGGTCGATTCGACGGATTTTGGGAGGTAAAACTCAGCCCCTGGGATATGGCGGCCGGCGTTGTGATACTCCGGGAAGCCGGCGGAACAGTGACCGACTTCGGGGGGCGGGCCCACTCGATTTATCAGCCTGAACTTGTCGCGAGCAACGGTCGGATCCATGAGGCCATGCTCACCGTGATCCGCGAAGATCTTCCTCGCTAGGACCGGCCCGCCAGAAACCCGTGAACAAGGATATACAGGAAGAATCCCGATGGGGTATGATTTGCGGAGATCACCAGCTACAAGGAGTATCGCGGCATGGCCAGCTCAACGCCTCCTTCAGGACAATCGAACGGAAAACCGCCCCAGCCGGCAGGAGCAGAATCCACGACCTGGGATGTCGAGCTGCTCAAAGTACTCGTCAGCCGAAAGGGCACGCAAGTCGATGCGCAATGGGCTATCCACCCTCAACTGAAGCAGGACCTGCTGCCGCACGAATGGCAAGAAGTCACGGACCTGATGGGCAAAGTCGCAGGCATCGTCGGGACTCGCTTCTCACAAGTCCTCTCGCAGGCCGACCCCGAACCGCCCAGCAATGCATAGCTGGTAGAGGCTGCGGTCGAGCCTCTCCGCGGCTTTTTCCCCAGCTCCTCAGCCTAGGCTTTAACCTTCAACGAGGAGTCATTATGGACAGCTACTATCACTCGCACGACCTCGGGAAGTTCGCCGATATGGGCAAGGGGAACAAGGCTCTGTGGGACAAGTTCATGAGTTACTATAGCGCGGTCTTTGCCGAAGGAGCGCTGACAGAGCGCGAAAAAGCCCTCATCGCGCTCGCAGTCGCGCATACCGTGCAGTGTCCTTACTGTATCGATGCCTATACGCAAGCCTCGCTCGAAAAGGGGTCGAATGTTGAAGAGATGACGGAAGCGGTCCACGTGGCCTGCGCGATCCGAGGCGGAGCGTCTCTCGTCCACGGGGTCCAGATGCGCAACGTGGCTGAGAAGTTGTCGATGTAGGGAGCAGGCTAGAGAAACTGATTTTCAGGGATCGCCAGCGTGAAGTACTTGCCGCGCTCTTCGTAGAGCACTCGCTTCGCGGTGAGATCATGTAACGCCGCGGTCAGCGCCGGCTCGCTCACATCAACTCCGCCGGTAACCCCCGTACGAATCTGCTCTGCACTCTTGGCTGCCTCGTTACAGAGCTCGATCACCTGCGCAGCCAACCCATCATAGCGGCGGCGGGTAGGAACTTTGGGATTCCGGCCATCGTAGACCGTCACATAGTCGAGGGCCTTGGAGTAGTACATGAACGGCCGATCCGTGGACGCATGCAACCGCTGCCAGCCTTCAATCGCCGTTACGAGTTCCTGATATACATGAGGATCCACCGGCCACTTGTCGAGCTCGTATTCAAAGTCGTAGGCGATTTTGCTCAGATCCACTTTCCGTGAATCGTAGACGTACTCGTATGCCATTCCCGGTCCGGTAATGCGGACACCGTACTCGTGAGGCCTCGTGTAGTAGGGGCTGAACCGTTCCAGCCAGAACTTCCCCGTGGCTTCCGGCGGATGGAGGTGGACCAGCGAGGGAATCAGGTCGATCTGCCGTCGATAGTCCTCATTCGTTTCACCGGGAAATCCCAGGAGGATGTTCCAGGACACGGCCACGCGATAGTAGTAGCTCCATTTCAGGCAAATAATGTTCTGCATGGGCGTGACGCCTTTGTCCATCGCCTTCAGCTGGGCAAGACTCAGGCTTTCCAAGCCGGGCTGCATGCACTTCACACCGCCCACCGCCAGCGTGCGAATCTGGCTCTTGTGGAGATTGCTTTTCGTTTCGATAAAGATGTCCAGATCGCAGTGGGCTTCGGCGAATTTCCTGAAGAGGTTCTCGACATATTTCATGTCGATGATGTTATCCACAAGGCGGAACCGCGCCGTGTCGTACCGGCCGGAGAGATACGTCATCTCCTTCGCAACCTGTTCGGACGATTTCGCGCGAAACTTCATGCTCTGGGCGTTGAGCCCGCAGAACGTGCAGTGGTGCTTCTCCCCCCACCAACAGCCGCGCGAACCTTCGTAGAGCAGGATGCGGTCGAGCCCCTGTGCCGCGTCCCCAAGCTCCGCCAGGAGATGGTAATAGTCGTCATAATCGGGAGGTCCCATCTTGGCGAAATCGGAAAAGAGGGCTTGGTTCGGAGCAAACGAGATGCTGCCTCCGTTGCGCGCCGTCACTCCCGCCGGCAGCGTGCCTGATTTGCCTTCCAAGACGTAGCGGACCAGCCGAGGAAACACCTCTTCACCTTCTCCGACGACGACGTGATCGATGAAGGAAAAGGCTCGGAAATACTCCATGCCCATCTCGCCGTCGTAGTTTGCACCGCCGAAGACGATGGTGACGTGGGGATAAAGATCCTTGATCAGTTTCGCCATCGTCAGGCTGGCCACGTTTTGATCGAACGTCGAAGTGAACCCGACGAGCTTGTACTGCCCCCAATCGATCGCCGTCATGGCCCAGGTGAGAAACTGCGGAGCCGTCCTCGTCGCCATATCCTCGAAAAACGACACCGGCTGCCTGCTCTGCTGCGCGATCTGCTCGAACACCGGCTTGAAGACACGCGGATACTCAGCACGCTTGGGATTATCCCTGAACAACAGATAGGAAAAGAGCCATTCGCCGAAAAGCGCGCGCTTTTCGCAGATCATTTCATACAGCGGCACGCCGATTTTGTGTGCGAAGCGGACATTGAGATGGTGGCAATCGACCGGAATCCCTTGCGATTTCAGGAGGGCTGAGAGCGTCCCGAGCTGGATCGAGGGATACTTCGAATAGCTGAACGGCATGTTGACGAGCGCTACCTGGGTCTTGTCGCTCATCTGTTGCCTCGTGGGTTCATGATGGCTAGATCGTGGTATTCAGGATGCGGCGGCGCGGAACGGCTCGAATTCCCGGTCGGCCTTTGCGGCAAGATAGAAATCGCTTTCGGTCAGCCCATTGATCTTGTGCGTCCAGATCTCCACCTTGCACTTGCCCCAGGCCAGATACAGATCGGGATGGTGTCCTTCGGCCTCGGCGACGGCGCTCACCTTGTTGACATACGCCAGGGCCTGCGCGAAGTCTTTGAACGTATAGAGCCGTTCAAGATGGCCCGCGCCGTTCAACGACCACCCCCGCCCGAGTTCTTTCAACAACGCTTGTGCGCGATCAGCGGGTACCGGCGGCACACCCCCTCGGCAGGGGATGCATTTGTTGTCAGCAAGACCCATGATTGCCTCCTTTGGCGAGACGGACGGGATATTCTAAAGGGGCCATGAGCGGAGAAACAAGGCGGGGCAGGGTTAGTCTGAATCGTCCGGCGCGCCGCCCGATTTGGCCAAATCGTCCATTTTGATCTTGTCCGGGTTGAATTTCGCTGCCGCTGTCGTCATGCGATGCAGCGCGTCTTCGAATGAGAGGGGAGGGGCATCCTTCGGACGGAATCGAATGGGATTCACACGCGCCACGACAAAGCTCTTGAGGTAGGGACTCGTCAGTCCTTTCGACTTGAGCACTTCAACTTGCTTCACGATCTCGTCGTCGAGCGCCAGAACCGTTCGTGCCCGTTCTCTCCGTAACTCGATGGCTGCACGCATGGGCTTCTTCAGAAACTCGTCCACCCGCTTGAGCACAGCGTGATAGGCCCCGCCGCTGAAGCGAGGCCGTTCCTCATAGCAGAGCCCCAACGTCACGAAGGCCGGCTCTTCGAATTCCAGAGCGTAGCTGTCTTCGGTCGCGTCGTCGAGCTGGGCCAGTTCCTTGTACATGCGAATGACTTCCAGCGATTTCTCACGCAGGTTGTGCGCCTTTTCCGTATTCAACGCGAGAATCTGATAGGCCACAGCTGCCTCCGGGACTACGATTGCGACAATGCTTTTTGCGCCGAGCGTCTTCATGGCCGACAGACGATGGTTCCCGTTCGGCGTCCAGTACTTCGCGGCATGGTCGGGCTTCAGCAGCCGCACCGTGACGATCGGATCGAGAAAGCGCCCGATCTTGCTGATGACCGCTTCCAGCTTGCGCACATGGGTATCGGAGAGGTTCCGCTGATAGGGCGTCGGCTCGACCGATTCAATGGGCAACGCTGCCAGCACCAGCCAGCGGCCTCCATAGGGCTCACGATAAATCGCGAGCACCTTGCCGCCATCCCGATCGATCGCCCCATGGAGTTCGGCAACTTCTCCGGGCGGCGCAGCAGCCTGGAGCTCTGTCGCCGTGAGTCCGCTTGATGTGCCAGCCGGTTTCCTCCTCCGACGCACAGCGGTGGTCCCGCGAGTCTTCTTTCCCTTCGTATCTGCCATGGCACGTATGGTATGCGAGTGCGGCAGGAAAAGGAAAGCATCGCCTGCTCGCAATTTCTACCAACAGAAGCATAGACTGACGCATCCATGCCTCTCACATCTCGTTCGAGTCACGCCCCGGACAGACCGCGCCACAGCATCGGCTGGTATACGGCCAGCTGTCTCCTCGTCAGCAACATCATCGGAGGCGGAATCTTCACGACGACAGGATTGATGGCCCGGGATCTTGGAGACCCGCTGTTGATCCTTCTGCTCTGGTGCGTCGGCGGATTGTTCGCCATCGGCGGGGCCATGGTCTACGGCGAACTCGGCTCGCGGCTCCCTCACGCGGGAGGAGACTATGTGTATTTGCGCGAAGCGTACGGATCCTTGGTCGCATTCCTCAGCGGATGGACCTCTTTTACGATCGGCTTCGGGGCAGCCGTCGCCGCATCAGCTATCAGCTTTTCCTCATACGCATTGCGCGTGATTCCGATCGAAGATGAACGGGGTTGGTGGGCAAAAGGTCTATCGTTCGTTCTGCTCTGGCTCGTGACGTTAGTTCATTGTAGCGGTCTCGGTGCCGGCGGACGATTGCAGCGCCTCATCACAAGCACGAAGGTCCTCGCTATCGGCGGATTAATTCTAGGCGGGTTATCTGCCGGTGCAGCGCATTGGGATCTTCTCTCCGCCGGGCCGGCAGCGGCGCCGCCGACCATCGGCGGAATCGCCATCGCGCTGGTGATTGTCACGTACTGCTATCTCGGCTGGAACGTGGCGGGTTTCATCGCCACCGAGATCGCCGATCCGCAGCGAACATTGCCAAGGGTGATGATCGGAGGCACCGCCTTTGTGGCATCGCTTTACGTGCTCTTGAACGTCGTCTACCTTTCGGCCCTCTCGATCGACGCCCTGGCACAGGAACCAATCGTGCCCGTGGCGGAAAAAGTTGCTGCAGCTCTCTGGGGACCCGACAGCGGGCGTGTCGTCGCGCTGCTCCTGTGCTGCTCAATCGCAGGAGCCGTAAGCGCCATGACATGGGCGGGACCTCGCGTGTACTGGGCCATGGCACAGGATGGGGTCATCAGCCGGTGGCTTGCCCGGCGCGATCCTCAGACCGGAGTGCCGGCTCGCGCGATTCTCTTTCAAACCTGTTGGGCTTCGGTACTGATTCTCAGCGGAACGTTCGAACAATTGATCGTCTACAGCGGATTAGTCCTGGCTCTTTTCATGGCCCTGACTATTTCGGCGGTCTTTCGCCTCCGCGGTGGAGACCGCGATCATGCTCACCACTACCGCGCTCCTTTCTACCCCTTCCTGCCCGCAGTCCTTGTCGCCGGAGCCTTCACCTTGGTCCTCTACAGCGTGATCGAGCGACCAACGGAATCGCTGTATGGAGCGGCGACCGTGCTCAGTGGGGTTCCGCTCTATTTCTTCTGGCGCAACTCTCACAGTCCCCCCAGCACAAGTGCTGACTAGGCTCGTCATGCTGTTCTCCAACTAGGCAACAGCGAGCGAAATTTGGCGCGCTGGGCAGGAAGGCAAGAATGTCGGTCTTTCGGCCTTACCAGAAACAGCACGGGCGACCTTGCCTTGTGGTAGAAGGTCGCCCGTGATTGGCGCTTAGGACGCCGGTACCAAAATAGTTTGTCGCGGCCCGGAAGACCCACGCGAAGCCAGGCTCGCAGGTTTCCAGTCGGGGGAGACGTCGTCAATCCCAGGCGCTTGTGTTCCTCGGACTAGAACGAGTGTTCCGACAAGTCAGGCTGAAATCCAGTTGGGCTCTGGTGCCGTGACGGCACAGCCAACGGACACTCGGCTAGCACGACCGACGAGAAACCCGCCCTCGCATCGGCGGGCCTGACGGACCAGGT
>CAZOUA010000054.1:0-14948 GCA_964582865.1 uncultured Nitrospira sp. | reverse complement strand
CTGCTGGTGCTCATTCCGTTGCTGCCGTTGCTGATGCCGGATTTGTGGCGCACGCGGCGGCCGTTGCCCCCGAAGCAGTCTCAGCAGCCTCTCCTGCGGCCGTGGTTCGCCCTGCTGGCGCTCGCGGTGCTGATCGTGATGGTCGGACTGTTCCTGTTCGGCGAGAATCTGCCGTTCCCCATCGGTCCGCCGGCAGTATCCTTCATCGCGGCTTCGCTCGCCCTGCTCCTCATTTACGAGGTCAAGATCGAGCCGGTCGAAAACGTGCTCCGCGACATCGACTGGAAGACGCTGCTGTTTCTCGGCTGCATCTTTCTGCTGGTGCAGTCAATCGCCAAGACCGGACTGCTGCAGGGCTTCTCGCTGAAGCTGTACGGGTGGTTCGGCACCGATCTCACGCTCGCAGCGCTGGCGCTGATCGCAGGGATCGGGCTCCTGTCGAGCCTGCTGGCCAATATCCCGGTGGTAGCCGCCTCAATCTTGATGGTCAAAGGCTATCTCGTTGCGATTGAGGCGGTCCCCGAAGCGGCGATGGGAGCTCACTTCACCGACTGGCCCACCGCCACCATCCCCGTGTTCGTTGCCATGATGTTCGGCGCGACGTTGGGAGGCAACGCCACGCTGATCGGCGCCTCCGCCAACATCGTCACCGTGGGCATCTGCGCGCGCAACGGCAAACCGGTCTCGTTCGCCACCTGGCTGCGCTACGGCCTGCCGCTCACAGTCTGCCAGCTCATCGTGTCTTCGCTGTACCTGCTGGTCCTTTTCCACTTCATGCGCTAGACTCCGGCTCAACGGCCCAAGAGAGGAACCGCCGAGAAATGGATCGTTCGCAAGCGATCGGAGCTCTGATCACCCTTACCGCGCTCTCCTACTACATCAATCGCCGCTGGCTCCGTCTTCCCGTTGCAATCGGTGTGATGGTAATCGCACTGGGGCTGTCCATCCTGTTTCATCAGCTCGCCTCGCACGGATTCGGCATGGAAGAACGCGCCTTCGTCCACTGGCTCGGCGAAATCAACTTCAGCAAAACTGTCCTGCACGGGATGCTCAGCGTCCTCCTCTTTGCCGGTGCGCTACAACTCAACCTGCACGATCTCCTCGCACACAAATGGAGCATCGGACTCCTGGCGACCGTTGGAGTGCTGACCTCGACCCTGTTCATCGGAACCCTGATGTGGTGGGCGCTCCACTGGCTCGGCATTGACCTCTCCTACGCCTACTGCCTGGTATTCGGAGCCCTGATTTCTCCCACGGACGCCATCGTTGTCATGAACGCCCTCAAAAAAGTCCGGGTGCCGAAACACCTCGAAATGGCGATCACGGGAGAGGCGCTGTTTAACGACGGGGCGGCCATCGTGGCATTCTCCCTCCTCCTGGGCCTTGCGACCGGCGCGCACGACCTTCGCCCGGGAGCTCTCGCGATTCCGTTCTTGCGGGAAGCCGTGGGGGGCATTCTGCTCGGGCTGGGCTACGCCTATCTGGTGTCCTGGATGCTCAAGACGGCCGACGACAAGCAACTCGGCGTTCTTGTCACGCTCGCCGTCGCCACCGGGGGATACGGGCTCGCGGATGCACTCCAATGTTCGGGTCCCATCGCCATTGCAGTCGCAGGCCTGGTGCTCGGATACCGCGAAGGGCAGGGAGCGATCTCCCCCGACACCCGGGTCGCGATGGAATCGTTCTGGCAACTCATGGATCATCTCTATAATGCGATACTGTTTGCCTTGTTGGGGCTCGAATTCATGCTGCTCCGGTTTACGTCGGAGTTTCTGATCGCGGGCCTCGCGGCGATTTCCCTCGTGCTGGCCGGCCGTTTCCTCTCAGTGGGCATTCCCGCTCTTCAGATCGGACCGTTTCGCGCGCTGGGAAAAGGATCCGTCAGCATTCTCACCTGGGGCGGCCTCCGAGGCAGTGTGTCCGTCGCGCTGGCCCTCTCCATTCCGCACAGTCAGGAGCGGGACATTATCCTGGCGATGACATACATCGTGGTCATCTTCTCAATCGTGGTCCAGGGGCTGACGATGGAAAAAATGGTTGAGCGCTCGATGAAGAGCGAGGCAAGTCGCGCAGCCTGAGGGTTCGTATGGGCCGGCCATGCAGGTGTGGCAGGAAAGGCCGGCCCAGGGGAAGGAACATCCGGGCTCTACTTACTTCGCCGGCTTTTCGTGGTGCCCGCCGAACTGCTGTCGCATGGCCGACAGCAGCTTGTCCTGATAATCCGCTTCGCCGCGTGAACTGAATCGCTGGTACAGCGCGGCGGAAAGCACCGGCACCGGCACGGCTTCGTCGATAGCCGCCTTGATCGTCCAACGCCCCTCGCCGGAGTCCGAGACCCGCCCGGAGAATTTCGACAAGGCGGGATCTTCGATCAAGGCGGCAGCCGTAAGATCCAACAGCCAGGAGGCGACCACGCTGCCGCGCCGCCAGACTTCGGCGATATCCGGCAGGTTGAAGTCGTACTGATAATGCTCGGGGTCGCGCAGCGGCGTTGTCTCCGCATCGGCTTCGTGTTGTTGCCTGCCGATGTCGGCGCTCCGCAGAATCCCCATCCCTTCGGCATAGGCCGCCATCAGGCCGTATTCGATGCCGTTGTGCACCATCTTCACAAAGTGGCCGGCGCCGCTGGGACCGCAGTGCAAGTAGCCCTGCTCAGCCGTGCCGCCGGCCTTTTCGCGTCCCGCGGTGCGCGGCAGGTTGCCGGCGCCGGGTGCCAGCGTCGAAAAGATGGGATCAAGGCGCGTCACCACATCCTTCTCGCCTCCGATCATCATGCAGTACCCGCGTTCGAGCCCCCATACGCCGCCGCTCGTGCCGACGTCCACATAGTGAATCTTCTTCTGGGCGAGTTCTTTCGCACGCCGGATATCATCAATGTAGTACGAGTTGCCGCCGTCGATGAGTATGTCGCCCGCGTCGAGATGCGGCAGCAGGTCGGCGACAGCATTGTCCGTGACCGCCGCCGGAACCATCAACCAGACCGCCCGCGGCTTCTTCATCTGTTTCACAAGTTCGGCGGGCGACGAGGAGCCGACGGCCTTGAGTTGAACGAGCTCCGTCATCGCATTCGGCGACCTGTCGAAGATCACGCATTCATGGCCTCCCTTCAGCAGCCGCTTCACCATGTTCGCGCCCATCCGGCCCAATCCGATCATTCCGAGCTGCATGATGAAGATCCTCCTTTGAAACTACTCACGTGATGCCGGGACATCCGGAAAACCGTCACGCCGCTACTTGCGCGTCCGATGGCGACGGATCAGGTTGCTCGTTGAGCTGTCGTGCGCGAGATTCGGCGCTCCCTGGCTCTCGAGCTCCGGAATGATGCGTTGGGCGAGCACCTTGCCCAGCTCAACACCCCATTGGTCGAATGAGTCGATGTTCCAGATGACGCCTTGCGTGAAGACCGCATGTTCGTAGAGAGCCACCAGCTTGCCGAGCACGTCGGGCGTGAGCTTCTCGGCCAGAATGATGTTCGACGGCCGGTTGCCCTCGAAGACCCGATGCGGGACAAGCCAATCCGGCGTGCCCTCGGCCTTGACCTGCTGCGGGGTCTTACCGAAGGCCAGCGCTTCGGCTTGCGCGAACACGTTCCCGATCAACATGTCGTGGTGACGGCTGATCGGGTTGAGCGACCGGTGAAACGCAATGAAGTCGCACGGAATGAGCCGCGTGCCTTGATGGATCAGTTGATAGAAGGAGTGCTGGCCGTTGGTGCCCGGCTCGCCCCAGTAGATCGGGCTGGTCTGATAGGGCGCCTCGACTCCGTCCAGCGTCACGCGCTTCCCGTTGCTTTCCATCGTCAACTGCTGGAGGTACGCCGGAAATCGCTTCAAATACTGCTCATACGGAAGGACCGCGACGGTCTGCGCTCCAAAGAAGTTGTTGTACCAGATCGACAGCAGGCCCATGAGGACCGGCAGATTGCGCGCGAACGGCGCGGTACGAAAGTGCTCGTCCATCTGATGAAAACCGTTGAGCATGGCGCGGAAGTGCTCCGGTCCGATGGCCAGCATCGTCGACAGACCGATCGCCGAGTCCATGGAATAGCGCCCGCCGACCCAGTCCCAGAACCCGAACATATTGGCGGGATCGATGCCGAACTTCGCCACCTCCGCCGCGTTCGTCGAGACTGCGACAAAATGTTTCGCCACGGCGTTCACATCGCCGCCGAGTCCGTTGATCAACCACTCGCGCGCACTCCGGGCATTCGTCATCGTCTCCAACGTCGTGAAGGTCTTCGACGAAACGATGAACAGCGTCTCGGCCGGATCAAGATCGCGAGTCGCCTCCACCAAGTCCGTGCCGTCGATGTTCGACACGAACCGGAAGGTCATGCCGCGCTCGCTGTAGTGCTTAAGCGCTTCGTAGGCCATCACCGGTCCGAGGTCTGAACCGCCGATCCCGATATTGATGATGTTGCGGATGCGTTGCCCCCGGTGGCCTTTCCATGCGCCGCTCCGGACACGGGTGGAAAAATCGGCCATCTTGCCGAGCACGGCATGCACGTCCGGCACGACATTCTTGCCGTCCACAACGATGGACGAGCCGCGCGGCGCGCGCAGCGCCACGTGCAGGACCGCGCGGTTCTCGGTGACGTTGATCTTCTCGCCGCGGAACATGGCATCGATCCGTTCGCGCAGGCCTGATTCGTTCGCCAGTTGAAGCAACAGTGTGAGCGTCCGGTCGGTGACGCGATGCTTCGAGTAATCCAGGAAGAGGCCCGCGGCCTCGGCCGTCATGCGAGTACCGCGCTGGGGATCATCGGCGAACAGGGTCCGGAGATGCACCGGCCGGATTTTCTTATAATGGAGGGCCAGCGCTTTCCATGCACGACGTGTGTGGAGGGGAATGGCACCGCGGCCCTTCCGGGTCCGTGCGACCCGTCCCGTTGCCTTGCGCGGACTCCGTCGTTTCATCGTCATCGTCGCCACTCCTCTTGCGTCATCATTCTGCGTCGACCGCACTCCCCGCTTGCATCAAGCACCGCGCGCCCGGGCATGCGCCTTCCCCGACGTTCATTCGAGGAAAGAGCCGAGCCGGACTGTATCACGACACGCCTCCCGCTCCGCCGGTGAGGGCGCGGCCCACGATCTCCTGAGCCTCGGCGACAATTGCCTGAAGATGCTCCTCGTCCCGAAAGCTCTCCGCATAGATCTTGTAAATATTTTCCGTGCCGGACGGCCGCGCCGCAAACCACCCGTTCGCAGCAATCACTTTCAATCCGCCGATCGGCGCGCCGTTGCCGGGCGCATTGGTGAGCGTAGCCGTGATCGATTCGCCGGCGAGCGTCGAAACGCTGATGGCATCGGGCGACAGCTTCCCTAACCGCGCCTTCTGCTCCGGTGTCGCCGGAGCATCGATGCGCGTATACCGTGGCGAGCCGAAGTCCGCCGTGAGCTCTTGATAGTGCTCGCCAGGCTCCCTGCCGGTGCGGGCCGTAATCTCAGCCGCGAGCAGGTTCATGATCAGGCCGTCCTTGTCGGTCGTCCAGACCGTGCCGTCCCGGCGTAAGAAACTCGCGCCCGCACTCTCCTCGCCGCCGAAACAGCAGGAACCGTCGAATAAACCCGGCACGAACCACTTGAAGCCGACCGGCACCTCGCACAACCGGCGGCCGAGCTTGGCGACGACACGATCGATCATGCCGCTGGACACCAACGTCTTGCCGACCATGGAGTGCATGGGCCAGTTCGGTCGATGTGTGAGGAGATAGCGAATTGCGACGGCAAGATAGTGGTTGGGATTCATCAGCCCGGCCGACGGCGTAACGATTCCGTGGCGGTCCGAGTCCGGGTCGTTGGCAAAAGCGACGCGATACCGGTCCTTCAGGCCGACGAGGCCGGCCATTGCATAGGGACTCGAACAGTCCATCCGGATCTTGCCGTCATGATCGACCGTCATGAACGAGAAGGTCGGATCAACATTCGGGTTCACGACCGTGATGTCCAACTTGTAGACCCGATTAACCGGCTCCCAGTAATGAACCGCGGCGCCGCCAAGCGGGTCTACGGCCAGCTTGAGACCTGCCTCGCGGATGCTCTGCATGTCGATCACGTTCCGAAGGTCTTCAACATAGGGCAGGATGAAATCGTCCTGCCGCGTGGTTGCCGCCCTGACCGCCTTCTCGAACGGCACGCGCTTGACTCCGGCGTTGCCTTCCCGCAGTAACGCATTCGCCCGATCCTGCACCCATTTCGTCACGTCGGTATCGGCCGGCCCGCCGTTAGGCGGGTTGTACTTGAACCCGCCGTCCTCCGGCGGGTTATGCGAAGGCGTGACGACGATCCCGTCTGCGAGGTGCGCGTTGCGGCCGTGGTTGTAGGACAGAATGGCTCGTGAGATCGCCGGTGTGGGCGTGACTCCAGCGTCGCGCTGGATGACGGTGTGCACGTCGTTCGCTGCCAGGACTTCGAGCGCCGTGCGCTGAGCCGGTCCGGACAGAGCATGCGTATCCTTGCCCATATAGAGGGGACCGTCGGTGCCCTGACCGCACCGGTAGTCGCAAATGGCCTGCGTGATAGCGAGAATATGCGCTTCGTTGAACGAACCGCGGAAGGACGACCCGCGATGTCCGCTCGTGCCGAAAGCGACCGACTGGTTGGGATCCCCCATATCCGGCTTGCGCGCATAATACTCCCGCTCGAGCTTGGCGGGATCGATCAACATCTCTGTCGGCGCTTGCTTGCCTGCTAGCGGCGAAATGGCCATGGGCGTGAATCCCGGTGGAGAACCATAGGCACGGTAGCAACTTGCCGGATGCCGATCAAGAATTTCTTTGGGCGGACAGGCGCGTATGACGCGATCCGGCGCAGTCCTCCCGACCGCCGATGAAGTGCTTCAAGAACTGCATCGCCCGGACCGTACACGGGAGGACATCCGACGAGGCAAGATTGCCGGATGACCGCCAGCCAAGGATCGTATCGTGAACCTCGATCGGCATGGTGTTTCTCGTTACGAGAACGCGGCCTGCGCACATCATTTCCCTTTGGGCAGATCAAAGTAGGTATGGGAAATCAGCGGAGTCATATATACCCACCGCACCCCTGCTTGTACCCCCCAATCCACACCCAAGGGCGTATCTTTTCCTGCCACGCCCACCAATGGCCCGGCGAACACGTTCCAATGCTGATCAAGCCGGTGGCCCACTTCGGCCAGCACGTTCAGCGCGGCCTTTCCGTTTCTGTTCCAATCAACGTCCCATGTGAATGCCACCAGACTCCACCATCGATCCGACCAGATGGTATTGATGGCCGGCTGGACGCGCATAAAATGCACGTTCGCGCGGCTTGGATCGCCCCCGATGGAGTTATTGTCGGTTACCACGAGAAGGAAGAGCGACTGCGCCCTCGCCAAGGGAGCAGCCAGTCCACCTCCCGGTCCAATCGTATATTTTCCCGTACCGAGTTGCCGTTCGGAGGCCGTCGGAAACGTGGCATCAGTCCCGACGAATAAGGAGATGTTGTCGCTGGTATAGAGCCGCCCACCCATACGCATCGCCATGTCTCCGGCCCCGCGTAACGGAAATCCGTTCGACTGGTTCTGATCGGCCCATGCATAGGGCATGGTGACCTGAAGGAGCCAGTTGGGTGTAACGGGCAGGCGCAGTGTGGCATTTGCCGTGTCAAAACGCACATTGTTGGTGAGCGTCGTGTGTGCATAGGTAAGTTGATGGTACCCGACGATGGCGGTGGGGTCCGTGCCGAACGCCGCGGCCGCCGACGACAGGCGCTGCTTCTCTGCTTCGAGACGAGCCTGCTCCTCAGGCGTGGCACCCAACAACCGTCGTTGGAGCGGACCCCGTGTCAGCTCCGGCTCCTTTTCCGGCGAAGCAAAGACCGGCCTGTCTGTCGGTTGACCGGTTTCCTCTGCGGCGCTTGAGATGGAATCTGCCCCGATCCAGGCCGTGCCCAAGAGGGCGAACACGATCAGGAACCGACATGCTACGAGATACGAAATTCGCATCCTGCATCCCACATCGTGAAACCTCTCATTCTTTTCGATATCCAAGTTCATATCGAAGGCGGCGCCGGCCGGTCCGGCAGGCCGACGCGAATATAACCGAAAACCCGCCGCATGGCGAGATTGTTCCCCTCCGGATGGACAGGCTGCATGTGTGCTGCAGCGATCCCCTTACCGGCGTACCTGAAGGGCCTTTCCCCCCGGCGGCCTCGTGATCGCTCCACGAGAACAGGACGCGATCGAACCCCTCGCCCAAGAGCCGAATCAATACCTTGACTTTAGGGAAGCAATCGAGGAATTATCCAGCTCCCTTCGGCTCTGCCTGAAAAAACATTTGGAGGTCATTCATGATCCGGCACACGATCGCTTTCGCCGCCTTCAGTCTCTGGCTCGCTGCGACAATCCCAAGCCAGGCCGTTGAAGCAGCGCCTCTCCCGTCGGCTGATGAGATTATGAAGGAATTGCATCTGTCGGATAGTGACCAGGAAAGAGTCCGGCGTGGAGATATTGTCGATTGGTCGCCCAGTGAGGGATCGGATCGCGAACTGGCGCTTGGCATGGTGTTTCTGATCAAGGCCAAGCCTGAAGATCTGGAGAAGATGTATCGAGAAGCCATCATATTGAAAGAGGTCTCGGTGATTACGGCGCATGGCCGCATCTCGGGTGAAGGCACCATGGCGGATCTGGCCGGGGTGAAGTTGGAACCGAACGGAGAAAAGGAAGCCCATCGGTACCTGAACGCGGAACCGGGCGACGAACTGAATCTGGACACGAAGGAAATGGCCGCGTTTCACACGCTCAAGTCAGCCGGCACAAACGGCGAGGAATCTGTGAAGAAAGTCGAGACGCTGGTGCGCCAGACCCTGCTGTCACGTTACCAGGCCTATCGAACCAAGGGACTGCCGGGGATCGCGCCCTACGAACGTGGACATGGGCACCAGCGGAATGCGGGCGAGGAGCTGCTCCTGTCGACAAAAGAGTTGTCCGGTGTGGCCAAGCACCTCCCGGCCTTTCATAACTTCTTGCTCAACTATCCGAATGGCTTACCCCAGGACGAGGCCAAGAACCTGGAGGAATTCTTCTATTGGCTCAACATCGATGTGTTCGGACGCCCGACCTACGTGCTGGTTCACCGTATGCTCTACCATGTCGGCGACGCCGCCTTCGCCGTGGAGCGCCAGTATTACACGAGCCACGATTACAACAGCATGCTGCAAGGCATCGCCGTACTCCCGACCAAGGACGGCACGTTTTTATTTTACATCGGCCGGGTTTCGACCGATCAGGTCGCAGGGTTTACGTCCGCAGCGCTTCATCCTATCTCGCGGGCCATCACTGCGCCCTATATCAAGGGCATGTTCAAAGATCTTCAGCACAAGCTGGGAAAGCAGTAGCCCGGCCTGGATCAGATAATTTGATGGCGCAACGCGCTGCCCTCAAAAACTGGCGAACGTGCGGCGGATGCCCGCCTCCATGCTCCACTCGTACGCACCGGGGACATTCCGGCCCCAGAGCCCGACCCCCGGGCGCACCCACATTCCCCAATCCTTGGTCAACCGATGCCCTCCCTCGAATTCCAGCGTCATGCTGTTTTTCGCCTTCCGCTCCCAATTCAGCTGAGTCACCGCTTCGGCCTGCGTCCACCAGCGCTCACCCCAAATCGTGTTAAATGTGAGGCCGAGGCGGGACATGGAAATATCCTGCCGGGAGGGATCTCCGCCGACAGAAAGTTGGTGCTGGAGCAATCCAAAGAGAAACGAGTCCAGCTCGGGAAACACGCGGGCCGTGGCCAATGCCGGGCCGATCGTATATTTTCCGTTCCCCAGTTGCCGGTTGTCCGTGGTCGGGAAGGTGAAGTCCGCCCCGGCGAAGAAGGCAAACCCGGGAACCGCATACACCCGGCCTCCGGTTCGAACGAACAGATCGCTCAGGCCGTTTTGATCGGTGGCGCCAGGCCGGTTCGGATCCGACCAGGCATACGGGACATCGACGCGCAGCAGGAAATCGCTGTGGTAGGGAAGATCGATCCGTCCGACCAGATTATTGGTCTGAGCGCCTCCGGACAACGCATCGTGCCGATAGAGCGTCTGGGCTCTGCCGATGATCGCCGTAGGATCCGTGCCCATTTTCGCCGCGATGGCGGAGAGGCGCTTCGCTTCTTCCTGCTGCTCGGGAGTCAGCACCTGCGGGCCGAAACGCTTCAAGAATCGCCGGCGGCGAACCGTTTCCTCGTCTCCTTCGATCAACGCAGTATCATCAGCTTGCACCGCTCCACCCTCCGACGCAGTTGCCAGGCCACGATCCTGAGACGGTGAACTCGGTTGCTCTGCAAACGACAGGGAGAGAGAACCGGGGAAGAAAAAAGTAATGAGCAGCCACGCATATGCGACCGGTATACGGTGACGAAATCGCTTCACGTTATGCCGTCATGACTGGATCGGAGCCGAGGAGCGGCCGCCACAGAATTCGGTCGCGTGAGGCGGTTTCTTGAGATCACCATTATCACTGCGCCTTGTTTCTGCACCTGCGGGTGCGAAACCTGCGCCGCTCACTTCATTCCGGCCAAAAGATCGATGAGCCCCTGATCGGCAAAATCAAGTTGTATGAGGCCGAATCGCGGATAATCGAGATCAAAGATCAGATAGATGGTGAGTGTCACCACGACCGCAAACGCGCCCAGGTGGAGCCCGGCATGCCGTGTCCGGGCGTCGGCCAACACATAACCGGCCAGCAGGGAACAGACCAGCCCGAGAATCAGCAGAGCGGCAAAAATTAATTTCGGGGTGTGCGTGCGTGACGCAATCAAGCGGGCGGTCGTAATGTCGATCATCTGATTCAGCGCCGGGATCACGACGATCGTGGCCTGCGGGGGCGCCTCCTTCAACGCGGCAAGGGTCCCGCTCCAGATCTCGTTCTGCAACGCTACCGCAATCGCAGCCTGCCTGCCCGAGGCTGCGAGATCCGGCAAGTCCCGGTAGACAGCGAGCCGCGCTTCGGTATACCGGCGAAACTTCTCCCGGAGCGCCGGTTGCGATGCGGCAGGCAGCAGGTCCAGCCGCAAATACGCGGTCCCGATCGCATTCGCTTCCTCCACGACCAGCACCCGTCGCAGCTCATACCGGGCCGCCGCGCCGGAAAACGTGAAAGCAATCATCAGGCCCATCAGGCCAAAGATCGCCGTTTCGACGCCGGTCAAACGCGAGTGCACCGCATCCGGCTTCTGCGCAAGGCTTCGTCGTCCCATGCGCTGCCCGAGGACGAGCATCGCCAACATGCCGAAGAACAAACCCACGATCAGTACATACGCGATCGCGCTATAATTCATGCCAGCCTCGTCTCCCATGTTTCTCTATCCGATGATCCACATAAACAGGAAACGTCCTCGTACCCGTGCGAAACCTGAGTTATTCGGACTCCTCCCACACAGTGAACCCTACCGGGATGGCGGCAGGGTCTGGGTCTTTCTTTGTTTCAACGCGCGCAGGGCATCGAGGTCACTCCTCAATTTGAGCAACAGCGCATCTTGCTCTTGTAACTGTCGAGTGAGGACGTCTACCCGGGCTTCCAACCTTTGAATGGTCGCCTTGAGATCTTGCAGCTCCTGCCCCGCAACTTTTCCGGATGATGCAGAACGGACTTCTAGGCTCCTCTTGTCAACCGCATCACGGCCGGCGGACGTAATGCCGGGACTAACTGCTTCTCCTGCCACAAGCGCGGGAGCGGTTGGGGTTGGTCGTACCGTCGCATCCTGAAGCCCTTTGTAATCGAGGACGATTTCGAGGGCCGGCTCATTGGCATGACCGGCCCAGTTCGACCCCGTTCCTGTGACTAACTGCACAGGGTCGAACTTCAAGCGGCCGTTCACTCCCCTCGCCGAACGCAGCGGATTCTTGCGCACCAGATCGATATCCACGGCATGTTGATGCAATTTCTCCCGGTAGTTGGCCAACACGACATGCAGCCGGCCGGCCTTGAAATAGAGCCCGCCCGACGTGACGATCAGGTTGGTGCCTGACGGCGTAAAAAACGCGAACGATACCCATTCGTTTGGCTGTGCTTGTTGAAATGCCGCATGTACCGCGGGCGTCATCTGTGCAACTTCGTCCGGCGAGAAGACCGGTTCGAGCGAACGGTGCTGCCCGAGAACCCCTGTCTCCTGCTCGATCTGTAGCCGTCCAAGGATCGCAGCAATATCGGCTTCGGCCCAATCGAACGGATGCTCGTGCCGGGCAGACTGCGCCGCGCTGGAACTCGGAGCAGCATCCAACCGCACAAACCACCTGGTCTCTTCCTGAATGGGACGCGTCGATAACGGTGGCGGATCGCTCACGCAACCGGCACAGACCGACAAGAGCACCGACGCGACAATAAAGCGCTGGGAGATTAGCACCACGTCACGCTACCAGGCGAACTGGGTCTGGATTCGCGCCACATTCTCCCATTGCCCCGTCATGCCATTGACGTTCTGATTGAAGGTGTAATTGGCGGTCACACGAATATCATAATGGTGGATGAACCAGTTGACACCCAACGTGGTGCTCGTCCATGTACTGGCAAAGTTACTGGCATCAAAAACAGCAAAGGTCGCCGTCGTTTCCCATTCATCCTTATAGACCATGTACCCGCCGTTCACGGTGAGCTTGTTGAGACCGGTGGTGCCGTTCTCGTAGAGTCCACCGGTGAAGTTCTGGTTCAAGAGCTTGCCGTGGACATACTGGTATTCGACGTCGCCGGAAAACCCGAATCCGCGGAGGCCGGCGCTGGCTTCGAAGCCATAGGTGCTCCGAACATCCTGATTGGTCGAAAGGTTGCTGCTCCCATTCGGGTTTCCGGTATTGTTGCTCAGGTTATTATTATTATTGTTCCACCAGCCATAGGCTGCTCCGCTCAGCATCAGCCGCCAGTCTTGCGTATGATTGAAATCACCACGGTTGTAGGCGTTTTCGGACGCCAGCGGCTTGGTACTGAACGGCATCTCACCCCAGGGATAGTAATCGATGCGGCCCGCCGCCATCCATCCATCGTTGTTCGCGCTGCTGGTATTGTTCAGCGGCATCTGCATGAAGATGCGATCGGCGCGCGGGTTGATGCTCATCGATCCTCCGGCGATCGCATAGGCCACCTTGCGGTCCGGTGTCATCCGATTGATTCCGACTCCGAGCATGTAATCCGGCGTGCCATACCAGTTCAGACCGACCGCCGTCCGTTCGATCTGCTGTAAGCGAGGCCCCAGGGTCAGGAACTCTCGAGAGAAGGGCGGCTTGAAGCTGCCGATTTTCAATGACGTTTGCTGGTTGGATTCAAGACCGAGATATTCCATGTAGGCCCATTTGATAGACGTTTTCGCATCCTGCCCTTCAAATCCGTTGCCGAAATCCATCTGGATAATGCCCTGCCAATCTTTATTGATTGCGCCATAGAGGAAGGGACGCAGACGCCGGAAGAAGACCCCGTCGTTGATCGAGGTGTTGGGTTGTTGATTGTCTACATACCGCCCTTGAATGTCCAGCAGCATGCCCATGTCCAGATAACTATCGCCCTTTTCCATCACGGTAATACCGGCATAGGCCGGCAGCAGCCATAAACCGGACACCATGGCTATAATCAGTGCAACGGAGAGGCCCCATCGATTGCTCGTCATCCTCACTCCCCCCTCATCTTCCAAAACAGCGCACGCTGGGCAGAACATTTACCTCAGGGTCCCACCGGTGGTCAACAGGCTGCGCGTTCATAGGTGGCAATCGAACCAGAACAGCCCACATGGACCAACATGTGCCCACCCTTGATGGAAGCAGAAACGTCATGCCGTTCAGTCGGCCGTGGGGAGCCGGCATCACTTTCTCGGAAAGGACTCCAAGCGCCGCTCCGGAATGAGCGGCGTGGTAAAGACCCAGCGCACACCGGCCTGCACCGTCCAGTCCAGGCCTAAAAACGTTTCCTTGCCTATGACTCCCATACCAGGGCCCGCATACACATTCCAATGGTTATCGAACCGGTAGCCGACCTCGCCCAATAGGTTCATCGTGGTTTTTCGACGATTGTTCCAATCGACATCCCATGTCATGATGGCTTGACTCCACCACCGCTCGGACCAGATGGTATTGACGACTGACTGGACTTGCGTAAAGTGGATATTGGCGCGGCTCGGATCGCCGCCGATAGAATTGTAATCCAACGCCAGCAGAAAGAAGAGTGACCGCATCCTGGGCAACGGAACGGCCAGTGCGCCGCCAGGCCCCAGGGTGTATTTTCCCGTGCCCAGTTGCTTTTCAGAGGCCGTCGGGAACGAGGTGTCGAGCCCGACGAACACAGCCACATCTTCATTGGCGAACACTCGTCCGCCGGTGCGCGTCGTCATGTCGCTGGCGCCACGCAACGGAAATTTACTGGAATCGTTCAGATCGGCCCACGCATAGGGCATGTTGACGGTAAACAGCAAATTGGGTGTGATCGGCAGGCGCACAGTGGCGGTTGCCGAATCGACGCGCAGGTTGTTGGTGAACGCGGTATGCCCGTAGTTGAGTTGATAGAATCCGACGATGGCGGTGGGGTCGGTCCCGAATCCTGCCGCCGCCGCCGACAGGCGCGTCCGTTCGGCTTCGAGGCGCGCGTGCTCCTCAGGCGTGGCTCCGTAGAACCGAGACTCAAGCCGGCCCAGGACTTTACCCTGCGGCTCTCTCGGCTTTCCCTCTGACGCAGCTGTTGGCTCGCCTGTAGGCCCGGCAGAATGCTCCGCTGCAAGTGAGGGCGCGTCGGTTCCGGAGCCGACAAGGAAAAGAATGCCCAGCACGATGAGGAATTTCATCCTGATGTCCTGCCCGGTTGCAAACACGGCTGCTGCTCAGCCCGGAGCCTGCCGTTGTCCTCGAACAGGGTGCGGCACCCGGCGGGCGGGACAGTATCAGATTCGACTCCCTTCGTCACCTTCGCGAGAAACTCGCGATGGATTGCTTCGTTAACCCCTCGTTCCGGAACGGAAGCATCCACAT
>CAZOUA010000053.1:4998-15413 GCA_964582865.1 uncultured Nitrospira sp. | reverse complement strand
TTTACTGAATTGCGCCCTGCGAAAGTTCCTGTTTATGTGCGCTTGCCAGAGCATCTGCCTCATCTGCCGCCTTTCGATATGAGGCGGCAACGGCACTGCAATGCGCCGCATGTTGTGCCGGCTCAACCTTGCCGTGCGGGTCTCGGTGACGCCGATAGGACTCAGCAAGGGCGTCCCACGTTTTTGCTTTCTCCCGTAGCTCTTGGGCCTGCTCCTGGTAGAAATTCGCGAGCCCCGAGTGGTCATCTTTTAGGACTAAGTCCTGAGGTGGGGGTTGGAGCAGTGCGCAACCTTGAAATACTAAGCACAAGCTCGACAACAGGATGATACTGGCAAATCGTTTGAACATTATTGCCTCCTTAGCCTTAGACTATATGCATGTGATTGTGAACGGAGACGGACACATCCTGATGCGTCCGAAGGGGAAAAGAAGCAGGCTCCGGCCAGAGCCGGAGCCCGTATTCAAGGAATAGTTGGTTCGTCTCCATCATCCTCTTATCCGTTTTAGAAGAAGGGGTGAGGCAGGAAGGCAGGGCGAGATTCTTTGGCCCGGGGAATCTCCCAGAACGTTCCAGCCAGATGCCAGGCCCCATGGTCAAACGTCAAATGGTGAACCTCGTTGTACCAACTATCGATATTCACGCGCTGGCCCGTCTCATTGGAGATGGCCCACAGACTTCCGCTACAGGTCACATGAGCCAAGGGTATCGTTTTGCCGGCATCGACCTTGATTTTTGAAAAGATATGGGTCCCGGAAAAATCACGGTACTGGGCAAACAGATCACTGTACACTGCCCGGACACTGTCCTTGGTATAGCCACCATGCTTGTAGTCTTCTGAGTAGAGCGTCATTAAGCCATCAAGATCCTCGCGTTTCACCGCATCCTCAGCCTTTTTGAACAGGGACAAGATGGCCTGAACCGATTGGTCATTGCCTTGGATGTCTGCCCCCTCTGAGAGGTGTGTGCCACTGATGTCAGAAACAACAGATGGAGGGGATGACTGGCAGCCTTGAGATGTCATGAGCACACCCGCTAATATTCCGACTACCACTGAGTATTTGTAGTTCACAATGTCCTCCTCTTGGAACATTTTGTCAGGTTCATCACTTTTCCCAGTCATGTTCAGACATAAAAAAAGCCCTTTTCAGACCTTTCCGGCCTAAAAAGGACTTCCTTGTCCTCAACGCGTAAAGACGCCCTTGTCTTTTGCTGAAGACACCCTTGTCTTCGGCGGGAAGGCTAGCACAGGGGAAAAGTTAAAGCAACGCTCAGAATCATGTATTTGTGAAGCGTTGAGTTGAGAGGAGACGCCTAATGCCGGAAAATATCAAGAGGATGCGCCGCTATTTGGAAAGCAGGATATTGGTACAGGAGAGGATCGACTGCTGTTGGTGACCTGCTATCCCTTCGATGCCATCGTGCCGGGAGGACCGCTGAGATACGTGGTGGTGGCAAAGAAGGAATAGCTGAATACCACTGAAGGAGTTTATCCGCTCGCCTCAATCACGATAAACCGATAAAGAGGCTCGCGGTCGGGGCAAGCACTGTATGGAGCCGGCGACCCGGATTGAACGGGCGACCTGCGGTTTACGAAACCGCTGCTCTACCAACTGAGCTACGCCGGCGCCTGCACGAGGACCTCTAACCTACACGGGTTTTTTCCAGGTCTCAAGGGGTATTTGAACGCTATTTCAGTTTCGCCACCGGCTGCAACCGGGCGGTCGCCCCCTGCCCCGGCCCCGGAACGCAAAGAGGTTCCTGCCCGTTGCCGAACTGCTCGCGGGCCATTTTCACAACCTGTCCTTTTGTAAAGGTACAGAGTTCTCCGGCGAGAATCGTCCCGTCTTTATCGATGTCGGCTGCTCCGGCCAACCCGCGCAGCAAATGATAGGTAAACAGCCCGTGCTGGCCGAGATCGTAGGGGTGCGCCTCTTGAACGGCCCGATTGCCGATCATCCACATGATTTTGTCCTTGTCCTGGCCCTCCTGTTCCCAGAGCGGGGCAGCCGGAACGGAGCCTTCCGGCGCCTGACTATATTCAAGCGAGAGATCGATCGCGACGATGGCTCGCTGAATCGGCAGCTTGGTCAGAGATTCCTGCAAACGCCTTAACGAAAAAAGTCTCGCGCCTGCCGTGGCGGTGCCGTCAAACGGAATGACGGACACGGCGCCGGTTACCGGCTCCACCACTCCGCGACCGGACACGTAGACATACACAACGGTCGTTGGATCGACCTGCTTGGGAAGCCACTCCTCGAACGCCTCGACTAAGTCGTTTTTGAGGGCTCTGGCATCGGTGAGCCGGTGAATCCGATCGGACGGAATCCCGCCGACGGCATGCCAGTATTTCGCCATGACCTCGGCGTCCTGCACCGCATACTTGACCCTCGGCAGGCCGTTCTCGCGATACTGTCCGATTCCGACCGCAATACCGACCGCCTTAGGCTGCTTGAGCTTGCCCGGGCTTTTGGGGATCTGGTCGACATCAATCGGCACCATTGCGGCCTCAGGCGCATCGGCCGGTTTCGTGGCGACCAGGAATTTTTTCGCGGGGGGCATCTTAGCGCCAGCAGACTGGCTTCGCAGCGCAAGAATCAGCTCCGCCTGACCCGCTTCCGTAATACTGCCCACTTTCCCTTCCAGGGACACGCGCTTGACGTCACCGGCGGGCAACTCTCCAACTGGCAGCACGTTGGGAATATGCTCGGTCAGCGCCGCTGTGCCGCTGACCAGCACCTCCACGCCCGACGCCGGTCCCGGCCCCTCGTTCTTGATCTCGATCTCCACCGCAAGAGTTTCGCCGGAATGGAGCAGCTGATTGCGGTTCTCGTCGCGGATGATGGCTCGAAACACCAGCGCCGATGCTTCATCGGCCGGCGGCGACGGCAGCGTAGCAGCCGGAGCGGCCGCTTGCGCTGTCACAGCCTCGACTGCCCCGCCTCCGGCAATCGGCGAAGGAGGAGCGGCCATTCCGGACTGCCGTGCGCCGGCCTTGGGAGCCTCCGCTGCCCCGAGAATCTTGCTGGCGGTGCCCAGCTGCTTGGCCATTCCATCGGTGACATTGTTGATGGCATCTTGTACGACCTTGTCCAGCCCTTTCACTTCGCAGAACGCTTCGGTGACCTCGACCTCGCCGCGCCCGAGGCTCTGAAGTTTCTTGCTGTAGAGCACGGTCCCGTCCGCCGCCGTATAGGCGAAATCCAATCCGATGGCCAGGGTCGCCGGATAGCTCTTGTTGGCCCTTCGGGGGATCACGAGATCCAGCCGCGTCATTCCCAAGGAGACGTCCTCGTAGCCATCGACGGCGGCCGCGCCGGACGCATCGGTCACCACCTTCTGGAAGACCCGCCCGCTCTTGCGTTTGAGCGCCTCTTCGAGCAACGCGCCGATCGGCAGGGATTGCGGCTGGCCACAGGCATCCTGATATTGCACGCGCGCGACAGCCACGCTCGCGGCTTGACGCAACTGAACCGTCAGCGGCAGGTAGTAGCCGACCCCCGTCCCGTTGCGACTGGAGAAGAGCCCGCAACCGGTGAGTGCCAGCATGACGAGCCCGGCGCACAGCGAAACGGCCGGGCATCGGAAGACAATGGGGAACCAGGCTTGACGCATTCGCACAACGATCGTTATACCCAAATTCATTCGACGATCACAACTCAAGCGGGCAGCTGCAATTGACAGTGCGAGGAGCCTCGGCTACGTTGGCCCCATGATTGCGCCGCCGACTCCGCCCCGGGATCTCTCTGTTCAAGCCGCTCCCTCCTGGTCCGCCGTCGGCCGGCTGATCCGGCTGCAGAGTCAAACCGGGACGTGGCTCCTGCTGCTCCCTACTCTCTGGTCGCTGACGCTGGCGGCGCGAGGAATCCCTTCCTGGCGTCTCGTCCTGATTTTTTCTCTTGGCTCGCTCCTGATGCGAAGCGCAGGAGTCGTACTCAACGATCTGGCCGACCGCCGCTTCGATCGCCGGGTGACGAGAACGCAACAACGCCCCCTGGCCTCCGGCGAGTTGCAACCGCGGCATGCCCTTGCGGTAGCTGCATTGCTCCTCGCCGCCGCGGGCTTGCTGTTGCTGTCGTTGAACCGGCTCACGATCATGCTGGGTCCGATTGCACTGTTGTTGGCCGGTCTCTATCCCTTTGCGAAACGTGTAGTGCAAGTCCCGCAGGCGATGCTGGGCATCGCATTCGGCTGGGGCACGGTCATGGCCTGGACGGCTTCACAGAACACGCTCGACGCTCCGGCTTGGCTGGTCTATGCGGCAACCGCCTGCTGGGCGGTCGGATACGACACGATTTATGCCCTGCAAGATCGAGAAGACGACGCACGTATCGGAGTCAAATCCTCGGCCCTGTTTTTCGGGTCATCTTCCTGGATGGCAGTGGGAATCAGCTTCGCCGCCACGATCGCGCTGCTCGGGCTGGCCGGCTGGCTATTGCAAATCGGCTGGTTGTTTTACGGAGTACTCGCAGCGGTGAGCCTGTTTTGCACCGGACAGGCTCTGAAGATCAGGAAATCCATCGCGCCCTCGGAAGCCTTCCGCATGTTTCACCAACATGTTTGGGTCGGGGCCGCGATTCTCGCCGGAATGATCGGCGGTTTCTTCGTCTAGCCGGGCCGACAGCGGAGCCTCTGCTTAACTCGCCGGCTTGGCGGTCGGCGCCTCTTCGACCCTCGGTGCCCGCAAGGTGTTGAGATACATCGTCACGGCCTTCGCATCCGCATCGCTCAATCCCAGGGCCGGCATTCTGGTTTCCGGTTTCATCGCCTGAGGATTCTTGACCCAGCGATAGATCCAGGTACCGTTCAAGCGGAACCCTGCGCGATCCAATGCAGGGCCGACTTTTCCGCCCTCTTCGCCGAGGCTATGACAACCGTTGCAGCCGTACTTGTTCGAGTAGAGCCGCTTCCCGACTTCCGCCAGCGCCGCCGCCTGCTCCGGCTTCATCGTCAGATCCGGCCGCGCGACATTCACGCCTTTGCCGGGCCTCGTCGAGAAATTGTTCGACGCGGCTTGCGCCGTATCCAACTCTTTTTTCGCCTGCGCCATGGCCGCCTGTTCCTTGGCGTAAGACGCTTCGTCGACTTCAACGTCCTTCTTCGTCGCTTCGCTCTTCTTTTCCGCTTCCTCGCTGGCCTTCTTTTCCGCCGCCTCGTAGGCCAGCTTGGCCTGATCGAACTTCTCCTGCACCGTTTTCAAGGCCTCGACCAGTTCCTTCTTGCGCTCTTCGACTTTGAACTCCAGCTTCATCCCATGCAAGGTCCGCACATAGCCCACGATCGCCCAGATCTCATCTTCCGAGAGCGTGTACTTGAACGTCGGCATGGTAGGCACGGCGAAATCGTCGTCCCCGATCTTGTCACCGCCGGGGCTCGTGTCCTTCATATCGCGCGAGATCGTATTGAAAATATCTTCGTCCTTGAAGGTGCCCATTTCGGACTTGTTGGACAGGTCCTTCGGCTTGGGGTCCGGCATCGACGACCAGTTGAAGCCTTCGTTCTGACGCCCGTTCTCGCCGTGACAATGCATGCAGTAGTGGGCGTAGAGCTCATGCCCTTTCTTCTGCTGCTCGTTGGCGCAGCCTCCGGCGACCAGAGCCCAGGTTCCCACCAGGCCGGCCACCGCTCCTAGTACGCGAAGTCGTGCGGCCTTCATGCTGACTGCCCTTTCTTCAGTTTGCGGATCAAGACGAACTGAAATCCCAGCGCCAAGCCGATGGCCATGGCGGCATAGAGATAGCCCGAATAATCGGGCGGCGCTTCTGCGCGGAAATACCACCAGGAGGACACGGCCTTCTGGGATCCCTTTTCCACCAAATCCCCCGCGCCGTCTTTTCGTCCGTCCCACACGGCGAACGCCACATTGATGAACTCGCCCGGTTTCACCTGCGTGTCTTCGTCCGGATGATCGGTGGACAGATTGCGCGAGAACACCACTTTCCAGATCCCGTTGGCGTAGACGCCCTTGGCCTTGACGTCTTGATGTTCTTGCACTTTCAAGGTTCCGAAGCCCTTGGCGCTCATGTCCACGCCTTTATTGTCTTTGTTCTTCCAATACCAAATGTTGACCGGGCCGCCTTCGACCTGGGCCATCGGCTGGCCATGGGCGAAGTGGGCTTTCTTGTCGCCGACCATGAATTCCAGCGCGGCGGCATCGTCGGGGTTTTCCGTCGGATCTTCGTACTCCAGAAGCACGGCGACCTGCGTTCCGTCATGCAGCGCGCGGACTTTCAAATCCTTGACGGTCACTTCCTGAATACGATTTTGCCAGTGGACCTGAGGGGACATCGGAAACTGCGCTTGCGTCGCGCTATTCCAGGCCGCAGCGTTCGGATCATCGACGGGAAGTCCGCCCTTCACCATGGTGGCGCGAACAGCCACGCTTTCCTGGGCGAAGCTCTGCGTCGTTCCTGCGAGCAGCAAGGCAACGGCCATCCCCGCGGCTCCAATCCCGAACATTCTCATCTGTCGCTGCATCACCCGTGTCATACGCGCCTCGTCAGACCTACTGGTCACTCCCAGGTCCGTGGGGATTGATGGGCTCCGTCGTACTCGCCCAAGATGATTTTCCAGATCCATTCATCCGGCAATTCCACTTCCCAGCGCGGCATGGCGGATTTCCAGGGCATGCCCTCGATCGGCAAGCCCACGCCGCCCTTCTTGATGCGCCAGAAGAGGTAGCTTTCCTGAAGCATCGCGATCGTCGTCGGATCGGAGAAGTTCGCGGGAGGAGGATTGAAGCCGCGGGCCGCCGGGCCCTTGCCATCGAAATTGCCGCCGTGACAGGGCGAGCAGAACGCGGCGTAGAACCCTTTGCCCTGCATGATGTTGTCCGGCGTCTTCGCCACGGGATTCGACAAACCCGTATATTCTCCTGGAGGCGCCGGGTGAATCGTCCGGTTCTCTGCCGGCGGCGCATCGCTCACTGCGGTGCTGCCGTACGTCTGCCAGCCGACCAACAAGGGAAACAGAATCAACACGGCATAACGCGCCGCCTGCAACGCGCCGATATTTTCGCCGGTCAGGAAACGCTGGATCGGTCCCCAAAATGCATCCTTGGACTCGCCGCTCATGGTCCCGATAATGACGATGCCGGCGGTGACCAGCATAAGATACAAAAAGATCAAGCTGGATGGCAGCGGCGCGGAACCTGGGATATTCGGCACGACGAACTTCAAGAGCAGATAGACGACGACCAGTAGGATTACCGGTTTGGTTAAGGGACCCCGCATACGTGCCTCCTCAGTGCGCCTGTGCGACCGCCACGGGCGCGGACTCAGCCGCTTTGACCGGGGCGGCAGGCGCCTGGCCCGGCACTTCCAATTCAGACGGATTGACGGAGATCGGCTCTCCGCTCATTTGCTGTAAAAACGCGATGACGGACAGAATTTCGTTCTTGGTCAAGCCGATCGGATTCTTATTGATGTAGGGCATGCGCGCCGGATACTCCTTCGGCAACCCTTCATGCCGATAATCCAGGTAAATGTAGGCTTGCGGCTGCGTCAAACTTTCGAAAATGAACTCGCGGCTCAGCTTCGCGCCGATGCCCTTGAGGTCCGGGCAGCGGGCCGATTCGCTGGGGCCGATTGAATGGCAGAGCGCACATTGGCCCTTGCTGAAAAAAATCTTCTGGCCGATGGCCGCCATATCGGTCGGCGTCTTGACCGTCGCGATGTCGAACTTTTCTTCGGCCGGCGGCAATGAGGCCATCTGAGGCACCGCCAGCGCAACGAGGGAAAAGAGTCCGAGGACAATCGCGACGAATCCGATCACCCGGGCGAATTGCGCCCTGATGAAGAGGAGAATCAGGATCCCGCTTCCGACAACCGAGAGCCCGATCAGCTGCAACACGACGACTTCACTCATAAGTCCTCACTTAAACGCTATCGGCCATTAGCCATCTGCTATCAGCTCTTCGCATCAAGACTCTGCGAACCACCGGCCATCGCCGGCACACCATGCGGCAGCTCGCCCTTTGTGCTCCCATGTCCGGCTTTCGCTTTGTCCCCCATCGTGGCGACCCAGAAAATGAAGGCCACGATCATGCAGAAACAGAACGTATTCAGCGCCATGAACGCGGCGGCGTATCCCAAGGCAGGCGAATAGGCATACTGGGACGAGTCGCGCATAACCCCGTAAATGTGCCAGTGCACGCGTGAAGATGACCGGGCATAGCCCATCAGCGTCATCAACAGAATAACCATGACGGAATTAAGCACCAGGGCGTAGCCTGCGCGAGGCGGCATGCGGCCCCACACCATTTCCGTGGTGGTCTTGGCGCTTTTGAGCAACAAGGCCGTCAGCGGCGTGATCGTCAACATGACGAACAAGACGATCAACACCTGGGATGTCGAGAAATAGTTGATGCGCACGATCGCCGGCACGAAATACCCCCAGACCCCCAAGACGACGACGACGATACCAGCCACCACAAGCAGCCCGCTCATCAGCGCCTTTGCAGCTTTCGCCCAGCCAGCCGTTTCTTCCTTACCCGCACGCCAATACATGATGAAGCTCATGAAGGTCACGAGGATCATCAGATTCGCAACGGTCATTTTTGCCGACATGACGCCGAAGACGCCGAGCAGCGGGTGGTGCGTGCCGCCCATTTTTCGCGCCTCTTCCAAGCTGGCCACGAGCGAGTGCGGCGTCATCCACACGCCGAGGCAGAGCAGCAGGATCACGAGCATGGTCATGATCGGTCGGCGATATTTCATCTCTGAGCCTGGAATGCGATGCGTAATGCCGAGCCAGAAGTAGTAGTTGGATCCCAGGAACAGCACGCCGATCAACATGGCTTGCAGGATGAATAGCCAGGAGAGGAATCCGCCCATCAGCGTGATGCCCATCTGCTGGTTGTACTGATAGATCTCGCGCATGAGCCAATAGCCGGCAAACGGAAGCGGCAACAGCCCGAACACGCCGATGAAGTTCCCGACGTAGCCCATCCAATCGTAGTGGTCACGATCCTCCGTGGTTTTGGCCGACAGATACCGGATGCCGGCGTAGGCTCCGCAGATGTAGCCACCGAGCACGACGTTGGCGATGAGGCGGTGGATGTTGACCGGCCACCAGGTCGGATTCCAGGTTGCCGCCCAGGCCCGCTGCAAATCCGTTCCTTCGGCGATGACCACCGGGCTGGCCTGGAACGTGGCCCAGGAGTTCGGCACGATCATGATGAAGAAGGCAAAGAAGTTCAGCAGAAAACCAAGGAATATGTGGAACGTCTTTTTGCCGCCGTCCTGCATCGCATCCCATCCATACCAATAGAGGTAGAGGGTCGCGGTCTCGAGCAAGAAGAGGAGGCAATAGAAAATAAAGGATGGGAAGAAAATATCCGTCAGATAGTTCATTAATTTGGGATAGAAGGCGATCAGAAGAAACAGCAGAATGCCGCCGAAGAGCGCGGTGGTCGCATAGGCCGAGGTCAGCAGCTTGGTGAACTCCTTGGCCAGTTTATCGTAGCGTTTTTCGCCGCTTTTCCAGCCGACGACTTCACAAAGCCAGGCGAAAATTGGCACGCCCAGCACGAACCCGGCCAGCAGCAAGTGCAGCTGCGCGATGATCCAGACCAGGTTGCGGCTGCCGATGCCGGGGATGTCGCGATACTCGGTGGGCCCGGCCTGTGCACCTTCCGCCGCAAGACCTATCGAGGGAAGAGCCAACCAGCCCGTGGCAAGCAACAGCCCCGGGAGCCATCCGCCATGACCGCGGAGGGTCTGGAGAATCCGCTGAATCATTCCACCCTGGTGTCGCATGGCACTCACCTCATCATCTCGCAGATTACGGTTTCGTGGGCGCAGGAGGAGCCGCTTCTTTACCGGACTTGGCTTTCCCCTTGCTCTTGTTCTTCTCGGCTTCCGATTCAGCTTTCTGCTTTTCGAGCGCTTCGACGGTTGCCGAAAGCTGCGCGATCATCTTTTCATCTTTGTTCAAGGCTTCGAGCGGTTTGTACGCGGGCTGAGCCTTCACTTCGGGCTTCTTGCAGCATTCGTGCGGATGGGGTGTGGTCACCGGAAGCCCGGACCAGAACAGCAACGACAGCACCACGCCGGCTCCCGTCAGTGCCGCCAGCATCAGCCCTTGATCAGCCGGCACGCGCATGAGATCCCAGCGGGTAATCAAACCTTGATAGTTTTCCGTTGCCGGGCTTGCGGCCGAAGCCGTGCTTCTGACCATCCGGCCCACCAGCGATACGCCGATGAGCAGCAAGACGATCAGCACGGCTAAGGCGATCGAACCCCAAATGGTCAGCTCGATGCTGATCCGCTCGGCGACCGGAACCCCCTTCAGCATGTCCATCTCAAACAGCGAATGTGCCATGGAAACGGCGGTCGACGTCACCGTGCCGACGACGAACCACAGAATCGGCAGGAAGATGGCCCCGACGAGCGCGGACTTCCACCAGAGGGTGAG
>CAZOUA010000053.1:0-4898 GCA_964582865.1 uncultured Nitrospira sp. | reverse complement strand
GACATGGATTCGCGTTCGTCAGTCATAATCGATCAGACGGCTCAGGGCGCCGCGCCTAGTCCAGAAACTCTCGATTGATAATCGCCGACACCGTAAAGAGGAGAATCGTCACCATGACGACAATCCAGCCGATCAAGGCAATCGGCCGCTTAAAGATGTTCCGCTCAGGATCCTTATCGATGAACGGCAGCGCAGCCAGCAACGCCATGAACGCTCCCGGCAAGGCAATCGCGCCCAGGAACTGGCCGAACTCACCGGCAAAGATTTTCAACCTGAGCAATTGGAACAAGAACAGGAAATACCATTCCGGCTCCGGATGGTAGTCGCCCGGATCAGGCGTCGCTTCTTCCAACAGCACGACCGGCTCCCAGAACGCCAAGGCGCAGATGCTGGCGAAGACCACCGCCATACCGACAATGTCTTTCCAGATTTGCCGCGGGAAGAAGTAATCCGTCTTGGCCTTGATTTCTTCAGGCGTGCCGCGGAAGGGACCGGCAGGTCCCGCCGCGCGGAACAAGAAGAGATGCAATCCGGCCAAACCCATGAGGGCGGCGGGGAGGATCATCACATGGATCACGAAAAACCGGCTCAATGTCATCTGTCCCGGCGTGGCGCCGCCTTTGAGGAAGCGTGCCATGAAGTCGCCGAGCAGCGGCGTCTTGTCCATGATTTCGACGCCGACCGTCGTGGCCCAATAGGCACGCTGGTCCCAGGGCAGCAAATATCCCGTAAAACCGAACCCCATGACAATGCCGAACAACGCCAAACCGACGAGCCAAATCATCTCGCGCGGGCTTTTGTATGCGCCCCAGAGAAAGACTTGCGACATGTGGGCGAAGACACAGACCACCATCGCCGTCGAACCCCAGAAGTGGTAGCTCAGGAGGAACCAGCCATAATCCACCTCGTGAATGATGTACTGGGTGCTCGCAAAGGCGTGATCGGCAGTCGGCACGTAGTAGAACATCAACAGGATGCCGGTCAGGGCCTGCATGATGAAGATGAACAGCAGGACTGAGCCGAACACATAAGCCCAACGGGAGCCACCGGGAACCGGCTCGTTGAGCATCTTGGCCTGCATCTGCTTGAGCCCAACGCGTTCGTCGATGAAAGCGATGACTTTTTCGATCGCCGTCGGCTGCTGACTGGGGGTTGAAGAATGTTCCATTAGACGATCCGAATCTGCGACTTGGTTCCCGCTTTAAATTCCATATCGACGATTTCGACGTCCCCGCTGGCCGATACCTTGATCGGCAGCGCGTCGAGCGGACGTGGCGCCGGGCCGTCGAGCACTTTTCCCGACGCATCGTAGATGCTCAAGTGACAGGGACACAGAAACACCTGGCCGAGCACTTTGTGCTGCCGCCACTTGTATCCGCATCCGAGATGCGGGCACTTGCCGGAAAAGGCAACGTAGGGGACCTCTTTCTTGTTCGTCCACACGGGCTTGCCAAACGCGTCGCGGAACTCCATGTCCTTGCCCTGATAGACTTTCTCGAGGACGGCCGGCGTGGCCTTGAGGATCCAGACGTTTTTCTCGATTTCGGCCTCCGGCAGGTAGGCTTCCTTGACCTTTTTCTTGTACTTGAACTGTACGCCGATGTCTTCCTGCTTGATCTTCCCCACGTTACCGATCTTAAGCCATCCGTTGTCGAACGGCGCATACATCGGCTTCATCAGATAGCGCAGGATCGGAAACGCGATCGGCAATCCGATCAAGAACCCGATCGCATGCGTGAAGTTCATGAAAAACGTGCGGCGCTTGACGCTCTTCTCCAGTTCAGGGAACGGCACGAGCACTTCACCCGGCATGACATGCACTTTTTCTTCCAGATGGGCGATCTCGACTTCGTGCGTGGTCACGTAGTCGTCGCGCTTGAACAGCGGCAGCGCCATGATGTCGGAAGAGGGCGCGCGCAGTTCGACGAGGCTGTCGGTGACAGCCTGCACATGGCCCATGGCGACCTGCCGCTCGCCACTTCCGTTCATGGACACGACGATGTGGCTGATCTCGTGCGAAAGAGGGTCGACGACGACCTTCGTCACTTCACCGATTTCACGGTCCGTGCACCGGACCCTGGATTTCAGCTTCGGCTGCATCGTTACTTCTTCTTGATCGGCTTCGGCGTATTCACCGAGGTGTTCTTGAAGGTGACCAGCCAGGAGGCGAGCGCCACGACGTCCTTCTCCTCCATGAGATCCTTATACTTGTCCGGCATCTTCTTCTTTTCGTATTCTTTCTCGAATCCCTCGGCCATCCAGCTTTTTGGATCTAAAATCTTCTCCTTGATGTCATCGACCGTCAGGTAGCTGCCGATATTGTCGAGCTCGGGACCGCGCTTCTTTCCACCCTCGCCTCTTAATTTATGGCAGTTGTAGCACTCTTGCAGCTGCCACTGCTCCTCGCCGATCTTGAGGATATCCCCGCTGGCAGCGGCGGTCGACGGCGGGGCACCAGGGCCGCCGGCTCCCTGTGCAGCGGGGGCCTGATCGCCGCCTAATGCCTTGATGCGCTCGGCCAAGGCTTTCGCCTGCTCGTCGAGGGCCTTGGCACGGGCGATCAATTCGTCGGCCTTGCCCTGCTCGGTCGCAGCCCGCTTGGGCTTGAGGATCTTTTCGATTTTGCCCTTCTCATCTTCCGGATCGTACTGCGGCCACATCGACGCACCGGCGATGTATACGACGCACAATACGACATAGAACACCAGGAGGGCGATCACAGACTTGCCCCCGCTCATGGTCTTCATCGACGGGGCGTCCAGCAGGATGAACACAGCCGCGCCGAGCATCGCATAGGCGAAAAACATCATCTGAAAGATGACGGGAAATTCGAGCGCTCTCGTAATGCCGATCAGCACGCCGCCTATGACGACGCCGACCACCAGTTTCTTAATCACATTCCCCATACAGATCCTCTTTCCTTCCGTAAGGATGCACCGCGGGGTTACTTGGCCCCGGCAGGAACTGGACTGCCCTCATGCGCATGTCCCTTCGAATCGGAGGGCCGCAGCGTCACGAGAATGGCGAAGCTCACGACCGCATAAAAAATAACGGTGATGCCGGTAATCCACCAGGCTGAATAGGACAGGGTCGGCGTAAAGGACTCGGCGGTAAAATCTGGCAACAGATTGTACGTGTGGAAGTACTTCCGCAACAGCGACCTCACGGCGCCCATCAACCCCATGGTCCAAATGGCGCTGAACGCCAGGAAGATCAGCACGAATTGGGACACGAAATCGATCTTGCCCCAGACGATCGTCCCCTGGCTGATGCCCCGGTTGTAAATGACATAGTTGACAACCGTGACGAACACCAACGTGAAGGCGGCGGAGTTCTTGGCCGGCATCAACGCCAGGAAGTTCCAATCGGATGGCAGCTCCAATTCGGCGACCAGCTTCGCGCCGGTGGGGACGAATCCATGCGGAGTGAGCCAGATCGCATCGCCCACGACGACCATCAAAAAGCCGACCTTGATCACCGTCCGCGCAGACACGGTCCACGGGATAAACCGGCCCAGCATGAATGGCGCCAGGAGCAACGGCAGCAAGAAGACCAAGGATGTTGGATCAGGAACCGGATAGTCCGTCATCACCTTGGTCATGACCAAGGGAAGCGCGACCATCACGATCGGCGCCAGGATCGTCATCCGAACCTTCTCGACCCCCTCGATTCGCTTCATACTGAGCCAGATGTAATAGTTACTGGCCAGGAAGATGAGCCCGATCATCGCCCCCTGCATTTCAAAGAACATCGAGAGCTGGTCGGCCATCATGTAGGGACAGATCGAGGCATCGTAGTCGCAGAGCTCGTACGCCAGGAGGTAGCCCATGAAGGGGAGGAACAACAGCGCGCCGACGCCGATCAGGTTGCCGACAAAGCCCATCCAGTCGTAGTAGGCCCGTTCTTCGTCTTTTTTCGCGCCCATGTACATGTAGGCGGCGATCAGGCCCGCGACGAACCCGCCGAACGTCACGTTGCCGACGAGGCGGTGAAGATTGAGCGGCATCCAGCTATAGTTGAAAATCTTGTCCCACAGCGTGGCCGTCGCCAGAAATTCCTGCGGAGAAATCCCCTCGGCCTTCACCGGAGTATTCATAAAGGACGTGGGTCCGTCGATCACAAATAGCGTGATCGTACCGATCAAGTTGAGCAGCACGCCCAAAGCGATGTGCCGCGCCTTCTTATCCCCTTTCCATGCGTCCCATGTATAGAAATACATGTAGAGGAGGATCGTTTCGCTGATGAACAGCAGCGGGTAGACGACGGCGAACACGAGGAAAAAGTGATTGATCAGCCAGGTGGTGAATTGCGGATAGGTCGCCAGCAGAACGAAGATGAACAAGCCGCCCGTGAGGGCCGTCATGCTGTAGAGAATGACCGTGACTTTGGTGACCTCTTTGGCCAGGCGATCGTAGCGTGGGTCCTGCTTCCGATAACCCAGCCATTCCGAGATGACCACGAAGATCGGCGCACCGAGGATGAACCCCGCGAACAGGATGTGCAGTTGGGCGACAATCCAGACTGCGGTCCGATTGCCCGTATAGGGGAACTCAACCGGGGGCGCCCCGGGAGCTTGAGCATAGGCTGCTCCTCCACACAGCGCCAGAAGCGCAAACAAAGCCAAGAGACTGCGCTGCCATGTTTTCATGATATTCCCCCGCCCTCCTCCACTAAATCCCGGTTCGACAGCCCCGGGTCTGCCGGTTACTGTCCTGCCTCGGCCTTTGCGACGGCGACGTTCCCCGCATCCGCCCACTGCTTTTTCTCGTCATCCCACTTTTTGCCGGCCAGCCCGAAGCTCCGCTCGAACAGCACGAGTTTCCAACGATCTTCGTCGGAGAGCTTGCTCTTCCAGGCCTTCATCTTGGTGTTGGGCACGCCTTCAGAAATGCGCCAGA
>CAZOUA010000052.1:0-16386 GCA_964582865.1 uncultured Nitrospira sp. | reverse complement strand
CGACCCCTGCGTCCCGAACGCAGTGCGCTACCGGGCTGCGCTACGCCCCGACCGGGAAAGATCAAAAACCGCGAGGGGGGATTGTCTTACATCGGAGGGTCGAAACGCAAGCCATAGACTTCGGCCACTGCCCGGCACGTCACTCTGCCGTCCATCACGTTTATCCCCTTGGCAAACCCCGCGTCGGCACGCATTGTCGCCTCCATACCGGAGGAGGCCAGCTGCAGAATATACGGCAGCGTTGCATTCGTGAGCGCAACGGTCGAGGTCCGCGGAACGATCCCCGGCATGTTGGCGACACCATAGTGCAGCACTCCATCGACTACATAGACGGGATCGGAATGGGTGGTGGGTTTCGTGGTTTCAATACACCCGCCCTGGTCGACCGCCACATCGACGATCACGGCGCCGGGCTTCATCCTGGCGACTAGCGCTCGCGAGACCAGCTTCGGCGCCCGCGCACCAGGCACCAAGACCGCGCCGATCACCAAATCGGCAGCGACGACAGCCTCCTCGATGGCCGCTTGCGTCGACGCGCGCGTCACAATGCGACCGTGATACTGGTCATCGAGATACCGCAGCCTCTCAAGATCGAGATTAATCACGGTCACCTGCGCACCCATCCCGACCGCGATCCGCGTGGCGGCGCTCCCAACCACCCCGGCGCCCAAGACCACCACCTTTGCCGGCTCCACACCCGGCACGCCGGCCAAGAGCAGGCCCCGTCCTCCCTGCGTCTTTTCCAGGTAACGCGCCCCGATCTGGACGGACATCCGCCCGGCGATTTCGCTCATCGGCTTGAGCATCGGCAGCGTGCCGTCTTTCGCCTCGATCGTCTCATAGGCAATGGCCGTGACCTTGGCGCCGAGCAGCGCCTTCGTCAGCTCCGGCAAGGAAGCCAGGTGGAGATACGTGAAGAGCAACTGGCCTTGACGAAAGAGCGGACATTCGGAGAGCAGCGGCTCCTTCACCTTTACAATCAACGCGGCTTGACGAAAGAGATCGGTTTTCGACGCAGCGATCCTTCCCCCGGCTTGCCGATACTCTTCGTCCGAATGTCCGCTGCCGACTCCCGCTGAGGACTCGACGACGACTTCATGGCCGTCCAGACATAACGCTCGCACCCCTTCAGGCATTACGCTGACGCGATACTCATGGTCTTTGATTTCTTTGGGAATCCCGATGATCATTGAACGCCCCTCTCGCCACCATCACAGCTACCTTCCTATTCTATAGGTAGAGCAGCAGAAAGAGAACTACTGCGCGTCAATACCCTCATGCCACGCGGTGGACAGTGCGCGCAACCCTGGTGTAAGATTTGCCGCTCCCGGAGACAATCATCGAGACGGAGGAGGCGTTATGGATGGACTAGCGGGATCCTGCAATGCCTGCGGCGCCGGCAGCATCGCCCTGATGAAGCTGTCGCTGGGGAAAGACTTTTTCGGCCGCTCGTACGACCGCCTGTCCCCGTCAACCGACCAGAGTCCGAAATGGTATTGCGAACAATGCTCGATGCAGAAAAACCTTCAACGCGACTTCCGCGACATCAGAGCCGAATTCGACAAGCTCGCCGCGGGCCAGAGTTCCGAGCTCTCTCACGCTGAGACATTCCAACGGGCCACGATTCGGTTGCGGGAAATTGCCGCCATCCTCAGCGGCACGGCGGAGCAGTCCGCGCTCCTCACCGCTCCCGATGTGAAACAACTGATCGAACGGTTTCAGACCACTGCCATGCAGGCCTAGGCTCAGCCGGAATCAGCCTTGTCAACTTTCAAACGCCATATTTTCGTCTGCACGAACCAGCGGAGCCCCGATGACCCCCGCGGAAGCTGCTCCAAGCTGGGCTCGGAAGAGCTGCATGCCCATTTCAAGCAAGAGGCCAAACGGCTCAATCTTAAGAATGTCGTGCGCGCGAATAAGGCCGGCTGCCTCGACCACTGCGCCGAAGGGCCGAGCGTCGTCATTTACCCGGAAGGCGTGTGGTACAGCGTACACTCTCAATCCGACGTCACCGAGATCATGGAGCGCCACGTGATGAAGGGCGAAGTGGTCACACGCTTGATCATGCCCGGTCATCCGGCTCCGGCCAAACTCCCCCCCCTCAACTCGTAGACAGCAAAGGGCAGCAAGGACATTATGGCCGTTGAGGAAAAATGGAAGGCCAATCTCGAAAAAGTGGCCTTCATGAAGCAGTTTCCAGGGTTGTTGGGAAACTGGGAAGCCCTGAAGGGGAAAACCATTGAAGCCGTGATCCTGCTCAAGGGCAAGCAAGGTGCGGCTGCCATTATCTTTGCCGACGGCACCTTCACCATCGCCCCGCCGATGATGACGGAACCGTACGAATTGGGTGAGACGCTGGCAGTGGCAAGAACGTTGCTGGAGCCGAAGCACCGAGCGGCCTATGTGGAGTATGATCGGCTGGTAAAGCAGGACAAGGATGCGCTCAAATCCGCCAGGCTCGACAAGATCATCGGTGCGATTGAGAACAACCTCGAGCAGATTCCTGAATTGAAAGATCGTCTGAAAACGCTCGTGAAGGAGTGGAAGTGAGCAGCCTCCCGAACAAAAACATGTTTGAGATCTTCTCGCAAGGTCTCTTCGAAGGAGTCAAACCCATGATGGTCATTCGCGATCACCTCGTCCGCCATCCGGACCGTTGCACCCACAAGGGCATCTGCATTCCCATCTGCCCGACCAGCGCCTGGCTCTCGACGCCCCCCTACAAGTTCGACCCCTCCCGCTGCCTGGAAAGCTGCAGGCTCTGCCTTGATGCCTGCCCCTCGCAGGCAATCTATGGGGTGTTCAAGAAGGGGGAAAAGATGCTGGAGCCGCAGGAGAAGAAGTAGCCGCGTCGGGTCTGACGAACGGCGTACGGTTTTGGTTGCGCCATCATGCCATGAGTTCTAACTGCCTCTGCTCCACCCGTTCAATTTTCGTGGGCTCTGCTAAGAAACGGATCTTCTGACAGCAGGCGATCGCCTGCTGTCAGAAGTTATCGGTTTACGGCGCCAGCGCCAGCGTGAAGTTCTGCGTGGTGCTCGCTGCTGAAATGTCCTTATCAAACGACTGTGGGGCGTATCCGGCTGCAGAGGCCTGAACTGTATACTTCCCCGCAACTAACACCGGCTGTTGGGTAAATACGATCGGCAACGGTGTATTGTATGGACCAAGCCAGGGCGCGGCAGCAGGCAGCGCCAGGTCATACCCGTAGTCGCCGGCTGGGACAGTCGCGGTTATAACAGTCGCCACCTGCGATTTCACGATCACAGTTGGACCACCATTCAAGGCTTGTTTCGCCGTAACGAGGACGCTTTCATCATCGACGGCCGGGTTCAACGTTACGGTGCCGCTGATGTTTCTGACCACAGATGAATTAAGGGAGATTGGCGCGGCCTGGGTGCTGACGATGGTCGTGCTGGTGCTGTCCGGAACAGGGACTCCAGAAATGACCGACGTCGCATAGCCATCTGCCGTAAACACAACGTCGAACGTTCCTGAGCTCCCCGGCGCCACGAGACGGGCGAGATAGAACTTGCCTGTGCTGCTGTTCGGCACCGTAGAGCGAACGATGACGCCGTTGACCTGGGCGGACACGACGACATTGCTGCCCAGCAATGATGTATGAACGAACCCTTCAATGCCGTTCATCTCAAAGGGAATGACCTTGACGACGGGCTTGAGGGCATAGGTGTGGTTCCCCCGCTTGACGATGGACTTGCACGCATCAAAATCGAGCACCAGATCGACGCGTTTCCCGGACGCCACGTCGAACTGATGGATCAACTTCACTCCGCTTTGTAATGCGCTGGGCGTATCGACCGCAATCTCGCCGGGTTGGCCGGACAGAACGATCGAATTGGCGAACGGCGAAGCGCCGCCGTTCGGAACCAACACCAGGCGCAACTGCGTGTAATGGCCTGGGACCAGCGGGGTCTCACCGAGGTTTTCGAGCGCGAAATTGGGTTGCGTAGGATCGTTCAGGTTGAGCAGATTGATTTTTCGCGCCGGGTTGAGGGTGATATCGGTCCAGCCGGCGGCATTTTCGTCAGCCGAGTCGCTTTGATGTATCCGCACCTTGCTGACAGTGACATTGACTTCGTCGTACCCGCAAGCCGGCGCGTCGGTCATCGACACACTTGCCGTGCCGGCGTTACTCGTTCCGCTGCCGCCGTCACCGCTGCTACATCCGGCGGCAAAAACGGTCGCCAGCAGCACCGTCGCCCATGAAAGTGACCTGGAACAGTTTTTGAGCTTCATGTTTCACCACCTGTTCGTTTGGTTAGTAACGCGGCTCAGTGCGCCCGCAATTCATTGGGCAGATATCTTTCGATCAACACCTAATTGCTAAATTTTAAGCGGCATGAAGGAGTCGTTTTTTTAATTTCGGGCACACAGTTTCCTTTCGTCTTCACAACCGCAGGCAAGTTCGATGCTATGTGATCGATCTCGCGGAAAACAATCTGTACAATGTCCTAGGGGCACATACTCTCGCACTCAATTAACAGTGCCAATTCAAGGCGTTAGCCCCGCACGCCTGTAGATCATCCACAGGCGGTTAAGAAAGTTTTCCCCCGCCTGTCGCCGGACGCGCCCCCACTCCATGCAAGTGAAGGCCTGTCGGCATTTCCATACAAACCCCGCCGTCCGAATCTCCGGCGTTCGGAATGACCGCGCACCGCGTTTTCAACTGGAATTGGAATATGGACAGGCTATCTGACTGTTATGCAGACCTAGGAACGAAGGACGCTTCAAGAAGCGCTCGGTCAAAACCGGGGGTTATCATACCGAGTTTGGCAAACCGATAGAGGACCACGTCGAAGATAGTCGACATGGTGGAGAGCACGAGGCCGAGCAGAGGGAAGTAGAGAACGGCAAGAACCATGACGATGATCGCGATGTAGAGATGCGAGGCAATCATGCCCGCGCCAATGACAAATGCCAAGAAGCCCGGAAGCGACAAGAGGAAAGAGAGCGCACCAAACCCGAGGCCGGCCAACAGATCTTCACCCCACGTCTTGCGAAGCAACCTGACCGACTCTTGAACCGCTTCCAACGGTCCCTTTTTCTCCGCGACAAGAACCGGCACGACGAGAAAGGTTCCCACGCTCCAGGCCAACCCCACTGCCTTCACAATCAGCCCTCCGACAAACCCGGACCGGCGTTCGATCGCCTTGAGGAGCAACCCGACCGTCGTGGCTACAACGGCCCAGCCGAGTATTTGCGGGAGGCAGGCGACGGCTTCACGCAGACCGTCGGAAATCGATGCGGGCTTTCCTTCCAGCTTCCGCAAGACACAGAGGGCAAGGGCGGCATTGAAGAAAATGCCGATCGCATAGGCCGCCACATAGTACAGAAACATGCCGATGTAGGGCAGCGACCAGATCTGCTGAAATTCGTCGGCCACCGATGCGCCCGTCACCATTCCCACCGTAGCAGGCACAATGATCGATGCCGTCAGCAGGATGAGACAGATGGACGAGGCGACGGGCAGCAGCAAGAGTTGCGTGTCTTCCTTGAGAATCTGCCACGCAGCCGACATGATCGCCTGGGTCCGCGCGAGCCGCTGTGTCCATGTGACCTGACCGGACATGACCACCCCCTCATGGATTGACAGGATCAAGTATACCTGACCCGCGAAAGGCAGTGTTCAGACGATCTGCTTGCGAAGCCGGCCCCAGTAGGCGGTGCCGACGTACCCGCAGGCTCCGGTGAACGTCGTCAGCGCCATTATCTGATAGACCTTGCTGCGGGGAATTTTCACTTTCACGGCGGGATTGAGGAGATCGGACGAATTCATCACCAATTTCAGGGATTCACCCGCTGACAGAATCGGCCACATGCAGGAGAGGCGCAACCTGGTTTCGTAGCGCGGAATCGACATCGTATAGAGCCATCCTTGATCGAGATGCTCCAGAGCAATACGGACAAGCTTGGAGAGTACCGGCCGGAATCGCGAGAGGTTCCGCTGGTCGAGTACATCACGGGGCTTCAAACCGGCCTCCGACAACAGCGACTCCGGCACATAGCATCGGCCTTTCTGAAGATCGTGCGCGACATCCTTTACGATGTTCGTCAGTTGAAGGCCCTTGCCGAACCGCACGCCGGCTTCGGACATCTCCCGCACGTTCCACGATGCGAGCGCTCGCCGGTGCGCACACATCAGATCGGTCCAGAACTCCCCCACGCAACCGGCTACATAGTAGGTGTAGCGATCCAGGTCGTCGAGCGTTTTCAGAGCCGCCAGATCTTCAGCGGACTTCCCCGGGAACGCCATCAGATCCATCTCCATCCCCTGGGTCAACGTCGTCATGAGCCGTTGCACCCGCCGGCGATCATCAGGCGAGAACTCCTGAAACAAGGTGAAACAGTCTCCCAGCCGTTCGAGCAGCGTACGTTCGGCAGAATCCTGCTGGAGCGGCCCGACGGCCTGTTGAATGTCCCGTACTTGGGCCCAGGCGATGTGATCGCTGACAAACTGCGCTTTCAGTTGGCTGAGGTAATCGAGCCGGCGCGGTCGGTCGATGAGATCCGTATCGGCGATCGTATCCGCGGCGCGCGCAAACAAATAGGCCAGGCTCACCTGGTCTCGCACATCCGCCGGGACCACGATTAACGTCGTGTAGAAGAGACGGGAGACCTGCTTGAGTAGATCGCGAAGCAGAGCTGATTTTGAAACGTTTGTGGTCGTGGCCGCACCTATCTCACTTCTAGCTTGCCTTCCATCCCCTTATCCCGATGGCTCGGCAGGGGCCAGAGCCGTTTGTCGCAATAGATGGGAAAGGTACCGGTCTGTGTCGGCGTGAACTTGATGACGGCCGTTTTACCGGCACCGACGTCCTGCTCGACCGACAGTTCTTTGATAATGAAGTTGTGGGGCGTGATCATCGTCACGCTTACCAAGGTCAACTCGATCGGCTTGCCGGACTCAACAATGAGATGGCCGGGTGTGTAGGAATAGCTATCGAGGGTGATCGTGGCGCGCTGCACGCCGTCCGCAGCAACGGGCACGACAAGACTAGCAGGAGCGGATTCCGCCGCATCGGCAATCGAGATGCCCCACACGATCCAGACGGCAAGAATTCCATACATGCAGAACCGCCGCACGGACACCTCCCACCGAAGATGAGACGGTTCTAACAGGAAGGGCGTGAACCGGTCAACGTAGCTAACGAGTTTTCAAGCACTTGGAACGCCTTGACTGTCCGCCACAAGGGGTTATTGTAGAAACCTGCATGCCGCGGTTTGTATAATGACCTTCGTGCAGCATCATCCAACGGTTCGGGCCACGGACAGTCCTGAAGGAGGATTTCGATGAAGTGGATTAAGGGTATTGGGCTCTTCCTGATTGCGAACTTTCTGATCTACATCACGCTCTCGTTTACCGCCAATCTCCTGGTCAATGTGGTGTTGCCGGCATTCGGCATCGACGTGCGAGGCGTTTTCAGCCAGCAATTGCTGGTCTGGTCGCTCGTGATCGGATTCGGCGGCGCCTTTATCAGCTTGGCCTTCTCGAAGCAGATGGCTCGCGCCATGCTCGACTGCGAACAGATCACCCAACCGCGGTCACATGCCGAGCACGTGATCTACGGCTCAGTCCAGGAAATCGCGCAGCGCCTGCATATTACAATGCCTGAAGTCTGGGTATACAACTCTCCGGATCCGAATGCCTTCGCGACGGGGCCGACAAAGAATAACGCCATGGTGGCGGTTTCAACCGGCCTCCTCCAGAATCTGAAAGAAGAGGAAGTGAAAGGCGTGCTCGCCCACGAGATGGGCCATGTGTTTAATGGGGACATGTTCACGACAACGGTGCTGGCTGGTTTGATGAACACCTTCGTCTATTACATCAGCAACTTTGTCTCTCAGATGATCGCGCAACCGAGCCAAGATCGAGAAGAAGGGTCAGCCGGCAATCCTATTCTCGCAATAGTCGTCTACTTCTTCCTGCAGATCGTGCTGTCGTTCTTGGCTATGATCGTCATTGGCTGGCATTCTCGCCGACGCGAGTTTGCGGCGGATGCGTTTTCAGCCAGGGTCTATGGAAAACAGTCGATGATCGGCGCCTTGCAAGGGATCGACCGCTGGGTCAATCGCGCACAATTTGAGTACTCCAACCAGGACGCGCTGGCAACGATGAAGATCGCCGGCAAATCGTCCGGCATCATGCATCTTTTTGCCACACATCCGCCGATTGAAGAACGGATTGCCGCGCTCGAACGTCTATAAGGTCACAGCCGGGAGGCCATCATGCACAAACTCCTCGCCGCAGCATTGTTTCTTGTAATGGGAAGCGGGCTGACAATCGGCCTCCCGCAGGGACAGGCGGAACAGGAAGGACTGCTTATGGCTGCAAAACCGACGAGCCTCTACGATTTCACGATGGACGATATCGACGGGAAACCGGTGAACCTCGGCCAGTATCGCGGGAAGGTATTGCTGGTCGTGAACACGGCGAGTTTCTGCGGGAATACTCCGCAGTATACGGACCTCGAAACCATCTACGAGCAGTATCGTGACAAGGGGCTTGAGGTTCTCGCATTTCCGGCCAACAACTTCGGCCAGCAGGAACCGGGCACGAACGCCGAGATCAAGGGATTTTGCCTGACAAAATACAGCGTGAGCTTTCCCCTCTTCAGCAAGATCAGCGTCAAAGGTTCGGACAAGCACCCTCTCTACCAGTATTTGACCGAGCAGAGCCCATTTCCAGGCGAAGTGGAGTGGAACTTCCAGAAATATTTGGTCGATCGTTCAGGCAATGTGGTGGGCCGATTTCATCATCGCACCAAGCCCCTCTCGCCTGAAATTGTAAAAGAAGTCGAGCGTGTGCTGGCCGCGAAGTAACTCGTGCTAGGCTCTTCGAAAAAACGCGATGTGCTGCCGGTATTCCTGAATCGCCGCGCCTAACGCTGCGGAGCCGCGCGGGATGTTCGCCTCCAACGTATTCTCGATCGAGAGATCGTCGATCTCCACCTCATAGCGGTCCTGAATGTTCGTCCTCACCGGCCCTGACGTCACATCCCGCGGCATGAAGATTTCTTTCCAGACTTCCTTCTCGACCAAACAGACGTCTCGAAACCTCTCATAGAGCAAGGTCAGCTTCTCGGGGTCCGTCACTTTGATTCGCTCACTCATTCACGTTCCTCGTTCTTTCTTATGACCATCAGTTCAACCCCACCACGTCCCCGTCCAACGACATGGAATACGTCGAGTCGAGCTGCATTACTCAAGGCTTTTTCAATCCGCTCGGTGGGCTTGGAGGGAGGGACTCGACGATGGAAAACCGCATGGTCCCGACTTGATTGGCTGCATGAAACGGCTGCTGCCCCTGCGGAGTGATGAAAATCTTCGCCAGATACTGCCCGATCTGCCATTTGTCGCCGCTCTTCTTCAATTCAAGATAGCCAAACCGTTCATAGCCGGGCAATTCGACGACGTCTTTGCCCAATGGCGCTTCCGGCAATTTCCCCCCCGGCCCTTCAAGGTACCATTGGGTGCTGAACTGCACAGGATCTTCCAACGGAGCAGACTCAAATACAATGTACACAACCGGTGTATCCGGCGTGAACACCGAGGTAGGATCGACCGGCTTCAAGCGGGGTTCCTGCGTATACCAGCCTTTCCGTCCAAAGCTATCCCATTCGACGTCATAGCCCTTGGCCATTTTGATCCAGGTAAACAGGGACTGAGGAATCCCTCTCTTCTGTTCATCGAAAGACGGGCTTTGTGTCGGATCAGCCTCGGTCGTCGATTGCTCCTTCGGGACGACCAGATCTCTGGCCTCTGTCTGCGGCCACACACCACTCAACATGGCAATTCCCGCCAGCAGGCCGGCACGGACCAGCCGTCGTCCAATTCCCCTCTGAGTCGGAACAACCATCATTCGCCCAATCGCTCTCTTTCCTCTATTCATGGTATCGAGAGTTTCATGAGGGGTCAACAACACACCGCCTCATTCAATACCTATTTCTTATCGGGCACAAGCGGTCTGTGTTAGTCTCAAGCCATGTTTGTAATCTCGAACGAGCCAGTGACATGAACCTGCCAGAGTCTGTTGATCAGCACAGCGGCAAGTCCGAACCGATGGCCTCCAATAGTGTCGGCGAGCGTGCCCGCCATTATGGCTTGCGTGACGGCGCGTGCCAGGCCATCACACAAGGCAGCGGCGAGCAGTACCTCTCCGCATTTGCCTTGCTGCTTCACGCAAGTCCCTTTCAATTGAGCCTGCTTTCCGCACTGCCCCAGCTGATCGGCACAGGCGCGCAAATCGCCTCGGTCAAGCTCCTTCGATGGTTCCCCGACCGCAAGGCGCTGATTCGCACCGGCACGATCGGCCAGGCCTTGGCTTGGATTCCGATCCTCGCACTCCCGTTGCTGATTCCCGGCTGGGGTCCATGGCTCGTCATTCTCGGGAGCGTCATTTATTTCGCCTGCAGCCAATTCACGATGCCGACATGGAACAGCTTCATCACCGATCAACTCGACCAGCATGAGCGAGGCGCCTACTTTGCCCAGCGCGCGCAAATCATGGCCAGCCTCAGCTTCGTGGCGCTCTGTGCGGCAGGAGGGCTCCTCAGTCTCTGGCAGCATCATCCCTATGTCTGGATCGGTTTTGCGCTGATCTTCGCCCTCGCCGGCAGCGCGCGATTCGTCTCGGCGATGGCCCTGGCCCACGTGCAGGACGCCCATCATTCGGCCCATCGTGATGGCCAACAGGGCTTTCGCCGATTTCTTGCGGGTACAAGTCGAAATTTTCGCCGTTTCCTCCTGTTTTCCGGGCTCATGCACGCAGCAGTCCTCGTCGCCGGTCCTTTTTTCGTTGTGTACATGTTGCGTGACCTGCGGTGGTCCTACCTGGGCTACGGCACATGGCTGGCAGCGGGAATCCTCGGCCAGTTGGTGACGCTCGGAGCCTGGGGCCGATTCGGCGATCGTTTCGGGAACAAATCGCTCTTAGCTGTGACGGGTCTGATGGTTCCGTTCCTGCCGATGCTCTATCTCATCAGTACGAATCTGGGATTTCTCCTGGCGGTGAATTTTCTCGGTGGAGTGACCTGGGGCGGCCTGGCACTGGGATTACAGAACTACGTTTTCGACGCCGTGAGACCGGAGGATCGCGCGAAGGCCGTCGCCACCTACAGCACGATTAATGCGCTCGGCTGGTCTGTAGGAGCGTTTCTCGGAAGCTGGCTGGTTGAAGTCCTCCCGTCACATCTCGAGGTCGCACAGCTGTCTCTCCAGCTTGCCTCAAATCTGCCGTTGGTCTTCTTCGTCTCAGGCACCATGCGGTTGTTGGTCTCCACCAGCCTGCTTCGAAGCTTTCACGAAGCCCGGTCGGTCGAGAACATACCGCTCTCTCAGTTGCTGTGGGAACTCCCTCTGCTCAAACCCCTCTCGCAGTTCGTAATCGGTTCCTTCTCCAGGACGGGCAAGTAGGCGGCGAGAACCGGCTACCTCTGCGCCGGAGGATTCACGGCACGCTCCTGTTCTTCTTGCTTGAGCTTGTCGAACGCTCGATCGGCATGGCCCCGCACTTGATCTGTTGTCGGCTGCACCATCGGTTTCGGCTGCTCGCTGGAACAGGCCGTCACGGTGAGAACCACGCTTCCGACAATAATGCCCAGCAGCATGACTCGCGTAATCAAAATCCCCGCATGTTCATCCAGCATCGCTCTCCCCTTTCTCATCGGAGGCACTGACAACGGCAAGGCCACACCCCCTCTTCCCGCCTGCCTCTCGCTCTTCTCGCTTCAGGATTCATCTTACTCCCTCGATTGCCTCAGCACCAAGCCTGAACGATCCTTACCGGCCGAAGACTTGATTGACTGGGCTGTGCCGACGGGGTATTCTCCGCTCACAGCCTGTTGAACTTTCCAAGGATCTAAGGATCTGATGTCACTTCGCGACCGCCTTACCGAAGACCTCAAGCTCGCCATGAAGGCCCGCGATCAGCTGCGCATGGATGTGATTCGCATGATCAAAGCCGCCGTGCTGAACAAAGAAGTCGAGATGAAGAAGGATCTCGACGACGCGGACATGAGTCGAATCATGACCACCATGATCAAGCAACGCAAGGAGTCGGTCGAGCAATATGAGAAAGGCAACCGCGCCGAACTCGCCGCCAAGGAACGCCAGGAAATCTCGATTATCGAATCCTACCTCCCCAAAGCCCTCTCCGCGGATGAACTCGCCCAAGTCGTCGAGGCCGTCATCCGTGAAACCGGCGCCAGTTCCGCCAAAGACATGGGCGCCGTCATGAAAACGGTCATGGCCCGAGTGGCCGACCAGCCGGTGGACGGCAAGCAAATCAGCGACCTCGTCCGCGCCAAGCTAAAATAGCAGCATTTTCCATCTGCTATACTTCATGACGTGCGTCTTGCAGCGCATGCATTAGGACAAGCCACGTAGGACTCTCGTGAGCATACTGATCGTCGACGACTCACCCGACCAACAGGTACTTCTCCGCTCGATTCTCGGCAAAGCCGGACACGGTGAGGTCCTCAGCGCCGATTCCGCCAAGTCGGCCTCGGCCATGCTCAATCTCGGCGGCGAGGCCCCGGCGCAGAAGATCGACCTCATTCTGATGGACATCCTCATGCCGGAGCAGGACGGCGTGGAGACATGCCGTCAAATCAAAAGCTGCGCGCACCTCCAAGACATCCCGATCATCATGGTTACCGCCAAGAACGACCTGAGCAACCTCAAAGAGGCTTTCGCCGCCGGCGCAATGGACTACATCAGCAAACCCGTCAACAGCGTCGAGTTGCTCGCCCGCGTCACATCGGCCCTCACACTGAAAAGCGAAATGGACCGCCGCAAGAATCGCGAACTCGAGTTGCGCCGCAGCAATGAAGAATTACAGCGCGCCCTCAAGGAAGTGAAAGTCCTGCGAGGCCTGATTCCGATTTGCGCCTCCTGCAAAAAGATTCGTAACGACGGCGGCTTCTGGCAGCAGCTGGAAGAATATCTCGGCGAACATTCCGAAGCCGAATTCAGCCACGGCCTCTGCCAGCCGTGCATCAAAAAGCTTTATCCTGGTGTTTACCAGGATTAGCTGTTAGGATTTTCTCGATTCCACCCACTATTCGAGGCACTACTCAACATGAGCATTCTCATCGTCGACGACTCTCCGGACGATCGCACGCTCCTTCAGTCCGTTCTTGCGGCTGCGGGCTATGAAGAAATCCTCGTGGCTGATTCGGCCGCAACGGCCTTCCGTGTCCTCGGGCTAGAAGGCGGCAAGCAGGGTGCGGCGCGTGTCGATCTGATCCTGATGGACATCATCATGCCGGAGATGAACGGCATCGAAGCCTGCCGGCAGATCAAGGCCGTCGAGCGGTTCCGTGAAACCCCGATCATGATGGTCACGGTCAAGACCGATCCGGTCGATTTGCAGCTGGCCTTCGCCGCCGGCGCGCTCGATTATATCGGGAAACCCGTCAATAAGATCGAATTGCTGACCCGTGTGCGATCCGTTCTGAGGCTCGTCCACGAGATCGAACGACGGCGGGCCAGGGAACAGGAACTGCTCGAGGTCATGCGCCAGCTCCAGGAAGCCAATCAGATGCTCCTGCGGCTTTCCTCCCTCGACGGCCTGACCGGCATCACGAACCGGCGACAGTTCGACGATTTCCTCGACCAGGAATGGCGCCGGGCCGTGCGCGAATCCACCCCGCTCTCGCTGATCATGCTCGACATTGACCGCTTCAAGATTTACAACGACACGAACGGACACACCGCCGGAGACGAATGCTTGAGGCAAGTCGCCAACGCGATTTCCGGCGCGGTGAACCGCCCGGGCGACCTCGTGGCGCGCTACGGAGGAGACGAATTCGTCGTGGTCCTGCCCGGGACCACAACGGAAGGCGCGGCGCAGGTTGCCGAATCCCTCCGGCGGCGGATTGAAACCCTCGGCATCACGCATTCCGAAGGCGACAGCATGACGATCAGTGTCGGGTATGCCAGCACGATCCCGAGCCGGACCGCCTCTCCAACCGATCTGATCAAAGCCGCGGATCAAGCGCTCTATCAGGCAAAACAAGAAGGCCGCAACAGGGCGAAGCAGGCCGCTATCCTCACACTCGTTCCCCACTCGGACGAGGACTAAGCATCATTGGCCGCGCCTTGTGCCGCCACCGATCATGCCTCGATCTCACCAGCCACTCCGACGCACAACCGCCAAGACATCACGTCGCCAAACTCTGGCTCAGGTACAAGCTGCGCTTCGACGGGAACGGGCTGCGCGCAAGCAGGAAGCCGTCGAACGACGGGACGCGGAGCAGGCCCTCGTCGTTGCGAAAGAGGCGGCGGAGGTCGCGAGCCGGGCAAAAAGCGAGTTCCTGGCCAGCGTCAGCCATGAAATTCGCACGCCGATGAACGCGATCATCGGCATGGCTGATCTGCTCTGGGAAACGAACCTGACGCCCGATCAGCGGAAGTACCTGCGGATCTTCCGGCGCGCCGGCGGCAATTTGCTGCATCTGATCAACGACATCCTCGACCTCTCAAAAGTCGAAGCCGGCCACATCGAACTCGAGTCGATCGATTTCGACCTGAGCGACTTGATCGAAAAGGCCATCGAGATTCTGGCCATGCGGGCCCATGAAAAGGGCCTTGAGCTGGCCTGTCATATGGCCCCTGACGTCCCCTGCGCCTTGATCGGCGACCCGAATCGTCTGCACCAGATTCTCATTAACCTCATCAGTAACGCGATCAAGTTTACGGACAAGGGGTCCGTTGTGGTCGAGGTCACGAATGATCCCGATCACCCTGCGCCAGGCGCCATTCGATTTTCGGTCACGGATACGGGTATCGGTATCCCCTCGGACAAGCTGAAAGACATTTTCGAAAGCTTCACCCAGGCCCACGTCTCGATTACGAGGCGATATGGAGGGACCGGACTCGGCCTTACGATTTCCAAACAACTTGCCGAGCTTATGCACGGCAAGATCTGGGTAGAAAGTCGTGTAGGAGAGGGCAGTACGTTTCACTGCCTCGTCCGACTCGGGGTCAAACCTTGCGAAACCGCCTCTCCCGCTTCCGTCGTTCTGGACCTTCAGTGCCTTCGCACCCTCGTCGTTGATGATCACCCGGCCAATCGCCAAATCCTCACGGAGAGTCTGTCCTCGTGGAATGCACAAGTCACGGGGGTGCCAAACGGCCCGGACGCGTTGCACGCGTTGCGGCAAGCGGCGCACTCCGCCCACCCTTATCGATTGCTCTTGATCGATTGCCGCATGCCGGGCATGGACGGATTTCAAGTCGTCCAAGAAATACAGCGGTCAGCACTGTTGAAGGGGCTCACCGTCATTATGTTGACGTCGGACCACTGGGCCGACGACATCGCGCGCACCTATGACATGGGTCTCGGCGGTTACTTGACCAAACCTATCCGGCGATCCGACCTGCTACAAACGATCAGTATCGCGCTCGAACGCACGCATGGCACTCTCTCGACGCCGTCTCCCGCCGCGTCCTCTGCCGCAGCATTGTCGAGGCCGCTGCATATTTTGCTGGTGGAAGATTCACCCGACAACCAGGTCTTGGTTCGTTCCTACCTCAAGCAGACCACCCATCGGCTCGATGTGGCAGATCATGGCGGGATCGCGGTAGAACAGTTCAAAAAGGGCCAGTACGATCTCGTGCTTATGGATATGAACATGCCGGTGATGGACGGCTATGAAGCGACGAAGCAGATCCGAGCATGGGAGCTTGACCACGACCTGCCTCCGACCCACATCATCGCCCTCACAGCGCTGGCATTGAAAGAAGAGGGGGAGAAGATTCTCGAAGCCGGCTGTAACGCGCACATGACCAAACCCATCAAACGGCAGACGCTGCTTGAAATACTGCAAGCCTGCACAGGACACCGGCAGACATGACCACAGCATCAGGAAGAAACGGCACGGAACGCGTGATCGTCAACGTCGATCAGGACCTGGAGGACATTGTTCCGGGATTCTTGGAGAACCGGCATAAGGATGCCACCCAGCTTGAAGCGGCCCTGCGGGAGAACGACCTGAAGACCATCCGCCTTCTGGGGCACCGCATGAAGGGCGACGGGGGCGGCTACGGATTTCAGGAAATCAGCACGATCGGTGAAGCACTGGAAGAAGCCGCAATCAGAGAAGACCGCACCGTCATCCAACGACAGACCGCTGCGCTTATTGATTTCCTCGCACGGGTGGAAGTGCGTTATCAGAAATCGTGAAAAACATCTCGCCCTTCCAAAGAAACGCTGCGCTTCTCTCCCACCTTACCCATTAATCTTCTGGTAGAGTCTGAAGAATCGGTTGTGTATAATATGACGTCACGGGGACACGAGCCAACTTCCTCCCCGTTCTTCTACCGCAGCACCGAGTATGTGCGATAATGCGCAGCAAACTCTGC
>CAZOUA010000051.1:0-16793 GCA_964582865.1 uncultured Nitrospira sp. | reverse complement strand
TTTTTCGTCATCAATCAAGCCATCACGTTGCCGAAAGAGATGGAAGGCAAAACATACGTGATTCAGCATTCAGAGAGAGATTGGCTTTTCTTCGTAAATCTCTGGGAAGCCTGGCGGATCCTCCGACGCGAACGCCCCGCCGTGATCCTCAGCACCGGAGCTGGCCCCGCTGTTCCATTTGCTCTCGTTGGAAAACTACTGGGGATTCACAATGTCTTCGTCGAATGCTCCACACAGATTGCTCGACCTTCGTTGACGGGACGGATCATGTATTACCTCGCCGATCGGTTCTATTATCAGTGGGAGGGGCTGAAGGCATACTACCCCGATGGAACCTATGGAGGCGTTTTACTGTGGTCTTCGTAACCGTGGGTAGTGCACCACAAGGGTTTCGGCGTCTCTTGGATGCGGTGGACCGGCTGGCAGGAAACGGTGCGTTCGGTGAAGATCCTGTGCTGATGCAAGTGGGACAGGCGGAAGGGTATGTCCCGATCCATTGTGAAGCCAAGACCTTCGTCTCTCGTGAGGAATTTCAGCAATTGGTGCAACAGGCTTCCCTGGTTATTTGTCATGGCGGAGCCACACCCTTGGAAATCATCCGCGCCGGGAAAGTGCCGGTCGTGATGCCTCGGCGGAAAAAGTATGGCGAGATTGTCAACGATCATCAGGTTGAGTTCGTGCAAGCCCTAACTATCGAAGGACGAGTCATCCCCGTGATGGAGCCGGAAGATTTACCTGCTGCCATTGCCCAGGCGAGGCGGCTCAATATGACTCGCCGTCCTCTTCCCTCGTCTCTGATGGTGTCGTTGGTGGCTCAAGCCTTGGAAGAATTGACGGGCCGAGTCGTATCGAATCATCGCCATGCGGCGTAACGTAGGCAGGTGGCTCTAGTCGTGGAAGAGAAAATGGCGTTCTCCTACTCATACCAAGCCACCAGAGACTTTTACCGTCCGATATGGCCGGAGGAGGCCAAACCATACCTGCATCTGGAACCCTATGTTCGTTGCTGGTTTGATCCGGAGTCTATGTTCGGCGGCAAGCGGGTGCTCGAACTCGGCGCGGGAGAATGCACCTACACCAGATTGATTGCCGATCGTTTCCGCCCACGCATGATCGTCGGGCATGAACTCTTCGTGGAACGTATGCTGCCGGCAGTGCGTGCGAACCGGAATCCGGCGCTGTGTCCGGTTGCAGGAGATTGCTTCTCGCTCCCTTTCCGTGCGGGGTCATTCGACGTGGTCTTTGCCAGCTTGGTCCTCTGCGAATTGCCGGACCTCACGGAGGTTCTCACTGAGGCTGCGCGCGTCATGGCGCCGGGTGGGGTGTTTGTGAGTTGGGATCCGAATCCGTACAATCCCGTGATGATCTATCGTTATCTGCTCAAAGGTCGCTCTGCCAATCAATACCTGTTCTGGCCGCATCGCGTGAGGCCGGCGTTCGCGGCCGCCGGGTTCGACGTCGAGACGCGGTTCTTCTATGCCAGACTGCCACGAGTGCGGAGCCGTTTTCTAGGGACCTGTGTGGGCATGCTGGGGCGGAAGCGATCATGATGACAGGAGCCAATGGGATGGCTGCTCACCTCCGTGAAGTGCAATGTCTGCATCATGCGGAGGAAGAAGTCGCCGACTTCCCGCGGATTGAGAAAGTCGTCCATGCGCTCACGAGTGAGCCGGTGGGCCGGCTCCTGGACGTGGGCTATGCCAAGAGCAGCTTCGCCGACTCTCTCGTGAAGCAGGGATGGGACTGCACGGCGCTCGATGTGAACCGGCGCCGGCACGATCGCATTAAGACGATTCAATGCGATCTCAACGAAGGCTTTCCAGTGGAAGCGGCCTGCTTCGACGTCGTGACGGCCGGAGAGATTATCGAGCACATGATCGATGAATCCGCTTTTCTCCGGGAATGCCGACGGGTCTTGAAGCCGGGCGGGCGGCTCGTCGTGACGACGCCGAATCTGTCGTTTCTGGCCAACCGGTTTCTGGTGCTCTTCGGTCGCATGCCCAAGTTTGTGTACGAGCCGTACCACTATCATTGCTATACGAAGGATACGCTCGTCGAAATGCTGACAGAAAACGGGTTTATCGTCGAGCGCGTGACCGCAAGCCATGTGCTGTATTCCCGCCGGTTCCATGCGACCGGATGGATCTTCGAGCGCCTTGCCGACTGGTTCCCGACCTTCGGCGCCCATTTGATTGCATTCGCGCGTCTACGACCGTGATAGGTGAGATGTGATCGCGCATAACGAGTCCGTCACCGTCATCATCCTCACGTTCAACGAGGAACGTAATATCGAGCGCTGCCTCGATTCGCTGGCCGGGTTTACCGACGATGTCGTAATCGTGGATTCCGTCAGCACCGACAATACGCTGAAGATCTGTGAAGCACACGGCTGTCGTATCTATCAACACGCCTTTGTGAACCAGGCGCTGCAATTCAATTGGGCCTTGGATCATGTGCCGCTCGATCGTCGATGGATTCTCCGATTGGATGCCGACGAAGTTCTGCCCCTGCGGCTCAAACAAGAGCTGAGCGAACGCGTCGCGAACTGTGATCCCGACGTCACGGGCATCTATTTAAATCGACGAATGTATTTCATGAACCGTTGGCTGAAGCATGGCGGGATCTATCCCCATTACATTCTGCGAATGTTTCGGAAGGGAATGGCGCGATATGAGGAGAAAACCGAAGAGCATCTCATCCTGACAAGTGGGCGGGCGATGTTCGCCGAGCACGATTTTCTGGAAGATAATCGCCAGAACCATTTGAAGTACTGGTTGCGCAAGCACGACGATTTGTCGGATGGCGAAATTCACGACACATTGCTTGAAACCCAGGACCCCGACAACGACCTGAAGCCTCGCCTATTCGGAAACAAGGTTGAGCGGACTCGTTGGTTCAAAACCCGGGTCTATGCCAGATCTCCCCTGTTCCTCCGCGCCTTCGGATATTTCGTGTATCGCTATGTGTTCCGCCTCGGCTTCTTGGACGGCGTACCGGGTCTCATTTTTCACGTGCTCCAGGCCTTTTGGTATCGGTTTTACGTGGATGCGAGAATTTATGAACAGCGTTCTCGCTGGCAATCCCGCCTCGTAGACCATCGCCACATCTAGACGATGAAACCGACGCCGACGATCAAACCTTTTTGCTTCGAACTGACGGAAGCCGAGATCTCGGAGTTCCAGGAAGGCGCGGCAAAGATTCTTCGATCGGGCACTCTCATTCTCGGGGAACAGACGGAGCGCTTTGAGCAGGAGTTTGCGCGGTTCATTGGTTCCCGCTACGCGGTGAGCGTGAATTCCGGTTCATCGGCGCTTGAATTCCTCCTGCGGATCAAACAGGTGTCGGGCAAGGTTGTGCTCGTCCCGACAAATACGAATTTTGCCACGGTGGCTTCGATCATTCGCGCCGGCGGACTCGTGCAGTACTTGGACATGGATCCCAAGACGTTCGCGCCCACACTCGCCATGGTCCGAACGGCATTTTCGTGCCGGCCGGAAATCGCGGGCGTTGTATGGGTGCATATCGGAGGGCTCATCTCGCCGGAGTTCCCCTCAGTTGTGGAATTTTGCCGTGCTCGTGGCGCTTTTGTGATTGAAGACGCTGCACACGCCCATGGGAGCCAACTGGGCGGGATCAAATCGGGGAAGCTGGCCGACGGCGCCGCCTTTTCATTTTTCCCCACCAAGGTCATGACGACCTGCGAGGGCGGGATGATCACCACTGACAGCGAGGCAGAAGCCGCTTCGGCCAGATCCTTTCGCAATCAGGGCAAGCGCGGCATGAACTTCGGCGGTCTCCATCATGACTTTGGAAACAGCAGCCGGATGACGGAAATGAACGCGCTTCTCGGATCCATTCAGCTCAGGACGTTGCCCCTCATGCTTGAAAGACGGGCGCGTGTTGCCAACGCCATCGTCAAGGAATTGGAACGGGCAGGAGTGAGTTATTGCTCAACGGCCCATATGGACGCGACCAGTTATTACAAACTTATCGTCTTGCTACCGCCAGGCCGTGTGCTCGGATCCGTGAAGATGGCGTTGGCTCATGAAGGTGTGATTCTCGGAGGAGGGGTCTATGAGTTGCCCTGCCATCGTCAGCCTGTGTTCGAGGGAATTTGCCCGGGAGAATCGTATTCCGGCGCAGACCGGTGGTGCTCCAACCACCTCTGCCCGCCCGTGACGTCCGGCATGACGGAGGAAGAAGGCCAGTTTGTGGGCGAACGGCTTGCGAAACACCTGGGATGAGGGTTTGGATGTCGGAATCGGCTCGTACATCGTTTGACTTTGCCGTTGTCGGCGGCGGAATCGCCGGGCTTGCGATCGCAGAATTGCTTCAACGGTCCGGCGCGTCGGTCGTGCTTCTCGAAAAGAACGAGACCCTCTGCAGCGAGGCTTCGGCGGAACAGCAGGGCTGGTTCCACACCGGGGCTCTGTACTCCGCTCTCCCCGATCATTTTTTCTGCCGCACACTGGCGGGGAATCTGGACGACCTCGTCGATTACTACTCGGACTTCCCCAACATGAACTTGCGCATTGGGACCCATATCTCGACCAAAGGCCCGCGGGGGTGGTTTTCGAATCACACGTTGTTTTATGCCTATGCCAGTCTTCGGGGCGTGGGTTGGAGATGGAAGGCGCCGTGGGCTCTCGCCTTGGCGCGGGCCAAACGACGCATGTCGTGGTACGAAAGCCTCGATTCCTCAAGAAGCCTGAGCCAGCAGATCGGGACCAGCACCCAGCCTCTTCAGTCTATTCTGCACCAGAGTCCTCTGCCGACTCCGTTGGATGATATCTCTTTCGTGCTCAAATCCCGCGATCGCTCCATGGATGCAAGATTGATCGGAGAGGATCTTCTACGATCGTTCCTGGGGAGCGGAGGTCGGGTCGCCCTTGGGATTCACGTGCAATCCATTACCGCGGGAACTGTTCGCGGAATCCAGCGTGCCACGGGAGAGCCTGTCGAATTTGCAATCGGGCACACGATTGTGGCAACGGGCAAGGATTCGACGGCATTCGACCAGCATGTGCGGGTGCTTATCAGCCCGCTGCTGGTCACCGTTCCGGCGTTGACCGAGGTGAACTTTGTGCGAATGTCACCGGAGGTAGGAAATACCATTAATCATCTCCATCATGATTCAGGGGGGGTGCAGTACTCGGTAATCGGCAATGCCGCGTCCTATGCCGCCAATGACTGGAATGTCGAGCGCCGCGAAGAGGCGGGTCGGCGGATGATGGAACGTGCCAGAGGGATCTGGAAGCATATCGATGCCCATCGTACGAAACTGTATTTCGGATCAAAAACCGAAATGGAGCTATCGACCGGCCCGCGCAACTACCTTTATCGCATCATGGATCATGATGGGTATACAGTGGCCCTCCCAGGAAAATTTTCCCTCTGTTTTAGTTTGGCGGTGAATGTCTGCCGTCATTTCGGAGTCGAACCGGTCCAACAGATTCGTCTGGTGTCAGGCGAGATGGACTCCCTCGTCGCCGTGCCTCAACATCTTCAGCTTGCCCGAGAGCTCTCGGGCCTGTCTCCCATGGATGCTCACACGGGCTTTCCTCGCTCCTCTCTGCTTGCCCCGTAATCCTTGAACGGATCACCAGGCTTTTCTCGTAAGAACCGCGCCTTGCGGTAAGTCGTTCGCTTTGCAAAAAGCTGCAAAATGATTGCGTCCTAAGCATGGTGTGAAATACTTACAGCGCAATGGTCGAACGGAGGCGATTACGCCTGCGTTGGCGGCCTTTACGGCGAAGAATGCTTACGTAGCCGAAGCTGGCAAGACGGCAGGGAGAAGTTCCACATGATCATTCTTGGAATCAATGCATTTCATGCCGATGCCGCTGCCTGCATTGTGCGCGACGGGCAGCTTATCGCTGCTGCGGAAGAGGAACGGTTTGCTCGAATCAAGCACTGGGCCGGTTGTCCGGTGCAGGCCATCGACTATTGCCTCAAGGAAGCAGGAATTGAACTGGCCGAGGTCGGCCACATTGCCGTCAATCGCGATCCGCAAGCGCATCTGGTCGACAAGGCGCTCTTCACATTTCTCAAGCGTCCCAATTGGAGCGCCGTGAGGGATCGATTGCGCAACGCAGGAAAGATGCGAGACATCAAGGTCGTGCTCTGTGAGGCGAAAGGAATCAGCGCGGACGTGATTCCGGCGCAGGTGCATCACATCGAGCATCATCAGGCGCACCTCGGTTCGGCGTTCCTTGTGTCGGGTTACGAAGAAGCCGCCGTCGCATCGATCGACGGGTTCGGCGATTTTGTCAGTACGATGGTGGCCCGGGGTAAAGGAACTGAGCTCACGCTGCTGCAGTCTGTGCTCTTCCCGCATTCTCTCGGACTCTTCTACCTCGCCCTGACCCAATACCTGGGCTTTCCCTCGTACGGCGACGAATACAAAGTCATGGGGCTCGCGGCCTATGGCGAGCCGGAGTATCTCGATGCCCTTCGGAATATTGTCCAACTCAAAGACAAGGGGCGGTTCGAACTGAGCCTCGATTATTTCCTGCACCACTCGGCCGGGGTATCGATGACGTGGGATGGTGGAACGCCGGCCATTGATCGCGTGTATTCCGATGAGTTGGTGTCCCTCTTCGGCCCTGCGCGAGCGAAAGAGGAGCCGGTCACTCCACGGCACATGAATCTGGCAGCCTCCCTTCAGGCTATGTACGAAGAGGCGGCGTTCCATGTCCTCAACGATCTGTACGATCGTACGAAATCGAAATCGCTCTGTCTGGCAGGAGGGTGCGCTCTCAACAGTGTGGCGAATGGCAAATTGGCAGACCGGACATCGTTCGAGCGCCTGTATGTGCCGCCGATTGCCGGAGATGCGGGAGGGGCGATCGGCGCAGCCTATGTGTTGTGGCACCACACGATGGGGCAGCCCCGGTCGTTCATTCTGGATCGGGCTGATTGGGGGCCTGGCTTTTCCGACGAAGAGATTCGGGCCGAGCTTGATCGCCGTTGCGAGGAGCTCAGGGAGTCCGGATGGCAGGTCCACCGCTGTGCCGGCGAGGAAGAGTTGTGCCGGGAGACCGCAGAGATGATCGCCGAAGGGAAGATCATGGGTTGGTTCCAGGGGCGGATGGAATTGGGGGCCCGTGCGCTCGGACAGCGGAGCATTCTTGCCGACCCGAGACGGCACGATATGAAAGACATTTTGAATTGTCGCATCAAGCGCCGCGAGTCCTTTCGTCCCTTTGCACCCTCCGTATTGGAGGAGGCGGCTGGGCAGTATTTCAACCAGGCCCAACCCTCTCCCTTTATGACCATGACCTATCAAGTTAAACCGGACAAGCAGGCGGTTATCCCTGCCCCGACCCATGTCGATGGATCGGGCCGTGTTCAAACCGTGAGCTCCGCGACGCAACCGCTCTATGCCAGGCTCCTCCGGGCTTTCGAAGCGCACACAGGTGTGCCGGTGCTGCTGAATACTTCGTTTAATGAGCAAGAGCCTATTGTCTGCACTCCGCGAGAGGCGGTTGCCTGCTTGTTGCGGACGCAGATGGATGGTTTGGCCATCGGCACGTTTGTAATCCGGAGGATGACATGATGGCCGACTCGAAGACCCCGCTCCGCGCGCTGTTCATCAATCGCTTTTATCATCCGGACCTCTCTGCGACCTCAAGGCTGCTCACGCAGTTGACCGAGGACTTAGCAGGCCAGGGACAGGACATCACGGTCATTGCGAGCCGTTTCTCCTATCTCGGCGGCGCGATGGCCTGGCCTGCGTCTGACCGGCACAAAGGAGTGAAGATCACGCGTGTGTGGAGCACGAATTTTGGACGGCGCAGCGGTGTCGGGCGATTGGTGGACTACCTCTCGTTTCTTGCGAGCGCCTTCTGGGCCGTAGTCCGCACCAAACGGGTGGACTGGCTGATCGTGCTGGCAGATCCCCCGATGTTGTCGGTGCTTGCCGCGGTGGCGAAGAAACTTCTGAAGTGCCGGACGGCCTGCTGGCTTCAAGACGTGTTTCCGCAGATCGCGATCCAAAGCGGCCTGCTGAAGCCGGGCTTGATTTCCGGATGGATCGGCCGGGTCGCACGTTGGTCGCTCGAATCACTCGATCGGGTGGTTGTCGTGGGGCGTTGCATGGAGCAGAAGCTTTTACAAGAAGGTTTCTCTGGTCACAACCTCGCGAGAATTTCCAATTGGGCGGACGGAGCTCAGCTCCTTCCTCTCGACCGGACCGATAATCCTTTCGTATCCGACCACGGGCTGCAACAGCGGTTCGTCCTGATGTATTCCGGGAATTTGGGCATCGTGCACGAGGTCGATACGGTTGAAGACGTGCTCCGATGCACCAACGTGCTGACGCATTTCACTATGTGCGTGATCGGAGACGGCGCGCATCGGGGGCATCTGCAACGGGTGGCGCAAGAGGAACAATGGTCGCATGTGCAATTCCTCCCCTATCAGCCGGAGGAGACACTTCGTTTCAGTCTCACGGCCGCTCACGTCCATCTCGTCACGCTGAGGCCGGACATGAAAGGGCTGAGCGTGCCAAGTAAAATTTACGGCATCCTTGCCGCAGGGCGCCCGGTCATTTTTGTCGGACCTGAAGAGAGCGAGGCTGCGGCGATTGTTCATGAGGCGCAATGCGGCTATGTCATCCGTCCCGGCGATCATCAAGGCGTCGTGCGGGCGCTCATTTCCTATCGGGATGAACAGGGTCTTATGAATCAGCACGGGCGTTGCGCGCGCGCGTACTTCGATGCGCATTGCTCACGCCCGCTTGGAACGGGTCAGTTCGTCCAGCTCTTGCGCAGCTGCGGAGACGAGCCGGTTTCCTCTCCCCGCATCTATCCGGTTTCGGTCAATGGCGCGCGTCCATCTGCTGAGAAGGTGGTCCATTGGTAACCCCGTTTCTCCTCTGTCTTATGGCCGGTGCCGTCTCACTGTGCCTGACGCAATTAGTGCGGTGGGCGGCGCCACGCTTAGGAGCCGTTGATCAGCCTGCAGATCGCAAGATGCATCGGGTTCCAGTGCCACGGCTCGGAGGAGTCGCGGTGGTCGGCGCGATGGCCGCAACGTTTCTGGTCGCGGCGCATACCAGCTTCTTGCAACATCACGCCGGCATAGCCGACTCCACGCTGTGGAGGGGGTTTCTCGCGGGCGGCGCCGTCATTTTCGTCTGCGGAATTTGGGATGATTTTAGGCCCCTTTCGGCTAGAACCAAGTTTCTGGCGCAATGCGTAGCAGGCGGCATCGCGATCTGGTCGGGAGTCCATCTGGATCGGGTCGCATTGGCGGGCGACCATGTTCTGGAACTTGGCATCCTCTCGATCCCGCTGACCCTGATGTGGATTGTGGGCATCACGAATGCGTTCAACCTGATCGATGGCCTCGATGGCCTGGCTGCCGGACTGGGCAGCATCGCTGCCGGCACGTGCGCGGCTGTTTTCCTCTATGCGGGCGCGATCGAAGACGCCACCGTGTTGCTCGTGTTGATGGGCGCGCTATTGGGATTCCTCCCTTTCAACTTCAATCCTGCGAGAGTGTTTCTCGGGGATTCCGGCAGTCTCGTTCTGGGCTACCTGCTCTCAGTCATGGTCATTACGGGTTCGCAAAAGTACGCCACGGCGACGGCCGTGATCATTCCGCTCCTGACATTCGGCGTGCCTATTATCGACACCCTCCTCTCGATGGTTCGCCGCATGCTGAACGGGAACTATCGGGGGGCCGGAGACCGGATTTCGTGGAAGAGCGCGATGGTCGCGCTGAAACAAGTCTTCATCGCCGACCGCGATCACATTCATCATCGTCTCATGGCGCGGGGCCTTTCCCATCGCGGGGCTGTACTGGTGCTCTATGCCGCTGCCGCGGCTCTGTCGATGCTGGCGCTGGTATCGGTTCTTGCCCATTATCGCAACGCGCTGCTTCTTCTCATGACCGTGGCGGTAGCCACGGCGATCGGCATTGCCAAATTGGGTTACTTGGGAAGCGGTGTCTCGCGGCTCGGATCGGCGCTCCAACGGGTCGATCGTCCCAAATTCGATCGATCGTTTTTTTTCGGATTCACGGACCTTCTGCTTGTCGCCATAGCCTATTGGGGAGCCTATGCCCTGCTCGTGAGCCATCATGACCAGACCGCGGTATTCCAGTGGTACCTCAATATGTTTCCCGTCGTGGCGCTGGTCCAGCTCTCCATCTTTTGGATGAGCGGGCTGTATCGCGGCTTGTGGCGCGCGGTCGGTGTCGGGGATTTGATGCGGGTGGCCGTGGCCGTCAGCATCGGCGGTGCACTCTCCTATTCGCTGGTCATGATCAGTCAGCCCCCTGATGGGGCGGACAGCGCCTTTGTCGTCCACACCTTGGCGCTGGGATGGCTCATGGGCGGGCTGCGCAGTGCCTACCGGCTGGTGGACCATTCACAGTTCTTTGGAGTCTTAACGGCACGTCCGGCGCTCATCTATGGAGCGGGGCTCGGCGGGCGGTTGTTGCTTCGCGAGTTGCGGCAGAACGCCGCCCGGGGTTTCCACGCTGTGGGATTCATCGATGATGATCAGAGTTTGCAGGGCCGGCTGATCAGCGGCATTCCTGTATTGGGCAACAGTCAAGGCTTGGAGGTGCTTCTTCCGGAGAAACGCATTGAAGCCCTCATTGTGTCGTCACAGGCGATCACGGGTCCGTTGTTGCAGCAAGTGCTGATGGTTTGTCGAGACTACGGTGTCAGAGTAGTCCGGTCCGACTACCTCTTTCAGCCCTTGTCGCTCGAGCGTGCTGAAGGAAGCAAGCCGGAACGGAATGGAGCAGGGCAGGATCGGATCAGAGAACTCCGTCGTCTTCGAAGCGCCATTGCGTCGTTACGCAAGACCGCCATGTGACCTGTTCCGGCCGGTGGGGCCATGCGCGGCACAGAGAGTGTCCCGGCTCCCCTTCCATCTCCTGACAGGTCTACGTCTCACATTAACGCTTTGTGGTTTGCAGGCATGGATTCTCAGCGACGTCATCGTGTTCGGAGCCATCTGCTCTTGCTGGCGATCGGGCTGGTTCTGTGTATGGCCACTCCGGTGATCGCGTCTGTAAACCTCCCGCTTCATCATTGGGCCTATGACGCGATCGAGCGACTGACGGTCTTAGGGATTATCGATCAAGCCTTCTTAATGTCCAAGCCGTATAGCCGGAAAGAGGCCGCTAAGCTGGTCGCGGGCGCTATTGAACGCATTCGGGAGGGCAAAATTGGAGAAGACGGTCGAACCGCGATTGCCGAACCGCTCTTGAACCGGCTCATGGTGGAATTTCGACCCGAACTCATCTCGCTCGGTACTTTGAAGAAGCGCGCGGGCGAGTCGAGCGGATTGTTCCGTTACGGGGCGCGGGTGCAGTCTGAAGTCGACGGATTCTTTGTCGGCGAGGGGCAGACGGTTCGGTTCCGGGAGAACCGGGGTGGTGAGTACTATGCCAATGGTGTCCAGAATCAGACGGATGTGCGCGGGTGGTTTGAAATTGGAGATTGGGCTGCCCTCACGGTCCAACCCAAATTTATCAGCAATCTCAATTCCCTCAGCCACGGGCCAACGGTCGGCTCACAGACGTCGTTGAATGATCAATATGTCTACCTCCGTGAAGCCAGCCTGAAACTGACATTCTGGAACGTGGCGCTGGAGGCCGGGCGGGGAACGCAATGGTGGGGGCCGGGCTATCACGGGTCTTTGTTGATGACCGACCATGCGTTCCCGCTCGATATGATCAAGCTGGGGAGCGATGAGGCGTTCAGGCTGCCCTGGGGGCTGGAAGGATTGGGCGCCTTCAAGATCAATTCATTTCTCGCCCAGTTTGAAGGCGATCGTGACTTCAAGCACGCCAAGATCTTCGGATTGCGGGTGAGTTATCTGCCTGCGAGCTGGCTTGAGATCGGCGCAACTCGCTTGACCCAGTTCGGGGGTGAAGGAAGAAATCAATCATTCCCGAGAGCGGTCGCGGATTGTTACAAGAATCCTCCCAATCAGGGAGGCAACCTGGATTGCAACGAACAATCGATGGTGGATGTGCGGGCGAAGATTCCGCATGTCCCGTATCTGATTCCGTTTCCTGCGGGGATGCAGATTTATGGGGAACTCGGATCGGAAGACAAATGGAGCCAGTACCCCATTCCTAGCCGCGCGGCCTATCTCGTCGGGCTCTACGTTCCTCAACTCTTCCCTAAGGATACAATGGATCTCCGGGTCGAATTTGCGGATACCGATTACACAAGACGGAAAACCGGTCTGATCGGGACCTGGTACAACAACGGCACGTATACCAGCGGGATGCGGCAATACGGCTTTCCCCTGGGACATCATATGGGGACCGATGCGATCGATCTGCTGATTCGGACCACGAGGTATCTGACGGACAATCTTCAACTCGGCCACAGCCTGAATCTCCAAGAGCGTGCCCGCGGGCAGTCGGTGCATGAGCGGAAACAGGAAGCATCGGCTGATTTGACCTGGTGGGTGACGCCGAGAACGCAAGTCACGCTCGGATACACCTATCAATACATCAAAAACCCCGGTCAGATCAGTTCGATCACGCCCTATGCCGAGACGTTTGCGCCGGGCGTGACCGCAACGAACCATCTATTGTGGATGGCACTCTCGAAGGAGTTTTGAGAGCTTGGGGCACTGAAACTGGCGACGGAAACGCGCTGATTGATTCGTTTCGTGCGGTAAGCAGAATTACGTGGTTTTCTTGACGGTATTTGACTGATGGGATAGCGTCACCCAAGGAACTCACTCATCCGATAACTGCGTTAAATCAGGCAATTGCAACAGAAGGGGCTGCGGGGGACATAGAATGAACTTGATGACATCAAACCGTTTCATCTCGTTGGTCGCGTGGGTTCTGGTCTTCCTGACAGTCGCTCCTCCAGCGCTGTTCGCCCAGATCGGAATGAGTGGACAATCGGGGGCGCCTATCCCTTATGGAGCCTTGCCCGGGAGCATGGTGTCTGCTCTTCCCGGACAGCCGATTGTGACGAATCCGGACGCGCTCAAACCCATCACAACCACGCAGGTTCCTTGTCCTGTTCAAGGGGGTGGAGCGGGGGCTCCAATTTCCGCAGTCACTCATGACGCAAGCGGCAACGCTGAGCGGTTAACTGTACTCGGCATTACTCCATCAGCCGGCACCGGTCAGCAGCAGGGGCGGTCGTCTGCGGCTGGTTCCGGGCACGGTTCGATGCCCCAGGCGGCTACTTCTTCTCAAGGGCAGAGTGGGAGCGGAGCCACTCCTCAAGCAGGCGGAGGGCACACAGCCTCCCCTTCCAGTACAGCTCCGTCGACAGGGGCCGTAGGGCTTCCCACGCATCCAGGTCTATTCAGCCCGATGGTCCAAGGACAACAAGAGACTCATGGCACAGTGGCTTCGGGGCTGCTGGGGCAATTTCAGGTTGACCCGGGCGCACCTCTCTCCATCGAGGAATCATTTTCGAAGTTCTTCCTCCTCCAGGGGATGACAAGTCAGTTGAAGCAATTCGGGTACAACTTTTTCGATCAGAGCTTTTCCGGATTCCCGTTGGTCATGGACATGCCGGTCGGCCCTGATTATGTCCTCGGCCCCGAAGATACGTTGACCATCCATATCTGGAATGTGCCCGAATCAAGTTTGAATCGGAGCTATATCAGCACCGTGGAACGTGACGGGACCATTTTTATCCCCCAGATCGGATCAATTCCTGTTGCAGGCTCCACCTTTGCGCAGGTCAATCAAATTCTTCATGCGCGGTTGAGCGGGTTGCTCAAACGGTTTGATCTGCACATTTCAATGGGGCGTCTCAGGAGCATCAAAGTCTTTGTGGTGGGAGAAGTGGCGAGGCCGGGTGCCTACGAACTGAGTTCGCTGGCGACCGTCTCGCACGCGCTTTACGCCGCGTGCGGCCCGGCCAAGTCCGGCTCACTCCGCCATATCCAAGTGATTCGGGCGAATAAAACCGCAGCTAATCTCGACTTGTACGAGTTTTTCCTCCGTGGAGATCGCAGCCATGATGTACGGCTGAATTCAGGAGACACGGTCGTCATCGCGCCGATCGGGCCTGTCGTGGCAATCAGCGGACCGGTCAGGCGTCCCGCCATTTACGAACTGCGGGAGAGAACCACGCTGCCGGAATTAATAGACCTCGCGGGCGGCCTTGCTCCCTCGGCCGACCGCCGCCGCGCACAGATCTTTCGCATCGAGGCCGGGCTCAAGCGCGTGATTGTCGATGTGAATCTTGATCAGTACTTGAATGGATCGGCGAAGGCATCCTCTCCCGCAGAAACTCCTATCGTGATCGATGGTGATTATGTGCGTCTGGGCTCCGTGCCGACGCAGATAGAAAATGCCGTTACGCTTGCAGGTGCCGTTCGCGCCCCCGGGCCCTATGAGTTCAAACCCGGGATGAAGTTGACGGATCTACTGACTCCTGACCAGCTGCTCATCGACTCCTACGTTGATCGGGCTGAACTGGTCCGGACGGATCCGAACACGTATGAGACGACCGTACGCACGATCAATCCGCGTGCGGTGCTTGAGGGCAAAGAGGAAAACGTGGAGCTGCATCGGCTCGATAAAGTCGTCGTGGGAACGCAATTGCGGGCTCCACGTTCGATCACGCTGACGGGAGAGGTCAAGAGGCCCGGGACCTACACCATCGAGACCGGCGAGCGACTTTCTTCGGTGGTGAAGCGGGCGGGTGGACTCACCAGCCGTGCCTTCCCCCAGGGGCTGGTGCTCATGCGCGAAACGGTCCGGCGGCAGCAGCAGGCAGAGGTCGAGCGGTTCGTTGCCTACCAAAAGCAACGCCTGGTCGTCGAGGCCGCGAACTATAGTGCGGGTGCCGTCCCGACACCCGGACAAGCCAACCAACAAAGCATGGAGACCACTACATTACAGTTGCAGATGCAGGCATTGGATCAGCTCGTCGATCATATCCAGCTGGGGCGAGTGGTTATCAAGGCGGAATCGCTCGATCAGTTGGAGCAGGACAAGGATAACGATCTGATGTTGGAGGAAGGCGACCAAATCGCCATTCCGCAACGGCCTCAAACCGTGTCAATTATCGGGGCCGTGCGAAATCCTGCGAACATATTGTACCGAGCGGACCTCGATGTTGAGGACTACGTTCGCCAGGCCGGTGGGTTCATCCCCGATGCGAACGAAAAGGAAATGTATATCGTGCGGGCGAACGGGGCAGCCGAAGGAGGATACGCACGGGCAAGAGTCGTATCCGTCGGCGATACTATCGTCGTGCCGGAACGAATGGAAGCCAAAACGCGGTCGTTGCCGCTATGGCAGGCAATTGCGAGCATCATTGGAAGCACGGCGTTGACAGCCGCTGCCATCGCAGTGATCGGCCGGTAGCAACGATTAAAGATCGACACAACAACAGACCGCCACGCGCTCCTTCGGATCTCACCGTCGGGCGGCACAATGAGTTCGGTACTGCCAAATTATGAATCAGACTCAGGCCTTCGAACGAGAAACGTCCAGGTATCCCGCATCGCTCTATCAGTTGGGCGGTAGCGGGGATCTCAACTGGTTTGATGTGGCGGCACTCATTCGGAAGCGCATCCGTCTGCTCTCCGCGCTCGCAATTTTGGCAATGGCAGGCGGAATTGCGGTCAGCCTCGTACTCCCCAAGATCTATGAATCCACCGCCACACTTCTCCCGCAATTGGAAAGTAAAGATGCGGGCGGGCTCGGGAGCCTATTGGCTGCGAGCGGCGTGGCCAACACCGCCCAAACCCTCGGGGTCAACCTGCCCGGTATGACGGCGACTCCGACGGATATTTTTATTTCGATCCTCAAGTCGCGCACGATGGCCGATGACATCGTCAAACGATTCAATCTGAAGGAGCGATACGAATCCAAATTCATGCAAGACGCACGATCGAAGCTGGAAGGAGTCACCCGCTTCGCCGTCACCAAGGAAAAGGTTATTAAGATCACGGTCGAAGACAAGGATCCGGCCCTTGCGGCGGAAATCGCCAACTTCTATGTGTCGAATCTGGACAGGCTCAATCGAAGTATGGGAGTGACCAAGGCGAGCGACAATCGGAAATTTGTCGAGGGACGGTTGAAAGAGACCGAAGAGGCCCTCGCCAGAGCCGAGGAGGCGCTGAAGGAATTTCAAACACAGCACAGAACGGTAGCAATCGAGGCTCAATCAAAGGCCATGATCGAAGCCGCTGCGACCCTCCAGGCACAGATCACGGCGCAGGAAGTTCAGCTTCAGGTGATGGGGACGTACTTGTCGAAGGACAATCCGGAACTTGTCAGAGTGCGTTCAAGTATCGACGAACTACGGAAGCAGCTCGCGTTGATGGAATCAGGGAAAGGCGGGAAACGAATATCAGGAGATCAGCTTCACCCCGCGATTGTGACCGTGCCCACCTTGGCGCTTGAATACGGGCGGCTTATGAGAAATCTGAAGGTGCAGGAAACGTTATATACGCTGCTGATGTCGCAGTACGAGCAGGCGAAGCTGTCTGAGGCGCGCGATACTCCGACCGTTCAAGTGCTCGATACGGCCATACCGGCAGAAAGAAAAAGTCGCCCTCGCGTGATGTTGAACGGCCTTCTTGCCGGTGCTGCGGGACTCTTGCTTGGACTGCTGCTGGTTCTCTTTCTTGAATGGAAAGCGCACAAGAAGGCCAGGCTGGCTCCGGTTCAGGCCGCTGCGTGAGCTTCGTTTCTCTCCCCTGTTTATTCCGGCATGTTCTGGCTCGGCTCATCCGCCGAATCATTCAGAGCCTCAGAACGGTTCAATCTGTCATGCAGTGAATGAGAAAATTCGAGAGTAAAGACAGGAAGGAAAGAAGAAGGGG
>CAZOUA010000050.1:0-17253 GCA_964582865.1 uncultured Nitrospira sp. | reverse complement strand
TGCAGCTTGCCGGCAATGCGACTCGTCTTGAGCAGGTCTTGCGTCAGGCCGTTCAACCAGCGTTGCAACGTCTGTGAGTCGGCATGGGCGATGTGGCCGCTGATGATTTCGCGCTGCTTCAAATGCACCTGCTCGAACTTGAAGACTTGATCGATGGCAGCGGAGAACAATGGCTTCTGCATCAGCAGGAGATGGTAGTACGTTTCGATCCGCACGATGGCATCGACGATATCCTTCAGCCGCGATGCAGAAACTTGCGGCGCACCGAGACCGACCCAATAACGCTCCCGCCCCTGCTCGTCCGGCGTAAAACTGGTGACGAGACTGGTCTGCTCGTCGAAAATCCTGCTTCCGTAGAGCATCGGACCCGGAAACAACCCTCGCATCTGTTCCCGCGACGGCAGCGAATCGGACGAGAGGAGAATGTCCAATCGACAGACTTCCGTCCCTAACGGCGTGACGGGGAATTTGTAGTCCGGAAACGAGATCGATCCGAACGACAGGGCCGGATTCGGGGGGGCGGGCAAATGCCAAATCTGATAATTGTAGTATTCGGTATGGGCCTGCCAGATCAGAATGAGCCGGTCGCCGCTCGCGGCTTCCTTCACGCCGTAGCCGAACGTCTCGCGGAGCATGGTGTTGCCGGCGGGAACGGCGAACGCGGCCAGGATCGATTGAAACTCTTCACGGCTGGCCGCCCGCTGCGCCGGCGGATCGGACATGCGAAAGGCCTTGTAGTGGACATGCGCCGGCGCCCGGAGCCAGTCGGCCAGCGGCATCTGCGGACGCTCGTGCAACTTCTTCATCAACGCATCGGTTCCGGATTGAGGCACGGCTGATTGATCCATGTGATGTTCTGACTCCTCTATGGCAATTCCAGGCTACAGCCCTGGCCGCTTATCGGCGGTGACCTCTATCTGCATCGGACCCCCGCCACGCCGGACATCCAGCAGCAACGCCTGGCCTGCCTCGACTTGGCAGAGCCGCTTGGCATCGCGCTCCGTCTTCACAGCTGCCAGCGATGCTCCGTTACAGGCCATGATGCGGTCGCCGATTTTCAGGCCCGCTTTCTCCGCCGGCAGCCCGCTTCGTAATTCGCGCACCAGATAAAAGTACCTGCCTTTTTCTTCCAGCAACTCCCAGTTCACTCCGATGCGGCCGGATCCCAGCAATCCTGTCTGCGATCCAAACCGCGCCAACAGGCGGTGCGTGATGAGGCGTGCAGAACTTTCCGGATCGTCGGTGGTGGGATCGGTCAAGTGCCCTTCGCCACTAAACAACAGGACGCCGGTTTCAACGTCGATCATGCGCAGCGACAGCGACACGCTGTGCATCCGTTCCTGCGCATGACGTTCCCACTGCTGCACCTCTCCGACGAGAATCGCCTGCGCGCCGAGCAACTTACCGACTTTCAACACGTTGGCATCGTCGGCATGGGTGAGCTGGATCACCTGCTCCTTCAGCACCTCATCTAGTTTGGCCCGTTCGACCATGTGGATGTCAAGATCAAGCAACAGCGTCGTGACAATGCCGGCCACGCGAGAGCCCGATCCCGGAGCGCCGGCAGCATCTTCGAACAGCATCACCGCCATGGTCCGATACCGGTCGATGTTATCGCGGCTGATCGGCCCGTTGCTCGAGACAATCGGCTCCGGCCTCCCCCCTGTCCCTCTTGAGGAACCCATCGGCGCACCGGTGGCGGCACAAGTCCGCCGGCGTTGCAGAATTGCCGCCGGTGTCCCCCAGGCACAGAGTTCATCGTTCACGAGCACCACATGGTAGGGAAACTCGCGCTGATGCTCCATCGCCACGTTCGTAAAGGGATAGAAGATGCACCCGCCGATCCAGATGGAAATCGGGCAAAGGCCCAGTTCATAGAGCCACTGATTACGCGCCGTGAGGGAATATTCCCAGACAAGCAGCTGGCCGTCGTCGCGCAGGACCCGGTCGGGCCGGCCGATTTCATCGACGACTTGCGCTTTGGTCATCGGGACCGCCAGTTTGTCCAGCCTGGACTCCGACTTCACAATCGTGTAACCCACCCCGCAAGCGGGAAGTGTGCCGGAAAGACCGAGGAGAGCGAGCACGATGATGAACGGGGACAGCTGAAGGGAGGAAACCGTCTGCGGCTTCGGCATCGCTGCAGCCTAGCACTCTCGCGCGAGGCCTGCAACGCGGAGCCGCAGGACGGGCAGCGCTAATTGAGAGAGGGGTCGAACGGCATGTCGGCGTACAGACGATACTCGTCTCCGAGGGTCGTCAGCATGTCCGACCAGACACGGGCGGGATCTTTCTCGAAGACGACGGCGGGATCGGCGGGAACGGTAATCCAGGAACCGGTTTTCATTTCGGACTCGAGTTGCCCCGGTCCCCATCCGGAATAGCCGACGTAGGCACGGAACGCCTCGCGTCCCTGCTCCGCCGTGAGAATCTTGTCGACAAGTTCCATATCGCCGCCAAGGCACACACCATCGAAGACATGGTGGGAATTTTCCGGCAACTGGTTCAATCGATAGAGCAGCATGACCTGATTGGGCTGTACCGGCCCTCCTGAAAAGAGCACATGCCGTTGCCCTTCGAGAATCGGCACTTGCGGCAGCGCTTCGGAAACCGACATCGCGGTCGGCCGGTTCACCACCACCCCTAATGCACCCTCCGCCCCGTGCTCGCAGAGCAGCACCACGGTTTGCCGAAAATTCGGATCGCGCAAGTTCGGCGCGGCGATGAGGAAAATGCCTTTGCTCAGGGGAACCTTCATGATGATTATCCTATCGCGCCGGACTGCCACAGGCAAGCCGCGCGGGAAATGACTCCGTACACTCGAGAGGCTATTTATAGAGAGATTCGCGCCGGTCACGGAGCAAATCGTTATAGGGGGTCACGGACTTGTTGCGCGCGTCGGCCGGATCGATTTCCACAACGCACAGCTCTTCCTGCTCGCGCGGCGCACGATGCAGAATAGCCCCGCGGGGCGTCACGACCTCGCTGTTGCCGATAAACGTGAGCGGCTCCTTGCCACCCCTTGCTTCGCTGCCCGTCCTATTACTCGTAATGGCAAAGACGCGATTTTCCAAGCAACGCACGGGCATGGAATCCGGACAGTTCGGCAACACGAGATTGGAGGGATGGCAGATGATCTCCGCTCCCTTGAGGGCCAGGGTGCGCGCCGCCTCCGGATAGTACCAGTCGAAACAGATCATCACGCCGATCTTTGCCGGACCGATATCCCAGACGTGAAAACCTGTGTCCCCCGGCGTAAAGAACAGCGTTTCCTCGAAAAACAGGTGCGTTTTTCGATAGCAGCCGATGAAACCCTGAGGCCCTACGACAACGGCGGAGTTATAGAAGGACGACCCCGCTCGCTCCGGAAGCCCGGCAACCAGAACCATATGCTTTTGCTTGGCCAGGTCCAGCAGTCGTTTCGTCGTCGGCCCGTCGGGAACCGGTTCCGCCAGCGCCCGCACTTCGTCCCGGGAGGCGAACTGGTAGCCTGAGGCACAGAGTTCGGGCAACACGATGAGATCCGCCGCCGCTTCATCGAGTTTGGCGGAGATTCGGTCCAGGTTCCCGGTTGTGTTCCCAAACTCCGGGTTATTTTGGTAGTACCCGATGCGCATGAGGACCAGGCTAGAGGCGAGAGATCGGTGAAACAAACAAAGGGCAAGAGGGAATGGGCTCAAAACCTCTCGCCTCTTGCCCTTCGCCTTGAGCTTTATTTCACTTCGGACAGATGCGTCACTGCGCCTTCGGCATGCTGAGTCGCCACATCGGCATGGCCTGCCTTGCCGTGCTCGATCGCTTCCTTGAGATGCTTGACGCCTTCGTCCAGATGCGGATTCTTCACCCCGGCAGCTTCGGCATGCTTCAGCGCCCCTTCGGCATGTTTCACCAACGCATCCGCGTGGCCTTGTTTGCCATGGGCCGCGGCTTCTTTCGCATGCTCGACGGCCTCGCTGATGTGCTTGTTGTCGGCCTGAGCAACCAGCGGCAGACCGAGCAATGCCACTGCGGCCAGCATCAATGCTCCACGTTGGATTCTCATCGTCATGGGCTCCTCCTCTGTGGTTAAGTTGCGTGCAAAACGAGAATATGCACGAATGAATAAGACTCATTCACCTTACACAGCGAATTTTTGACTGTCAAGAAGGCCGGGCCGGGGCCTCGACGCCCAGTACTTTCTGAAGGCCATGAAAGTCTTTCTCCACCGGACAGACAAAATCACGGCTCCATTCCCACCACGAACCAGGATAGTTACGCACGTTCTGATACCCGGCGAGCTTCAGGACAAAATAGAGCCATGCCGACCGGACACCGCCCGTGCAGTAACAAATGATCTCCTGGTCCTGCTGCAAGCCTTTTTCGTCGAGGCCGGCTCGAATCACGGCGAGATCCTTCACCGTTGCGTTCTTGTTCAAGAACCCGTTCCAGGCCACATGGATGGCCGACGGAATATGGCCGGCCCTCGGAATCCCAGAGACTTCCTTCCCCAGATATTCTTCCAGACTTCTGGCATCGACGATCACGCTGTTCGGATGCGCGCCCTTGACCAGTCCCTTCAGCTCATCTTTCGTAATGATCGTGCGAGAAGCCGGCTTCACCGTAAAGTTTCCCGGCTTCGGCGTCACACGCCCGTGTTCGAACGGCCGCCGCTCTTCCACCCACTTCACCCAACCCCCGTCGAGAATGTGCAGGTTCGTATGGCCGAGGTATTCCAGCATCCAGAACATCCGGCCTTCGTCACCCCAGTTGTCGAAGGGATTGGAATAGATGACCACCCGGCTGTCGCTGTTGAGCCCCAGGGCGCGCATTCTCTGTTCCATGCGCTTCATGTCGGGATCGATCAATCCCTTGGCCACAGCGTTGGGATCGCTGTAGTCATGCCAGGTCGTATGGACTGCGCCCGGAATGTGCCCGCCGAATTCGTATGCCGCCTTGCCGCGCACGTCGATGATCACGAGGTCCGGCTGGCCCAGCTGGTTCTGCAATGTTTCGCTATCGATGAGTAACGGGTGTGTCATGGTACTCCTTCAAACGACAGCCCTCAGCTGTCAGCCTTCAGCTTTGACGCTACAACTCGTCTCCCCCTGCTGACCGCTGATGGCTGTCAGCCTTGCATTTTCTTCCTGCAACACAGTTTTCAGATCCCCGGACAACGGAAACTCCCGCTCATACACCACAAACCGATAGGGATCGTTGCCCGTCAGACCGTATTTCGTTTGCAGCATTTCATGCTGCCCGTCGGTCAAAATGTGGTACTGCACGCGGGTCTTCACTTTCAAGCCTTCCGCCTTGCTGGGCAATCTATACGCAAACCGGTATTCCCGGCTGGCCAAGGGCAACAGGCGGTTATCATACAACTCTACAATGGCCGGCTGCCACATGATCCAGCGGCCCATAGTCGAAGTCTGCTGGTCCAGGATACGCCCCTGTTGGTCCTCTACGATGAACTCCACTGTGAAATGGCGATCCGGATCACCGGTAGGAATCTTGTGGCCGGCGCCGGCGTTGATGAGCGTGAGCGTAAACCCCACCTGGTCGCCCGGCTTCGGCGAAGTCGCATCAGCCTTGACCTGCACGGCCACGGCCCGCTTGACCATATCGGGATCGTGACCGCCTCGCCAGAGATGCTGCCGCCCTCGTCTGATCGGGCTATTCGTAGCCACAGGCCGATCGATTTCCGGCATATGGCAACTTTGGCAAATGAAGCCCCGCTCCTGCATGAAAAACTTGCCTTCGTACTCCGCGTAGGTTCCGCAGGGGCCCACATTGTAAAACTGCGCCGGCCCCGAGACGACATTATGGCAACGATAACAAGGTTGGGCCGTGCGGAAGTTCGGATCGAACTTCGTGGGATGCGGCGCCACAGAGTCTTCAAATGGGCCGTAGATAACCCCGTTGCGCACATGACAGGCGGCACAGGTCACCGACTCCTTCTGATACTCCGGATCGTAATGCGGATTCGGTTCCTCCACGGCCTTCTCGACCCGTCCGCGCGGGATCTCCTTGACCAAGGTCGGCTGTTGATTTTCGAGCGGCGTGTGGCAGTTCAAACAGACCCAGATGTTCTTGTCCTTTTTCCAATAGGCCTGAAAGAACGGGTCCTCATAGGCATGGGCGTGGATGCTGGTTTTCCATTCTTCATAAATTTCACGGTGGCACTGGCCGCAGGACTCGGCCTTGAGGCTCGTGAGCCCTTCCGGAATCTTTTGAAATGGGATCGCATGGGCGTAATCCGAGCGCAGACCGAAAATGACGACCGGTTTGATCTCGCTGTAGTAGACATAGCCCGCAGCGACCACGATCACCAGGCTGAGGCCGATCTTGAGCAGGCGCGTCATATTTTCAACAATCCCATGATGTGTGCGTCGACCGATGCCGCCAGCGCCGTGAGGTTGTAGCCACCTTCCAGCGACGAGAGGATGCGTCCGTTCGCATGCCGCTTCGCGATGCCGGCCACGATCTCGGTGAGATCCGCATAACCTGCCTCCGTCAGCCCCATGCTGGCCAGCGGATCGTCCTTGTGGGCATCGAACCCGGCGGAGATGATCACGAACTCCGGCCTGAAGTCATCGGCGGCAGGCACCAACGATTTGAGAAAGATCGCATGGTATTCGTCATCGCCCTCGCCGGACTCCATCGGCACGTTGATCGTCAATCCCTCTCCTGCTCCTGTCCCCCGCTCGGTTGCGCGGCCGGTTCCGGGATAATGGGGATACTGATGCGTGCTGAAAAACAAGATCGAGGCATCGTCTTCGAAACTATGTTGCGTACCGTTTCCGTGATGCACATCCCAATCGACAATCAAGACCCGCTTGAGGCCATGCCTCTTTTGAACATAGCACGCGGCGATCGCCACGTTATTGAAGAAGCAGAAGCCCATCGCCCGGCCGGCCTCAGCGTGGTGACCCGGTGGACGGACGGCACAAAAGACATGATCCACCTGCTTGCTCATGATCGCGTCGACTCCGGCCAAGGCGCCACCCGCAGCCAAGTAGGCCGCAGTCAGAGAGCCTGGAGACATCGATGTATCGGGGTCGAGTGACACTCGCCCGCGGGCCGGCGCATGCCGGCTCAGCGCCGCCACGTAGCTTGGACTATGCACCTGTGTGATCCACTCGTCTTCCGCTTTTCGCGGCTCGATCTTGGTCAGACGAGCTGCTGTTCCGCTTGTTTCCAACCGCTGCATGATCGCGCGCAGGCGATCAGGAGATTCCGGATGACCGGCCCCCATGTCGTGTTCAAGATAGGCCGGATGATAGACGAGACCGGTTTTGCCCATGATTCGTCGAATTCTCCTAAGCCGCTCAAAAGGGCTGTCCATCAAGGCCGCAGCAAGCGAGATGCCGAGGCGTACTTCTCAGTACGTTGAGGCATTACGCGACGCGAGAACGAGGCTGGCAGACCTTTTGAGCGGCTTCTCAGACTATCATGCAGGAAAGCGCATAGACAACGAGCGCGTGGCGCTGCTATCGTGTCTCTCATTGGAGGACACGATGCCAAATCCACGAATCGAACCGTTGAAAAAGGTCCTTGCGATCGATCCGAACGACGATGTCGCCTGGTTCGGGCTGGGAAAAGCCTACATGGAGGACGGAAATTTCGAGGAAGCGGCCAAGGCTCTGCGGCAATGCGTCACGGTGAAGCCTACCTATTCAGCAGCCTACTATGCTCTTGCACAATCGCTGCACAAGCTAGGCCGAATCGATGAATGCCGCGAGATCTCTGCCACCGGTATCGAGATCTCTACCAAAAACGGCGACGCGATGGTGACGAAGAATCTGGAGATGCTGAAGACCTCACTGCCTGCCTAGCACTAGAGAACCTGCCTGAACATCTCTTCCTGCCGCTCTGTCAATGAAACGGCCGCCCCGGGGTTGAGAATCAACAGCCGGACACGTGGGTAGCCCCTCTGGTGCCTTGTCCGCTGCACCGACTCCACATTCGCCAGCCTCGTGTCCGCCTTCGACCGGAGAGGCTCCACATCCCAAAGAGACATCATCACCGCACTCAGATGGCGAAACTGCATCAGCAACACCGTAACGGCCCCTGACAACACCTTGAGGTCCAGCCTGATGGTTTCATGCCGGCCCTGTCTCTCGCCCTGCAAGTCGGCCCGAGGGATGGAAATACTCAGGACCACGGGATCGCAATAGTCGGCCAGCTGCTTGGCCTTCTGCTGAATGCGCGCAAGTATCCGATGAATCAAGACCGCGCCTCGATCTTCTTCGTCTCCCAGATCCTCGTCGACCATCAATCCTCGAAGAGGCAGCCGCTGCCGCTCGGCCGATCCCACCATCGCCGTCACTTCGACGAACAATCGCTCGCAGCCCAGACGGCATTCGAGATCAGCCGTTCTCGCCTGCGACTCCGGCAGGAACGTGACGCGCATCCCTGCACGGATCAGCTGCGTGGCCAACTCCAACTCGGCGAGCGCCGACTCTCGCACCCCGTAGTCGTAGTGCGTCAGGCGACGAACGAGTCGGCTGAGCCTGAGATGGCTCGATTGGTCCGGGCAATGCCGGTGAAGGGTCGACCAACGTTCTTCGAGATCACGAGACAGTCCTTCTTCCTCGCGCTTCCAGGCAGGCACAGGCGCACATTGCCCTTCGCGCAGATGGGCGGCGAGGCGAAATGATTTTCTCGGACGAAAGCGTGCCATGGTTTACACGGGCTCTGGATCCTCATCATCCTTCGAGGAGAGTCCGAGTGCCTCCGGCTGGCGTGCGGCCACTTCTTCGTAGACTTCATCCAGCCAGCGGCCGGCGCAGCCCAACACTTCTCGAACCAACGGCTCCGGTTGCCCGGTCCGCTTGATGGTCCATTGCGAAACATATTCGAACAGCGCCTCCCGCTCGAACGGCCGCGTCGATTGCACCGCGAGGTCGGCCAGCTCGCGAAGGCCCGTCCGGACGATCTCGGCAACGGTCTCGCGCCCGTATGACGTGCTGGCCGTGACATACTGCACGGCTCGGTTGATTTCCTGGTCGTTCATCCGGCACTCCGCTGGAAACGATTTTCACATCTCGCTGGACGACTGTCAACGCAGGGACTTCCCGCTCTTACGAAGACATTTTTCTCCTCGCGGGCGGGGCATGGTGGTAAGATCTGACCGGCTTCGTCACAGAGACATGAAGGAGATACGCATGGCCGGAAAGAAAACGACGAGACACAAGACCCTTGCCCCCTCGATCCCCGATCGATGGGATCTGACTCACCTCGTACGCGATCCCGTTCGAGCACTCGAGCAGCACCTCTCCGATCTCGACGCACAAGTCGCCCAGATGGAAGCCGCTCGCCCCCGGCTGGCATCGACGATGGCCGCCCAGGAATTCCGGTCGGTTCTGAAGGTGCACGAGTCGATCGCCCAAGGTTCCTCTCGGCTCGGCGCCTTTTCTTATCTCTGGTTTTCAGAAGATACGAAAGATGCGAAAGCCCGTTCCTTTAAGTCGCATGTGGAAGAGCGATTGACGTCACTGAACAATCGGCTGGTGTTTTTTGAGCTCTGGTGGCAGGGCGTCGACGACGCCAACGCCGCGAGGCTGCTGGCCGACGCCGGCGATCTCCGCTATCACTTGGAAACCATCAGGCGCTATAAACCCCACACGCTCTCCGAGCCGGAAGAGAAAATCATCAACGTGAAGAACGTGACCGGCCGGAGCGCCATGAATACGCTCTACGACGTGGTCACAAATGGTTTCACGTTCACCATCACCGAGGGCGGAAAGAAGAAAACCCTCAACCGCGAAGGCTTAATGACCTATGTCCGCAGCTCCAATGCCTCGATGCGACAGACCGCCTACCGAGAGCTCTATCGCGTGTTCGCCGCCCAGCGCGACCTGCTTGGGGAAATTTACAAAACTCTTGTCAACGATTGGAAATCCGAAAATCTCTCCTTGCGGCATTTCGCGTCTCCCATTGCCGCGCGCAATCTCGGCAACGACGTGCCGGATCAGGCCGTCGATGTGTTGCTCTCGGTCTGCGCCAAGAACGCCGGCATCTTTCAGCAATATTTTAGGCTCAAGGCCCGCATCTGCGGCATCAAGCCGATGAGCCGCTATCACCTCTATGCGCCCCATCGGAGCGAATCGAAGCGATATACGTATGCCGATGCCGTCACGATGGTGCTCGACGCCTATCGTGGCTTCTCACCGCGCTTAGCCGATCTGGCGCAACAGGTCTTAACCGAACGGCACATCGATGCCCCGACCAGACCGGGGAAGATCGGCGGAGCCTACTGCTACAGTGTCGTGCCGGGTCTCACGCCGTATGTGTTGTTGAACTACACGGGCGATGCCCGTGACATCGCAACGATGGCGCACGAACTGGGTCATGCGGTACACGGCATGATGGCCGCGCATCATTCGGTGTTTACGTTCCATTCCACGCTCCCGCTGGCAGAAACCGCTTCCGTCTTCGGCGAGCGCATCCTCTCCGACGCCTTGATGCGTCAGGAGTCCAGCAAAAAGGTTCGGCAGGGGCTGCTCCTCAGCCAATTGGACGACATCTACGCCACGGTTCTGCGCCAAGCGTATTTCGTGAGGTTCGAAAAGACGGCCCACCAGATGATCGGCGAGGGAGCCACAGGCGATCAGCTGGCGCACGCCTATCTCGCCGAACTGCGCCGGCAATTCGGGAAAGCCGTAAGCGTGCCCGATGAATTCCAGTGGGAATGGCTGACCATTCCACATATCTTTGCCAGCCCGTTCTATTGCTATGCCTACAGCTTCGGCAATCTGCTGGTCCTTGCCCTCTACCGCAAATACCAGTCGGATGGCGCCGCCTTCGTCCCCAAGTATCTCGATCTGCTGGCTACCGGCGGCTCCGAATCACCGGCAGCCATTCTTACGAAGGTCGGCGTGGATATGAACTCGGAAGCATTCTGGCAATCGGGATTCGATACCATCCGAGAAATGGTTACCCAGCTTGAATCCACGATCTCATAAGCCTCAGGCACTGAAAACCCGTATCTAAGGCGTCGTTCGTGAGGCTTGACAGAGGAATGGTAACCTGGCATACTGAGAATGCTTCTCATAATCGTTTGTGACGCATTCACTGAGGGAGCCCATCATGTATGTCTGTCTGTGCAAGGGAATCACAGAATCGGATGTCCGTGAAGCAGGACGGGGCGGGATCGTGATGCCCTGTCAGCTCAAAACCAAATTTGGCCTGAAAGACTCCGGCTGTTGTGGCCGCTGCTCGAAGAACATTCAGGAGTTTGTGGAAATCGCCACGAGCGAGCATCGCCTCCCCGCCCCTTCGACCGCTCGCTACTAACCTCCCGCTATCTCAGCACACGGGCTCTCCTCGACAGCTGATCGAGGAGCAGCTGCCCCGCGGACGCCTCACACAGAAACCACTAACGCTTTTACGGAAGAGGGCACGAACGCGCGGCAAGATTACCGAGAAGGAATCCGCTTAATGAGAGCAGCGACTTCCGCCACGCGCCGCCCTAAGGCTTGCGCGTCGGCCAGTTCCTTGTTGTCGATTCCCAGACTGTCGCCTTCAGTTGTGGCAGAAGCTCCAAACGCCCCGCCTCCGCTGACAACGATCATTTGATTGCCCAACATTGCCGCCAAGATCGTCAGCATCGTCACTTCTTTGCCGCTTGATACCTGGCCGCCGGTGGCGAAGGCCGCACCGACTTTGTTCTTCATTTTGAATTCGGGAAACACTCCGAACTTAAACTGCCAGTTATCGAAAAATGTTTTTACCTCTCCCGACATGTTCGACCAGTAGACCGGAGAACCGACAACGATGGCATCGGACGTAAAGAGATCATCTGCCGTCACCTGCCCGACCCGCTTCATCACGACAGCGGTCCCCTGCAGACTTTTCGCCCCTTCGGCCACCGCCTCAGCCATCCGTTCGGTATTGCCCGATAGGGAATGATACGCGACTAGGACTTTAACGGTGTATGGGGGCGGCTCTTCCGCACATGCCGGAGTAAATCCAAGGGCCTGTGCGAACAACAGGAGACAGACAAGCGCAAAACCGATCAGACGACGCGGCGGAATAGAGGCAGACGAGGAAACCGTCGATTCAGAACATACAAGCGGAGGCACGGAGGAATGAAGCCGGGTCACCGACGAAACGTTTCCTCTTCCATGCGTTCCTCCACGGAGACGTCCGTGAGCGCCCCGCGATAGTCGCATCGATGACACCGAACGCGCCATGATTCGATCCATTTTTCCTGGATGTAGGACTGGCGGCACTGCGGGCAGACAAACACGCCCTTCACGTAATGGACTTTACGAACTTCTTTCATACCGTCCTCCTAGCCAATGGGCACCAGAATCGCACAGGTATTATCGGGATTGCAAGGCTGGCATCCTCCATTTCATCAGCTTCGTACGGCACGGAGCGGCAGCGCCAGACCATACCTTGACTCGCTTCCAGACGACCGATAGGATGCCCGGATGATCGGCCAATGGATCGTAGCTTCCCTGCTAACTCTGATTTTTTTCCTTCCCTCCTGCATTCAGGCTGAGGATGGCCTGATCCTCGTCCAACTTCCCGGCGGCGTCACGATTCATGCAGAGATTGCAGACACCCCCAAAAAACGAGCCGAGGGGCTGATGTACCGCGAACATTTGGCCAAGGATCGCGGCATGCTGTTTACGTTCGGGCAGGCCCAGCCCTGGACCTTCTGGATGAAAAACACCAAGATCCCGCTCGACATCATTTGGATGAACGAGAAAAAACAGATCATCTACATCGCCCGGAACGTTCCCGTCTGCACGAGAACCGACGACAGCTGTCCCCAATACCAGCCCAACGATCCAGCCCTTTATGTCTTGGAGCTCGGCGGAGGAGAAGCAGACCGGCTCAAACTCGAGAAGGGGACAAAGCTGAAGTTTAACCTGCCTTAATCGGCCCGGAACGAATCTGCGGGATTTTCAACGGCCCGTCTAGGATTTTTCCTGCCAAGCCCTTACCCGGCGAGCCGTGATCACCCCGTCTACCCGTTCGATGGCTTTCAAAACCTGATCCAGGTGTTGGGTGCTGGTAATCTCTACGATAAAATCGAGCACGGCCTTCCGATCTTCTCGCGTCGCGATTTCAGCACGGCTGATGTTGGCATGACATTCCGCGATGGCGGAGGAAACGTTGGCCAGCACGCCGGTCTTGTCCACCGCCATGACCGACACTTTCACGGCATGCGTGCTCGGCGTAGCGGCATCCCATTCCACCTCCACCAGCCGTTCACGATCGTAATCGAGCGCTTCGAGGTTCGGACAGTCGACCGTATGAATCGTCAAGCCCCTCCCGCGCGTGATATACCCAAGAATGCGATCGCCGGGAACCGGATTGCAGCAGCGCGACAACTGCATGAGAACATCGCGCGCACCCTTGACCTTCACCCCCTTCTCATCCGACTTGCCAACGACCCTCTTGTGCGCAACAGGCTTTTCCTGAACCGCCGTCTCGGAACCGGACGACGAAGCCGTCAGCTTCCCGATAACCTGGGCTGTCGGCAGATGACCGAATCCCACCGCAGCGATCATTTCATCCGTGCTGTCGAACCCCGACTGTTTCGCCGCCTCCAACAGCTCGGGAGACTTCAACATCTGAGCCGGTGCCATGCCATGGCGACGGAATTCGGACTCCAATAACCGGCGTCCGATCTCGATGCTCCGCTTCTGCTCTTCAATCTTGATCCAATGCTTGATCTTGGTCTTGGCCCGCGATGTCCGAACGAATTTGAGCCAGTCCTTGTGCGGCGTCTGCGTCGGCGAGGTGAGAATTTCAACGGTGTCGCCGCTGGCCAAATGATGTTTGAGCGGCACGATCTTGCCGTTTACTTTAGCGCCGACGCAGTGATCTCCCACTTCGGTGTGGATGGCGAAAGCAAAATCCACCGGTGTGGAACCTTTCGGCAGCTCCTTCACGATCCCCTTGGGAGTAAACACGTAGACGACGTCATGGAACAGGTCCAGCTTGACCGAATCCATGAATTGCCGGTTGTCAGGCAAATCCTGATGCCACTCGACGAACTGGTGCAGCCAGCCGAACGCCTTGCTGTCGCGATCCGCCACACGTCCCTGCTCTTTGTACTTCCAATGCGCCGCAATGCCATACTCGGCGACGCGATGCATCTCTTCCGTCCGGATCTGAAATTCAACGTGCTCGCCCTTGGGCCCCACCACCGTCGTGTGCAGCGATTGATAGAGATTGGACTTTGGAATCGCAATGTAATCCTTGAAGCGCCCGGGAACGGGCCGCCAGAGGGAATGGATGACCCCCACCAGGGCATAGCAGTTCATCTTCGTGTCGGTGATGATGCGCAGGGCGGTGAGGTCGTAGACCTCCTCGAACGAGATCGACTGCTTGTTCATTTTCTGATAGATCCCGTACAGATGCTTGGGACGGCCATAGACTTGCCCCGGCAGGCTGTTCTCTTTCATCGCGCCATTCACGAGTCGGACGACCTCTTGAATGTATTGCTGACGATCCTCGTCCCGCTTCGCCACGCGCGTCCGCAGCAACTCGTACACATCCGGCTTGAGATGCTTGAGACAGAGGTCTTCCAACTCATTCTTGATCCAACTGATACCCAGCCGGTTTGCCAGCGGCGCGTAGATCTCCAGCGTCTCCTGGGCAATCGCCTCGCGCTTCGGTTTGCTCAGATGCTCCAGTGTCCGCATATTATGGAGCCGGTCGGCCAGCTTGATGAGCACGACACGAATGTCGTCCGCCATTGACAGAAGCATCTTGCGGAAGTTCTCCGCCTGCTTTTCCTCATGACTGCGAAAGGTGATCTTGCCGATCTTGGTGACGCCGTCGACGAGGTGGACGACGTCCTTCCCGAACTCTTTTTCCAATTCTTCGGGAGTCGCCACGGTATCTTCGAGAGTATCGTGGAGCAGAGCGGCCACAATCGCGGTCACATCGGTCTTCAGCGAGGTCAGCACTCCGGCGACGGCAATGGGATGTTGCAGGTAAGGCTCTCCGGAACGCCGCAACTGACCTTCGTGCGCCTTGGCCGAGAAGTTGTAGGCTTTCCGCACGATTCCGAGATCCGCGTCTGCATTGTAGCTTTTGACGCGATCCAGCAGCTGATCGATATCCATCACGGTTTGATATTGAAAAGGCATCAGGCTACTCCTGTGCACTGATGCGGACATCCCGGATGCGAAGCTGGATGCGGTCATATCCGTTCCAGTGGTTCAGCTCCGGGATGAACGCCAGATCGACCGGCGTCCGGGCTGGGATGCCCCGTTCGACCAAAGACTTCATCCCGAAACCGATGCTGTCGAACGGCATGGAACGGCCCTGCCGTACCGTCATCTTCAGGTGTTTCTCGCCAACGGTTCTGGATTCCATGACTTCGAGGCCCTTGACTGCGAACGTCGGCTCCGGATTGCCAGCGCCGAATGGATGCAGCGTCCCGATTTCTTGGATGAGCTTGGTCGTGACTTCCGACAACAGCACCTCGGCATCGACCTGCAGAGTTGGAACCATGGCGGCACCTGTCACCCATTCGGCCACCGCACCGACGAACCGCTCCCGGAATTCGTCCAGACGGGATTCGCGGACCGTCACGCCCGCGGCACTCGGATGTCCGCCGAAGGCATCAACGAGATCCCGGCAGGCCGCCAGGCCCTGATAGAGGTCGAACCCGCCCATAGTCCTGGCCGATCCCTTGCCGATGCCCTTGTCGTCGATCGCAATGACAACCGCCGGACGATGAAACCGTTCCACCAAACGCGCGGCCGCAATGCCCACAACGCCCACGTGCCAGCGCCGGGAGGCCAGCACGAGCGCCGACAGCAACTCCTGTTCCTTGACCATCGCCACCGCCTCCGACATGAGCTCTGCTTCGATTTTCTGCCGCTCGCGATTCAGCTGCTCCAGTCGATCCGCCAATCGTTGAGCCTCGGCCGGAGACTCCGTCGTCAACAACTGCACGCCCAGCATCGCATGGTCCAACCGGCCAGCCGCATTCAGCCGTGGGGCCAGCTTGAACGCAATGGTCTCTGCCGTACAGTCGCGCGTGACGCCGGCCACCTGCTTCAAGGCCCGGATGCCGCAGCGTGCGCCCCGCGACAACTGTGCCAGCCCCTCGCGGACAAACCCGCGGTTTTCGTCATGCAACGGCACCACATCGGCAATCGTAGCCAACGCGACCAAATCCAACAGTGACTCGAGGGGAAGGCCGGCTGCACCGTGACGCATTTGGTAGGCTTGCGCCACCTTGTAGGCCAGCGCAGCGGAACAGAGCCCGCGAAAGGGATAGCGCGCGCCGGCGCGATGCGGATTCATCACCGCCACGGCCGGCGGCATCTGTTCGTCTGTCTGGTGATGGTCCGTCACGATGACGTCCATCCCCAATTGCTTGGCCAGCGCCACTTCACGGTGGGACGTCGTGCCGCAATCCGAGGTCACGAGCAACGACACCCCCTCGTCATGCAACCGCTGCACGGCCCCGAGATTGAGCCCGTATCCTTCTCGCTGGCGATGCGGCACATAGGCCCGCACATTGGCGCCCAACGAACCGAAAAAAGACAGATACACGCTCGTAGCCGTCATCCCATCGACATCATAGTCGCCGTAGAAACAGATCGGCTCATGGGTGGTGACGGCCCGATGCAGCCGTTCGACCGCTTCTTCCATGTCGGGAATCAAAAAGGGATCGTGCGGCGACGGATTCGACAACCACGAGGAGGCTTCGTCCGCAGTCGTCACGCCACGCGCCACGAGCAGTGAGGCGGTCGCTGAGGAAATGGCCAGCGCCTGTGCAAGAGCTGCGCAATGAGTGGGATCGATATCGCGAAAGACCCAGAGCTTGGACTTCATCATACCCTCACGCCGGCGCCTGAGCCTCGAAACACGTAACTATCTGGGAATTAAAGGGATACTATAAGGTCATTCCCGCTTTGTCAAACCGGGGCAGACGGAGTTCAGCAAGCCAGATACAGTCGAGAATGAGCGAAACCGAGGGAGGGCTGGACATAGGGGGGAAAGCAGGCGATCGACCGATCGCTACTCCCCCCCCTTTTGGACGTAGTTCTTGACGAATTCTTCGGCGTTCTTTTCGAGAACATCGTCGATTTCATCGACCAGCTTGTCGATGTCCTCTTTCATTTTCTTGCCGGCTTCGACGACCTTCGGGTTCGCCTTCACGTCGTCTTTTGCCTGCTGTTCTCGTCTGGGCTCTTGCTTGCGTTCCTGTTTTTCCATTCGAGCACCTCCCGTGGATCAGGGAAACTCTCGTGGATCAGCCACCAGCGTGATCCCGTACGATCACCTTAC
>CAZOUA010000049.1:0-17657 GCA_964582865.1 uncultured Nitrospira sp. | reverse complement strand
TTGCCCCGCACCATTCGCAGGCCGTCAATCAGCATACGGATAAACAGATAAGCTTTGCGGAGATTGTCTCCGTCCTGCCGGCCCACGATCCCGCATTCAACGAGCCCAGCCAGCGCCTGCATCGCGTTCGGCGTGCGCAAGGCAGCGTGCTTGTGGCCATGCATCAGTTGTAAATATTGAATGGCATATTCGATATCGACAACCCCACCCTGGCTGAGTTTCACATTGACCGTGCCGGGCTCAACCAACTGTTTGAGCTGCTGGCGGCGCAAGTCCAATGCGACCGCCAGGTCCCATGATTTGCCGCTGTAGACGTAGCGGTCCCGGTGGGCTTCGACCTGTTTGCCGAGTGCGGCGTCGCCCGCCACGTGCCGCAGCTTGATCAAGGCCTGCCGCTCGAACGGGGCGGCCAGGCCCTTGTCGCTGTAGTAACTGATGATTTCCTCCAGCGGATTGACCAGCGATCCCTTGCCGCCGTGGGGGCGCAAGCGCACATCGAGGTGGAAGATGCCTTCCTGTTTGGCCTCGATCCATTGAAGAAGTTCCTGCACGAGGCGTTCGAAGTATTCGCTGTTCTCGATCTTCTGCTTGCCGCTGGTCCGTCCCATGCCGCCGTACACGAAGAGGAGTTCGATGTCGGAGGCATAGCCCAATTCGCGGCCGCCGAACTTGCCGATGCCCAGGATGGCAAAGAGACAGGGCTTCTTGTTGGCCGAGTGAGGCGCGCCATAGATCTTGCCAAGTTTGGCCTGGCAGTCGGTCAAGCTGCGCCGGACGATCACTTCGGCCAGTTCCGTCAGGGCCAGCGAGAAATCGGGGAGGCTGGTCGAGGGCTCGACGATGTGTTTCATGTCGATGCGGAAGAGCTCGCGGTCTTTGAACTGGTTCAGCGCGGTTTTCCTGGCCTCCTCGGTTTTGGCCTTGCCCACCAGCTTGTCGAGTTCTTTTTTCAGCGCGGCTTGCGGCTTGATGAGCGGTGCGTCGCGGTAGTCTTGGAGCAGCGGAAGCAAGTTGTCGTGTTGCCGTCGCAGGAAGTCTTCCCAGAGAAAATCGCTGGCCCCGAGCAGCCGCGCGAGGAGCGGGAACGTTTTCTTGTCGCTGAGGAACGCGAGGACTTCCTGCTGGGCCTTGCCTTTGGTCTCCTGCACGATCAGGTCGAGGAACTGGTCGAAGGATTCCAGGGCCTTGGTCGGATCCGGCGCCCAGGTCAGCGCGTGGGTGAACTGCTTGATGAGGACAGCGGTCAGGCGCAGCTGTTGCTGATCGGCGGGGTCGGTCAGTTTCTGCCCGTAGCGGTTGCGGACGTAGAACCGGTCGTGGAGTTTTCCCGCTTCGATCTCGAACTGCGCCTTGGCGATGTAGATGTTGCGCATGGCCAGGGCGTTGGCGAAGGCATAGAGAAAGGCCGGGGTGTCGTCCGAGCGGATGTCCATGATCGTGTCCGTCGGCGACTGGCTGTTGTCGAAGGTGATCTGCACGGGATGGAGCAGGCCGCTGAACGAGCCGCGGCGCTTGCCGAGCTGTTCGACGAGGTGCCGGTTCACGGCCTGGCGGGCTTCTTCGACCTGCCCAGCATCGAGTAGCCGGATGACGGCGTTCAGTTCTGATTCCAGGCGCTGCCGATCGTCCGGTGCGAAGGACGCGCCCTGGACTGGCTTCACGCGGAAGACGTCGACGATCTTTTTCCGGCTCAGGCCCGGGCGCGTCTTGGGCCGCTGGCGGGGGCCGCTTCCGTAGGCGGGCTTGGCCGTGGCGCTCGTGGCGGCTTCGGCAAACGTATAGATCCGGCCTTCTTCGATGTTCAGACCGAAGGCGGATAGCAGCCCGCAAATCGTGGCGAACTCCGCGAAGTAGTCGTAGGCGACGATGGTCAGGTCCAGCGGCTGGTCCCGCTGTTCGGTGATGGCCAGTTGGCAGGGTTGGTCCGGGGTCAATCGGGCGGCCAGGTGCACGTGCCGTGCGATGATTTCCGGATCGAATCGCCGGAAGTATTCCTGGTCCATGCGCCCGACGAAGTCCTGCAGGATATCGGACGGTACGTCGGAGCAGAGCGGTGCGAGTGCCGCGAGGATCTCGTCGCAGTTCGGTGCCAGGGTAGACATGGACGCCAAGTATACCGGAACGCCTTCGTTGTGCGTAGTCGATGCCCCCAGTATAATGCCGCGCCATGAACAAGGCGTGAAACGTGAGGGGTAAGGGGCGAAGGGGGTAGGAAGTCAGGCGTGAAGCGTGAAATATGAGATGTAAAAGGTGAAGCGAAAGCCTGAGAAGAGAGGCATGTCTCTGTCCCCTGTCAGCGGGCCGCTGCCTGTCACGCCGACGTTGACGAGGTCGGACCCTACACCGGTCCTGCTGGCGGCCGAGCGCAGTGCCGAGCAGGTGCGGAAGCTTTTGTCGGCGTATGGCCTGCAGGACATCGATCAGGCCGACCGCAATCTGCAAGCCATGGCGGGCGATCCTCATGAGCGCCGCCAGCTGGCGGAAATCCTCCCGATTCTGCTGGAGACGATTGCCCTGACGGCCGATCCAGACCAGGCTCTCAACCATTGGGAGCGGATGCTTGAGGGCGTGACCCGCTCGTCGTTTCTGGATTACCTGCGCAGTTCGCCGCGCATGCTGGATCTTCTCTGCACGATCTTCGGCAACAGCGACTCGCTGGCCTTCACGATCATCCGCGATCCCATGCTGGTCTCCTGGCTGGCCGAACAAGACGTACTGTCGAAACCGCCGACGCGCAAGGGGATCGAAGAGGCGTTGCGCAAGCAACTGGCCCGTCTCACGGTGAAGGAACTCAAATTGGAAGTGCTGCGCCGCTTTCGCCGGCGTGAAATGTTGCGGATCGGCGTGCGCGATTTACTTCGCCTGGCGGATGTGCCGGAGACGACGGCGTCGCTGTCGGATCTCGCGAGCATTCTGATCCATGCCGCCTACGAGATCGTGGACGACGATCTCCGCTTGCAATACGGCCGGCCCATGCACAAGGACCGGCAGGGGCGATGGGTGGAAACGGGCTTTGCCGTCATGGGGATGGGCAAACTCGGCGGCCATGAGCTGAATTACAGTTCCGACGTGGATCTGATCTACGTTTATGCCTCCCACGAAGGCGAAACCAGACCGGCTGGCGGCAAGGCGGGAGGCACGCAGGCGGCCGTCGGGATCTCCAACGAAGAATACTTCGAGATCCTCTCGCGCGAATTGACCAAGGCGCTCACAGAGACGACCAAGGAAGGCTACGTGTTCCGTGTGGATTTGCGCTTGCGCGCGGAGGGGTCGGTCGGACAGCTGGCTCGGTCGCTGGACGATTATAAAAAATATTATGCCACCAGAGGCGTGGTGTGGGAGCGGCTGGCGTTGCTCAAAGCCTGGCCGGTGGCCGGTTCCATGGAAGTCGGGCTCGCGTTTCTGAAGACGGTCAAACCGTTTATCTTCGGAACGTCTGCGAAGACGATCGGTTCCGTAGAGGCGCTGGCCGTCGTGAAGGACGTGCGGGCCGTGAAGGAAATGATCGATGCCAAGATGGCCGACCGCGGGCATGAACGGCGCAATGTGAAGCTCGGCACCGGCGGCATCAGGGAAATCGAATTTCTAGTGCAAACGGTGCAGGTGGTGGCAGGCAAGAACGTCCCGGCGCTGCTGGACCGCAGCACGCTCGGATCGCTGAAGCGATTTGCCGCCCGCAAATTGATTTCGCTGAACGAACGGGATGCGCTCACGGCCGCCTATATCTTTCTTCGCGATGTCGAGCACAAGCTGCAGATGCGGCACGATCTGCAGACGCACGCGTTGCCGGATGCGGATGAGGAACTCGGGCGTTGCGCGATTCGGGGAGGCTATGACGGGAGCGACCGGGTGGCCGCCGTCAAGAAGTTCCGGGCCGACCATGCCGCGCACAGGGCCGTCGTCCACAACCTGTTCCGATCCTTCTTCTACCGGCCCGAGGCGTCGCCGCTGCTCAAAGCGGCGTTGAAGACGATCAAGAGATAGCAACGATCGTCAGCGGGCATGAGGGGCTCGGCGGATGCCTCGTCCCCTTGCTGCAAGCTACCCTCCCTCCGGGCGGAGTAAGGCCGAATGGCCTTATTGCCATTAATTAGTTGAGTTTCTACAATCCGCGCGATTCCGGCTCTGCGAGTGAGTGTAATAAAGCTGCGTATCTAACCGAGAATGGGGAGAGCCAGTGGTGAAGAGCGGGCGCCTTGTGCGCACTCAAGCTCGGACAGGCTCCTTCCCGAATTGTTTGCCGGTCCTCGATCCTCCCGATTCTTTTCCTGATCATAGACTGTTCGATTGGTTCTCCGGCGTCGATGCCGCTGATTATGTCTGCGTGGCCTTCAATACGGGTTGCGCTGGACAGCCGTTCGAAATGATCGATCCTGGAAACAAGGCGGAGCCGCGGTCCTTACGCGTCGGGGATAACCGGACACACGGCTCAGCAATGTCCACGATCCCTCCTTGAAATTCTCTCTTCGGCGTACCGGCTGAAAACCTGTCAACAAGTTCTGGCGGTTACCAGGTCATTTTAAGGAGGCACAATGCAATGTCCGACATGCGGCTCTGACAACACCCAAAGACTCGAAGTGATTTATGAAAGTGGCACGCAAGAAATTCGTACGACGTCGAACACGGTGGGCGGCGGCGGCGGTTTCGGGGGTGGCGGCGCGTTCGGCGGCGGTGGCGTCACAAGCACGAGGGGAACTCAGCAGACGGCCTCGGCGAAAAAAGCGGCTCCGCCGGCGAAAAAGTCGTATGTGGGAGCGGTTCTTCTCTCCCTCATCGCATTTCCCGTTGTGTTTAACCCGAGTGCGACGTATTTCCTGATTGCAGGGGCTTGCGCCGCGTTGGCATTTTGGCTTGGCCGGCGCGCGCATGAGTACAATACGAACGTGTGGCCGGGGCTCAAGAAAATATGGCTCGAATCATGGATGTGCAATAAGTGCGGGAATATCTATCAGCACGTCTTCAAATAGCGCGCGTTGGGTGCCGAGACGGCCGTGTGGTCCTATTGCGCCGGCGTGATGGCCCATAGAGGCGGATGGGAGCGTTTGATTATCAAAACGGCGAGTACAGGTATCAAACGGGGCAGGGGCCGCCTCCGTTGTCGGCCAGTGTGTTTGAACAGTTGGGATATCAGAATGCCGAATGGGAGGATCGCCGGCGAAGGACAGCCGGCCAGTCGTCGGGCGGTGGCACACCGATGGGGCCCCTGGAGATGTCCGTCGCATGGGGGCTGGTCGGAGCGATCGTCGGAGGGGTGATTGCTATTGCGTATGTCTCGAATCGGCATTGGTCCGATTTCAAGATGGCGTGGGTGGTGGGGTCAGGCATGGCAGGTGGGGCTGCAGCGGCCATCACTGCGCTGTGGGCGATTATCGGATCGTTTTTACTCGTCGTCGCCGTGGTGGTGTTGCTGTTACGGATTCTGGCGTACTCGATCTGTCTCGCCGCCATCGTTGCGGCCTTGAGCGGCATCACCTGGGGGCTTTTGACGCTGACTTGCGAGCGGGCTCAGGTCTGTAAATTCTATTTCATGTTCCCAAAATTCCCTCATCAGTAAACGGTTCCGTGACGCAGAGCCGCGGCCCGTTTTTCTAACGGCTCCCTTTGGGCAGTCTCACGGAAAAACTCGCGCTCTCAATGGCGTCATCCACATTGCCGCCACTTTTGTGGAATCGAGAGACCGTGAGCCCATCGTTGGTCGGAGTCACGCCGATGAGGCGGCCCTGCATCCAATAACTCGCATCGATATAGGACTGTTTTCCCATGCGGCCGTAGTCGTATGCCGAGGATAATTCCTCTATTAATTTGGTTCCGAGCAACATCGGATGTCCTTGGGGGATACCGGTAATCCATGTGACCTGGATGGTTCCATCGTCTGAACTGAGCTGCCATTTTTCTCGGTCGCCCATCTTGGTGGGGCCGGACAGTTGAAACTTTAGTTTCCCGTCCGGGCTGGTATACGTACCGGCCACGTATTTGCCGCTGAGGGGTACGCTGGCTGCCGGGCCGGACGATCCCCCGACCGGCTGTTGCGATAGGGATTTGATGTTTCGATCGAGGCATTGCAGGGCCTTACTGATATCTTGCATTCCCTGGGGGGTGACATTGCACTCCTCAAGGGCCCAGGCTGGGCTTGCTATCAGGGCAAGAAACACGGCCAGACCTGTCACGGGGATGCGTGTGACCATGGCAAACTCCTTTGCAATAACCGTCTATTCAGAGCTTTACTTTTGGCCTCATCAGCATTAACTTTATAGCGCCTCTCGGCGAAATTGTCGAACGGGTCTACGACAGTGTGCCGCGGTATCACGCGACAATCGTTTCGGTGGCGACTATGCGGACCTCTTTCAGAGTTCTTCTGGTTCTTCTTGTCGGGGCTGTCAGTCCCTCCATGACGGGTATTGCCGGGCAAGATTCCTGGGACTATCAGCTTCGGAACGAGGATGGATGGGAGTTCTCGGAGGGAGCGAAGGGGGCGCCCGTGTCCGGGCATCAGGTCGGTATTGAACTGCTTGCGGTTGAAGCAGTGTTCGATGGTTACCAGCCCAAACAGGAAGCCGGCAACGATACGCTCAAAGTGCGTTTCTGCCGGCCGGAATCGGTTATGAACGGGCTGGATTCCCCGGGCGTGAAGCTGACGTTCAAGGAATTGCAGGATTTTGAACATTATGTTCTGAGCGGGGCAACGAGGAAAGATCAGTCTCAGCCATGGGGGAAGGGATGCGGAAATATCTTCCCGTGGCGGACTCAAAGGGCTAAATCGATTGTCGGGGACCTTGGGAACATTGGAGCGGTGGTGGCTCTCGATCAGAGAACAGCTTCCTCCGAAACCTATGTTGTCCCTGCTTTTCTATATCAAGAACACCATGGTTGTCCGAAGTCGCTCGTCGGCTATCGGATTGTGTTTCGATCAATTCGAAGTGCGGATGTTGTGAGCAGAATTCTCGATCAGGCTGCGCCTGAGCATGAACGATTGAGAGTCGAGTCGAGCTTGAAGGGGGGCATGCCGGTCTCCGTTCTATGGAACACCACAAAGGAACAGCGAATGCCTGAGGGGTGGTATCTCCTAGATGTTCAAGGGAAAAACAGCAGCGTCTCCTTGCGCGCCCGCCTGTTTCACAGGAATGCGTGCCAGGAGTAAGCGAGGGCTGTACTGCCACGCCCTCTTCTCGACGGCTCCGGCAAGGACGGATGCTAACCTCGCCTGACTCCAATGCATGATCGGCTTCCCAGGTGGCATCGTCGACACAGCCAGAAAATACGTTTCTGGATTTCCAGCCATCCCTTGTCCAGCTTATCCATCGTATCGAGCGTCCTGTTGCTGGTTGGCTACTCATGTCTTGTGTATGTGCCGGATTTGAAGTGCCGCTGGTGCAACGAGTTTGACGTGCAGATGAGTCTCAACGTTGACCAGATTGCCTTCAAGGTCGACAAGGGAACCGATCTCGGACTCCTTGACGGCCTGGAGTTTCAATCGGTCAAGGCAACCAACATCAAATCAGTGCGCCTCGGAGCCGCGAAGATTCTGCAGATGGATTGCCAGCTCCAGAAACAAGCCGCTCGGAAGCCTGCCGCGGGATCGTCGCCGACGGCGCTGTATTTCAGCTCTCCGCACGACGACGCTCAAATTGCTCTTCAGCCGACGACGCAAGGCCGCAGCGGCGAGGTGCTTTCTTCTCTCGGGCCGATCCAGCTGGAGGATGGGACAAAACTCATTCTTCAAGGATTTTCTCCGGGAGACAAGGCGATTCGATTGAGTTTTCGCGCGAAGGGTGAGTCCCTGTCAGGGGAAAAGCCGCCGATTACGGTTGCGTATCCGGCCAATACCGTCCTGGGCCTTAGCGTGCTGAATGCCTGCCTTCAGCATGAACAGACCTCAAATTCGTGCCAGCCCGAGGTGCAGGCTCCGAAGCGATGCGAGGTGCACGCACTGCTCGGAGACAATACAGTCGAGATGGTTCCTGCGAAAAGGCAATTCTCCATGGTTCTGGGCCTTCCTTCTGCAAATAATGGAAAGACCAGCGACGTGGTGCTTACCCACAAGCCTGCCGCCGCGAGCGAGTTCAGTTTTGCCAGGCTGGATTCCGATGAAAATCCGGTAACCACGATTCGCGGCGGAACAATCAGGACGACTGATTTCGGGTCAAAAGAATATTCGCTGTATGCCTCCGATCTTCTGCAGGTGCCCCGTGAATCGAGGCTGCTCATTCGGGATCTCCGGGTACGGGCGGACGGTTCCATCGACGCGGTCATTGAAGGGAAAGTGTCGGGGCTTTCGATTGGTTCCAGGATCGACGATGACAGGGGCGGGGTGGCGAAGATCGTGGCAAGGCCCATCGTGATCACCTATGGCAACTGGCTCGCTTCAACTGAATGGGCCAAGGCAATCCTGTTAGGGTTGCTGGGGGCAATTCTTCCCCCCTTGTGCGGCTGGATTTGGGGCAATGTTAAGAACCATTGATCGAGCCGCTTGTCACATGCAGGAGCAACATGGACGGCAATCTGTTTTCCTGTAGCGTGGCGCGTGCCTGGTTTTTCCTGCTGATATCCTGTCTGCCTGTTTCGACGTGGGCGCAGGTCTATGAGACCCAGGCGCAGAAACGCGGGGTGGTCAAGATCGTGTCCGGCGTGAAGGGGCATGCCGAAGAAGTCGGAGCCGGCATTGTGATCGCGAGGCAGGGGGAGGCGGTGTATATCTTGACCGCGGCTCATGTCATTCTGGAGGGCGATGCCCATCCCAAGATCAGTTTCTATACACGTCCGCTGGAATTTGTTGAGGCCGAGAAGATCGTCGGGATTGAGAAGAGGCTTTCCTCGTCTGGCGGGCGGGAAATCGATCCGGAGGGACTTGCGGTCCTGTATGTCAAAACGGCAGTCCCGCCCGAGACGACGGTGCTTCCATTAGCCAAATCGACGGAGCACCTCCAGGGGGGAGAAGATGTCAAGGCGATAGGTTTCCCTGTCTTTCAAGATAAGGGATGGTTGGTGTCGACGGGTTCCATGAGCAGCGAAGGAGGGGGAGAGTCACTGATCTTTTCGGCGGACATTGCAGGGGGAAATTCGGGGGGACCTCTCATCCATGATGGAGTCGTTGCGGGGGTGGTGATGGTCAGTATGGCAAAGCGGCAAGCGTTGGCTGTCCCGGTCGAAAAAGTATGGCGGCTGCTCAAGGAATGGAAGATCCCGGTTGCCGCCGCCCGCTCTGTCCTGATTCCCCAGGGCGAGTTCACGATGGGCGTGGCTGAACCATCGGTTGGGGCGTCGGCCTCACCGGCACATGCCGTTCAACTTCCTGCATTTTACATGGATCAATTTGAGACAACCGTGGGCGAATATCGTGATTTTCTTCAAGCAACCCGCCGGCCATCCCCGCTGCATTGGGAGCAAACCTTGCCCGGGACCGATGACGGGAAGCCCGTGATTGGTCTTACGTGGGAAGATGCCAATGCCTATTGTGAGTGGGCAGGGAAGAGGCTTCCGTCTGAAGCTGAGTGGGAAAAGGCTGCAAGGGGGGGAGATCGTCGAATCTATCCATGGGGCAGCAATCCTCCCGAACCGGCGCTAGCCAACTACGATCAAGGCCTAACCGCGACTCCCTACAGAAATGGCGTGCGTCAAGTGGGGAATTTTGAACGTGGGAAAAGTCCATTCGGGGTGTATGACATGGCCGGCAATGCGTGGGAATGGGTGGGCGATTGGTATGAGAAGGAGTACTATTCCAAGAGTCCTAAAGAGAATCCGAAGGGGCCGGCGCAAGGTAAAGAGAAGGTGCTTCGGGGAGGATCCTGGCTCGTTGGAGATATTCGGAGCGCGGCTCGAGATTCCGCGCCGCCGCAAAAGGCAGCCGAAACATTCGGCGTTCGCTGTGCCAAAGATGCCAGGTGAACTGCGCGCGGGTCGCCTTCCGTTCTGAGTCTCGATCATCATTATCTCTTCATAGCCATGGGCATAGCCGCGGCGGGAGTGGTTGCCACCGGCTGCACCTGCCGGAATCGTCCACGCGGGCCTCTTATCAGTTGGCCGTGGCCATCTCATCAGTCGAATCCGCAAAGGAAACTCCGGCATAGACATTTCCGTGGAGGCTTTTATCGCGATGTTCCTGTTCGGCTTCGCAGGCATTTCTTATATACTGGCGGTCATGTTCCGGCGGATTGAACTTATTCACCAGTTGTCTCCGAAAGAGTACCGGGCCATTCTGAAGGTTGTGCGTCGATCGAGTGATGCTCGTCAATTCCGGCTCGTGCGGTTTTGGAAGTCTGGTCTCCTGGGAACGAGGTCGTCGGGAGTGGCGGATGCCTGGATGGCGCTCAATTCACCCCGCAGGGCGCTCTACAAGAACTGTCGGTTCTACTTTACGGAGGATGGGTGGCGGCGATATGGGCGCCCAACGGTGGCTGCGTGCCAGAAGACGAGTCAGCGGTATCGGGTCGTCTGTCTCAAGGAACGCGCTGTTGATGTGATGTACAGAGATGAATTTCAGGTTGCGGTCAGACCCAAAAAGAGAATGGCGCGTTCGCGTGCACGAATAGGATAGCGCAAAGAAGATGAGACATGCGGAGCCTCCAGAGGAGGCGGACCTTAGCGGAATATTCTGCTAATGCGTGCGAGGCCTATGGTAGGAGGCGCCCATATCTTGGCCGGTTCGTTATTTCCGCCCTCCGGCGCCGGAAGCTTCGCTCAAGCACCTGGTGCAGGTTCCGGTGGTGAGCCTGGCCTTGAGTTTTTCCTCCAGATAGTCCTCCAGCCGCTGCCAGAGCCCCGAACTGATTTTGACCCGCTTGCATTTCGCGCAGAGGCAGATGGTGTCCCGGAGTGATTTGAGATCCTGGACGGTTTTGCCCAATTCCTTCGCCTGTTCGGAGAGCTCGTGCTCCCGCTCTATCCGGTTGTCGAGTTCTTCCTTGAAGCTCATGGCCATCGAGACTCTGGCGACGAGCTCTTCTGGAATCACCGGTTTTCGAATGTAGTCTGTGGCACCGGCCGTGTAGGCGGCAGTGAGGTCGCCGGCATCGGTTTTTGCCGTGACGACGATCACGGGCAGGTGCTCCAGCCGCTCTTCGCCTCTGATCTTGCGGCAGGCTTCCAGCCCATCCATGTCAGGCATCAGGAGATCCATCAAGACGATGTCTACGTGCGCTGAACGCGGAGCAGACGAGCCGACGCCCAGTTGTTGTAAGGCTTCGGTGGCCGACGAGGCGAACAAAATCGACCGATAGCCGGCTTTCTGAAGTGTCGCCGCCAGGAGCTCGCGCTGTTCTTCGAAATCGTCAACGATCAGAATACTCATGCCGTCGTCTCCCTATATGGTTCATGCTGCGTGGCGTTCCTGCCCAAAATCCGATGGGCTGCGTTGCTCGGCCTCGTGAAGGGCGTTGTTCAGCCGCGCCACATCCGCGATGACCGTTTCGACGTTCCGGGCGAGCGCGGCCTGTTCGATGCTCTCGCCGATCGTCCCGATTTCGTACAATCCGTAGGAGCCGGCCAGACCTTTGATCTGGTGGCCGACCCTTCTGATGGTATCGAAATTTGATTCTGCGATAGCGGCCTGAAGGGCCGTCACGTCCCGATACCGGTTTTGAATAAATTGCGGTCGGAGGCGTGCTATTTCATCAGCGATGGATTGGTCGCTGTCGTCGCGCGGCAACGACCCGTGTGCGGTCTGTGCGCCGATGGAATAACGCTGGATCGTCTGCAGCAGCGTGGTCATCCTGATCGGCTTGGTGAGAAAGCCGTCGCAGCCTGCCGCCCGGCTTTCGAGCCTGGCTTCGTCGAGCCCATTGGCGGTCAAGGCGACGATGGGAGTCGGCGTGCGCCGCCGCTCGGCTTCCCACGCACGGATGAGGCGTGTTGCGCTGCACCCGTCCATCTCGGGCATGTGCAGGTCCATGAACACAAGATCGAACCGCCCGCTTTTGAATTGCTCCAGTGCGGTGACGCCGGTTTCCGCGCAATGGAGCTGGTGCGATGTATCACGGAGGTACAACTTCATGATGTCCTGGGATTCGATGCAGTCTTCGGCTAAGAGAATGTTCAAGCTGCGGCTGGCGTAGCCATGCGTCTCGTCCATCTGAGCAGGGATGGCTGAAGCGGCCGCGCGGGGGAGTGCGTGATGATCGGGGGCCGCCGTAAAGCGGACGATGAACGAGAAGGTGCTCCCCTTGCCCGGAGTGCTCTCGACCCAGATGCGTCCTCCCATGAGTCCGACCAATTGTTTGCAGATCGCGAGCCCCAATCCGACGCCGCCATATTGCCTGTTCGCGGGCGAGTTGGCTTGGGTGAACCGGTTGAAGATCGTCTCGCGCTGTTCCGGAGCGATGCCGATGCCTGTGTCCGTCACCGAGACGAGAATGTGGCTTTCCTCGTTGTCGTCTGGCGATTGGCCGACATGGATTTTGATCCGGCCTTCCTTGGTAAACTTGATGGCATTTCTGATGAGATTGAGCAGGATCTGCCTGAGGCGTTGGGCATCTCCCACCACCTGTGCGGGGAGCGCGGCGTCGAGATGAACCGTTAGCGCAAGGTTCTTGGTCTGTGCCTCTGTGAGCATGAGGCCGGTGCATTCGGTGACGACATCGCGCAGCCCGAACGGCTCTTCAACCAGTCCGAGCGTTCCGGATTCGACCTTGGCGGCCAGGAGCAGATCGTCGATCAGGCGGAGCAGGCCGTCGCTGGCTTTCGAGCAGCGCTGTACCAGCGAGCGCTGCTCCGGCGACAGCGGTGATCGCACGAGAAAGTCTGTGATGCCCACGATCGCATTCAAGGGCGTTCGCATTTCATGGCTCATATTGGCGAGAAACTCGCTCTTGGCGCGGCCGGCTACCAGGAGTTCCAGGCGGCTTTGGATGATTGCCGACTCCGCTTCTTTGGCTTTGGTGATGTCGGTAATCGATCCTGCCATGCGGCCCGGCTGCCCGGACTCCGACCAGAGCGCCTGTCCGCGAGCCCGAATCCATTTGTACTCCCCCGACCGTAACCGGAGGCGGCACTCCACGTCGAAGACAACTTTGCTGGTCAGATGGGCCTGGATGGCGCCTTCGACCCACTTGCGGTCGTTCGGGTGCAGGAGCGACCAGAAGGTGGATAATGAGTGGGGGAACTCGTGGTCTTCGTATCCCAGCAATTCTTTAAAACGCGGGGAGTAATAGACCTCGTCGGTCGCGATGTTCCAGTCCCAAATGCCGTCGCTTGAGCCGCGCACCGCGAGTTGGAACCGCTCTTCGCTGACCTTGAGGTCCTGGATTGCCTGTCTATGCTCGGTGATATCCTCCGAGATTCCCAGGAGGTACTGTGGCGCGCCGGTGGAGTCGGTGATGGGGATCTTTTTCGTGTGAAGAATCCTCATGCCCTTGCTCTTTGTCTGAATGCGCTCTTCAGGGATATCCGTCAAGCGGTTGTTGGATAACGTCTCCCGGTCCTTGGCCGTGAAAAAGTCGGCTTCCTCTTCGGGAAATAAATCGCAGTCGTTTTTGCCCAATAGTTCAGAGCGGGATAAGCCCAACAATTCTTCGCCTGCTTTATTGAACCGGACGAACCGGAGGTCGCGGGCGTCCTTCACGAACACCATATTGGGAATGTGCTCAAACAAGGACTCAATGAATGCCGTAGATTCCCGGAGTTTCTTCTCGACCTGTTTTCGTTCGGTAATGTCTCGGATGAAGGAAGAAAACAGGACTTGTCCTCCTGCATGGATGGGGATGACGGTCAGCTCGACGGGGAACTCTTCGCCGTTTTTTCGAAGCGCCGTGATCTCGATGCGCTTGCGGAGAATCTTCACTTCGTCCGTGGAGAGAAAGCGCTGCATGCCTTTCGAATGGGCGTCCCGATACTGGTGCGGGATGATCATGTCGGACAGCCGCTGGCCGATGGCCTCCTGTCTGGAGTAGCCGAAGACGGCCTCAGCTTGCGGATTCCACTCGACGACAAGCCCGTCTCTGTCCATCGTGACCACCGCGTCTAGCGCGCCTTGCAGAACGGCTCGAAGCTGGCTTTCCTGCTCGCGTAATTCCCATCCGGCCCGCCGGCCTTTCTGGTGGCTTCGGCGAAAGGTGATGGACAGAGTGGTGACGATCAGCGCGGTGATGAGCGTTACGGCTGCAAGTGGGGAGACGACAAAGAAGCACGCAATCCCCAGCAGCACGGCCAGCAGGCCGACGGTCAAGGCGGGAATTTTATCGTTGGTGAAGGGCATCATGGGGTCAGAATGATCGTAGCCGAACCGTTTCCTTCTGTGTGCCGGAGCCGTTGCGATTCAAGCGGCCTCACGCAGAGAACATGCTGTCGATCCGCGGTTTCTGGTGCCATGTGGCCCTGGATCGATCTGGTTCGCTTAGTATATGTAATAGTGGAACGCGCTCAAATAAAATTACGTAATCCAACCAGGAGGGGTAGGAGGGTGTTAGGGCAATTGAGGAACAGACGACGCTGAATGTGCGGCGATGGATGCTTTCGGGGGAATGTCGTGAGGTTGGTCATTCTGCATCGCGCAGGTCACGCTCGCTGGAGAGGGACAGATAGGCTTCGCCCCATTGATGCGGGCTGGCAAGGCTCCAGGGTTCCTCGGCCGTAATCGGTTTGAGCCGCAGGCCGTAAATCCCTCCGTACACGAGATGCGCCAGACCCGAGCCTGAGTCTTCGACGAGCTGGACGTAGGCCGGGCATGCCGGGGCCTCTGCGTTGTCGCTCCAGCCCGTGACCCAATACCATTCGCCGGCGGGGTTTCGTTCGTAGAGGCGGACCTGCGTGACCGGCCGGGCCGGGCCTGCTTCTTTGAACCGGGCAAAGAAACTGGATTCGCAATTGTCGTTCGAATCAACTTCCACGATCATGAGCGTTTCTTTCCGTACTCCAGATCAGACGCGTCGCATCCGTATTCCCAGAGGAGTAATTGGAGAGGCTGCTCTTTCAGCACTGAGCGTCAATTCTGCCTCACGCTGTGGCGTCTTCGTGTTCTCCCTGCTGTTGACTCTACTGGCTTGGGTCGAGGAAGCGCAACAAACCCTCCGTAGTTGAGGCAGAACATCGGGTCGTCCCCTCGGTAAAAACAGTGAACGCTGACTGATCCAAAGGCTCGAATCCATTGGGCAAGTGATGGTCTGCTACATCGTTGGCTCATCGTAACTAGATGTGGCCTATGCACTCAAAAAGCTCATTGCATGTCTTGGCGCATGGTGCGCGATTGCTCTGGTGCAGCGTTTGCTCCTGTGTGCACATGTTCGCAAGTCTCAGCGGAAAAGCCGTATTGTTATGCACCAGACGAGTAAGGCCATTGAGCCCTATTGTGTAGATGGATTGCTTGTAGATAAAGTGGCGCGTTTTTCGCTCCGCGAAATGCTCTTCACAACTGATGACCGTTGTAGCTTCTCGAGTGAAGAAGTTCAGAGAGGTCATTGTGCATCGCCTCACACCAACGGTCAGCCTTCTTCTTCCGGGCCCAGCTCATGTTTGAAGCCTTACTCGAAATTGGCGGACTCTAGCTGTTATTCGTGTTTGGAGTGTTAGCGGCCGCGAGCGTCTTTTGGCTTTGGATGATGTCGACGATTCGCAAATCACCATTGACTGCCTATTGCCGAGCCAGCTTCCACCAGGAAACTTAGTCAGTGGTTCTAATTTACTGCGAGGAGATGCCGTTCTAGAATGCGGCACCGGCAAGGCTGGCATTAGCGGAGAGGAGCACTCGTAAAGGGACTAACTAGGAGGTGTCTATGTCGGATGATGCGTTCGACTTTACAACGGGGTATGGTCAGGGACCAGGAGATTGGAGCAATGAAAGCCGGGTACAAGGACACATCGGCCGACTGAACTATGAAGCCACGCAAGCATCCCTGAACCCTCCTCCCACCTCCACGAACTACGGCAATACGAGTGATGATTCGATGACCTGGGGTGTTCGTTCAGATTACTCTTCCTCCAGCAACTACTCTTCGGGCAGCTACTCTGGTGGGTCGTCCGGCCAAGACGTCAATTTGACATCGTCGGAGGTGGTCACTGGTCTCGGCCTGTTATTGGGAGGATATGCGGGATATTCTTTTGCTGTCGCGTACCGTGGCACAAGCCTAGAGCTGTGGCTCACGACTGGTGGTGCTGCGCTTTCGGCTGCCCTCATGTGTCATCTTGTGGTCGCTGTCATCAAAGGCAAAATGCAGCTATCCGCGGCCGCGGGCATTGTGATCATGACTTTGATCATGTCGGTGAGCGCGTTCGCTGGGTACTTGTATGCAGACATTCAGCATGGATCGACCCTAGAGCTTTGGCTCGCAGCAGCTGTCGCATCCTTTGGAGCGATGTTCGTCTGGACATTTGTGACCGACATATTTAAAGCCGACAGGTCGCTTTTCACCTTAGGATCCATTCTCGCCATGCTTCTGGGTGCATACGCCGGACACACGTACTACGATGGCACTCCACTGCAAGACTGGCTTGCGGGAGGGGTTGGGGCACTGACCGCTGGCATCTGTGCGTGGGTAACTGGGGAAACCATAAAGAACGTTGCAAACCAGCAGCCTGCAGTTGGATCTGGATCCACAGCGAAGAAAGCGAAGAGCAATTAGACCTCTGCGCGCATTATCAGCTTTATGGTACGTGACAGTGTGAACAAAAGGGGGAGAGGGCAAAATGTTAAAAACCATTGTGCTGTGTTTTGTTGCTGCGGTTCTCGCAATTTCACTAGCGGCTTGCGGCAAATCCGTCGAGGCCAAATGCAAGGAAACGGTAAAGAGTGTCCCTGGTTACGATAAGGAGGGCAAGATGTACCTGGGGGATGAGGAGTACGACCGATACGTCAAACAGTGCATTGCTACAATGAAGAATCAGTAAATAATCGCTCTCCCGTATCAAAGGCAGCGATCAAGAAGTCCGGCAGCAAAACCAAGTTGTCAGGCCCCTGCCGCATGCGGGGAAAAATGGCGTAGCTCAGAGCCGGCGTAATCCATCTGGGCAAGTTTCTGTCAGCGAGTATACGGTCGAAGCTGCTGCGGGACTGGCCTGGGCCCATGGGCATTTCAAGGCAAGATTGTCTGAAGCAAAACGGTACCAAGAGGCCATCGCAGTCAACCAACCGGTCAAGCCGAAGTTCTAGCGGTTCTTTCTAGATTAAAGTGACAATAGGAAAAAATGACGAAGGCCCCGGCGGTTTCCCGCCGGGGCCTTCGTTGCTGAACGCGGAGCGTTGTCAGCTAGATCTTAGTACATCCCTTCCATGCCGTGGCTATGTCCCGCATGGCCGCCGGCGGCTTCCTTCTTCTCTTCGGGGATGTCGGTGATCATGACTTCGGTGGTGAGCATCAAGCCCGCCACGGAGGCCGCGTTCTGCAATGCGCAGCGCGACACCTTGGTCGGATCGATGATGCCGGCCTTGATCATGTCCACATATTCTTCCGTCGCCGCGTTGTAGCCGGCGCTGAGGTTCTTGTCGTTGCGCACTTTCTCGACGATGACCGATCCTTCCATCCCGGCATTGGCCGCAATCTGGCGGATCGGCTCTTCGAGCGCGCGGCGGATGATGTTCACACCCACCTGCTGTTCGGGCAAGAGCTTGATCGAGTCCAGCGAGCCGATGCAGCGCAGGTAGGCTGTTCCGCCGCCTGGGACGATGCCTTCTTCCACGGCCGCCTTGGTCGCGTGGAGGGCGTCCTCGACGCGGGCTTTCTTTTCCTTCATTTCGG
>CAZOUA010000048.1:0-17912 GCA_964582865.1 uncultured Nitrospira sp. | reverse complement strand
CGCGCACATTGTGTGTGACGAACACGATGGTCTTGCGATGCTGGCTCCAGATGCGCTGGATGTCGCCATAGAGCTGCTCGCGTGTCAGCGCATCCAGCGCGCCAAAGGGTTCATCCATCAGGAGCAGACTGGGATTCGGCGCCAGCGCGCGAGCGAGCGCCACGCGCTGCTTCATGCCGCCGGATAATTCATGGACATTCGAATGCATGAATCGCTTGAGGCCGACGAGTTCCAGAAAATACTCGGCTTTCTCCCGCCGTTCCGCCGCGTTCAGGTCGCTGCTGAGCTTCAAGCCGAACAACACATTGCCCAGGACGGTTAGCCATGGAAAGAGCGCGGCTTCCTGAAACATCATGAGGCGGTGCGGTCCCGGTTCGACGACGGTTTCCCCGTCGGCCTGCACAATGCCGCGATCGGGGTGTTCGAGTCCGGCGATCATGTTGAGCAGCGTCGATTTACCGCAGCCGCTCGGGCCGACGAGGCAGACGAACTCTCCCTCGGCGATGCGGAGCGTGACGTCGTCGAGCGCATGAACGTTCAACGAGCTGGTTCGGAACCATTTCGACACATGTTCAAGGACGAGCTTAGTGGCCGGCGGATTTGTTTGCAGATGTTCGGTCTGAAGCATGTCAGTTTACTTTCTCTATCAATCGCGACAAGTCGGGGGCTGTGCGGATGAAGCCGGCGCGTTGAGCATTCGCAACGAAATGCTCGTACTCACCAAGGGAGACATCGGTGCTGAGCACGATTCGTTTCCATGCCTGTGCGATCAGGTCCGCCGACACCTCGGCCCGCGTTTCGGCGGCCAGTTCCTGCCGGACCATCTGTTTGGCCTCATCCGGATGGGCGAGAATCCATTCCGTCAGTTCGCGATGCGCTTGCGCGAACTTTCTGGCCAGATCACGCTTCGTCTTGAGGAACTTCACGCCGGACACGAGCACCGTGATGCTCTCCTTCGACTGTTCGACGAGGACTTTGCCCCTGGCGTCGCGCTCCAAACGCGAGACCCATGGTTCGACCGTCCAGACCGCGTCAAGCTTTTTGCTCTGGAACAGTGCGAACTGTTCCGGGTTCGGTGTCGGGACGATGAACGCATCGCCGCCGGTTTGCGTAATCTTCAAACCGCCGTCGGCCAACCATGCCCGGCAGGCCACGTCCTGGGTGTTACCAAGCTGCGGCGTCGCGATAGTTTTCCCGCGAAAATCGGCGGGTTTCGTCAGTCCAGAATCCGGTTGGACGACCAATGCGGCGCCTCCGGCAGCCGCGCCGGCAATGATCCGGATCTCCTCGCCGTGAGATTTGCTGTAGGCGTTCACTGTTGGGCTGGGGCCCACGTAGGTGAGGTCGATCGAATCGGCCAGGATGGCTTCCATGGCGCTCGGTCCCGCGTTATAGATGTACCACTCGATCTTGACGTCCTTGCCGAGCCGTTCCTCGAACCATCCGTGGCCGGTTCGAGAGAGATGCTGTGCGACGAGGCCTTGGACATGCGTCACGTTGGGGAAATGCCCCACGCGGATGGTGTCTCCTGCTGTAGCGATGGACGTTGTAAAGAACAGCGTCCATAATCCCAAGAGGGACCACAAACGTGCCTGTGTAGTTGTCTTCATCGTCGTGCCTTGTTCCTTTCCGTCGATGGTACGATAGTGTGTACGAGTCGTGCTTTTCAACCCTGTTCTGAAGTGCGCATCTCGATCCAATGCGTCAGATTGAGGGAGTCATGATCTGTCGATTGGATCTGCCGTGCACGCTTCTGAAAGAAGACGGGCAGGCCGCGGCGTGTCGCTTCGGTCCGGACCTTTCGCGCCAGGGCGTGGCTCACCCGATCCAGCACGACGACCACGGCTTCCGTTTCTTTGGGAATCGACTTTGTCAGGTCCCGCGATTTACGTCCACTCCAATGCTCGACGCACCCATGCCCGCCACCGGCGCGCTGCCTGAATACTTCCGCTGAATCGCCACCGACAACAAGAATGCTCATCGATTCCTTTGTCCGTTCAATGACCGGCAGCAGGAATACCCCGCTGCCAGTCGGACGGAGCATGCCGCTCAAGGCTGCGGCGGTTGTATTTGTTGACGAGGCTCCAGACCCGGGTAGACGGGTAGGGCCGAAAGCGCTTCGCGATACCGAATCTGGAGTTCTTCCCGTTGATCCGGCGCCCAGAAACGGGCCCTCGAAACAGCCTTGGCCAGAAACTCTTCCGGCTCGTACGTCACATCGTGCAATGCCGAGGCTTCCGGAATGTTCGGCAGTTGCCGGTCATACTTGCTGATATCGGGACCGGGACTGTGCCGGTCATGTACGCCGCTGATGGTCAGGTGCAGAATCGGACCCCGGATGGAGACCCAGCCCGTGGTGGTTTCCTCGTCCCCCTGATCCGTGGCATGGCTCAAATGGAAGTACACACGTTCCGTCGGGCCGGCCTGTGCCAGCGCCTTTGAAAGAGGCGGCGCCAATACGGCGATCTCTTCGTTCCGGAATGCTCTGGTTCGATCCGCGTCACCGGCAAACAAACGGTGAATAAAGTTTCGTCGCTCCCATGCACGGACCCCTCGAAGCAGTGTGCCCACTTCGGTGGGTGTCAGCGTGGCAGGGTGAGAATTGGAGATCGAGTCGGAGTCCTGTTCCAATCGGACCGTGCTCAACCCTGACTCATAAATGGATTTGGGCTGCGAGACGGGCTTGCTCGCGCAACCGGTGATGACGGTAAGTCCTAGTAAGATGAACAGCGCGTTCATTGACCACGCAGATCCCTTCTGTTCTGAATGTTTCAAGCTGTTCATGGTTTCACCTCCTGCTGACGTTGAGCAAGGCTAACTTCGCGTGATGCTTGGTCAAACCCATGTTCCTTGAATTGGGATTGAATCTGGGGCGTCAACAGGAACTCGATAAAGTCTCCGGCCCCGGAAATGTTCCTCGCGGTCCAGACGGCGGCGATTCCGTAACGGACCGGGGTGTGTGAGTCGGCCGGGATCGTATCGAGAATGCGGACATGCTTGTCTGCCACGGCATCTGTCCGGTAGACGACGCCGATCTCCGCTTCACCGCCGGCGACCAAATCCAGCACAGCCCGCGAATGTTCACCATAGACGAATTGTGCCGCTTTCAGTTGAAGTTCGAGCTTGCTGTATTTCAGAAACTGTGCCGCCACTTTCCCTACTGATGAGACTTTGGGATCGCCGATGGCGATTCGGCGCACCGGCACCGTGCGGAGATCCTCAATCGAGGCGATGGGGGCGGGGAGCAGGGTGCCGGTGATCAGGACCAGCGACGTGCCGGCATAGGCCCGCTTGGTTCCTTGAATGATCAACCCTTTCTTTTCGAGCTGCTCGATTTCTTCCAGCAGCGACGGTAGAAACACATCGACCGGCGCGCCTTCCTCGATTTGTTTGCGAAGCGTTTGAGACGGCCCGTAGATGACCCGCACGTTGATGTCTTTGTGCTGGGCCTCGAACTGCGGCAATACTTTGCGGAACACGTCTCTGAGGCTATTAGCAGCGGCGATGGTGAGGGTTTCTGGTTGTGCCTGCACCGATGGCGCGCCCCAGAGAGAGGCCGTCACGGCGCTGAAGAAGAGCAATGTCCTGAACCATGTGTGTTGGTGTCTCATAATAGTTCTCCTGACGGTTAAGCTATTCATGTCGTTCTAGAAATAGAACTGGTATTGCACGTTGATCCGGTTTTCGATGAGGTCGCTCCCGAACCCTGGCTGAGTCTCAAACGGATACCGGTCCGGTGCCCGCCCGCCGCTTCCCACCGTGAGATTGGAGTAATCGATGACGAGCCGGTTATTGTAAGTGCCGTCGAAGCTGTAGTTGATGGCGGCTCCGAACTCCTTGGTCAAATCATTCTTTTGCTTGGTCGAAGGATCCAGAACTCCGTACCGGACGGCGAGTTCGAGTTTTCGAGGAATGATGTATTTCCCGACCTGGGCGTACCAGCCCCAGGCTTGGCCGAGATCCACCGGGGGGCCCACGGCCAGCGGGCTGGTCGGGATCGTGCCGTTGTCGAACGGTTGGGTTCCACTGTCCTTGTTGCGTACCCGCTGGTGCCGGTAGTAGCCTTCAGTCTGCAGCGACCAGCCTTGGTACTTTGCGATGAAATCCGTCTCATAGGTCTGGAAATCGTAAATGCCTCCGCCGAGGAGTCGCCCATTCATGGCCTTGGTCACTGCCTGGCGATACGCGCGATCGACAATATCGGAGCGGGTTGCGCTCAGATAGTTTTGAGCCGGGTCATACGCATATCCGAAGGCAATGGCCGATTGCAGTGTGCGCGAATTGAGAATGTCTCCCTGGCCATAGCCGGGATTACCTGCGATTTTGTACAGCAGCCGCACCGTGTACATCAGTTCCCCGCTCATAAAGCGGGTGTCGTAATTGTAGGTGCGAGTTGTTCCTGACGGAGGCCCGCCTCCTCCGGTAGGAGGGAGGACCCGTTGACTGACGGATGTCCCGTCGCGGGCGAGGTTCGTTCCGACTCCGCCCCAGATTCCGATGGCATAGTTGAATTTGTATTGCTCCTCATCGCTCAGGAAGCTGATTCCGATATCGCGGCTGCTCTGAAGATTGGAGGCGAACATGTTCTGCACGATCATGTTGTCCGCGAACGTTGAGGTGGCGATTGAACTGATGAGGGCGCGGTTGAACCAGACTTTTTGCTGCCCCACTTGGACGGTGGCCCAGGGGATATGCCAGGAAGAGACATGCGCATCCATGAGGGAGGCTCTCCCGTTGCCGCCTTCCTGGTTCCATGTGGTCTGATCCATTTGCCAGGAAATGTTGTAACGAACGTCGGGATCGAAGGCGTACCCCATGAATTGGAGGCGGGAGCGGGGGACGGTAAACTGGCTTGAATCGCTCTGGCGTTTATAAGCCCGAAATTCGACCTGGCCTCCCAGAATTTCTTCATTCCTCGAGTCTCCGACCGTCCCCCAGGCTTTATTGAAGGTACTGTAGGAGTAGCGCACCTGCTCCAGCAGCCGGATTTTCAGAAGAAACTTTTCTCCGACGCGGATGTTCAAGCCGTTATTGACGTCAATATTGAAATTGAGTTTGGATACACGCTCTTTGGTCTCTATCACCTTGAGGCCTTTGTCATATTCCTCCTGGGTGATCAGGCCTTTCAGGTAGAGATACTTCAATCCCGGGTCTTCGCCGGAATAGTATTCCCACCGGCCTTCCTTTTTGACGAGCTGTCCTTCCTCGACAGCCCCTGCCGGCGATACGCCTGTGAACGAGGTCATCATGATCATCAGCAAAAAAAGCACACCGGAAATTCTCATGTCGTTTCCCTCCGTGACATGGGAACTTCCGGTAGCCCGGTCAGTCCGCCGTTTGGATTGGTCGAATGCTAAGTGTTAGGCCTCCAGTGATCTGGACGGCCGCATCATCGTGTGAACACTCCTAGTTGTGACAACAACGTTGAATCGTCATATCGTGGTTACCGGACCGGTCGTGAAAAAGTGCTGTCAAAGCGTGTCTTTTCTTTTCGTTCGATCTGAACCACTTTGGAATCGTGCACGATGATCTCGATAGATCCAAATCGAATGCTTTTCAACGCAAGCAGAATCGCCTGTTCAATCGTCTGATGACTGTCTCGGTCTGATGACTCTGCGCCGTTCATGATCGTGCTTTTGTTTACCGTCGTGTGTTGCGCTATCGCATGCGTATCTTTCCGCTCTTTTCCCAGAACCAGAACACGGAGACATTCGGATAGATCGCGTTGATCGCGTTCTGTCCGGCCACCGTAAATAAACAGCCTGCCGCGACCAGCCAGCTATCCGAGAAGTTCCATTGCAGGGCGGGCTCCACGCCGACGATCGTAAATCCGCTGCGCTGTCCGGCATTGATCTGATGCCCGTCGGCCCTCCAGGTTGCGCCGTGCAAGGTGCTGACTTCGATGTTGTAACCGAATCCGGTCTTGTCGTTGACGATGTGCTCGAAAATGAGGCGCGTGTTGATGACGTCGCCGGTGTACGTGGTCTGTCCGCTGCGTTCTCCCGGGGCGGCATAGGTATAGAACACGGCCGCGCTGATTCGAACAGGCTCAAAATTCTTCCTTGTCATGATGCCTTGGGTAAGGCCGTATTCGCCGAACCGAGTGCTGGGGAGCCGGCCGAGCGGCGAGAATCCTCCGGGCGGACGTTGCGCATCGGTCCAGCGACTGGTCGGCAGCACGATCTGCGTATAGTGGGTGATCGAAGGGCGCCAGCTGTCCGGATCCTGGATGATCGGACGGTACTTCATGACCAGGGACACGTCTCCGAAGCTGGTGTCGGTGGTCTCTTTCCCGTTCTGATTGGCCCAGAACGTATTCATGGAAACGGCGGCGCCGACTTCGATGTGATTGGTGACTCCATAGGCGGCATTAATGGACGGCGACACTTGATAGAGATGAACGGGGCCGTTGTTGCTGTCAGTCGCAGGGCGAAGCTGGTTTCCGAAGCTGCTCTCGCCGATTTGCGAAAAGAGAAATTCGCGGATCGAGAGTTGTCCTTTGGGTTGCGTATCCACCGACTGGAGAAGGATCGGGCCGTGCGAAAGCGGGTTCCAGCTCTGGCGGTACTTCTTGATCTCGTCATCGGTTGGAACCCAATCGAAAGCATGGCCGGCAGTGGGCAGCAATAGAAACAGTGTGAGAAGCGCGCGCATATGCATCGAAGATTTCCTTAATATAGGGGAGTGTATCTATACATCTGTTAATCGGTCATGATTGTGTAGATACTAATTACAGTAAATAAAGCAATATTGTCAACAATAAAATAATAAAATATTTAATCTGTCAATTTTTAAATAGCAAACTCGTTAAAATACAGCAAACATAAATGATTAAAGCAATAATACTTGACATAGAGATATTATGCTTGCTATTTAGCAAGTATGCCTTCCAATGAACAATCTCAGATTACCTCCATAGCCGACATTGAAAATCGGTTGAAATTAGTTCGCCAAGCCAAGGGGCTCTCACAGGGAGAGCTTGCCGTTCGAGCCGATATTACCCGCCAAGCGGTTTCAGCCATTGAGTCGAATCGCTACCTGCCGACCACGGCGGTTGCGCTGCAACTGGCGCGAGTTCTCGGAACATCCGTTGAAGATTTGTTTCGATTTCAGCAGCAGGAAGAGATCATCGAGGCGCACTTTCTCGATGCGCCGGACGCGATGTCAGCCGAGGGTCATCCTGTTCGGGTCAAAGTTGCGAACGTCAATGGCCGCTATGCCGCGCGTCCGGTTGCCGCGCTCGGCGACGTGCTGAACTATACGGTGTGCGCTGACGGTTTTTTGGAGTCCGTGGATCTGCAGAGTCGAGGTGAGAAAGGCGGTCGCACTGTGCGGGTGCGTCTCTCGCGCGATCGGCACGCCATCGATCAGGAAATTGCCGTAGCCGGTTGTGATCCCGCGATTTTTCTTGCAGGCGAACATCTGCGACGCCTGAAAGACCAGACCAGCGTCGTGGGATGGACGATGGGGAGCACCGCCGCATTACAAGCCCTGCAGCGGGGAGAAGTGCATGTGGCCGGCCTGCACGTGGTGGATGCGTCCACCGGTGAAAGCAATTTACCGTTCCTCCGCCGCCAGTTGAAATCGTATGCCTACGACGTCATCACGTTTGCGACCTGGGAGGAGGGCCTGCTTGTCAGGCCGGGCAATCCGAAGTCCATTCGATCGGTCGGCGACCTCGCCGACCCCACTATCACACTCGTGAATCGCGAAGAGGGAGCCGGAGCCAGGCTCTTGCTTGATCAGCATCTGCGTGTGGCGGGTATCAATGCAGACGCCGTGAAGGGCTATCGCACGGTCGTCGCGTCGCATTTTGAGGTTGCGCGGGCCGTTGCCGGGCATCAGGCGGATCTCGGAGTTGGCATCCGCTCTGCCGCGCAATTGTTCGGACTCGACTTCGTGCCGCTTCAAACCGCGCGCTATGACCTCGTCGTTCCCAAAGCATATCTGAAATCTCACCCGACGCTGTCGCGTTTATTTGAAGCCATCGTCAGCCGGTCGTTTCGGACAGAGATCGAAGCGCTGGGCGGCTATGACACCCGTGAGACGGGAACGCTGCATGAGCTGCGATCCTGAACGTGCAAGTTAATTGAAGCTAATCATGATGAATTCGCTTCGGCTTGTGTGTTGTTGTGTGACCCTTTTCAACGCCCTGGTAGCGCCGGCATCGGCAGCAGAGCCTCTGGTCATTGCCACATCGCCGAGTGTAGCGCCTGCGGTTGAAGCCTTGAGTCGTCTGTTCGAAGCGGCACATCCGAACATACGGGTGCGGCTCTACCTCGATTCGGGTCTTGACCTCAGGCGGACGATTGCGGGGATGGAGAACAGCTCGAAGGGGCAATATTTCATTGGTTCAGGCCCCATCCACCTCGTGGCACCGGGTGGCGACGAACTGATCACGCGGTTAGAGCAAAAATACTATGTCCTGCCAGGAACCAGCCGGCCCTATGCCCAGGTTCCGCTGGTGTTGGTGGTGCCTGAATCGTTGGTCGAGGCGCCAACCTCTTTTGAAGCACTTGCACAGCATCAGGCGTTGCGGATCGCAATCGGCGACCCGCAACTCACCATACTAGGACAAAAGACGAAGCAACTGCTGGTTGCGCAGGGAGTCTGGAACAAGGTGGAGAGCCGGCTGGACAAGGCGTCCGACACCCGTGCGGTACTGGATCATGTCTTGAACGGCCAAGCGGATGTCGGGATCCTGTTCGGACCCGATGCGGTGCAGGAAAGCCAGCGGATTCGCACGGTGGCTGTCTCCGCCAGCGGAATAGGCCAACCGTTGATCCACTCGATGGCCATGGAACGCTATTGTCCGAACCGTGCGCTCTGCTCGGAGTTCCTCGACTTTGTGCAGTCCCCCGATGCTCAAGCTGTGCTCAAGCGCCTGGGTTATGCCTCGCCTGTGCAAACCGGTTTCTCCTCCCAGAATCGTTGAGGTCGCCCCGCTCATGAAGCCAATTCATAAGGAGGACAGTCATGTGTCGTTATAAATCAGCGTGGTCTCTGTGGACGGTCAGCGGGGTCCTGATAGGGGTGTTTTTCGCAGCCTTCATATCGGGAGGCTGCGCCAGACTTCCCTACACCACGCAAGTGGTCCATCAGGATCGGCGTGTGATGGTGGCTCTGCAGCGCGAACCTCGCCCTGTGCCCTATAGCCATCCCCTGGAGATTCGAGCCGACGAACTGTCCGCGGTGCTTGCCGGTTATTCATTCAGGGAAAAACAGCGGTTGCCGCTCCGCTGGTACGCCGAAGAAATGCCGCCGAAAGAGATTTTCCGTTCGGACGAACTGCAGGCGGTCGTTCCTTTCTTGGTCGATGCATTGCAGAAAGCGGGTCCCGACGAGCGCATCTATTTTCAAGTACTGGCTCCGGGGAAAAATCCTGCCTATGAACGTGATACCACCGCAGGCTGGATCGCGGTGCGGGAACGCTATTTTCATCTCGATCTTGAACATTACCACGCGCAGTTTCCTGTCAGAAAAGAAGAGCAGTGGGACCTCCGCTACCCAGCCCTTCCGCCGGAGCCCGGGACATATCTGCTGTACTTCGAGCCCGGACGGTTTTGGGGGCCAGATCCTGTGACCGGTCAGCAGTCCGTCCAGCTTCGTGAATTTTTGAAGTCCGCGATTCCGGCTTCAACGAAATAACACCCACACACGGAATATTGAGCAAGCGGCGAGGAAATATTTCTTTTCCATTCATTCCTATTCACTCGTGGAGATGTGCAATGAAATTATGCAAAGCATTTGACCGAATCGGACAGGCTGGTCGGTGGGCCAAGACCTTCATTGCCGCGGGCATGCTGAGTGTGATCGGCATGCCCTTCTATCCTGCGCATGCCGTGGATTCCGGAAAGCTGGTAGAAAAGGACGGGCAATACGTGTTCGTCGAAAGCATGGATCCGGCGACCAGGTTGCTGCTGGAGCGAGCCTATGAGAAGGGCATCATCAGCCAGGAAGAACGGGATAAGGCCATCAAGGATTCCGAGGCCAGAGCCTATCTCATGCAGCCGAGCTTCAAGCTCTGGTACGACCGGGGGTTTAATCTTTCAATGAACGATAACGCCTTTCTGTTGAAGATCCGGGGGCGCTTGCAGATGCGCGAGACCAGCCGTTGGAGGAACGATGCCTGGAGAAATCCCGGAGACGCGAAAAACTTTCCGGAGCTGCTGGGTGTGTTCGGCGACTACCGCGCGAATCGTTCAGAAGATTATGGCTCGCAATTTAATATACGGCGGGCCCGGCTGATGTTCTTGGGCCATCTGTTCAATCCGGACTTCAAATATTTTCTTCAGATCGGTTTTGAGACGGCCGAGAACGCGCAGACTCCCGGTTCAGCCAACTTGATGGACTACTATTTTCTGAGCACGCACTACTCGCTGTTCAACGTCCAGGCGGGCCAATATAAGGTGTTCTTCAATCGATCGCAGATCAACAATACGGCTTCCATGCAGTTTGCCGAGCGAGCCCCCGTTCAAGACGCCTTTACCGCGAGCGGGCTGAATCGCCGCGATATCGGTCTCACCATCATGAACGATGACGAAATCTATCCCGTGAACTATTATGTGGGTGTCTTCAATGGCGCGGGACCGCTCTTCAATCGATACGGAGCCTATAGCAGTGAAGAAGTCACAGTGAACTGCCCTGGAGGACAAACAGGGGGCAATCCGTTTCCCTCGCCCGCAACCTGTCCGACTAACACGCGAAACATCAATGCCAACTTTCGCGGGAACATCAATGAACTGATGTATGCCGGGCGGCTGCAGTGGAATGTCATGGGGCGACCCGGCTACGGGGAAGGTGATCTCGTCTACTCTGAAACGCCGCAAATGGCTGTAGGCGGTGGACTGGCCTATAATCCCGGCATCAACACGAGTACGGACAATGCCTTTGTCGGGATTGATCTGGCCAACCTCAACTTCCGGCGCCAACTGGCGACATTCGGCAATGCGCGCCAGCTCGGATGGGGGACCGTGAACTACACGACCTATGCCTTTGACGGGGTGTACAAATATCGGGGGTTCTCCTTGCAGGGCGAATGGTACTTCAAGAACATTGAACGACAATTCAAAGGCGCGCCCTGTCTTCAAACGACAGGAGTGGGCGGGCCGTGTACGACGTTCGTGCCGGGCCTGTTGGGCAACGCGACCGGGTGGTATGTCCAGAGCGGGTATTATTTGATTCCGCGAAAGCTGGAAGTGGCGGCGCGCTATTCCTATTGGGACCCTGACACCAATGCGTCCGGTGACCTGATCAAGCAAGTGGATGCGTCGCTCAATTGGTTTCCGTTCGGCACGTACGATTATTCAATCATGCTGACCTATACCAATATGGCAATGGGCACCGGCGGATACGCGATCGGCCGGAGTAACCCGCTGCCAAGTACGGGTGGCTCGCAGAATACGGTTCCATGCCCATCCACATTCCCGTCGGGATGCGTTCCTGTCGACAAAGTAGGGGGCACCTTGATCGAAAACGCCATTCGTCTGCAATTTCAAATCTTTTTCTAAGGTGCGCATCAGGCGACACCGTGGAGGTTCTGGTGATAAAACATGGTCGTTGTGAAATCAAAGAAATAACGAGTGTGGTGCTCGCGTTTGTTTTTGTTCTGTTCATGGCTCAGACCGCTTTAGTTGCCGCTGAGGAAATCACGATCGCGGCGGCGTCGGACCTCAATTTCGCGTTCAAGGACCTCGTGGCCGAATATGAAAAGACATCCGGCCATCATGTCAAGCTGTCGCTCGGATCGTCCGGAAATTTCTATTCTCAAATTCAGAACGGCGCGCCGTTCGATCTGTATTTTTCCGCCGACATCGGCTATCCGAAGAAGCTGGAAGAAGCCGGATTAACAGTTCCTGGCTCGCTCTATCGTTATGCCATCGGGCGGATTGTGATCTGGACAGGGCAGGATGCGAACATCGATGTGGCCAAAGGGTTCGATGCCTTGCGTCAGCCGGGCATCAAGAAAATCGCCATTGCCAATCCGAAACACGCGCCGTATGGCCGTGCCGCGGTGGCTGCGATGGAGCATTTCAATGTCTATGAAGGGGTCAAAGATCGGCTCGTATTCGGGGAGAACATCTCGCAAGCGGCCCAGTTCGTCGAATCCGGCGCCTGCGACATCGGGGTTATTGCGCTCTCCCTGGCGCTGGCGCCGACGATGAAGGCGCGAGGCACGTACTGGGAGATTCCGGAAAGTGCGCATCCGCCGCTCGAGCAGGGCGCAGCCATCTTGAAATCATCCAAGCATCAGGACGCCGCGAGGCAGTTTGTCGAGTTTCTGCAAGGTGCCAAGGGGCGGGAGATCATGACGCGCTATGGATTTACGCTGCCTCAATAAGCCTGTTGCGATTGTGTGCTGTGCAGTCTGGGCGCTGCTGAGCGCCGGCTGTTCCGATGCCGTGCGGCTCACGCATGAAACGGAAACCGGGGGCGTCGTCGTCTATTTGTTCAAAGAGGATCGCGGCGGCCCGATGGGATCGCCGCATCGCAAAGAGGCGTTACAGATGATTGATCAGAAATGCCCGGCGGGATACTTTGTGGTTCGCGACGGCGAAGTGAAAGGCTATGCCGGCATGTCGAGCATAGAGGGCCAGGAAGGGGAAGTGACAGGCCGGCGCTGGGGAATTCAATTCCGATGCAAATAGCCGCGAACAATAGGCACAGACTTCTTTCCTTTGTAAGTGCGGGCGCGCTTCTAGCAGCTGTGACGATTGCGTGGGCTGACGATGTGCCGCAGACCAAGCATCATCAGCCCGACGCGGCTTCTCAGGAACGACCATGCAACGCGGCGGGTCATGACGTATCTCCTGTCGAGGGATTTGAAAGCGTGCAAGTCGAAACCTCCGACATCGGCCTGTTCGAACAATTTTTCGAAGGTGTGTTGCAGGTGCAGGCGGTTCAACGGGCTGATCATCCGCAAGCAGACCGTCTCCGGGGATATTGTTACCGGGGCGTGCGTATTGTCCTGCGGCAGGATCTTCGTACAACTCGTCCTGCCGGATGGGTTCAACTGAATTTCCGTGTGCCGGATGTTGCGGCGGTGCAGGAGGAAATCGAGCGGCTCTATCGCGGGTCTTCCGTCTCTCAACTCGCAGAAGCGGAGCGAGCCAAGATCGTTCGTTTTCGGTTCAAGCCGGACGTGATGCGGGGAGATCGCAGAGTCGCGCGATTTGAAATAAGCGGTCCGGAAGGGTTCATGATCGGATTCGACCAGGATAAGTAAACCGGTGCTCACATTTTTCATCTCACAAGGGAGGCTCATATGAAACTCAGCGCACGGAATCAATTTCAGGGAACAGTGACGCGGATTACTGAAGGGCAGGCGATGGCCGAAGTCACAGTAAAAGTGGGCACGCTCGAATTCGTGGCCGCCATTACGGAGGGCTCCGTCAAGAACATGGGATTGAAGGTCAACGACTCGGTCATGGTCGCGGTCAAGGCCACGGAAGTCCTCATCGGCAAATAACGCGCGTTGACTTTCCGGATCGCGGCTTTCTACCATGGCGCCGCGTTGGATCGGACCTCATGGGCACAAAGGCAACATTGTGAACTGGACGGCAATCTGGGTGACCTTCAAGCTGGCAGGTTTGACGTCCGCTGCCTTGCTCGTGATCGGTTTGCCGATTGCCTATTGGCTCACTTTTTCAAAGCGGCGATGGAAGTTCATTGTCGAGTCGGTGGTCGCACTTCCGCTTGTGCTTCCGCCCACCGTACTGGGCTTCTACATTCTCGTCGCCATCGGGCCGCATAGCCCCATCGGCCGGTTGTATACGGATCTCGTCGGTCATCCGCTTCCATTTAGCTTTCAAGGCCTCTTGCTCGCATCGATACTGTACAGCCTGCCGTTTGCGGTGCAGCCGTTTGCGGCGGCATTCGATCAGGTCGACCGCCGGCTGATCGAGGCTTCGTGGACGCTTGGCGTGTCGAAGCTCCAGACATTCTTCCGCCTGATTATTCCCTTGTCTGCGGCTGGGCTCATCACCGGTGCTGTTCTGAGCTTCGCCCATACCCTCGGAGAATTCGGCGTGGTGCTCATGGTCGGCGGCAATATCGAAGGAGAGACCCGCACGGTGTCGATCGACATTTACGACGAAGTTCAGGCGCTGAACTATGCCGGCGCGGCGAAGACGGCACTGTTTCTCTTGATCGTCTCCTACACGGTCTTGCTCACCGTGTATGCCATCAATCGAAGGGTTTGGGCGGTATGGCCGCAGAAGTAGCGATCGACATCGTCAAAACGTTTCCCGGTCGTGCGCGTATCCATGTGGAGCTCATGTATCCCCTCGACCAGGCGACCTCTCTCGTGCTGTTCGGTCCCTCCGGATCAGGCAAGACGACCGTGCTTCGATGCATTGCCGGACTGGAGTGGCCGGAGCAAGGGACCATCCGTTTCATTTCGAGGACCTGGCTCGATACGGCCGCGCGGATCCGTGTGTCTCCACAGGAACGGCAGATCGGCTACATGCCTCAGGACTATGCGCTCTTTCCGACTCACTCGGTGGCGGGCAATATTGCCTATGGGCTGAGTGAGTTGTCTTCTGCCGCCCGGACGAAGCGGGTCGAGGAAATGATCGATTTATTTCATCTGCGCGGACTCGAAACAGCCAAACCCCGTGAGTTATCAGGAGGTCAACAACAGCGGGTGGCCCTGGCCAGGGCTGTTGCACCGCGGCCGCAGCTGCTGTTGTTGGATGAACCGCTGTCGGCATTGGATGTGCCGACTCGGCTGCAGCTTCGAGGAGAACTCCGGGATCTGCTGAAACAACTCGCGGTGCCCTCCATGATTGTCACGCACGATTGGGCGGAGGCCTTGACGTTGGGCGATGCCATTGCGGTCATGCAGGGCGGAAAGGTTCTGCAAACCGGTTCGCCGCAAGAGGTGTTTTCGCGGCCGGCCAACGCCGAGGTCGCCCAGATCGTCGGCATTGAAACGGTCGTGCAGGGACAGGTGACGGGAAATGAGAACGGTTTGGCGACGGTGAGGGTGAACGGCACGACGTTGAAAGGCTTGGGCCAGGATCTCAACGGCTCATCGGTCTACGTGTGTATTCGGGCTGAAGATGTGTTGCTTGAACAGCGGGGGACTGGGGTCACCAGCGCACGCAATCATCTGGAAGGCCGTGTCACCGAGATCTTGCCTCAAGGTGTGTTGGTCAAGGTGACGGTCGATTGCGGATTTCCATTGATGGCGTTGATCACGCGGGGGGCGAAAGAGGATCTCGGGATCAAAGTCGGCTTGCCGGTTGTCGCCGTGATCAAGGCCGGTGCGGTGCATTTAGTCGGGCGCGTGTCGCCATGACATAGGCCGATTGCCGCGATCAGGCTCTCGTTTACTGTCAGATCAGTTGGGCATCGCTCTTCCCCAGCTTCTGTGGATAACTCTGTGCATACCGCTCGGTTCGTGAAAAAATCCTGGCTTATTGTCTCAGCGAGCACCTGATTGCCTATTTTTTAAGCATCTGTTAACCCTTTGTCCTGCCCCCCATATCTTGTGGTTCTTTCTCGTGAAAGCGGACAAATGGTTATTCGCCTGCTAGCAGCGGCGTTTAATCTTGTCAGATGCGCGTTGCCTTGTCCGGCTTGTCATTTCGTTTGAAGTTATACACAGACCCCGCGCCGAAAGAGCATTTTCTCCACCATAATAGAGGGGCGAACCGCCGGGCTTGACAGAGTCGTGCTTTATATGTAACCATTGGTTACATCATGAAACCGACCGACCTCAAACGTATCCGCGAGCAACTGGGATTCACGCAGCAGCAATTAGCCGATGCGCTGCGCACCACTCGCGTGTCGGTGGCGCGCTATGAGGCCGGCATGCGGCGGATTCCCGGCATGGTGAAAGTGGCGATCGATCAATTGGGCCGGTCGCCGGAAATTCCGATGGCGGGGATGGTTGCGGCAGGTTCACCGATCGAACCGGTGCAACAGTCCGAACTCATCGACGTGCCGCCCAGCATGTTGCGGGGCGGGAATACTTTTGCCTTGCGGGTGAAGGGGGAGTCGATGAAAGACGACGGGATTCTGCCCGGCGACCTTGTCGTGGTGCGCAAGCAGGAAACGGCGCAGAACGGACAAACAATCGTGGCGCTGGTGAATCACGAAGCGACGATCAAAACCTATTTCAAGAAATCGACGCATATCGAGTTGCATCCGGCAAATGCGGCCATGCAGCCGATCGTCGTGAAGCCGTCGGATGCGTTTCATATCGAGGGCATATTGGTCGGGGTCATTCGGCATTGCGCGATCTGAAGAAGGAGGGAACGATGATAACAGAACGGCATGTGGCAACGAAGGAACAGTTGATGGATTTAGAGCGGACCGTCGGTGCGTTGCATGGACGGTTGCGGGATATGCAGTGGGAGTTACAGCAGGCCAAAGCGGGTTCGCTGACGGAGCGCTTCTGGAGGAATCTGATGAGCCCCTGGCAGGGGAACGAATTCATGTCGGCGGTCTGCAATAGACGGGTCAGGCCGAATACCAAGGTGGTGGACCATGTTGGCACAACCGGACACTGAGCGGCGGGTTACGAAAGCCTGCTCCGATTGCGGCGCGACAGTGGGGCAGCGGATCGAATGCGTGGACGGGATGACCCATTCGACATTAGATCTCTGTGAGACTTGCTGGAATGCCTATCGGCAACGACAAGTCTTTGCCGGCGGATGCTGCGGATAACCGAAGAGGTGTGCCATGCGAGCAGTTGCCGAGACAGCCAGATTGCCATTTGTTGATCGTCGAAGCCAGGAACCGACGTCGCGCGGGGAGCGTGACACCATCCGGGATTGGTTTTTGGCGCTGCGTCATGCCCGGGTGCCTGTTCACCCGGACGACCGGTTGCTCCTGCTCTACGGGCATCCGCTCGTTTTTCGGTTGGGCCTCTTTGCGGCGACGGAACGGGTGTTGGCAGGAGAGCCGGTGCTCTATCTCGATGGCGCCAATACCTTCGATCCCTTCGTAATCGGGCGATTGGCTCGGGTCCATCGTCAACAGCCCCGCAAGGTTCTGTCGATGATCCACGTCGCCCGCGCCTTTACCTGTCATCAGATGGAACGGCTGGTTTCCGACTGCCTGGTGTCGGCACTCGACCGGTATCAGGCGCGCATCGCGATCCTGTCCGGGTTGTTCGACACCTTCTACGATCAGACGGTGCCGGAACAGGAAGCCTTACGACTTTTTGGTCGTATGATGGAGGCGGTCAAGCGTCTGACGCAGCAGGGCTATACCCTCCTCTGTTTATGTCCGCCGGCACCGGTCCTGACGCGCACCAGCCGGCGTTGCCTCGATCAATTGCGAGGGCAGGCTGATCGAGTCATCCGTGTGCACGAGAATCAAGGGGTCGTGAAGCTGGAAGAAGAAGGCAGCCAGGCCGGCCAATCGTGGGAAGTCGCACGATCGGTGTTTGCAGAACGCTGAAAACACATTCCGTTGATCCGTCGACCACCACAGGTAGAGCCGGCCGTTGTCCTGGTACATCGGCCGGTATTCTCCGTATCAAAGCCTAGGGTAGGCTATGTCCAGGGCTTCCTGGCTACTGGACTCAAGGGCAGTCGCTCGAAGACTTGGAATCTCATCTGCGAGACCTATATCAGATCTGAGCAGCGTGCAGTTGAAGTGTCCCGCCGCAATTGTGGGAGAACGGAGAGGGGTGGAGGGTCGATATTCCTTCAGCAATCCACTCCACCCCATTGCGTCGCCGATCCGTCCTATCCCATCGCAGCCCAGAGTTTCTTGGCGTTTTCACCGGTAAAGGTGATGTCATCCTGGGACGCCCCGCGCTCGAAATAGAGGCGCAACAGCCCCCCTCCGAAATGCGCCTCCCGGATCAGATCGAGGTTGATCGCGACTTCACCCGGACGTTCTTCATCTTGCACCTTGACGAACCGCATAGCGCGTGCCTCCTTATGAATAGGTGA
>CAZOUA010000047.1:0-18952 GCA_964582865.1 uncultured Nitrospira sp. | reverse complement strand
CGAGGCTCGGGTGATTTGACTCCGCCTGCCGGTCAGCCTAAAATCGAACGCTCGTGTCTGCGGGGCAAACGCAGCGAGTCGGCCGCAGACTCCCTGATCGGGCCCATAGCTCAGGTGGTTAGAGCGGCTGACTCATAATCAGCTGGTCCTAGGTTCGAGTCCTAGTGGGCCCACCAGGCGGACTGGCGATGGCCGCTCTGGTTTCGGCCCGTGGTATCGCGATACACAGGAGTGCATTGAACCAACATCTCTCTCCCCTCATTGAACTTCAGAAGCTCGATCTCCGCATCATGGAGATCAACGAGCAACGCCGAAAAATACCCGACCGTCTTCACGCCGTCGAAGCGCCGTTACGCGACGCGAAACAATTGCTTCAGGAGACGAACGCTGCTGTTGATGCTTTGGTTAAGGAGCGGCGTTCCTACGAGAAAGACGTGGAAGCGCAGGATGCTCACACGGATAAAATGCGTGCCCGCCTGGCCGAGTTGAAGACGAACAAGGAATATCAGGCTCATCTATTCGAACTACAGATGGCTAATAAGAAGAAGTCGGAAATTGAAGATAAAGTCCTGGCTTGCATGGAGAAGATCGAACAGCTGCAGCAAACAGCCAAAGATGCGCAGGGCAAGTGTGATGTGGTGGGGAAGGCGTTTGCGGATGAGAAGCAGGTGCTCGACGAACTCGATCGAAAGCTGTCTAAAGAATTGGCCGGACTTGAGATCCAGCAGCGGGATTGTGCCGCCCATGTCGAGCCATCGATCTTGGCGCGTTACACGAAGCTGAAATCCGCCAGAAAAGACCAGCCGTTGGCGGCCATAGAGGGCGGAATGTGTGCGGGATGCCGTTTGCAGATCCCGCCGCAGTTGATTGCAGAGGTCAAGCGCTCGCAGGACCTCCATACCTGTCCGTACTGTCACCGGATGCTCTATTGGAATGGAGAAATGCCGGGCGACCAGAAACCGCAGGATCAGGCCAAGCCATCGGATCTGGAGGTAGGTGAGTCGGTCTAGCTTGTTGTCTCGCCGAGCACGGCTTTCGTCGTTTTGAAGTGGAGCTTGGCCACCGTTCCCAAGCGCTCCTGCCCATGTTTCTTCACGATCATCTTTCCTGCCAGCTCCACAGCCGGTGATGCGCCCTTCGGCAGCGTGGTGCCGATGTCTTCCGAGAGCCGTTTCAGGCGAAGCAGGAACTCAGCGCGAGCCAGGATTGAGGCGGCGGCAACTGCCAGGTCAGACTCCGCTTTGGTGCGTTGTTCTAGGATGATCTTTCGCCCCTTCTCTTGCAAAGCGTTCACGATGAGCCGTTCGTCGCCGAATTGGTCCGAGATCGCCCGTTCGCACGAGACCCGTTCAAGCAGGTTCTCCAGCGCTTTCGCATGGCCCCAGGCCAGCAGCCGGTTGAGATTCTTGATCTTGGCATAGAGCTCGTTGTACTTGAGCGGGCCGATCGCAATCACGCTGTGCGGGCAGAGGGCCTTGATGTCCGGCGCCATCTCCAGGATGCGACCGTCGGAGATCTTCTTGCTATCTCGCACTTGCATCAGGGCAAGCTCGCCTTGCGTGGTGGTATCGACGAAAACGGCGGCGATGACGAGCGGGCCAAAATAGTCGCCCTTCCCAGACTCATCGATTCCGATTCGTTCGATTGTGCGGTGAGACATCAAACGCAGGCGGGTCCCTAGTAGAAAATCTTCCGGCTGCGCGGTAATCTAACAGAGCCTCGCGGGCCGGTCAATTTGCCCAGGTCCTGCGGGGACAAGCGTCGTACGGAGGGTGTGCGATGAAGAACATTGGGAAGATCCCGCGGCTTACATTTGCTGTGGCCATGGCGATCGGAATTTCCGGGCTGGCCGGCTGCGAGACCAATCCCTATACCGGGCGGTCGCAATTGCTGATGACGTCCGTCGACGAAGAAATGAAAATGGGCGCGCAGGCGTATAGCCAGGTGAAAAACGATCCAAAGATGAGACCGTCGCAGGACCCCCGGGAGATCGAGCCGGTCAAGCGCGTGGCGGCTCGCATTGTCGAAGCGGCGAAGCGGTCGAAGTATGCAGAGATGGCGAAGCAATTTGAGTGGGAAGTGACCGTCATTAAGGACGACAAAACAGCTAACGCATTTGCCTTGCCCGGAGGAAAGATGGCGGTGTACACAGGCATCTTTCCCGTTGCGAAAACCGAAGCCGGGCTTGCTGCGGTGATGGGCCATGAAGTGGTGCATGCGTTGGCGCGCCACGGGGCCGAGCGCATGAGTCAGGGGCAATTGACGAATGCAGCCCTGCAGGTGGCGGGTGCCACGGCGGGTGCGAGCGGAGGCGGAGGAGTCATGTCTCAGGCGGCGATGGCGGCTCTTGGCGTGGGTGCCCAGGTCGGCGTGCTGCTGCCCTTTAGCAGGAAGCATGAATCAGAGGCGGACTACATCGGTATTTTACTCGCCGCCGATGCCGGGTACGATCCCCGCGAGTCAGTGGCATTGTGGGAGCGAATGGCGCAGTCGTCAGGGGGGGCGGCACCGGCGGAGTTTTTATCGACCCATCCGGGCCATGAAACAAGAATCGAGCAACTGAAGAAATGGATGCCCGAGGCAATGGGCGTCTACCAAAAACGCCAGCCGATCGCCCCTGCGGACCTTCCTGCCGTGAGTCGTTGAGTGAATCAGCAACATGCGGTGCGTGGTGGCTCTTTCGTTCGTCTGACTGCCTGACCGAATGTCAGGCTGGCGATGCGGTCCAGTCCAGTTGCCGGCATTCTTCCCAGGCAGTGCGTATCCCATCAATGCACCTCATGCAGTAGTCCGTCGGATGGAGAAGGCCCTTACGGCCCTGGCGTTCACTCGTTTCTCCGAAGCGGATGAGACGAGGTTCATCGTCTTCGTTCAGGGGCCATACCCGCCGTACTATCTTCGATGTACGAAACACGGCATGGATTGTCTCGCCTTCTCGGCCGAAAGCACGGACCCTGCGATGGGTAAAAACAGCTCCTTGTTGCATCCTGGCCGGCGGTTTTCTATACTGAGTCTGCGCGAGGGAGAAGACTGGGTGACCGTTCGTTGCGGCAACGTAGCGAGAGGAAAGTCCGGACTTCATGGGCAGAGCGCTGGGTAACGCCCAGGCGGAGCGATCCGACACCGGCACCACAGAGAACAGACCGCCGATGGCCAAGGCGATAGGACCCCAATCTCGTCGCTGCGGATCAGGTAAGGGTGAAACGGTGGGGTAAGAGCCCACCGCGGGGATGGCGACATCACCGGCAGGGTAAGCGTCGCTCGATGCAAGGCCAAATAGGAAGACACCTGTCGTTTCCCGATTCGGGAGACGGCAACCGGCTGGCCCGGCTGAGGTCTTCGGGTAGGTCGCTTGAGGTTCGAGGCAACTCGAATCCCAGAGAAATGATCACCCCCGTCTGGGAGCATATCCCAAGCGGGACAGAATCCGGCTTATAGGTCTTCTCCACCGCGCTCTTTTAATCGCTCGCCGCAGATCGCCCTCGGTGATTTTCCCTGCACAACCTTCGATGCCATCGATTAGCACGACAGGGACTTTCTGCCCATAATGTGCCAGAAGGGTGGGATCGGCTTCGGCTGAGATTTTTGCAACTTCTATCGGAAACTCCTGTTGGAGATGCAACGCGATGCGATGTACGACATCGCAGAGGTGGCAGTGCTCTCTTGATACGACCGTCAGTTTGAGCGGGATTTCTCCTATGTTCTTGCCGATCATCGGAAACATGAGCAGGCAAAGTAACATGCGGCATTCTGTCATGCTAGAGGCCTTGGTTCCCCCTCCTAACCCTTGACCTCCATGAGGCAGGATGGTAGGATCTCGCATCTTTCCCCTTGATTTTTCAGAAAATTCTGAACGATCGCGGGGAAGGTGTCTTTTATTGAATCCCCTGAATTGGTTCAGTGTCTCCATTCGCTAAGAATTTAGCGAACAAGGAGAGGAGGTCGGCATGAAACTCACAGGCGCTGAAATCTTCATCGAATGCCTCAAGCGCGAAGGCGTCAAGACGATTTTCGCGCTTCCTGGCGGTGTCGTGTTGAAGATTTTCGACATGTTGCATCAACAAAAGGACATTGAAGTGGTCCTGACTCGCCATGAGCAGGGGGCCGGTCATATGGCGGAAGGGTACGCGAAAGCGACAGGTAAGGCAGGGGTCTGTCTTGTGACGTCGGGGCCTGGCATGACGAACGTCATCACAGCACTGGCTGATGCCTACATGGATTCAGTTCCCTTGGTCTGTTTCAGCGGCCAGGTGCCAACCAGCCTGATCGGCAACGATGCGTTTCAGGAAGCGGATAACGTCGGGCTTAGCCGCCCCTGCACGAAATACAACTTTCTCGTAAAAGACGTCAACGATCTGGCGTCGACGGTCAAAGAAGCGTTCTACATCGCTACGACCGGCCGCCCTGGTCCGGTATTGGTCGACATTCCGAAAGATGTCTCGATGGACAAGGCGGAGTTCAATTATCCCAATTCCGTGTCCATCAGAGGGTACAACCCGACGTACGACGGGAACAAATGGCAGATCAAGCAGGCGGCCGAAGCTATCATGAAAGCGAAGAAGCCGATCCTCTATGTTGGTGGGGGGGTGGTCTTCTCCGGCGCGTCGCAGGAACTCATTGAGCTGGCCGAATTGACGCAAATCCCGGTGGATATGACGTTAATGGGTTTGGGGGCATTCCCCGGTGAACACCAGCTGTCAATGGGCATGTTGGGGATGCACGGGACTTATCAAGCGAATATGGCGATGCATTATTCCGATCTCGTCATTGCCATCGGTGCACGCTTCGACGATCGGGTGACGGGAAAGGTATCAGAATTCTGTCCTCAGGCCAAAATTATTCACGTGGACATTGATCCGACGTCAATCCGCAAGAATATCAACGTCGATATTCCAATCGTGGGCGATTGCAAGGCCGTATTGCGCGAGTTGAACCAGATCCTCAAGGCTACCGTCAATGGCGAGCAGAAAGAACTCCGCAAACCCTGGTGGGATCAGATTCGCGAATGGGAGCGAACTCACCCCTTGGCGTATCAGCAGGAGCAGGAGGGGCCGATCAAGCCTCAGCACGTCATCAAGCGGCTCTATGAATTAACCCACGATCGCGATCCGATTGTGTCCACTGACGTCGGGCAGCACCAAATGTGGGCGGCACAATACTTTAAGCTGGCGAAACCCAATCGATGGCTGACCTCCGGCGGGTTGGGGACGATGGGATTTGGATTCCCTGCCGCCATGGGGGCTCAGGCGGCTTTCCGGAATCGGCTGGTGTTGTGCATCGCCGGCGACGGCAGCATCCAGATGAATATGCAAGAGATGGCGACAGCGGTGGTGCACAAATTGCCGGTGAAGATCATTATCCTCAACAATCGGTTCCACGGCATGGTGCGTCAGTGGCAGGATCTCTTCTACGAAGGACGCTACGCATCGAGCTATTTGGATACCACGCCGGATTTCGTGAAATTGGCGGAAGCGTATGGCGCGGTCGGGTTGCGTGCGAAGAAGGTGAGCGACCTCGACGGCGTCTTGAAAGAAGCCATCGCGGTCAACGGCCCCGTCATTGTAGACGTCCCGACGCACCCGTATGAGAACGTGTACCCGATGATTCCGGCCGGCGGATGCAATCACGAGATGATTTTGGAGGATCCGCCGGAATTGAAGAACAAACAAGCAGGGACTGGCAAAGCCAGCCCAAAGGATTCTGACACGATTCTCACGGCCTGAGCATGTCGGAAGTGGCAAAACATATGGAACACATCATTTCAGTGACGGTGGAGAATAAGTTCGGTGTGCTGTCCCGGATTGCCGGTTTGTTCAGCGGCCGCGGCTTCAATATCGAGAGCCTGTCCGTGGCGCCGACGCTCGATCCGTCGATGTCGCAAATGACGATCGTGACCTCCGGGGACGAGCGGATTGTCGAGCAGATCGTGAAGCAGCTCAATAAGTTGATCGACGTCATCAAGGTCGTCGATCTGAACGAGAGCGAGTTCGTCTCGCGCGAAACCGCGTTGATCAAGGTGCATACCAGGCAGGAGGATCGTGCGGAGGCATTGCGGATCGCCGATATTTTCCGCGCCAACGTCATCGACTCGACGCCGGCCACCTATACGATTGAAGTGACGGGCGATCCGAAGAAAATTGAAGCCATCATCAACCTGCTGCAACCGCTGGGAATCAAAGAATTGACCAGGACCGGACGGGTTGCCGTGGCGCGCGAGCCGCTTCGCTCGTCGTCGGTACAACCTAAAAAAGTCGCTCGCGAATAGGCTCCGGCCTGTTCGAGGATCTGTCGATCGTATCAACCGAAGATTAGCTGAGGAGTCATCGATGAAGATTTATTACGACAAGGACGCGGATATTCAGCAAATCAAGAACAAGAAAGTCGCGGTGATCGGCTATGGCAGCCAGGGCCATGCGCATGCGCTGAATATGAAAGAAAGCGGCGTGTCCGTCGTGATCGGGCTGCGCGAAGGCAGCTCCTGGCGCAAAGCGGAACAGGGCGGGCTCAAAGTCATGCCGGTAGCCGATGCCGTGAAGGCGTCGGATGTCGTCATGATTCTCGCGCCCGACGAGGCGCAGGCGGGGATCTATCGGCAAGACGTGGCGCCCAATCTGAAGCCGGGCTCCTATCTGGCCTTCGGGCATGGCTTCAACATTCATTTCGGGCAGATCGTCCCGCCGCCGACCATCAACGTCTTTATGGTTGCCCCTAAGGGGCCCGGGCATTTGGTTCGATCGGAATATACGAAGGGAAGCGGAGTGCCGTGCTTATTGGCAATCCATCAGGATCCGAGCGGCGCGACGAAACAAGTCGGGTTGGCCTATGCGAGTGCGATTGGCGGCGGGCGTGCCGGCGTGATTGAGACTAATTTCAGAGAAGAAACGGAGACCGACCTTTTCGGCGAGCAGGCCGTCCTGTGCGGGGGGCTGACCTCGCTGATCCAGGCGGGCTACGAGACGCTTGTGGAGGCCGGGTATTCGCCGGAGATGGCCTATTTCGAGTGCTTGCATGAAGTGAAATTGATCGTGGATTTGATCTACCAGGGTGGGATTGCCAACATGCGCTATTCCATCAGCACCACCGCCAAGTATGGGGACGTAACCCGTGGCCCCCGCGTTGTGACGGAGCAAACCAAACAGGAAATGAAGAAGATCCTCGCCGAGATCCAGCAGGGGCAGTTTGCCAAGGAATGGGTTTTGGAAAACCAAGCCAACCGTCCTGTCTACAATGCGTTGCTGGCCAAAGGGGAAGCCCATCCGATTGAAGAAGTCGGTGCGCGGCTGCGGGCGATGATGCCGTGGCTGAAGAAGGACCAGCTCGTCGATAAGTCCAAGAACTAAGGATTGGGGAAGCTGTGGCAGACCGTGCCGTCGGCATTCCATTTGCCAAAGAAGGATTTCCCTTCATTGGCGCAGCAGCTGGCGTTACACTGCTGGCAGGCTGGTTGGGGTGGGCCAGTGCGGCAATCGGAGCCGGGCTCCTGACCCTCTTTATTTCCTGGTTCTTCCGCAACCCGGCCAGGGTTGTCCCTCAAGGGGCCGCACTGGTCGTCGCGCCAGGTGATGGGAAAGTCATCGCCATCGAAGAGGAGTTTGAACCGCGGTATCTGAAGGACCGCAGTATCCGGCTCACCATTTTTTTGAACGTCTTCGATGTGCACGTCAACCGAATTCCCTGTGAAGGGGTGGTGGAGGATGTGCAATACCAGCCGGGCTTGTTCCTGGTCGCCAGCAAACCGGAAGCGACCATCAAGAACGAGCAGAATGCGGTGATGATCAAGACCGTGCAGGGCGCCAAAGTACTGTGCGTGCAGGTTGCCGGCTTGATCGCGCGCCGCATCGTCTGTTGGGTTGCTCCGAAAGATCGTGCCGTGCTGGGCGAGCGGTACGGGCTGATTCGGTTTGGATCGCGCATGGACACCTTTCTTCCTCTCGGGACGGCGATCAAAGTGGCCGTCGGTGATCGTGTGAAGGGGGGGGAGACCATTGTGGGGGAGCTACGATGAAAACGAACGGACTTCGGCAATCGTTTGCGAAGGGCGGGAAACGGCATAAGGCCGCGATGCATTTGATCCCCAACCTGTTCACGACCGGGAATTTGTTCTGCGGTGTGTTCGCCATTTTGTCCGTCTTCAATGCCAACTACCTGGCTGCTGCCGTGGCGATTTTGGTGGCGATGGTGTTCGACGTCTTGGACGGCAAATCCGCGCGCTTGACCAACAGCACGAGCCATTTCGGTCTCGAGTATGATTCGCTGTCCGATGTGGTCTCGTTCGGCGTCGCGCCCGGTTTGTTGATTTATTCCTGGGCGCTCAGCGGGCAGGGGACATTCGGGATCGCGGTCATGTTCGCCTATGTGGCGATGGGCGCCGTTCGGCTCGCCCGCTTTAACTCCACGGTGGCCTTGTCCGACGGGAAATACTTTACGGGATTGGCGATTCCCGCTGCGGCCGGCGTGGTCGCATCCATGGTCATTTTCGACCATCATATCGTTCGGACCGGCGCGGAAGTGAAGCCGGTCGTCGTGCTGGTCATTACGCTGGTGCTCTCGTTCTTGATGGTGAGTACGATCAAGTATCGGAGCTTCAAGGATATGAAATTCCGCGGGGGGCAGCACATCACCTATTTAGTCTGGGGAATCCTGGGGCTGGTTCTAGTAGCGGCGTGGCCGCAAGTTATGTTATTTGTGATCTTTGCCGGGTATGCGTTGTTGGGACCGGTCGAGCGCATGTTTGGAGTGCTCGCGAAGGCTGCCGGAAAGCAGCCTCAACCAAAACGAGAGCAGCCGGCAGCCGAACAGAAGTTGTAACGGCAGCGACGAGGAGTAGTAGGGGCCTCGCACGGTTTGTAGAGAGCTGGTGGATGGTGCAAACCAGCGCGTGCAGCACCGAACTCGCCTCCGAGCCAGAATCCGTGAAACGAGAGTAATGGATTCCGTTTTGCCCCCGTCACGGGCCGAATGAAGGGTGTGAATGACCGGTCGGTCGTTCAACGCCGAACCAGGGTGGTACCGCGAAGCGCGTCAAGCCTTCGCCCCTGACTCTTGAGGGGGCCGAAGGCTTTTTTATTTGGTGCACGCTGGCTGAAGGAGGAGAAGCCCATGACACGCATGATCAGAATTTTCGATACCACCTTGCGCGATGGTGAGCAATCACCCGGCGCGAGCATGAATGTAGAAGAAAAAGTCATGGTGGCGAAACAGCTGGCCAGGCTCGGCGTCGACATCATCGAAGCGGGGTTTGCCTACAGTTCTCCCGGTGATTTTGAGGCGGTCCGACGGATTGCGCAGGAGGTCGAGGGGCCGACCATCTGCAGCCTGGCGAGGGCCCGCCCGGAAGACATCGATCGGGCCTGGGAGGCGTTAAGAGGGGCACCCAAGGTGCGCATTCACACGTTTCTGTCGACGTCCGATATCCATTTGAAGCATCAGTTCAGAATGACCCGCGACGAAGCGAAGAAGCGCGCCGTCGAAATGGTGCAGCGTGCGAAGGGTTATGTGGACGATGTGGAGTTCTCGCCGATGGATGCGAGCCGTTCCGACCCAGCCTATCTCTACGAAGTCATCGAAGCGGTGATTGCCGCAGGGGCCGGGACGGTCAATATCCCCGATACCGTCGGCTATGCCATTCCGCAGGAATTCGGCAAGCTGATTCGGGGTATTCGCGAGCACGTTCCGAATAGCTCCAAGGCTGTCATCTCGGTGCATTGCCATAACGATCTGGGTTTGGCAGTCGCGAACAGTTTGGCTGCGGTGATGGAGGGGGCCGGCCAGGTCGAGTGCACGATCAATGGCATCGGTGAACGGGCGGGCAATACGTCATTGGAAGAAATTGCGATGGGCTTGCGAACGAGGAAGGATCTTTTCCAGGCCGATACAAGGATTCACACCGAAGAGATCTCCAAGACCAGTCGATTGGTGAGCAAGATCACCGGCATGGTCGTCCAGCCGAACAAGGCGATCGTGGGCGCGAATGCCTTTGCCCACACGTCCGGTATTCACCAAGACGGCCTGCTGAAAGACAAGACGACCTATGAAATTATGCGGCCGGAATCGATCGGGTTGGTCGAGAGCAAGATGGTGATGGGCAAACTCTCCGGGCGGCATGCATTCCGTCAGCGGCTCGAAGAGCTGGGGTACAAGCTCACGGATGAAGAAGTGAACCATGCGTTCGATCGCTTCAAAAAATTGGCGGATCAGAAGAAAGAGATCTACGAGGAAGATATCGAGGTGATCGTATCGGAAGAGCTGGCGAAGATGGCGGATCGGATCACCTTGAAAACCTTTCATGTCGCCAGCGGAACGGATCGGGTGCCGACGGCGACGGTCGAGCTTGAAATCGACGGCAAGTCCATCACCCAAACCGGGACCGGCGACGGGCCGGTCGATGCCGTGTATCGGACCATTGCCGCGATCACGCAGACCAAGAGCAAGCTGCTCATGTATGTCGTCAAAGCGATCACCGGCGGGACCGATGCCCAGGGTGAGGTTTCTGTTCGGGTTCAAGAGGACGGGCGAACCGTTTCAGGCCACGGGGCTGACACAGACATCATCACCGCCTCGGCCCGAGCCTATCTGAGCGCGCTGAATAAGCTGGCCTATCTCGCTTCGAAGCAGGCGCAGGGGGAGCAGAAGGTCAACTTGATTTGAGGAAACCCCTCACGGTACATTGATCGGCTCATTTGGTCGGTGCAGTAGCATGGCAGGGACGCCTGTGTTCAAGGTCACACCATCGGATCGACCGGAATTTTTGGCCGGCGACCACACGCGCCTTCGGGAAATTTTCCATCCAGCCAAGCACCAGTTAAATCTGGGCTATAGCCTGGCCCATGGCACGCTGGAGCCTGGCCGGCGATCCAAGTGGCATGTTTTGGCCTCGTCGGAAGTCTACTATTTCATTGCCGGCCAGGGGCGATTCACGATCGACGACCATGTGATGTCGGTGGAGCCGGGAACTACGCTGTATGTGCCGCCTGGAGGGAAGCAATCGTTGGAAAATACCGGGACCCAAGACATCGAGTTCTTATGCCTTGTCGATCCCGCCTGGAAAATAGAAGACGAGCAGGTACTGGAGTAGGAACAAAAGGAGTCAGGCGTGAAAGCGAAGATTGCGGTTCTAGCAGGTGATGGAGTCGGGCGCGAGATCGTTCCCGAGGCCGTCAAGGTACTGAAAGTCATCGCCGAAAAATTCGGGCACCAATTCGAATTTACATCCGGGGATATCGGCGGTCAGGCCATCGACAAGGTCGGTGTCCCTCTGCCGCAAGACACTCTGGCCCTTGCCAAGCAAAGCGATGCGGTCCTTCTGGGAGCCGTGGGAGGGCCGAAGTGGGAGGGGCTTGATTACAGCTTGCGTCCGGAACGAGCGCTTTTGGGGATTCGTGAAGCGTTAGGATTGTATGCCAACTTACGGCCGGCCAAGCTCTACCCGAGCCTTGCCGATGCATCGACCTTGAAACGCGACGTCGTGGACGGAATCGATATCCTGGTCGTGCGGGAGTTGACCGGCGGTATCTATTTTGGAAAGCCGAAAGGCATCGAGAAATTGCCCAACGGGGAAGAGCGTGGCGTCAATACGGAGGTCTACACGACCGAAGAGATTCGCCGGATCGGCATCGTGGCGTTCGAGGCGGCAAGAAAACGGAAGAAGAAAGTCACCTCCGTGGACAAGGCCAATGTGCTGGAGTCGTCGGAACTGTGGCGCCGGGTGATGATCGATATACATAGGAGCTATCCGGACGTCGAGCTCCATCACATCTACGTCGATAATGCGGCGATGCAGTTGGTCCGCAATCCGAGGCAGTTCGATGTGATGGTCTGCAACAACATGTTCGGCGATATCCTGAGCGACGAAGCCGCGATGCTGACCGGCTCCATCGGGATGTTGCCGTCCGCCAGTATCGGGGCCAAGATCGGACTTTTCGAGCCGATTCATGGCAGTGCCCCCGATATCGCGGGAAAGAACATCGCGAATCCGATTGCGACGATCGCCTCGGCGGCGATGATGTTGTCTTATGCCTTTAAGTTGGATCAAGAGGCCGATGCCATCGAGCAAGCGATTGTGAAGACGCTGGACCTCGGCTATCGCACGAAGGATATTCAGGGCCCAGGCGCACGTCTCGTCGGCACGACGGAAATGGGCGATGCCATCATCCGGAATTTGAGTTGACCGGCAAGGATTGGGCGATGTCGACCGATCTCAAAACGGGGACGATCCGCACGGTGGCGGGAAACGGCGACGGCGGTCTCCGAGGAGACGGAGGACCTGCCACTGCCGCCTGCCTCAATGAGCCCAAAGCGGTGACCATCGACGGGCGGGGAAATCTCATCGTCGCCGATTCGGAGAACCATCTCGTGCGGATGGTGGACCGAGCGACCGGGCGGATCAGCACGATCGCAGGCTATGCCGGGGCCCTCGAGCCCAGGCTGGAAGTGGTACAGCCGGTTTCAGTTCCCGAGATGGAAAGCGCCGATCCATTTTCCGATGCCGGGACGACGGGCGAACATGCCTTCGCCCAGCAGACGGATTTGAGCGGAACGGTTCGGTACGTCGTCAATGGAGCGGGAACGGCCAAGCGTTTTGGCGGAGATGGGAAGCGCGCCGATCGCGCGCTGCTCAATTTTCCGACCGCGGTCGCTGTGGATCAGGCGGGGCATCTCTATATTGCCGATACAATGAATCATCGGATCAGGCGCGTTGAGGCTGGAACGGGACTGATCACGACGATTGCCGGCGTAGGCCAGCCGCGATACGGCGGTGATGGCGGCCCGGCGATCTCTGCGGGGCTGAATGACCCGGCGGCGTTGGCTGTGAGCGGGTCGGGCATGCTGTATATCGCTGATCAGAGCAACAACCGCGTGCGCGCGATCGATCTTGCGACGGGACTCATCAGCACGGTCGCCGGCATCGGATCGGCCAGTTATAATGGTGACGGCATGCCCGCCACGGAGGCGGCGTTGGCTGGCCCCAGCGGGTTAGCGCTCGGGAAAGACGGCACCCTCTTTGTCGCCGATACGTTTAACGGCCGGATCCGGGCGATTGACCCCATCAGCCGCCTGATCCGCACGGTTATCGGAGACGGAGGCGAGTATCGCTATCAAGGCGCTGTTGAGCCCTCGTCAAGCAGTCTGTCCAGACCGTCTGGGATTGCGCTCGATGCCGAGGGAAATTTGTTTCTGACCGATTCCGACAATCACCTGGTTCGGCGATGGGATCGAGCGACCGGTCGATTGGATCGACTGGCCGGCGTGGGCGTGGCAAATTACGGCGGAGACGGGGGATCGGCGTTGGAGGCCAGTCTGAACTACCCGTTTGGGATCGTGGCAGATGGCAGCGGGCATGTATTCATCGCGGATACGTTTAATCATCGGATTCGTGAAATCGTCCTCTAGATAGGATCACGGCGATGCTGAAGAAAAAGTCAGGATATGTGGTGGCCATCCTCGGCGCAACGGGTGCGGTCGGGAAAGAAACCCTCGACATTCTGGAGGAGCGAGCGTTTCCGCTGGCATCGCTGCGTCTCTTTGCCTCGAAGCGTTCGGCCGGTGAGGTGCTATCGTGTCAGGGCAAAGAGTGGAAGGTTGAGGAGCTGACACGGGAATCGTCTTTTAGCGGTATCGACTTCGCGCTCATCTCGGCTACGGACGAGATCAGCCGAGACTATGGCCAGCGGCTTGGAGCCTCCGGCATCGTCGTCATCGACGATAGCGGAGTCTTTCGGATGGATGCCGACGTCCCATTGGTGGTGCCGGAAGTCAACGCCCGGGCTTTGGCAAACATGCCGCGAGGCATCGTGTCGATTCCCAACTGCACGACGACCCCGCTGGTCATGGCGCTCAAGCCGTTGCAGGACGCGGTGGGAGTGAAGCGCGTGGTCATCACGACGTTCCAATCGGTGTCCGGGACCGGTGCCGCGGCCATGGATGAACTGATGACCCAGACGAAGGACTTGTTGGCATTTCGCGATGCGAAAGTCGAGGTCTATCCCTATCAGATCGCGTTCAATCTTCTCCCGCACATCGGATCGTTCAGCGATGGAGGCGATTGCTCCGAGGAAGTGAAGATTGCCCGCGAGACCAGGAAAATTCTTGAAACTCCGGCCCTTCGCGTGACGGCGACGACCGTGCGGGTTCCCGTATTGCGGTGCCATTCCGAGGCCATCAATGTGGAATTAGAGCGCCCCCTCAAGCCCAACGAGGCCCGTGCCGCTTTGGCGGCCATGCCAGGGGTGATTGTCTATGACGATCCAAGCAAGAAGCTCTACCCCATGCCCTTGGACGCGACCGGCAAGGACGAGGTCTACGTCGGCCGTATCAGGGAAGACGAATCGATTACGAATGGTCTCAACCTCTGGGTCGTATCCGACAATCTCCGCAAGGGAGCCGCACTCAATGCAGTTCAGATTGCCGAGTGTCTGGTGAAGGGTTGATGACCGAATGGACAAGTCTCGGGAAGTTGTTCATTGGAGTCGGTGCGGTCATGGCCGTGCTGGGGGCGCTGTTTCTGCTCGCCGATCGCCTGCCCGGTGTCGGCAACCTGTTTGCCTGGTTCGGGAAGCTGCCGGGCGATATTTCCATTAAACGAGACAATTTCAGCCTATTTTTCCCTCTCGGCACCAGCCTGCTGCTCAGTGTGGTCCTCAGTCTGCTATTCTATCTACTATCATGGATATTTCGCCGATGAGTCTTGCGGTCCGTAGTATCAGGGGCGGCCTCATGGTCTGGCTGTTTCTCGTTGTCGGGGCATCCTGGGCTGAGGGGGGCCAGGCGATTCGCGTCCTCCTTTCCGCCGACGTTCACAAGATAGATATCCAGGCGGAGGGTGCCGTGTGGGTCACCGATTCGGGCCGCCAAGGGCGCGCGATTCATTCGGTTGTCCACGTGATTCCCTATGGGAAGGGGTTCCTGGTCAATGGTGTACGTATGGCACAGGAACGACTGACGATGAGCGGAGGTGAGCGAGGCCTGACGTTGTTGCTGGCCAAGCCCAACGGGAAAGCGCAGGGGGCATCAAGGCCGGCAAGCGACTTCCGCCAAGCCGTGCCGGTGAGTGGCCTCGTGCATGTGATCAGGCGCGGGAAGGGATTCTTGGTCATCAACCAAGCCGACTTGGAAGAGTATGTGAAAGGTGTGGTGCCGGCAGAAGTGAATTCAAGCTGGCATCCGGAGATGCTCAAGGCTCAGGCGGTGGCCGCGCGTACGTATGCTCTGTATCAGCAGATGCTGAGCGCCACACGTGAGTACGACGTGGTCGCGACTGTGCAGGATCAGGTGTATAAAGGGAAAACCGGGATCGATGCCGCGATTCTCCGCGCGGTGGATGAGACGCGAGGGCTGGTGCTGACTTACCAGAATGCGCCGATCTATGCGGCGTTTTCTTCAACGGCGGCCGGTTTGACCGAAGATGCCGTGAATGTGTGGTCAAAGGACTATCCCTATCTTAAGGGTGTAGAGTGCCCGTTCGATCTGGAGTCACCCTACTATCAGTGGAAGGCATCATTCAGATTGGACAAGTTGGAACAGAATCTCCGGCAGCAGGGCTTTGCCGTCGGGACCATCGCGTCGATGATTCCAGTGGCATTCAGCCGCGGAGGGCGGGTTGCCAAACTGCTGGTCACCCATTCGGGAGGCGAACTGCTCCTACGCGGAGAAGATCTCCGAAAAGCGGTGGGGTACTCGATCGTGCCAAGCACGCAGTTTACGATCGATTCCGTCGGGCAAGAGATCGTGCTCTCGGGATATGGGGCCGGACATGCCGTGGGCATGTGCCAATGGGGTGCAAAGGAACTGGCCGAGCTGGGCTATCCATTCACGACAATCCTGGAATATTATTATCCCGGTACTGATCTGCAGAACATGTCGCTGACAAAGCAGCCGATTCCTCCTTCTTCCTGATGCAGCTCTCCGAGTTTAATTTTCCGTTTGATCCTGGGCTGATCGCAACCGAGCCGGTTCTCCCGCGAGACCAGGCGCGTCTTCTGGTGTTGCGTCCTGCCGAGGGATCATTGAATCACCGAAAAGTCGCCGACCTCCCGCATCTATTGGCGCCCGGCGATTTGCTTGTGGTCAACGATACGAGGGTTCGGCCGGCTCGTGTCATGGGGCGAAAACGGTCTACGGGAAAGGCCGTCGAGATCCTCTTCGTCAAAGAACGAGCGGAGCGAACCTGGGAAGTGCTGTTAAAAGGGACATGGCGTCCAGGCCAACTCATCGATGTCGACGAACGAAGCTTTTTAACGGTATTGAGCCGAGAGGCTGGACAAACTGTCGTGCGCATTGAAGGGGCTTTGTCAGGGCCGGAGTTTTTTCAGGTGCACGGTCGGATGCCATTGCCTCCCTATATCAAGCGGGCGCCGAGCGATCATGATCGGGATTGGTACCAGACGGTCTTTGCCCATGATGAGGGCGCGATTGCCGCACCGACGGCCGGACTTCACTTTACTCCGGAGTTGCTGGCCCGGTTAACTGAACGAAGGATCGGTTTTACAACGGTGACGTTGCATGTTGGGGTCGGCACGTTTAAGCCGGTAACGACCGATCGCATCGAAGATCATCGGATGGGTGCCGAATGGGTCGACGTCGGAATTGACGCGGTGGAGGCCATTGAGCGTGCGAGAAATGCGGGGGGGAGGATTGTGGCAGTCGGGACGACCGTGGTGCGTGCGCTTGAAACGGCTGCGTACGAGCATGGAGCGGTGAGACCCTATCGGGGCGAAACGAGTCTGTTTATCACGCCGGGGTTTGCCTTTCGTGTTGCGGATGCGCTGTTGACGAATTTTCACTTGCCGCAGACCACCCTGCTCATGCTGGTCTCAGCCTTCGCCGGTAGCGGTTTTCTGAGGCAGGCCTACGAAGAAGCGGTGCGCGCACGGTATCGGTTCTATAGCTATGGTGATGCGATGCTGATCTCTGAGAAGGCTAGGGGTGAAGGGCCATAGACGAGCGGGGGAAGAAGGATCTGTCCCCGCTCGCCTCTGCACGACCTCTCGCGAGTTTTTACAGCAACTCGCGATGAATGTTGATGGGGATGGTGGCCTTGAGTGATTGGGCGTAGGCCATGAGGGCCCGTTGTTGTTTCTGGAATAGCACGTCCTGAATCGCCCGGTCTTTTGCGGCCGCGGCCTTGGCGGGGTCCGGCTCCGTTTGTCTGAGCGTCAGGGCTTGAGCCTCGGAGAGTTCAGCCGGAGTCAGTGTGACGGCGTCGCTGATCATCATCCGCGCCCGGTTGCTGAGGAGTTCCTTGGCCTCCATGGCCTCAAAGACGGCGGGAGTGAGATGATTTGCCGCCAGGAGACGTTGATACAGCTCCGGATCGAATGTTCCGTTCTTCTGGAATTCGGGGATCTGCATGATGACGTCGCGCAGGTCTTCGTTGGCGATTGTGAGGCCCATATTTTTCGCCGCGACCAGCCAGACCCGATTCTCGACTAACTGCTCGACGACATATTGCTTGATGGTCTCGTCTTTGAACTCCCCGGGGACCTTATCTTTGTAAAAGCGATAGGTATTTTCGTAGGCGCGTTTGAATTCATCTTGCGAGATCGTCAGATCTCCCACTGAAGCCACGACTGCACCCGACCGCTCGCCGAATCCCCACCAGCCCATGCCGATGACAAAGGTAATGGCGATGAAGCCGATCGTGCTGGCCAAGAACCAGGGGTATCGCTCGTTGGCATAGCGTAAAACTTTGATCATGGATCAATGCCCTCAAAATGTGTGGTGAAACGGCGCGGATTGTACCGAGAGAGTGAGCTAAAGGCAAGTTTGGGTGATCCGCACATAGGAGTTGCTCATCAAGCCCACAGCCGGTGTAGTTGAAGAATGGCGATTCGTTTGTGCTAGATGATCGAATTTGTTATACTTTGCCACTAATTACGAGGAGCTCACTTGTCAGAGCAGGTTGGGGTGCATCCATCGGGTGTTGGGATCTACCCCAAGGCACAGGTTCTGAACAGGTTCATTGCCAAGCTGATCGACCTGTTTCTTGCAGCGGCGGCAGCTGAAGTGATTGTTCCTATTGGGTTTCTCGCAGGGCTGGCCTATCTCCTCGTGGCCGACGGATTTGCCGGTGGTCGGAGCGTCGGGAAACGGCTGATCGGCCTCCAGACGATTCTTCCGGATACGCGCGAGTCGGCAGGATTTCGGGAGTCCATCATCCGCAATATTCCGTTTGCGGCGGCTCAGTTGGTTTTTGCTATCCCGTATGTCGGACCGTATGTGGGGTGGCTGACTGCCGCGCTCATTCTCGCGTTCGAAGCGATCCTGATCATTGGGAACGAGCAGGGGCGTCGTCTCGGAGATGAGTTGGCCGGTACCCAAGTCGTAGATGCTGGACGGCTGGCGTTGCCGGACTAACGATATCGGCGGCCAGCCAGCATGGATTCAGATTTCGAGATCGAGAGGAAGGGAGAGTCATCGTGGGGTTTACGAGCGATATTTTCGGCTGGTTCTCTAACGATCTCGCCATTGACCTGGGGACGGCGACGACGCTTGTTTACGTCCACGGGAAGGGCATCGTCTTGAATGAGCCTTCGGTAGTGGCGGTCGAGAAAAAGACGGAAAAAGTCCTCGCCGTCGGCGCAGAAGCCAAGAAAATGTTGGGCCGAACGCCGGGTAATATCGTCGCTGTGCGGCCGATGAAGGAAGGCGTGATCGCCGATTTTGAAATGGCCGAGCAGATGCTCAAGCGGTTTATCCAAAAGGCGCATAATCGCAGTGCTTTCGTCCGGCCTCGCATCATCATCGGGGTGCCCTCGCGAATTACTCAAGTTGAACAGCGTGCGGTGCGGGATTCCGCGGAATTGGCCGGCGCGCGCGAAGTATACCTCATCGAAGAGCCGGTGGCAGCGGCGATCGGGGCGGGGCTTCCCATTACGGAACCCTCCGGCAACATGGTGGTCGATGTTGGGGGCGGCACGACGGACATTGCGGTCATCTCGCTCGGCGGTATCGTGTA
>CAZOUA010000046.1:0-19345 GCA_964582865.1 uncultured Nitrospira sp. | reverse complement strand
GAGGTTTGCAATGAGGATCCGGTCAATCCTCGGGGCTCTCGTCATCGCCAGTTTGCCGGCAATGCCGGCCTTGGCCGTCGATATGACCCCGGAGGACATTAAAAAGCTTGTCGATGAAGCGGTCAATAAGAAGATGCAGGAACATGAGCGGCGTGAAAGCTCTATGGAACGAACGCTGGAAAAGAAAGAAGGGCAACCGGGTACCGTTCAGTACCCCACTCCTACCGGACCAATAACCGATATCAGAGTCGAGCGCAAGGGAGAAGAAAACATTCCTCTAGGCTTCGGGTCAACTGGGTCAGGAAAGCTGATCTATGCCAAGCCCTTCTTAAGCGCACCGAAAGCGACGATCGGTGGGTATGCCGACTTCAAATATGGTTCTTTAACCGGTCCGACGCTCGACAATCCCAGCCGGAATTCGTTCAACCAAGAGCGGATGGTACCTTTCATTTATGCCGACATTACCGACCATATCAAGTTTGCGACGGAAATTGAGATGGAGCGCGGTGGCACCAATTCTCCGGGAGCCAATGGAACAAATTCCGGTGCTATGCAATTGGAGTTCGCCCAACTCGACTATCTTATCACCGAAGCCTTGAACTTCCGCGGCGGCATCCTCTTGATGCCGGTCGGCAAATTCAACCTCTTGCACGACTCCCCGCTTAACGACCTGCCGGATCGACCGATGGTCGACCGGTTGGTGATTCCGAGTACCTGGTTTGAATCGGGCGCAGGAATTTATGGGACCCTCTATCCGAGCTCTCTTTCGAAACTTGACTACGAATTGTACGTCGTCAATGGCATGGGTTGTAATGCACAGGGAGCCACCATTACCGATACGAACGGCGTTCGCAACTGTCGTGGCAGTGTTTCTCGAGATCTTAATGACAACAAAGGCGTCGTTGGCCGCGTCGCTTTCAGCCCGTTCCTAGGAGTCGAAATCGCCGGCTCGTCGTTCTATAGCCAGTACAGCAATCGAAACGCAGCAGGCGTCAACAATCAGAACAACAATATCGGCATCTATGCCCTCGATTGGACGCTGCAGCGAGGCCCATTCGAGGTGATCGGAGAAGCCGCCTGGTCGCGCATCACCGGCAATCAGGGGACGACTTTGACCACCCAAGGCCCGGACGGCATGTTCGGCTACTATATTCAGGGCAACTACCACTTCATGCCGGAAATCCTGAAGAAATGGGCGCCGACTCACTTTACCGATGCCTCCACCTTTACGGCGGTCGTCCGATGGGAAACGGTGGACACGGATACAGGAAACAAGACGCGCCTCGCCAGCGGCCAGATCAGCAACCAGCGGGACTTGCAACGGTTGACGATCGGATTGAACTTCCGGCCGATCGAAGATACGGTCATCAAACTCAGCTATATGTGGAATACCCAGAAAGACACCAGCATCCAGAGCTTCGTGAATAATCCCAGCAACAATCAAGTAACGCGTATCGACGGCAACGGTGTCTTGTTACAGTTGGCAACCTATTTCTAAGGGAGCAACCCGAGCCGCCGGCATAAGCCGGCGGCTCGATCACATAATTATGCACCTGCTACCGGCAAACAAGTGGTTTATCGGCATCTTCGCCCTGCTCTTGCTACAGGGCGGCTGTTCCTCCCTCACAGGGTTGCAGGAGCGTTATGTCGTTTGTCCTTATGACCGGGCGTGGGACGCCTCGGTCGAGAGCGTCAAGGACCGATCCATCAAGGTACAGGAGAAAGAAAAGGGACGGATCGAGACCGCCTGGCTGGAAATTCCAATGGCGGGGCGAACCTTTGGTGCGTTTCAGCGTGAAATGGCGGAGAGCAAGGACCGCTCTCGCATCGTCATGTCACTCAACCGCTTAAACGATGTCGTCAACATCAACTTTCTCGAGGAGCGCCAGCGCTGGGCTTTTCGAGGCGGATCCCGCATGTTCGGATGGGCCGACACCGACCCCTCGAAGGAAGTGATGTCCAGCATTCAACAAAAACTGGATGCCAAGCTGAAGGAGCACGGATGTTCGTTATCTTGAGTGCGTTCCGCACCATCACCGTTGTTGTCCTGTTCATATCCTCAACACTTCCAGCGCTGGCCGGCGAGAAGGTCTGGGATAATGAATTGCGGCGCTTTCTTAAGGACGAGGATTTCAAGTATGAAGAATTCATGACGGAAGAAGAAGCCCTGAAAACCGTCATGCCAAAGTCCGAACACATTCGCAAGGAGCTCATCCGTCTCACATCCGAGACAAAGCAGCTGATTGAGCAGCGGATCGGATGGAAGTTCCCCGAGGATTCGTTTGAAATTTATATCGGTCAAACCGGCGACAAGGTCGACGGATATGCCATGATCCACAACACCATCGGCAAGTACAAACCCATGACCTATATGGTCGGAGTCGACGCCAAGGGAACCTGTACCGATGTAGAGTTGCTTGTGTTCCGGGACGCCAAAGGCAGTGAAGTCAGGACCAAGCGGTTCAACTCTCAGTACGACGGCAAAACCGTGGTGGATCCGATTCGGATTAATAAGGACATCATCAATATCAGCGGGGCGACCATGTCCGTGCGATCCATGAGTGCCGGCGTCAAACGCGTGTTGGTCCTCGTCGACGAATTCTATCTGAAACCGGCGGGACTGGGCAGCGATACGGTGGCGTCTCGCAAGACCGAGAAAGGCTTCTTCGGTTCCATCTTTGGAAATAATTGAAACGAGAGGACCGAGCGTCCCAGCATGAAAAATTTCAACCAACGATTCAAACTCCGTGACTCCGATCGCCACATCAGGTTGTTGTATACGCAGTTCTTATTGCTCATGTTGGTGGGATTTTTGTTTTCATTCTTTTGGGCTCATAGTATGACCAGTTTGTCGCCTCAAGGCATCGCCGACCACTACCGAGGATCCGACGCCACATTCGGCGAACCGATGTCGTTTCGCGAACTCGCCGAGATCACACACTTCCATCTTTTTACGATGCCGGTCGTGTTCATGATTCTCGTCCATGTCCTGTTTTTGACCAGTGCAAGCCACACCCTAAAACTGTGGCTTGCGTGGCTCTCCTTTGCCGGCGTGGGGCTTGATCTCCTGTCACCATGGCTCATCAGTTATGTATCACCTGTTTTCGTACTGACCATGCTGACCGGCGATACGCTGATGATGGTGTCCTTTCTGATCATGATGTGGATTCCCCTCTACGAAATGTGGGTCATGAAACAGCCGCTCATGGCAGGAAAACGGAGCGAGGAATCCTGATGTAGCCGCCCGTTCAACCAACAACCTATTTGGCCAGAGGTTTTTCACCCAGAGCCCAAGATCACCGAACGTGGTCTTAGGCTTTTTTGTTGCCAGTGTTTTCGAATCGAAAGGAGACCGCGCAGAAAAAACTTTCACCCGTACATAGACCAGAGGCCTCAGCGCCCCGAGTCAAGCGGCATCTTTTTATTTTTAGTCAGGAGGACACCCCATGAAGATGGCAATTCGACTCGGAGCACTCATCATCGCCCTGTGGCCAGGCCTTCCGGCTTTTGCGGAAGACAAGACCGTTGAAGATCGCCTAAAACACGTTGAAGAAGAACTTCGGCAGTATCGCGAAGCAGTCAAGCAATACCAGGAACATGAACGCCGGGAATCGCCCCCGCCGGCCGGACAATATCCCGTGCCCGTCGGCCCCATGTCCGACATCAAAGTCGAGCGTCCAGGTGAAGAAAAGGTTCCGTTGTCGTTCGGGGCCACCGGTTCAGGGCGTTTGGTTTATGCCAAACCCTTCGTCGCTGCGCCAAAGGCGGTTGTCGGCGGGTACATGGACATCCAGTACCGGTCACAGCAAAAAGCCAGCATTGAGAATGGCTATGGCGGGACGACCAACGGCTTTGACCAGCAACGGTTCGTTCCGTTCATTTACGCGGATATCACTGAGCATGTGAAGTTCGCTTCTGAACTTGAGATCGAGCACGGCATCCGAGAGGATACGACACAAGGGGCCGAAATTGGATTGGAATTCGCCCATGTCGATTATCTCGTCAACGAACCTTTCAATCTTCGCGCCGGCATTTTGCTCGTCCCGGTCGGCAAATTTAACCTGCTCCATGACTCCCCTCTTAATGACCTGACCGATCGGCCACTGGTCAGCCGACTCGTCATTCCTTCTACTATGTCTGAAACCGGAGCAGGGTTTTACGGAACTTTCTATCCGGGAACAACCAGCAAGGTCGATTACGAATTGTATTTCACGACAGGGCCCTGTTCGTACAATAACGATTCTACGCCCAGGATTAATGAGCAGGAGGGTACCCGAGGGTCTCGGCAACGGAAGTGCCCCTCTGACGACGGGTTGGATATCAACAACGGTAAGGCGGTCTCGGGACGTTTGGCCTTCAGTCCCATGCTCGGAATCGAAGTGGCAGGGTCAGGCTACTACGGCAATGGGGCCTTCAATGGTAGCTACAACCCCCTCAGCATTTTCGCCCTCGACTGGACGTTCCAGCGAGGCCCGTTTGAACTGATCGGCGAAGCTGCCTGGGCCTATGCCAGAGGGAATTCCCGTTCTATTTCTTCCAACACCGGTTTTGCACCAGGATCGATACTGACGGGGCAGGAGGGCAACAGCGGTCCTGGCATCCCCCCGCAGCGTTCGAGTGGTTATTATATCCAGGGCAATTATCACTTCATGCCGGCGTTCCTGAGCAAGCTGTCCCCGAAGCGGTTTGGTGAAGGGTCGACCTTCACGGCCGTGTTCCGGTATGACAGAGTCAACACCAATCTTGATAATTCCAACGGCACAGGCGGATGGGGAAACTTGCAACAATTTTCATTCGGCCTCAATTATCGGCCCGTTGAAGATATGGCCTTCAAGATTAGTTATCAATATCAGCCTATGGCATTTAATCCCAACACGAGTCAACGGATCCATGACAGCGCGTTGGTGCTTTCCGCCGCAACGTATTTCTAAGCCGCTGACGCTGCGATTTTTCCAACAACCTGGAGGGCTCGCCGCATCATCAGGGAACAACCCCGTACGGACGAGCCGGCAAATTGTGCTCCATGGATCGACTCGCTGGGCAGCGGTGTTTCCTTCGGCGACAGCGGGAGGCAGTATCTCTCTCGTCACAATGGCGCTTCACTTGCGAAGCGAGAGTCGTGCCGCAGCCGTAACGGTCGGAGATTTTTCATCCAGAGCCTGATCATATCCATGGTCTCCGGCTTTGTGTTTTTCTCGGAGGATTTACATGCACGCTGACGCCCCTTGTCAGATCCATTCTGGCATCGTGAGGATCCAATGCTTGCTGCAGAAGATTGACCGTCTCCGTCTTCCGCATTCCTCACGCCGTGATGTAGAGAGCATACTGGTCCGGCAAGTGAGCAAAGAGTTGGATCGTGCCTTCCCCTGGCAGACAGGACACGGCTGCCGCACAGCTGCAACTTCAGTACTGATCGGACAGGCGGTCGGCCTCACTCCCGACGAGATGCACGACCTGAGACTCGCCGCTTTGCTTCACGATATCGGACTCTTGGCACTCCCGTCCAACCTGGCTTCCAGCAGGGATCCCTTGGAAGCCGAGGCCTACGTCGCCATTCAGAGCCATTCAAGGCTTGGCGCGACTCTCCTCGAACCGTTTTCTTTTTTGAAAGAGGCCTCGATCCTCATTGCCCATCATCACGAGCGCTGGGACGGATCGGGATATCCCTACGGGATCAGAGGGACGTTTATCCCTCTCGGTGCCAGAATTCTGGCCATAGCCGACGCGTACGACGCCATCAGGGTACCTGGCACATCAGATCCTGCCGTTCGCAATCTCGTCGCGATCAGAATTATTCGTGTGGCCTCAGGAACCCAATTCGACCCGGCCCTCGTCGAGGCCTTGGTTCTGATTCAGAACGCTCTTTCCGGCACAGCTTTCAACGAATCCGTCGATGAATGCTGTTTAGATTCGCGTTAGACCTATTGGAGGTTGCACCATGTTTGCTCTTCGTTTTTGCCACAACATTTTCCCTCGAGCCGCCGGAAGTTCCTCACTGATTTTCATCTCTCTGCTTTGCACGGCATTCGGAGGATGCAGCAGCAGCGGTAGCTCCACACCGCCTTCAGCCGCGGCTACCGGGACCGCGGGGGCCGAAGCCTCCGTGGGTGAACGGCTCTTCGTCGAAACCCGCTTCGCCCAAGCCTTTAAGGCTTTTCTCGATAGCGGGGGCGATGTGAACGACCATCAAGCCGGCGATCCCGTGATGGCTATTGTGGAAACAGCGACCCCCGGCGCACCTATTGATCCAGGGCCGTTCAAAGGCATGTCCATGAACTGCAGGGCCTGCCACATGGTCGACGATGTGTTGACGGCGCCGGGAGGAGGGATGCGCACCTATACGGACTTTGCTCGCCGCAGTCCGATCCCAGCCAGAGCCGACGGCAAGACCCATGCACCGCGCAACTCGCCTCCCCTCGTCAACTCGGCGCTCGATCGGCCAGGCGGAGTTCTTTTCCACTTTGACGCGGAATTCAACTCAATGGAAGATCTGGTCGCAGCAACCTTTACGGGCAGAAACTACGGGTGGCTACCGGGGGAACGGACACAAGCAATTGCGCACATCGCGCGTGTCGTACGGGGGGATGATGGCAGCGGGGAGATCGCCCAGCAATTCGACGGACTCGCCTACCGTTTTCTGTTTACAGGAAGCAATCCCAACATTCCGGATGAACTTCGTTTGCCGCCTGCATTTCGAGTGCTTATCGGTTCAGCAACCGACCAGGAGATCTTCGATGCAGTTGTGAAGGTCGTTGCGGCCTATGTAAAACAGCTGTTGTTTTCGCAACAGGACGACGCCGGCAATCTGATACGATCACCTTTTGACGTGTTTCTGAGTCTCAACGGCCTTCCTCAACAACCGAACAACAATGAGTCCCCCCTGGATTACAGCCGCAGACTGCGAACGTTGGTCAATGGATTGGCAAGCCCGCAATTTGTCACGTCCAATCCCAACAGAGCGAACGGTCAATTTCAATTTCATTCCCAATCGTTTACATTCGGCGCTCAAGAGCTGGACGGCCTGAAGATTTTTCTTTCCGAGCCATCGACAGTCCCGCCCAGCGCACCGGAGTTAGCCGCGGGCAAGATCGGTAATTGCCTTGCCTGTCACGAGGCGCCGGCCTTCACCGATTTCAAATTGCACAACACGGGTACTGCACAGACGGAATATGACAGCATCCATGGGGCCGGCGCATTCACAGCCCTCGCAATTCCCAGCCTTGCCACTCGTAACGGAACCTACGATGCCTTTCTCCCCGCCACCGAAATTCATCCCAACGCTTCAGAACGCTTTCGGGCCGTTCCCGTTCTGGCTGACCCGACATTAACCGATCTGGGGGTATGGAACGTCTTCGCCAATCCGGACATTCCGAATCCGCAAGCAAAGATCAGAACCATTCTGTGTGACAATCAACAGCCCTGTCCCCTTTCCGACGCAGTATTGCTGGATCGAGCCATCGCCCGATTCAAGACGCCAGGTCTCCGCGATCTAAGCCATTCGGCGCCCTACATGCACAACGGCCAATTCGATACGTTGGATGACATCGTTGGCTTCTATCGTGGAGTCTCAACGCAGGTCCGCGCCGGAACGTTGCGCAACGGTGCTCCTCAGCTCCAGGGCATCGCCCTGACAGTCGGCGATGTCGCGTCGCTGGTGGCCTTTCTGAAATCCCTGAACGAGGACTATCAATAGGAGAGCACACCAGCAGTTATGGATGACTAGCCGGTGCCCGCACACCGGTTTGAAGCGGGAGTTGTTCCCTCCCGCTTCACGGGCGGGGCTCTCTCTTCCTCCTGAGGCCCCCCGCCCTCATTCTTTTGCATGACGAACCCGCTGTCGGCGCGCAAGTTGCGATGACGAGATACACCGGCGCGGCTACTTCTTGATGTGTTCGGAAAGATACAAATCGAGCCCGATCTGTCCAATTGCTCGCAATTGGGTCTCGAACCAGTCGATATGCTCTTCTGAGTCTACCACCATATCTTCCAACAAGTGGCGGGTCGTGAAATCACCGACCTTGGCACAGTGCGCGATTGCCTTGCGAAGCAATTCCACATCCTCCCGCTCAAAATCGAGATCCTTCGAGAAGAGATCCTTGACGGTTTGCCCTTTGGCCACCACATCAAGCCGATCGACCTCCGGCGTCCCGTCGAGATAGAGGATGTGATCGATGAGGCCGGAGGAATGCGTCACCTCTTCCTGCGCCAAGTGCCCGAAGTGGTCGTGCAATCGCTCATATCCCCAGTTCTTGCACATTGCCGCATGCAGCAGATATTGATGAACCGCCGTCAGTTCCGCCTTCAAGACTTGATTGAGAAACTCGACAACTCCATCCTTGGCTTTCATGATCCGCCTCAACTTTCCTTCTTGATCTGCTCGGCAAGATAGTTTTCAAGCCCCACTTGCTTGATCGTTTCCATCTGCGTTTCAATCCAATCGATATGAGCATCGACGTCCTTGGCCATGTCCTCAAACATGTGTCGGGTCGTAAAATCCGCCGCTTTTGTGCAATGCACGATGCCCTCGTTCAGCAAGCTCAGCATTTCCTGCTCGGCCTTGAGATCGAGCTTGAGTTGTTCGGGAACCGTCTCGCCGACATGTACCGCATTCATCCGCTGCACGTTCGGCACGCCTTCCAAATAGAGGATGTGGCCGATCAATTCGTCGGCATCCTTCATTTCGTCGATGCTCCGCTCGCGGACTTTGTGGTGGAGCCGTTCATAGCCCCAGTTCTCGCACATTTTGGCATGAACGAAGTACTGATTGATGGCGGTGAGATCCGCCGTCAGGATCTTATTGAGAATGTTAACGACCCCCTCTTTGGGTTTCATAGTTCTCCCCTCTCTTTAATTGAGTAGGCCCTCATGCCAGGGGCGCATTGGTTATTCGAAACTCAACAAGACCCACATGCATTTCATTATCGGATTCGGAAACGATTTCGTCAATGGTACGGTTTCATCGGCAGGGGCAGCCGCAATTCGCAGGGCAGAACTGTTTTCATCGCAGGAAGGAGGCAAGAAATGTGGGAGGCCGCCTAGAAATCGAACCTCGAGAAACTAGCCGGCCTCGCGATACCCGCAGTCTTCATTCCGGCATTGCACGCTCCGGCCAGCCTGCTTACTGACCTTCTCAATGAGGAACGGGGCACTGCACGTTGGACAGGCTTTATTGATCGGGCGATCCCACAAGGCATACTCGCAGGTCGGGTACTTGCTGCAGGCAAAGAACGAGCGACCCTTTCTGGTACGTTTCTGGACCAGATCGCCCCCGCAGCCGGGCTGAGGGCACTTCACGCCAAGTGCTAACGGCCGCGTGGTTTTACACTGAGGATAGGCAGAACAGGCGATGAACTTGCCGAACCGTCCGGTCTTCACCACCATCGGGCTATTGCACTTGTCGCACACCTGATCAGTCGTGAGTTCTTGTTTCGGCACAATCTTGATCGTGCCATCAGGAAGTTTCTCAAAGTTTTGGGTATTCTTGCAGGGCGGGTCTTCTTTATAAGCCGGGCAGGCGAGAAACTTGCCGTTGCGCCCCCATTTGATCTCCATCATGCGCCCGCACTTCTCGCAGGGGATATCCGTTGGCGGCTCGACCGTATCCTTCGGACCGGGAATCAGCTTGGCCCGTTCCATCTCCCGGGTGAACGGATCGTAGAAATCGCGCACCGCCTCGACCCACGGTTTGTTCCCTTCCTCCACCTCATCGAGCTCTTCCTCCAAATGCGAGGTGAAATCGACGTTCACGATCTGCGGGAAACCTTTGACCAGAAAATCGTTGACCGTACGGCCCGTTTCGGTTGGGATAAACCGCCCCTCAACCTTCTCTACATACTTGCGGTCTTGAATAGTCGAAATGATCGCGGCATAGGTCGACGGCCGGCCAATGCCTTTCTCCTCCAGCTCCTTAATCAACAGCGCTTCGTTATACCGCGGAGGGGGCTGAGTAAAATGCTGCTTGGAGGTGACGCCGGGAATCGTTTGCTCCGCCTGTTCCACCAATCGGAGCCGCTCGCCTTCGGCGAGAACCGGAAGCTGACGCTCCGAGCCATCCTCGGCCTCTTCTTCTTGTTTCGGTTTCTGGGAGAACAGTTCCTTGTCCACGCCTTCCCTATACACGATGGTGTGGCCCGGGAACTTTACGACCGTCCCGCTTGAACGGAACAGATAGGTCCCCTTCGTGCCGAGCGGAGTCGTCTCGATGCGAGTCACATCCAAAATCGCCGGCACCATCTGCGAGGCAATGAACCGGTTCCAAATCAATTTATAGAGGTTGTATTGATCCTGCTCCAGATACTGCCGGATGGATTCCGGGTCACGGGACGCAGAGGTGGGACGGATCGCCTCATGAGCCTCCTGCGCCGCTTTTTGTGTCTTATACACATTGGGAGTTGCGGGAAGATATTCGGCTCCGAATCGATCCTGAATCACCTGCCTGGCTTCGGCCGTCGCTTCCTGGGAAATCCGCGGCGAATCCGTTCTCATATATGTAATGAGGCCGGTAGCGCCCTCCGCCCCGATTTCGATCCCTTCATACAGTTGCTGCGCAAGGGTCATGGTCTTCTTGGGCGTGAAATGCAGCTTGCGCGCCGCCTCCTGTTGCAGCCTGCTGGTAATAAAGGGCGCAACCGGGTTCCGCTTCTTTTCTTTCCGCTCGATCGATGTGACGGAAAACTCTTTCCCTTGAATGGTCGAGACCACCTTCTGAGCGTCATCGGCCGTCGCAATCGAAGCGTCGTCTCCATTAATGCTATGCAGCTTGGCTTCGAACGGGGGAGGATTCTCGCCAGCCAGCAATGCCGTGATCGACCAATATTCTTCCGCGCGGAATGCTTCCCGTTCCTGCTCCCGTTCGCACATCAAGCGTACGGCCACGGATTGCACCCGTCCCATGGAGAGCCCGCGCCGGACCTTGTTCCACAAAAGCTGGCTGCCCTGGTAGCCGACGATTCGATCCAGCACCCGTCGCGCCTGCTGGGCGTTGACCAGTTTCATATCGATCTGGCCCGGCGACTGCAGCGCTTGCTTGATGGCGCGTTCGGTAATTTCGTTGAACAACACGCGGAACACTTTGCCGTCGCTTTTCTTTTTGGACTTCCCTTTCAGCTCTTCGGCAAGATGCCAGGCAATGGCTTCGCCTTCACGATCGGGGTCCGGAGCGAGAAACACCTTGTCGGCTTCTTCGGCCTTCTTCTTGATGTCGGCCAAAACCTTCGACTTCCCCTTGATAGTGACATAATTCGGCTTGAAATCGTGTTCGAGGTCGACTCCGAGCTTGCTGGTCGGCAAATCCTTGATATGGCCGACTGAGGCCATGACCGTATAACCACGACCCAGGTACTTGGTGATGGTCTTCGCCTTCGTGGGAGACTCAACGATGATCAGTGACTTGGCCATGTCGACTCCAATCGCTTCAACACCTTACCCCATCATCCGTACCAAATATAGCAGATCAGTGCAACTCACCTGCGGCCGAGTGGCCATCACGCTTTGAGATAACATTGTCCGGCGAGCTGTCGTGCCTGCTGCCGAAGTTCCAGCGACAACAGCGCGGCCATCACCGAGGGCACCGGCAACCCGGTCAGCTCAACAAGGCAATCCACCGTTTGCGGATCGTACGACAGGGCATCATACACCAGCTGTTCTTCTTTTCCAAAACGATCGCCGCCTGTTACCCCGGATGGTACGCATGACAGCCGCGCGCGCGACGAGATGTCGAGCTGCGGAACCACCGCTTCGATCACATCTTGCGCTTTTTCGACCAGCGTGGCCCCTTCCTTCAGCAACGCATTCGTCCCGCGGCTCGTTTCTTCTTTGACGAAACCAGGAACGGCGAACACCTCTCTCCCCTGTTCCGCTGCCAAACGAGCGGTAATCAGCGACCCGCTGTTGATGGCCGCTTCGGTAACGACGACGCCGACGGACAGTCCGCTGATGATGCGGTTTCTCCTTGGGAAATGCGCGCTGTGAGGAGGCGATCCCAAAGACAGCTCCGACAGAACCGCTCCGCGCGCTTCGATCTCACGGCGAAGCCGCTCGTGTTCGACCGGATAGGTCCGATCGATTCCGCATCCGAGCACCGCGACGGTGCGGCCGCCCGCGGCCAGCGCCCCACGATGCGCCGCGGCATCAACGCCGCGCGCCATGCCGCTGACTACGGTAAAGCCGGCTGCGGCAAGATCCCTCGCTAATTCTTCCGTCAGCACCCGACCGGCTGGAGTCGCACGTCTGGCGCCGACAATGGCCAGCGCAAGCTCATCCTGCTCCGTCAAGCACCCCGAAATGTAGAGAAGCGGAGGAGGATCTGGGATCATTCGGAGACGGGCAGGATACGACGGGTCGAGAATGGTTCGGACTTCGATTCCGGTCCGCTGGAGCGCGGTCAGTTCCCGATCGATCCTCCGGCAGGCGTCCGAATCAGGCCCGTGTATAATCGCATGAGCCAGCCGCGAACTGCAGCCTCGCTGAATGAGTTCGTCGTGGGACGCGCGCAGAACGGCCATCGGACTCTGCCACTCGCGCACCAGTGAAAGAACCGTCTGGTCACCGACTCCCTCGATGGCCCGGAGTTTCAACCAGGCTTCGAGCGATGCCGTCAATGGCCTGCGATCGGCAACAGAAGTCATCACAGTACCTGAGGGCCCATCACAAGCGGGGCGCTGAGAACCTTTGCCGTAGTCGGTTCCATGCCCGAACGCTCCTACAGCACCGCAAGGTCGTATTGTTCCAAGTGCAATTGTTCATCGGGCATGACAATGACTTTCGCCGAACACTCCCGCTCAAGAGCCTCGAGCCCCTGACGCTCCTCGTCCTGAAGCAGGCCTGCCACGGAAGGATGCGCCCCGACTACGATCCGCTGCTGTTCGTTGCCGCTTCCGATTTTTCGGATCTCACGGAAAATTTCATACGCAACCGTCGTGGGGGATTTCGTATAGCCCCGGCCTTCGCAGTACCGGCACGGTTCCGACAGAGAGCGCAACAAATCCTCCCGCACCCGCTCACGGGAGATTTCGATTAACCCCAGATCAGAAATTCTCGAAATTCTCGTCCGCGCCTTATCGGAAGCCATGGCATCGACCAGGGCATGGTACACCTTGTCGCGATTTTTCTCCCGCTCCATGTCGATGAAATCGACGATGATGATCCCGCCGATGCCGCGCAGCTTGATCTGATAGGCGACTTCTTTTGCCGCCTCCAGATTATTGCGCAGGATCGTCTCCTCCTGATCGCGCTTACCGACAAACCGGCCGGTGTTGACGTCGATGACGGTCATCGCTTCCGTATGATCAATGACCAAATAGCCCCCTGACTTGAGCCACACCTTTCGGCTGAGGGCCCGGGCCATTTCCTGCTCTACTCCCAAATAGTCGAACAGACTTTCGTCCTTGTCATAGAAATGAATCCGCGACGTCTGCTCCGGCGAGAATCGCTGCACGAAGTCGCGCACGGCGTCATATTCCTGACGCGAATCGATCCATAGCCGCTCGACCTTCCTCCCGAATAAATCACGGACCACCCGGAAGCTCAAACTCAAATCGGTATGCAGCAAGGCCGGAGCCGGCTGCTGATCGCGCTTGGTCCGGATGTCCTGCCAGAGCACGTGCAAGAAATCGACGTCGGACCGCAACTCGTCTTCCTTCACTCCCTCGCTCACGGTCCGGACGATGTATCCGCAACCGGGATGCCGAACCCGCCTCATGATGTCCTTCAACCGCGCACGCTCTTCATCCTTGGCAATGCGGCGCGAGACACCGATATGTTCGACGTTGGGCATGAACACCAGGTATCGCCCTGGCAGCGACACGTACGTCGTCACTCGCGGGCCTTTCGTGCCGATCGGCCCTTTTGATATCTGCACCATCAGCTCTTGCCCTTCGCTCAACAGCTGTTCGATGGGCTTGGAACTTTCCCGCCTGGGACGCATGTCATCGCTGTCCTTGTCGTCGTCGTCCGAATCCACGAGCGTGTCGCCGGGCTCAGCGTCCATAGACAAGTCTGAAACGTGGACAAACGCGGCCTTTTCGAGGCCGATGTCCACGAAAGCCGCCTGCATGCCCGGCAGAACCTTCGCCACTCTTCCTTTGTAAATGTTTCCGACGAAGTCTTTATGCTTGGCGCGGTCTCCGAAAAGATCCGTCACCACTCCGCCGTCCAACACCGCCACACGGGTTTCCTCCCGCGCAACCGTTATCGCAATTTCAACACCCATACTCACTCCTTCCGTTCTGCGGGCGGTCGATTCGACATGAGGGAGGAACGCGGGGAAAACCCAGGTTCCGATATCACTCAATTCCTTGCCGAACCGATCGCCCGCACAATAATACGCGGGCATCCCGCGGAGCCGATCCATTCGGCTCCGCGCCACATCCGTTCAATAGAACAAACTCAATCGCCGCCGTTTCACGTTCAGCAACAACCCGAGCGAAGCCATCGTCATAATCGTCGCGCTGCCGCCATAGCTCATCAGCGGAAGAGGAATCCCCACGATCGGAAACATGCCGGCCGTCATGCCGATATTCACGACCACGCAAAAACAGAGCATGGAAATGACCCCGACCGCCAGCAACGCGCCCAGTTCGTCTTTCGCACGCGTGGCAATCTCAAGCGACAGCCATATCAGCGCGACAAACAACAGCAGCAAGACCAGCACCCCGATAAAACCCCACTCTTCTGCAAATACCGAAAATACGAAGTCCGTATGGCCTTCGGGCAAGAACTTCAATTGGCTCTGGGTTCCACCGTACAATCCTTTGCCCGTCAACTCCCCTGCACCGATGGCAATGCGCGATTGCAGCGCATGATACCCCTTGCCCCCCGGATCATAAGCCGGATCGACGAAGGCCATAATGCGCTGGCGCTGATAATCATGCAAGGATCCCCACATGACTTCCCACGCGAAAGGGAAGAGCATCAGAGAGAACAGCAGAATCACCCCCAGCGCCTGGGATCGCATCCCGACCATCAACAGCATTGCCGCGTACACCGCCATGAAACTGAGGCCGCTGCCGAGATCCGGCTGCTTGAGAATCAGCAACAACCCGGGCAGCATGAGCGCCCCGGGAATCACCACTCGTTGAAGCCACCCGACTCGCGGCGCCTTCGAGTAGTAATGGGCCATGACAAGGATCAGGACGAGCTTCGCGAATTCCGAAGGTTGAAAGGCGAAGGGCCCGATTGGAATCCAGCGCTGCGCGCCCCGGCTCGTCTTCCCTTCGAACAGGACGACCGCCAGCAAGATCAAGATAATCGCATAGGCAGGATACGCCAATCGGGCTATGCGGTGATAGTCCCATAGCAGCATGACCACGAACGCGATGCTGCCAAGGAAAATCCACACCATCTGCTTCGCGAAAAACGGCAGTCCAGGCCCGCCTTGATCATGGGTCACGCTGTAGATGGAGAGCACTCCCATTCCAAGAATGATGAAGATCAAGCCGAGAAAGCGGAGATCGAAGTTATCGAGCCCGCGGTGATCCATCACACGATTGATCATAATGCGCGCCCCCCGCCAGCCGGTGTCGACGTTGTGGCTGCTTCACCGGCTCCGGCGGCTTTGGAGGTCAGCTTCACATAGGTTTCGATGACCTCTTTCGCAAGGGGAGCGGCGGCCGATCCTCCATGCCCCATGTGCTCCGCCAATACGGCAACGGCGATTTTCGGATGCTCCACCGGAGCGAACGCCACAAACCAGGCGTGATCTCTCAGCTTCTTGGGGATGTCCTTCTCAGGACCGGTTCGAAGCGCAGCGGTCTGCGCCGTACCGGTCTTCCCTGCAATCGTGACGATCGACGATTTCGCTCTGGTCGCTGTGCCTTCCGTAACGACGCCGGCCAACGCCTCACGAATCAGCGCCAACGTTTCCGGCTTTACGTCCAGCTTGGACTTGGGCATGGCCGGTATGTCCTGCCGCTGCCCTGTCTCCCGATCCATGATGCCTTGTACCAACCGCGGCCGATAGATCACCCCGTCATTGGCAACCGTCCCGATCATGCTGGCCATTTGCAACGGCGTGACCGTCACATACCCTTGTCCAATAGCCGCCGAAATGGTTTCTCCGGGAAGCCAGGCCTCGTGTTTGACTTTTTGCTTCCAGGTCGTCGATGGAACCGTTCCCACTCGCTCGGACGGGAGTTCGACCCCGGTTTCTTCTCCCAGGCCGAACTGATGGGCATAAGACGCCATCGTATCGATGCCCATCCGTTGCCCGACCGTGTAAAAGTAGACATCGCACGAATGGATCAGCGCCTTGCGAAGATCGACAGATCCATGCCCGCTGGCTTTCCAGTCGTGATAGACCCGTCTTCCGAATTGGTATCCTCCATTACAAAAGACGGTCGAGGAGGGACTCATCGTCTTGGATTCGAGCGCCGCCGCCGCCATCAACACTTTGAAAGTTGATCCCGGCGGGTATTGCCCCTGCGAAGCCCGGTTGTTCAAGGGACGGCCTTCGTCCTGGACGATTTCAACCCATTGCCTGGATGTCAATTCGCGAGACAGGACATTGGGATCGAACGCCGGTCGGCTGGCCATCGCGAGAACATCGCCGGTCGTCGGATCCAGGGCCACGATGGCCCCCGATTCTTGTCCCAGGAGATCTTCTGCCACCTTTTGCAGGCGCGCATCGATCGTCAGATACAGGTCATTGCCGGCATGAGGCTGATCGACAAGCACGGTGCGTTTCTCATGGCCCAGAGCGTCGACTTCGATGTTTTTCTGTCCGGCCTGTCCTCGCACAATATGATCGAAAAACTTTTCAACACCGTACTGCCCGACGATGCTGCCCTGGTGCAATTCTGCAAAATCCGGCTTGTCCAATTGTTCGGCGGATACCTCGCCGACGTACCCCAGCACATGGGACGCCGTCACGCCGCTTGGATAGTTCCGCTGCGACTCGACTTGAATCATCACGCCGGGAAGGTCCAGACGGTGCGACTCGATCAACGTCGCTTCGCGGAGCGTAAGTCGATCTTTGATCTTGCGGGGCAGTTGCTTTGCCCCCCGCACAGCCAGTTTCTTCCTGATCAAAGCAGGGTCCAAACCGATCAATTCCGTCAGCTTCTCAATCAGCGCGTCACGATCTTTGACGTCTTCGAGCGAAACGTACAAACTGAAGCTGGGAACGTTGTTAGCGAGCAGAATGCCGTTTCGATCATAGATCAACCCCCTGGCAGGTTCCAAAATGACCGAACGCGTTCGATTGTTCTCCGAGAGATCCCGATAGTAGGGACCTTCGCGAATCTGCAGATGCCACAGCCGCAAAGCCAGTAGCGCCACCACCAGCAACAACCCGATACGAAGCACGACCAAGCGGCGCTGGAGTTCTCCAAGCACTGAATCGTGAACGCCGCCTGTGACCATGATCGATCCCGTCCGGTTTCGTTAAGAGAAGCGGTCGAACGCCTTCAACCGTTGCATGGCGAAGCGCTGTTCCATAATCCACAGAATTCCTGCTCCCAGCAGGGCATCGAAGCAGGCCTGAGGCAATACCACCGACTGAATCATCCACCAAGTTTCGGACGCAGTGGCGTTCTTGATGCTCGCCACCGCAACGGTGCCGCCGGCTAGAGAGAGCACCATTAACTCAATGCAGAGAATCGTCGGCGTAATCTGCGCCACATGCCGGCCCAGCAGCCCGGCAAACAATCCGGCCCCGCCGGTCGTGACAACGCTCAGCCACAAATCGCCTGCAGAATACATGTTGAGCACCCACCCGATCGCCAACCCGACGAGTAAACCTTCGAGTTCCCCGGCAATAAGTCCGATCACGGCGGCACTGACGAGACCGAGATCCGGCTTGATCCCCCAGAGACTCACATGCGGCAGCAGCGTCGCCTGGAGCGGAACCAGGAAGAGCACGAGGCCGAGATAGAGCAGCGGCTTCCTGGTCATGGCTTCGTTACGCCTTCCGTCTTGCTGTCACTCATCCCCGGCGGCCCCTGTGGAGATTGAATCACCAACACTTCCTCCACACGGCCGACATCAACTTCCGTTTTCAACTCGGCGGTTTGGAAAAGCGCGCCTTCCTCCTTGTTGATCTCGGTAATCGTACCAATCGCCAGCCCCCGAGGAAAACCTCCGACCAACCCCGAGGTCACCACGCGGTCCCCGTCTCGCACCCCCGACAACATCGGAATATACTTGAGCCGGACTCGGCCCTGCGGCGTGCCTTCCACAATCCCTTCGTCTCTCGTTCGTTGAATCAAGCCGGCGATGGCATTGTTCGGATCCGTGACCAGGAGTACGACGGACGTTCCGCCCGTGGTCTTCACTACGCGACCCACCACTCCCGATGGAGTGATGACGCCCATATCCGGATGAATTCCGTCGCTGTCTCCCTTGTTCAAGATGAGCGAACGATACCGATTTGTCGTGTCCCGTCCAATTACTCGGGCAGCCACCACTGTCGGCAGGGCCTGTTCCTTGAATTGCAGCAGTGCGGCCAGACGTTGTGTCCCGGCGGCGGCCTCGCGTAATTGACTGTTCTCGCCGCGGAGCCATTCGATATCCTGGCGCAACCGACGATTTTCTTCCTCGATCGCTTGCAGCGCCACGTAGCGTTGCCATAACCCAGTGATACCCTGATCGATCGACGCCACCGCTTCGAGCGGCAGACGGACGATTTGACCGACTGGCCCGTCTAAATAGTCGAGGAGTCCCTGACTTTGAGAGGGGAATAGAAGAAGCGCCGCCAGGATACACGCAAACAATCCTAGCGCCAGGCGCCTAGCTCCGTGGGGGGAACGCACATTGACCATCCACATGAATCTGGGATGGAACCGTTACCGGAACGTGTTGGCCTGCGACATGACGGCGACTTTGGCCAGCAGATCGAGTTCATCGAGGATTTTCCCGACCCCCAGCACCACGGAGGTCAAGGGATCGTCCACGGTGATGATCGGCAGATTCGTCTCTTCCCGGAAGCGGGTGTCCATGCCCTTGAGCAAAGACCCTCCGCCGGTCAGCACGATGCCCCGATCGATGATGTCGCCCGCCAGCTCTGGCGGAGTGTTCTCCAAGGCCACTTTGATCGCGTTCACGATGGTTCCAATCGGCTCCTGCAACGCTTCTCTGATCTCGGCGTCATCCACCACCAACGTGCGGGGAATACCGGAAATCAGGTCGCGCCCTTTAATCATCATGGTTTTTCGCTCCTCGAAGGGGTAGGCGGACCCGATTTCAAATTTGATGCGCTCCGCCATATGTTCACCGATGAGGAGATTATATTTCTTCTTGATGTAGTTCATGATCGCATCGTCCATGCGATCACCGGCCACTTTGACGGACTCGCTGTACACGATACCGCCGAGCGAGATGACCGCAATGTCCGTCGTGCCGCCCCCAACAT
>CAZOUA010000045.1:0-20588 GCA_964582865.1 uncultured Nitrospira sp. | reverse complement strand
CGACCCGCGAGCTGATGCCGATGGCGGCGGTGCTCTGCATGTTCAGCATCATCTATGGCGGGTTCGTCGCCTTTTATGCCAAAGACACGAAGTACGTCATCGGCTATTCCAGCTCGAGTCATATGGGCTACGTCTTCCTCGGCATGGCCGCGCTCGATTACATCAGCCTCAGCGGCGCGGTGATCTATATGTTCGCCCATGCGATGGCGACCGGCATGCTCTTCGCCATGGCCGGTTGGGTCTACGACCAGACGCACACGCGCGACATTCCGTCGCTCGGCGGGCTTTCGAATCGCATGCCCTTCATCGCGGGCTGTTTTGTCATCGGGTGCATGGCCTCCATCGGCATGCCCGGTACGGTGAATTTCATCGCCGAGGTCATGATCATCGTCGGAAGCTGGAACAAGTATCCACTTCAAGTGATTGTCGCGGTAGTCGGCATCGTGCTGACGTTGGCCTATCTGTTCAAGATGATGCGCGGGCTCTTTTACGGGCCGATGGATCAGAAGTACAGCCATTCCCACGACGCGGTCGCGACCGTGGATCGCCTCCCCCTGCTGATCATGATTTCCGTCAGCATCGGTTTCGGCCTCTTCCCGATGCATCTCTATAACGTCGTGCGCTCCGGTGTCGACCCGCTCGTGGCGAAGATCACGCAGGTCGTTCCGGTTGCTTCCCGAGATGACGAGCGCGGCCGTCAGCCGTCACCCATCAGCCAACAGCTTGCAGCGCGGGACCCTGTCCCTGCTCCGGTTACGGCTCACCAGCTGAACGCTGAGGGTGCGAGGAGAGCGCAATGACTTTTTCGCTGACCATGACGCCGTCCGATCTCCTGCTGTTGCTGCCGGAGATTATCCTGACCTGCTGGCTCTGCCTTGTCCTGATCGTGGATTTCTCATTCCCGCGTCTGCCCAAGGAACAGTTGGCCTACCTCAGCATTGCCGGGCTTGCCGTGACGCTCGGATGCCTCGCCTGGTTCGATTACTCCGGCATCACCGGAACGCTCTTCGCCAACATGTTCGTGGTCGATCGCATGGCGCTGTTCTTCAAGATTTTTATTGTCGCCGCGACGATCTTGGTCGTCCTGGCTTCAATCGAATTTATTCATCGATTCACGTTTTTCCGCGGCGAGTATTATTTCCTGGTGGTGATGTCCGCACTGGGCATGATGTTCATGGCCTCGGCCAATGATCTGTTGTCCGTGTTCGTCACGCTCGAGTTTTCCACCTTCGGCTTCTATGTCCTCGTCTCGTATCTGCGAGAAGACATGGCCTCCAATGAAGCCGGCCTCAAGTTTTTCATCCTGGGGGTCTTCGCAGCCGGCCTGCTGGCCTACGGGATCAGCCTCGTTTACGGCGAAACCGGCAAGCTGGTGTTCTCCGACATGAAATCGGCGCAGGCCACCCCGGGACTGGCCATCGGATTCTTGCTGATCTTTGGCGCCTTGGGATTCAAGATCGGCGCAGTGCCGTTCCACTCCTGGATCCCCGACACCTACCACGGGTCGCCGACGCCGGTCACGGCCTTCCTGTCGATCGCGCCGAAAGGCGCCGCCTTTGCCATTCTGCTCCGCATGTTTTTTGTCGCGCTGGCCACGTTCAAGCCGACGTGGGTGCTCCTCATGGTTGCCGCTTCCATCCTATCGATGACCTACGGCAACATCGTGGCGATCGCTCAAAAAAACATCAAACGGCTGCTGGCCTATTCCGGCATCGCCCAGATCGGCAATGTGCTCATCGGCCTCGCGGCAGGAACAAAGATGGGGAACGACGCCATCCTGTTTTATCTCCTGACCTACCTCTTTGCGAACCTGGGAGCCTTCGCGATCATCATCGCCGTCAGCCAGGCTATCGGCAGCGAAGAGATCGACGACTACAGCGGGCTGGGCCGCCGATCCCCGTTCCTGGCGTTCTCCATGCTGATCTTCTTGCTGTCGCTGGCAGGCGTGCCGCCGCTCGCCGGCTTCATCGGCAAACTCTACATCTTTGTCGCAGCCATCAAGGAAGGGCTCTACACCCTGATTACGGTAGGGCTCATCAACATCGTGATTTCGATGTACTACTACCTCATCGTCGTCAAGAAGATGTACATCATGGAACCGCACGACCCCTCGCCGCTGACCGTGTCCGGTCCCATGAAGGCGGTTATTTATGTGGGACTCGCCGGCACGTTGATCGTGGGAATTTATCCTCAACCGGTCATCGATTGGGTCGTCGCCGCCACCATGATGTTCTCCGACCTTTCCGGTCCGGCTGCCGCGCTGCCGGCCGTGCCCCCTCTTCTTCCTTCAGGCGGCTGATTCGTCGTGGGGCCGGCCCCGCCGTTTCCAACGATCTTCTGAAATATTGCTTGCAGGGCCGAATCGGCCAGAGTAGAGTTTCTTACGGATTCACTGAACTCTTCGTCTCGCTCTGCGCGTGAACCATGGAATCAGCCACGCAGGATCGTCCCGCACTGCCGCCAACGGCCACTTCACCTCTCTCCGAATCACTTCCCACGCCCCCGCTTCCTCCACTCCTGCGTAGCGGCTGGCTTTCTGCTTGGATCGCACAATGGTCGATCGAGCAACGGGTCCTTGCTGGGTTCGGCCTGGTATTCGCCGGCATTCTCATCATCAGCGTGGTCTCCTATCGCAATACGTCCGTTGTGGTCCACAACAGCAAAATGGACACGAGAAGCCATGAGCTTGTCCAGCTCTTGGGGTCCATCGAGGAGGCGCTCAATGCGGCTGAGAGCGGCCATCGTCGCTACCTGGTCACCGGGGATGAATCTTATCTGAATGCCCATCGCGCGATCGTGGAGCAAATGCCGGATTATTCGCGCTACCTCCACGCCCTGGTCGAAAACGAGCCTGAACAACGGGAGCGGATCACACAGCTGGAACAACTCATCCAGCAGCAATTGGACATCGAAGCCGCTGCGATCAAGCAGCGGGCGGCGCGGGGAGCCGATGCCGTCCGTCACCTCGCGCTTCCCGGTGTCGCGAAACGGGAGCTCGAAGATATCCACCGCCTGATCGCCGACCTTGACAGCGCCGAGCAACAATCGGTCCGCGCCAGGGTATTCCAGTCCACTTCGAGCACCCGCAACACGATCGCGCTCCTCGGACTCGGAGCGCTCTTACAGCTCGTGTTGTTGGGTTCCGTGTACTACCTGATCCATCACGACATCACGGCCAGACGGCGCGTAGCGGATGAATTGCGGCGCCAAGGTGAACTGCTTCAGGCCGCGAATAAAGAACTGGAGGCATTCAGCTATTCGGTATCGCACGACCTGCGCGCGCCGCTCCGCCACATCGATGGCTACGCCGCGCTCTTGTCGAAAACCGCCGGCGCGTCCTTGAACGAAAAGGCGCAGCGCTATCTGCAGACCATTTCGGACAGTGCCAAACAGATGGGACAGCTCATCGACGATCTGTTGGTGTTCTCCCGCATGGGTCGCCAGGAGATGTTGCGCAGTACGGTCAATCTTAACCAGCTGGTCAAGACCGTGATTCACGATTTGCGTCTTGACTTGCAAGGCAAGGCGATCTCCTGGACAATTGGATCGTTGCCGGACGTCCCGGGCGATCCGGCGATGTTGCGGCAAGTCTTCACGAACCTTATCGCCAATGCCGTCAAGTTTACGGGAACGAAGCCCGAGCCGCACATCGAGATCGGCGCGATGCAGCAGACCGCCGGCGAGGTCACGCTGTATGTCCGGGACAACGGGGTCGGATTCGACATGCAATACGTCAACAAACTTTTCGGTGTCTTTCAGCGCCTTCATCGCAACGATGAGTTCGAGGGCACCGGCATCGGCCTGGCCAACGTGCGGAGAATCATTCACCGCCATGGCGGCCGGACCTGGGCCGAAGGAGCTCCCGATCGTGGCGCCACGTTTTATGTGTCACTCCCGATAAAAAGGATCGCCTCATGACTACCGTAAAACCCATTGTGCTGGCGGAAGATAACCCCCGCGATGCCGAATTGGCGATGGCGGCAATGGAGGAACATCACATTTCTGACAAAGTCGTCATCTGCCATGATGGAGCCGAAGTGCTGGACTATCTTTATTGCCGCGGGCAATTCAAGAGCCGGCAAAGCGGCAACCCCGTGGTGGTGTTTCTCGACCTCAAGATGCCGAAAGTCGACGGGATCGAAGTCTTGAGAACGATCAAGAACGATGCAAATCTGAAACCGATTCCGGTCGTCATGTTGACATCGTCCCGGGAAGAACGAGACCTTGCTCAAAGCTACGCGCTGGGCGCCAACGCCTATGTCGTCAAACCGGTGGAGTTTCAGCAGTTCATTTCGGCCGTGAAAGAGCTCGGCGTCTTCTGGGGCGTGATCAACGAGCCGCCGCCCGAAGGTACACAATCTGCCGCCTAGCCTGCTTCGCGGAGGACCAGTGAAAACCCCGCTCCGCCTGCTCCATCTCGAGGATGATCCCGCCGATACCGAACTCGTCGACGCCACGTTGACGGAGGCGGGGCTGGCCTGCACGGCTAAACGCGTCGATACGCGCAGCGCGTTCCTGGCCGCATTGCAAGACGGCGCGATCGATTTGATTCTGGCGGACTATTCGATCCCCGGATTCGACGGTATGAGCGCCCTCGCACTGGCGCGGCAGCAGGCGCCGGACATTCCTTTCCTCTTCGTGTCAGCCACCATCGGAGAGGAACTAGCCATCGACGCGATGCACCAGGGCGCGACGGATTATGTGCTCAAGCAGCGACTCGGCCGACTGGTTCCCTCCGTGCAACGGGCGTTACGTGAGCGTGACGACCGTCTCGAGCGGAAACGTGCGGAAGAGGCGCTGATCCAGAGCGAAAAGCAGTTCCGCCAAGCTCAGAAGATGGAAGCGGTGGGACGGCTGGCAGGGGGAATCGCTCACGACTTCAACAATCTGCTCACCGTCATCATGGGCTACAGCCACGTGCTGTCGGCCGAGCTTGGTCGTCAGCACCCTCTGCACGACAAGATCCAAGAAACACAGAAGGCGTGCGATCGCGCCGTGATGCTGGTCCGTCAACTCTTAGCATTCAGCCGCAAGCAGCCGGTCGAGCCGAAAGTCCTCAATCTGAATCATCTCGTCAGCAATCTGAAGGACATGCTCCAACGGCTGATCGGATCCGACATCCAGATGGCGATCGCGTGCGATCCGGCCGACTGTCATGTACGCGCCGACCGGGGACAGCTGGAACAGGTGGTGATGAACCTCGTCGTGAATGCACGGGACGCGATGGCCAACGGCGGGACACTCACGATCGAGACCGCTCCGGCCGAATTGACCAGGAGTCCGATTCATCATGTCGAACCGCTGCCGCCCGGTCCTTATGCCAGACTGTCGGTCGTGGACACGGGTGGTGGAATGGACCGTGAAACTCAAGCCCATATCTTCGAACCATTTTTCACGACCAAGGAAGAAGGCAAGGGGAGCGGTCTTGGTCTCTCGACCGTGTTTGGAATCGTGACGCAATCGGGAGGCGGCATCGACGTCACCAGTCGGGTCGGCCAGGGCACCAGATTCGATATTTTTCTCCCGCGCATCGCCGCGGATACGCGCCCTGTCGCAGTGACACAGGAGCCAGCGCGGCTCCTCGGAGGCACGGAAACGATCTTACTTGCAGAAGACGACCCGAGCGTCCGCACGCTGGTCCACGATGAACTGCGAAAACTCGGCTACAAGGTGATCGAGGCGAAGAACGGCATCGAGGCCCGCCTCCTCGCCATGCAACAGATGGGAACGCTGGACCTGCTCCTGACGGACATGATCATGCCCGGTATGGGGGGCAGGGAGTTGGCCCAACACCTTGCCGCACTCAAACCCGACCTTCGCGTCCTCTTCATGTCCGGGTATACCGATGATGTCGGCATCTTGAAGGGGCTCGGGGAACAAACCGCCGCGTTCTTACAAAAACCGTTTACGCCCGCCGCTTTGGCCCAAACCGTTCGAACCATCCTTGATGCACCCTCCGTCACTCCTAAGGCAGAGCCTTACCTCGATGCCGCCAAGCCGTCCAGGACCTGATCACGCCAGAAGAATGATGGCGGGCCGGTGCCGCCTGATTTGACGCTGCGCGCCTTGTCTCTCTATACTCGCACGTCATCATGACACAGCCCCATGGCTTCCACCGTCCTTCGCTATTCCATGCAGCGATCCTCATCGGGATGTTGTCCTTGTGCACCGCAGGATCGGCCCCTGCCGCCCCTTCCAGCATCGGATGGGAGCGCCTGACCGAAGGACTCGCCGTTGCGGTCTGGAATCCTTCGCCCGCCTGCCAGGACGTGCCGCCGTTGGTTGCACTGGAGATCGATCCCGCCCGCTATCGCTTTTCCGTCCATCACTATCGGAATGAACCGGTTCCCGATCCGCCCGACATTCACGAATGGCAAGCGCGAACCGGACATGATCTGGTCTTCAATGCGGGTTTGTTTCGTGAAAACTTTGCCTACCTGGGCCTGCTGTACGGGAACGGTCAGTCCCTGGGGAGCAAACGGCACGGATCCTGGTTGGGCCTCTTTGTCGCAGAACCGACAGGAGCCGGCGGCTTGGCGGCAGGGATCTTGGATTTGACCGCCGATGCGTTCGATGAACAGCGGCCGCCCTATCGTGAGGCTGCCCAATCGCTCATGCTCCTCGATCGTGCCGGGAAAATCCGCGTCAAGCAGACAGGGAAACAGGCCCAGCAGACCATCGTGGCAGAACAGGCCAACGGGCACATCCTGGTGCTGAAAACTACGGCCGTGACATCACTCCACGCGCTCGGACAATGCTTGCGCGACGCCTATCCCGGTATCCGCCAAGCGATGGCCATGGATGGAGGATCGTCGTCCGACCTCTCAATCAACCCCGTGCTTTTGCGAGGAGTCGGACAGACTGCGGGACCTCACCCCTGGATGTCGCTGCTGAACGCGGGTATGACCGGCCACATCGGACTGCCCGCCGTGATCGGGATCAGCCCGCGCAGAAACACCGTCACGCCGTGATGAAGAGAGCGCTCCGCTAGCGACGCGCGGTGTCGACCGGATATCCGGCCTCCTGCCAGGCATTCATGCTGCCGCTGAGATTGTAGACGTGGCTGTAACCCAAATCTGCCAAGATCTCTGCCGCAATGTTGCTCCGATGACCGGACTGGCAATAGACGACGATGTGATCGCTGAGTTGCGCGCCGATCTCGCGGTGGCGCGCCTTGATTTCACGGAAATCGATGTTGAAATCGGTTCCCGGGATGAAACCTTGCCCATGCTCTTCTGGCGCACGCACATCGATCAAGAGGAAGCCCTTCTGCGTCATCGAAGGCGCTTTGGTCAGCCCGGCGCGCAATTGCTGGACCGTCAAAAGATAGGAATGATGGGCCCACACGGTGGTCATCGCACAGACAAGCACCAGGAACAAGCTAAGAATCACACTGGCAGTTCGAGTCATCATGATGGTTCTCCTCCTCACGATCAGAGGCCATGCGGTTCGACAGGTACGAGTATCTCAATTATGATAGGAGGCCTATGAAGACGCGGTCAAGTCTCGTGTTCGCGCTGGCTCTCCTCCTGACCGGCTGCGCCGAAGGCGCAAAACTGGCCCAGGACGATGGAGACAGTGGAATTGTGACCTATCCCTTCAAAAGCGAGCGGGGCGCGATGCTTTCGTCATTCCGCGCGGAAGCCCTGGCTATGATCAAGGAGAAATGCCATGGCAGCTATTCAATCATCCGGGAAGGGGAAGCCAAAGGAAGGGCTCGCGTGGCCGGCGCGATCGAGGGCGGGCAGGATGTCGTGCGAGAGCGGCGCTGGGGAATCGAATTTCGCTGCAAGTAGTTCCGATCGTCTTAGGCTGTTCGACTCTGCTGCTTGGTCAGATCCTCAATTGTCAGCACACTCATCAGTGTGACCCCTTCTCGCTCGACCGTGGCACGTCCGTCTTGCTCTTTTCGATCGACGATGACCAGCGCGTGGGTCACCGTCAGTCCAGCCTGCCTGGCCGCCGCAATGGCTTTGAGCAGCGATCCGCCGCTCGTGAGCACGTCGTCGACGATCACCGCCCGATCGCCCGGCTTCATCGCTCCCTCGATCAATTTCCCCAATCCATGATCCTTCGCCTGCTTCCGCACCACGAAGGTACGCCAGTCTCGTTGTTGGCGCGCACTATAGGCATAGTCGGAGATCGTCGTCGCAATCGAAATCGCCCCGATCTCAAGCCCGCCAAGGCAGTCCAGCTCGACGCCATTCAGCGTGTCATAGGCCAGCTGTGCAACAAGCCGGCGGGCGGCAGGATGCGCCATCAGGGCGCGACAATCGACGTAGAAGGGGCTGATCTGGCCTGAGGCAAGCGTGAATCCCTTCTCCTTGTCCCACTTGAATGATCGTGTATCGTAAAATGCCTGAGCCAACTGCTCTTTGGCGGTCACCATGCCCATCCCACCTCCCCCTCATAAAAAGCGACGGCATTCTACACTGCACCCCGCGCTGAGAACAGACCTTTTCAGGGGGCCAGCGATATCGGCTTTCATGTGAACCGGCGAATCTGCCCGGCTAATGTATCGGCCACCTGCTGCAAATCAAACGGCCAGGCGTAACGGAGTTCGACGCCTGGATACTGTTTCTTGAGATGGTCGAGGATTTCCGGAATCTCGACCTCCGAATGGGACCCGCCCGGCGTAAACATGGTCGTCGTCACGGTTATCTGCGTCGCACCCTTCTTGACCAGTTCTTCGACCGACTCTTCCAGCGTCGGCGCACAGAACTCGTTATAGGCGAGGGCGAAGAGGATTCCGTCCAAGCGCAGTTTCAGTTGCGCCGCGACCGCTTCGAGACCCGATTGGTAGGGGTCTGTGGCGGCCGTTCTCGGCCAGCGGCGAATTTTCGTATCGAGTTCCCGCTCCTCGGCCGACATGGGTTGTTTGGCTGCCCGCCGCTGTGCTTCCAGCCGCTTCAGCCTCGCCACGAGATCTTGCGGGCAATCCTTCGGAATGCCACCATGCCCCACGAGCACGACCCCTCGCTTTTCGCTCGCCATGACTCCTCCTACACGTGATTCCGAAGCATCAGCTCCTTCGGATGCGGATTGAGATACACCTGGTCGCGAATGTAGCCCACGTCGAAGAGCTGGACGTAATGTTTGATCAGCGTAATGGGAACAATCAGCGGCGTCAGTCCTCGATGGTAATCGCCGACCACCCCCAACAACTCCGCTTTCTCTTGGCTCTTCAGCCGTTCTTTGAAATAGCCCAGAATATGTTGCAGCACATTCACGTGCTTGCGCACCGTCGCCTTCACGGCCAACGCCTTCATGAAGAGTTCGCCGTACTTTAGGGCCAGCTCCTTGGGACGGTGGCGCTCCGATTGGCCGACCAGCCTCCCGAGAACTTGGTAGTGCTGCTGGCTATGGGCCAGGAGCAGATATTTATGAATCGTGTGAAACCGCACCACCGCCTGTCTTGTCACGCCGTCTTGAATCAAGTCCTGATATCGACGATAACAAAACACGCGTTCGATAAAATTTTCTCTGAGCGGAGCATCACAGAGCCGGCCTTCCTCTTCGACGGGAATCAGCGGGAATTGCTCGACAAAACCGCGCGCGAAGATTCCGGCACCACTCCGGCTCGGCATCCCATGCTCAGTATACACACGGACCCGCTCGATGCCGCAGCTCGGCGAGCCCCGCTTGAAGATGAAGCCGGATAGACCCAGCGCTCCCAGCTCCTCAAGGCGATTCGCAGTCATTGCCTCCAGCGCCCGGGTATGATCCTTCCCGCTTTTGATCGTCACGAGCCTGGGATGCTGCGGGTGACCAACGAGCCGCATCGCCTCGCGCGGAGTGCCTAATCCTGCTTCGACTTCCGGACAGACGGGGACCCACTCCACGTAGCGGCCAAAGACATCGGTCAAAAAATTGTCGCGCTTATGCCCCCCGTCAAACCGGACTTCGTCGCCGAGGAGACAACGGCTGATCCCCAACCGAAGCAGTGCAGTCGTCATCTCGACACCACCTGTTTCCCGAGATTCAGATATTCCTCTCGGGCTTGCCGATGATCCACGATAGCGGCAGGGTAGTCGACCCCGATGCGACAACCATATCGCACCTGTTCGTCGGGCGTCATCAGGCTCGGCTCATGAAACGATTTGCCTGCCACCGTCGACAACTCGGGCACGTATTCCCGAATGTAGATCCCCTCCGGATCGAATTTTTTGCTTTGCAGCGCAGGGTTGAACATGCGGTAGCCTCGCATGGCATCCGTGCCGGTCGAAGCACACCATTGCCAGTTGCCGTTGTTCGCCGCAACATCGCCGTCGATCAGATGCTGCATGAAATAGCGCTCCCCGCTTTGCCAGTCAATACGGAGATCTTTGATCAGGAACGAGGCGACGATCATCCGCACGCGGTTGTGCATCCATCCTGTCCGATTGAGTTGGCGCATGCCCGCGTCTACGATCGGGTAGCCGGTCATCCCATTACACCAGGCCTGAAACAGGCGATCTCGCTCCGGTCCCGGTTCACGGGCTGGAGGAACCGCAACGGGGCGAAACGGACCGTCGACAACGCGGGGAAAGGCCGACAACACCTGTTGGAAAAACTCTCGCCACACCAGTTCATCAATCCAGCTCAACACATCCGCTCTGGAAACCCGCCCGCCCTTTCCGAGAGCAGCCAGGGCCGCATGGATCGCCGTGCGAGACGACAGCGTCCCGAAACGAAAGTGCGGAGAGAGCCGCGAAGTCCCGTCGATGCCCGGCAAGTTTCTTCCGTTGCCATACGTGTGGATCGGTCCCCCGAGGAACCAATCCAGCCGCTGTCGGGCGCTCCGTTCACCCGGCCGGATCGACGGGGTGACGAAGTCGTACCCCCATGCAACCGCAGAGGGAGGCGGAGCAGGGGCGGGGAGCGACGGAGCCTTCGCAGCCGTGAGAGTCTTGGGGATGGGAATGATCGATGGCTTGGTCGCTTCCCACTTCGTCCACCAGCGCGCACGATACGCACTGTACCGTTGCATCGGCTCACCGGTGGCGCCACGCACCTCTTCCGCTTCGAACACCACATGGTCTTTGAACGTGCGAACCACGACGCCCATCTGAGCCAGTCGTTGTTGGACGGCGCGGTCCCGCTCGATGGCGCGAGGCTCATAGTCGCGATTCCAATACACGACGTCGGCCTTCCATTCGTTCGCCGCACGCACAATTGCCTCGATCGGTTCCCCCTGCCGCCACTGCAAGGGAACTCCTCGGGCCGCAAGCGACGATGCCAGCTCTCGTACACATCCGAGCATGAAATTCACGCAGGCGGAACCGAACGTATGAGACTGCAACAGCGGCTCATCGAACACAAACAACGGGATCACTTCATCGCACTCCTCGCATGCGACCGTCAGGGCCGGCTGATCGGCCAGCCTGAGGTCCCGTCTGAGCCAGACGATGCCGCGCATCACCGCAATCCTTCAGAAATGGACGGCCTGGCAGTTGTCACCGCCACCTCATCGATGAAGAGATGCCGGCGCCAGATTAAATAGCAGACGAACAACGCGGTGGTGACGATGAATCCGGAACGAATCACGTGAAATCCGAATGCGAGTTGATTCATCGCCTCACTCACGATCCCGAACCCCGCGTAAGCCAGACTCAGCCCCCAGGCCCATGGACGCAACCAAAGAAATCCGTACCCGATCAATAAGTGCACGGCGGGGGAATGGAGTTTGATGAAAAACGAGGCGGGCCCGGTCACGGCTGTACCAAATAGTTTGAGCGCATAGGCGGGGAACAACGCGATAATGACCAGATCCACGGCGCCGACGATCAGGAATAGCCCGCCCAACAATTTGATATCCACCCCAACCGGCGTTGCGCGCATCTTCTCCTCCTATCGCACCCAGACTGCCGGAATCCCCTGCCACCAGGATTTCTGGTTTGTGGCCCGCCACTGCGCTTGCTCCACCCAGAGCCGGTCCGATTCGGCCTTGTCCAGTCGATTAGCCATCGCGGCACTGACGTCTGACTGTTGCCGCACGCTGGCCTGGATCATTTCCTTGGCCATGCGGGCCAGTCCGCCGGGAGGATCGACCAGATCTTCGCTGTCGCGGTACGCAAGATTCAGATAGAGGTGCTCAACCGCCATCCACCGCTCTTCCTGTGACAGATGTTCCAGATAGGCATCGATCGCCTGGTAGACATAGGTGAGATGGATATAGCTTGCCGCCGACGGGGCATCATCGATTTCTCTCTGGCAGGCTTCGAGCGCACGACGATAGTCACCGGCCGCCAAAAACAGATCGGCCTTCGTCAGGTTGGGATGAGTCGTCACAGACGCAACCCTCCCCGGTTCACCGAACGCCGCCCCTTCGTCCAAGAAGACCGGCAACCCGAACAGTGCCATGAGCGCGATGTGTTTGACCACGGTGGACTCCTATCTTGCAGGACTGCCGTGCGATCCCGACGGACCCTTCGGAAGTTTGTCGCTGGCCACACGCGTGATGGAAAGTTCTCGACTGCCTCCTTCACCCTTCACACCCAACTTCACGATGGTTCCCGCTTCTCCCCGGATCATCTTGACCACCTGCTCATACGTCTTCCCCGATACCGCTGTCCCGTCCACGGTCACGACCTCGTCTCCATGCCTGAGTCCGGCTTGCTGAGCCGGTCCCTCCGGATACACCATCCCGACATATAGCACCGCTGGATCACCGATACGCTCAGCCCCGATCTGGAGCGACACGCCGATCACGCCATTCGGCAGCTTGGCATCGTCTCCATGGGCGTACGGAGCCTGGCTCGGGGGCTGGTCAGCAGCCCCGGCTGCGCCGGTCAACAACAGGCCCACTATCACACCCGCCGCGATATGGATACTTCTGATCCTCATATGTGTTCCTCCTTGTGAACTACAATCGACTTGCCAATCCGAGTAAACAAAGCCCCGCGAGCAGCACGAGTGCGTTCAGATAAACTGAGCGTTGATGCAATCGATTCCACGCGCTCTGCAGAGCGGGATCGACAGCTCCCCGTGCTTCCTGCTCCTTGAGCCGGTCCCTCATCGCATTACTCTGCGGCGTCAGCGACGATCGGCAATAGGCTTCGGCCGCGAGAATGCTGAGCCAGGTGCCGCCGGCGACAAACAGAGCCGTACTCATGCCGAGGATCAGCCCCAGACCAGTCACGGAGATCAGTCCCACGATCGTCGTTCCCATACCCAATGCGTAATAGGCAGGGAACAACTGGCGAACGACTTTGCCGAACGGCTCCCGTTCCAGATTCTTCGCAAGAACGGGCGCGACGATGAAAGACAAGAGTACAACTTTGCCGACCAGAACGGCGACGGCCAGCATGTGAACATATTCGATCAGCGATACCATTTCAGACGCTCCTTTCTCCTTTCACGAGAATGGCTCGCAAAGCCGGTTCCAACGTCGGATAGTGAAAGACGTATCCCCCGGAGAGTGCCTTTGCCGGATTGACCCGTTGGCCGGTCGTCATGAGCGAGCCGAGTTCTCCCAACAGCCACTTCAACGCAAACTCAGGGACAGGCAACCAGGAAGGCCTGCCTAATACCTGTCCGAGGGTTTTACAAAATTCCTTCATGATGACCGGTGAAGGCGCAACGGCATTGACGGGACCGGAGACACTGGACGTCGTGAGCGCCCAGTGGATAATTCCAATGTGATCGCGCCGGTGGATCCAGGAGACCCACTGCGTGCCCGGCATGATCGGGCCGCCGGAGAACAGGCGGAAGGGGAGCAGCATCTTCGGGAATGCGCCTCCATCTTGTTCGAGCACCATCCCCGTCCGCAAAATAACCACGCGCGTCCCGAACTCCGCAGCCCGAAGGGCCTCTGCTTCCCATGCGAGGCACAGGTCGGCAAGAAAACCTTGGCCTCGCGCAGCCCCCTCATCCAGAACGTGATCGTCGCCGGCCCCGTAGTGGCCGATGCCGGAGGCGCTGATGAGCGTCCGGGGTTTCGAAGACCGGCGGGACATGGCCTGCACAAGGAGGCGGGTGCTGAGCACTCGACTATCCGTGAGCAGCCGTTTTCGTGCATCGGTCCAGCGGGAGTCGGCGATCGGCTCGCCCGCGAGATTGATGAGGACATCGGCTTCTTCGAGACTCTCCTCCCAGGCTCCCGCCTCCCGGCCATTCCACGCAACCGCCGTCGCGATCGCCCCCAACAGCTGCGATGCTTCCCTCACATGTCTCGTGAGGACGGTAACCCGGTGTCCATCCCGGAACAGCGATGCACACAGTGCCCGACCAATGAACCCTGTTCCTCCGGTCACAACGATGTACATGGCCTCATCTCCTTCCGGAACTATGGTGCAGGACTGGCTCCTGATCAGCCCCCATGGACCGCTCCGCTACCGTTGCCGTCCGGTTTGGCTGAACCATCCGATTCACCTTCAACTACGCGCTGCGCGTACGTGCGCTGTTTTGTGCCGTACAGGAGATTCGGCGCAGGTTTGAAGCGATTGTGAAGAATGACCGGGTCGATGATCTCGCCGCAACTCGTGCAGCGCAACGCCGTCATCCCGATTTGTCCTGTGTCGTCCTGCAAATCCATGTAGTGCTCCAAGACCATCAGCCCGCCACATCGCGCGCAGAAGTCGTCGATGGGCGGGGCGGAGGGATTGTCTGTCTTCCCATTTGATTCCACGGGAACCCTCGCGCGAAACGACGATGGATAACCGAACACTCCCTAATCGACACGAGGCCTGCTCAATCCGGCCTGTCGACAACGCACGACGGCTGGGTTCCACTGTGTGACCGGTGCCAAGCAGGTGAATGTGCTCACCGCCATTGCCAACATCATCAACGTGGTCATGTCATCCTCCTGGTCACGAACACCCCGCTGCTTCGACTGCCCCGCGACGTGCTTTCACCGTCACCAAGGGGACAGGTCCCTCCCGAAGGAGAGACCCGTCTGCCTCAGCGGGAGACGCCGTGCGGAGTCGCGGCGCCACCCAGTCTGGTAGAAAACCGGCCTCCGGATCGTTACGGTTGTCATGGGTTTTCATTACGCCTACCGTCACCTGTTACTTCTGCCGGTTCTCTCCCTCAAGACCGCGCGCACAGCGAAAGCCTGTGCCATGCGTCTGCAGGGCGAACCCGCCGCGACCTCTTGCTGAGGTCGTGATGTCGGCCAACGGACTATGCCAGGACCCGCCGCGAATGGATCGAACCACACCCTTTTTGTCAGGACCCTGCGGATTCCGATCCGGTGCATTCCTATAATAGTCAGGGCCATACCAATCGGAGACCCACTCTCTGGCATTGCCTGCCATGTCTTTCACTCCATAGGGTGAATCTCCACCGGACAAAGAGCCGACCGGGTAGAGCGTCTTCTCGTCTTCCCATTCCCGGTCAAAGTTGGCCCGTTTCAATGTCGCAGCATCATTGCCCCAGGGAAACAGGCGGCCATCTGTCCCGCGTGCAGCCTTTTCCCATTCAGCCTCTGTCGGCAGCCGCTTCTTGGCCCAGTTGCAATAGGCTTTGGCGTCGTACCACGTGGTCTGCACCACCGGGAGTTGCTCGATACCCTTCGCGGACAGGAGCGGACCGGTGCCGTATGGATTCGGAGGGTTGCGATGGCCCGTGGTCGTAACGAATACCATGTACCGCTCATTCGTCACTTCGACTTGATCGATTGCAAAGGCGTCGAGGTACACGGATCGTTGCGGCCATTCATCGGCGCGGCCTTTACCTTCTGGATTGCCCATCAAGAATTCGCCGGCCGGAATCGTCACCATGGGAACCGTGTCGATCTCTTTCGATTCCGGTTGCGTCGCCGAAACCGGTGACGGCGCCACGGCGCAGGCTGTAGCCACTATCGCCGCCATGATTCTCCAGCGAGTCGTTCTCCTCCTCGGACCTCGCATCATTTCTTCTGCTCCTTGCTCCCTTCAATGGCTTGGGATGTATGGATGTTGATTTGACGAACAAGACGTTCAACCTGGCGCTTGTCGCCCCGCTCGGCTGCCTCTTGCGCCTGAGTCATGAGGGTCCTGGCCTCGTGTAAATGCTGCTCGATTTCAGCCTGCAGGGCAGGGGAAGCGACGGTCCCCCCTAATGCCGCGCGATGATAGACTTCCCACGCATGATCCACGGCATGTTCGGCCTCATGGACCACCTTCGCGTTTTCAGGATACGGATGGCGGGCCGGATCGATGGGACCGGCCAGAACATCGGCCGCCGCCAGTAGCACCCTGAAGGAAATCCCAAGAATAAGAGTTGTGTGATGCTTCATCTGTTGTAGGCCTCCGTCACGAACACACTGTCACCAAGAACTGATCGACATCCCATTACATCGATGTCATCAGATGCTTAACCCTCCCAGGTGTTCTATCAAGAATTTTGACTGTGAGGGGGCGGCGTGACCGCCCCCTGTCAGTCCCCTGTCAGTTCGATCGTTACTTTTTCTTCATGCTCTTCTTGATCAGATCGCGGGTAGCCAGATATTCCTTGTTGCCCGGCTCCGAGGCCAACGCCTTCTCGATGGAGGCCATGGCATCGGCGTTCTTCTCCGCGCCCATCGCGACCAAGGCCTGAATAAACGCGTCGCGTCCGGCTTGCATCGCTTCATCGGAAATCGTCTGGACCGACTTTGCGCAACGGAATCCGAGTCCAACCCCGTAGGAGTTATTGTCCGGCTGATTCCAGAACCGGTGACTCGTGTGAAGTGACGTCTCCGGCGCGAGCCAGGAGCCGCCGCGCAACACCTTGACGGGGCCTTGATTCGCGAAGTTGTAGCCCTTCTCAGCGCCCTTGGGATTCAGCGCAATGCTCTCCTTATAGGATTTGGGGTCATACCAATCTTCAACCCATTCGAAGACGTTCCCGGCCATGTTGTAGACCCCAAAACCACTTACACCTTCCGGATAGGAATCCACCGGCATCGTGCGACCGACATTTTGTCCATAGTTGGCCTTTTTGGGATCAAGCTTGTGGCCCCATGGATAATGATTGTCGCCTTCCGGACCTTTGGCCGCTCGTTCCCATTCCGCTTCAGTCGGAAGCCGCTTGCCTTCCCATTTGCAGAACGCGTTCGCGTCTGTCCAGCTCACGCCGACGACCGGCTGATTCAGCTTGCTGAGTCGAGGATCGTCCCAATAGGCCGGCGCCGGATGACCGGTGGCTTTCATAAACTCCTTGTACCGTGCATTCGATGCTTCGTACTTGTCGATCAAATAGGCATCGAGCACGACCTGGTGCTTCGCTTCATCTGAATGTTCGCTACTCCCCATGGTGAACTCACCTTTCGAAATCAGCACCATCTCCTTGTCGCTACTCGGCTGATCCCCCGCCATCGAAAGAGAGACTGAACCGGTCACCATTAAAACTCCGAGTCCCACCTGAAGAACCGTTTGACTCCGCATGAGAAACCTCCTTGGTTTGGAAACACCAGGACCATCCTGGGTGGTTGAACACACTGCTATCGAGCTGCTGTCACACCGCTGTTTGACAACAGCTTCTCTGCAAACCGAACGTTCATCGATTCCTGCCGGAGCCGCCGATTACGTTGGATGATGGGATCAACGACTTCACCGCATTGCACGCAGCGCTTCGCGGCAAACTCCAGCTCGCCCGTGCGGCTCAGTAGATTCATGCAGAAGTCACTCACCATGAGTCCGCCACACCTGCTGCACCTCGATTCATGCGGGGCTGCAGAAGAGACTTCTTGGCTCTGCGGCTGATTCCTTCTCGCTCTCTCCGCCATTGCTATTGCCATGACCACCTCCATAGGTTTTTGTTCAATGTTTGTATCAATTATGTCTAATGTATAGCCCACTATGTCCAATGTGTCAAGTGTTGTTATAAAAAATATTTGACAAACATTGGACGCGATAATATAATTGAGGTGTAAAGTATGAATGCTCATAGAATTCATAGGGTTGCAAAACTGACCGGCCTCTCGAAAGATGTTATTCGCGTCTGGGAGAGGCGGTATGGGCTTGTCAAACCTTCACGGAGTTCCAATCGCTACCGTGAATATAGCGATGAAGAGGTGGCGCTCCTTCGCTTTGTGAAGGCTCAGATGGAACAGGGCGCAACAATCGGTTCACTTGCAGCGGAGGGACGCGATTCACTCGTGACACGCATGCGTGTCACAGCTCCGGTTGCTGTAGAGGAACAGAAACCGCATGACCATCTCTTAGATGAGTTAATCGGATTGCTTGATCCGCTCGATAAGGCAGGGTTCGAGCGCAAACTCAACGGCGCAGTGGCGGTCATCCCGTTTGAAGAAGCCGTCCATCGGATCCTGCTCCCGCTTCAACGACGAATCGGCGAGCTGTGGCATGAAAATCGTTTGAACGTGGCCGTCGAACACTACGTGACGAAGATCATCCAGCAAAAATTCTTTTCCGTGATGAACCAACTTCCCGTCAATGAATTCGGTCCGCGGGTTCTCATTGCCTGTCCGGAAGGTGAGTTTCACGAAATCGGTGCGCAGGCCGTGGCCTACATCGCGGCCTCGCGCGGGTGCCACGTGTATTATCTCGGTCCAAATCTTCCAAGTTCCGACCTGCGGGAGTTTTGCGAGAGGATCAAACCTGATCTCCTGTTGCTCTCACTGACCGAAGCGAGGTCCGACACGGCCACGCGCCAGCTGCTGTCGGAGATCGAATCTCTCTCGACTCACTGGTCCGTGGCTGTCGGCGGCCAAGGCGCTCGTGCCATTGAACATCTGCTTCAGAACAGCAAGATCGAACTCCTCGACGATCTCACCGCGCTGCAGAGCCGCTTGATGATTTTACTCTCCAACCGCATGCTCGCCACGCGCGGATAAGAGCCTGTCGCACTCCTGACAGTGAACCTCCATCTAGAGAACAGAGGATCCCGCTCATTATTTCAGGTGTAGTGCGGAATGAATTTACAGCTAAACCATGGATTGCTGTCGCAGCGGACCCATGCATGAGTCAAGGCGACTATTTCAGGTCCACCTGCAACAGATCATTCGCTGGCAGCTTACATCGCTCTTAACGACAAGGGTTTCAGGGGAAGATTGCGCGTCTTGTATGGAGGCGGGCGTTGTTGTAGATTGTTCCGCTGGTTTAGGATGTCGGCCGCAGCTCACAAGATATCGAAGAATGCCACATTTGAGGGCAGATGTGATGAGCGCAAGGTTATGGGCCCGATGGGTGAAAGCAGTGGCAGCTCTGACGGTCACGTGTGTCCTTTGGGGCTGCAATGACGACCTTACGGGCTATACGAGTCACTATGCCGGCACGTCCGCTCCGGGAGACACCTGGACCGTTGAGTACACCTCCGCTTTCACCTTTCAAGTCAAAAATACAACACCGGGAAAGACTTCAGTAATATACTCCGGGACGTACGAACAAGTTTCCTCGGGGTTCGAACAATTGAACGTCACCAGTACGACTGACCCCGCATTCAGCACGCCCACAAAGGGCTACGTCAAAACGATCGCCGATGTAGGCACCCTCGTCTGGCTTGGAGGAGCTACCAGTCCACCCATTATGGGCTTAACATCACGGAGTTGTCCTGGCTCACAACCATTGACGACTTATAATGTTATTCGGGTACCAGCGAGCGGTGAGAATTGGGCCCCGCCGAACAATTACTTTTTTGGCATCATGCAGGGCCAAGGACAATCGAGATTGTTCGATTTTCCGCAGACGCTCCTTAATTCAGTTTCCCCTTCAACGGCAACAGTTACACCTCCGGACGATCAAAGCCCCGCAGTGCAATGGGGCTGCGGACAACACGATCTCGCACGACAGGTGAATCTAATCGAACAGACAATCATAATGGGGCCTTCTGATATCGCTCTACGGGATGATGGAATTGGCATGGGAGGGGCGATTGGTGTTCCGCAGGTGAACACGGTAGCTTCCGATAAAACGAGTGGGCTTAACGGCACGCGCTTGCTCGGATTTCAATTTAATCCAACGCCCAGCATAGCCAACGTGACCGAAGCCATTGAGGGGACCTATGTCCGAACCGGAAGTTTCTCGATATCAGTGCCTGGTTATGGACAATACGCTTCAACCTGCACCGGCACAGCCGGCTGCATCGTCATGTATTCCGTCAACCCCGTAACAGGTTCTTGCATTGATACCAGCCAATCTCCCCCTCCGGCCTGTAGTGTGACAAATGCGGGGGTCCGCCTGATCTCGGTCGGAGAGAATATTTCCTCTCCGTCGGGTATTCAATCAGGTCTCCTAGCTGCAACTTTTGATACCTCGAACACCGGTGCCATCGTCATTACCATTTTAGGAGGAAGGCGTTTCGTTTTCGGTGCCACTTATACCGGCAGCGGCATTCCCTACAATTTCTTCGCATTGCAGAAATAATCCCTTCATACAGATAACGGTGGCTTACTTCGCTCCTCCTGTATCTTCTTGTTTCGATTAGTACCACGCTTGCCACTGACTGAGACCGATGCAAGCGGAGAAACTCGACATCGCCATGATTCGCATGAACACGCTAATAACACGGCGGGAGTCCGCCGTCCGCCGGCTCAGACTAAGGAGAAAGAACCGCTGGATGTGTGTATCCGGCGGCGGCAATGAAGAGAGGCTTCGCCTGGTGAGCCGCCGGTTCAACCGAAGATTTGCTTGTGGTGCCGAAGCCGGGATTTGAACCCGGACACCCTTGCGGGCGCTAGACCCTGA
>CAZOUA010000044.1:21422-22885 GCA_964582865.1 uncultured Nitrospira sp. | reverse complement strand
AAAACGAGAGGGATACCACACCGTGCTCGTGCCCCGTGGGCAGATCCACACGGCACAGTGGAACCTCAACGAACTCAGCTTCCAGCTGAACATCACCGTAAAGGAAGTCGACACGATCGACGAGGCCTACCAACTTATGACTGGCAATCGTATTTAGCCCAGCCCAGCTCCGCCGGAAATCCCCTTTGAAATTGCGTCGTACTCCGCCTGCGTCAGCCGATGCATCCCCAGCTTGAGACGGCGTGCCAATTCCATGTGATCCGGAATCGTGAGCACCCGTGACAAGAGAGCCTGGCTTGCCTGAGAAGACCCGTTCCACCGGTTGATACCGTCAACCCGCACAAATCCGTAACGCGCCTCCGTCCGCAACTCATCCTTCAGAAACTCGTCCAGTTTGGAAAACTCCTGCGGCGGGGAGACGATCTGAAAATCTGCACAAAGCCCGGTCTTCAACACATAGACCAGCCCCCGTGAGTGCGGTTCCAGAAACGCCTGCAAATTGGTCCGAATAAGCGAGGTGCAGAGCCCCCAGAGACGATGGGAGAGCTGAAGCTCAGCGCTCTCTTCAGATGTCCGCTCGCGCAGCGCTGCCGCGACGAAGAGAAAATGGCTCATAGGAATTTCTCCAGGGGCGTGGGCCTGAGGTGGAGGAACATGGCAGCAGGCGGGAGCAACCGTGAGTACTGCCGGTGACACGCGACGGAGAATCCAGATGGCGGCGATCAGACCTGGCTGACTCTACAAAGATCAGTGGCGATAATCGTCGGTGTCGTCGAGCAAATCTTCGGATTTCTCGAGATAGTCAACGTCTTCTTCGTCGTCGTCCAGCGAGAGATCTTCCTCGACATCTTCATCAATCTCTTCCTCGCCGCCGAGATCGAGTTCCTCCTCACCGATTTCTTCATCGTCAAGATCGGGCTCCTTCGGCATGACCGCAGGAGCCAGCTTCGACAATGCCGACTTCTTGGGCTCTTCGGCAAGACCGGGCCTGGCCGCCTTTTTCACTTCTACCGCCGCAACCTTTGGTGAAGCAGACGATCCGGACGCCTTCTGCTTCGGAGCGGTCTTGGCCTTGGCTGGAGCTGCCTTCTTCGACGCCTTTTTCGCGACAGATTTCTTCACGGCTTTCTTGGCCGAACCTTTCGGCTTGGCTTTGACGGATCGTTTCATTGCCGGCCCCTTCCTCTGCTTCTTCGCCATCGACCTTCTCCTCTCTCATCCACACACAGGTGGATGACCGACGCGGCCTCCATCTAGCATGAACTCAGCTGACGTTGCAACGGGGGGCCTTCGTACCTTCGCCACCCCGCGCCAAGGCACGCCTGGTATGCATCCCCACCGTTCGGAACATGGCTGCGATGCCGCGAATCAGCACAAGGTCAGGGGCTGATCCATACCGTGATCACCGCCGGCATGCTGTCCGCTCCCTTGATTGTGTCCGGTCCCGCCATATCGGTGACCAC
>CAZOUA010000044.1:14906-21322 GCA_964582865.1 uncultured Nitrospira sp. | reverse complement strand
CGATTCTCGACCGTCACGAGCGCTTTGCCCGACCCCACTACCTGTAATACGCCCATCGCATCGACCGAGACTACCCGCTCGTCCGATGAATGGAAACGGCTGCCCGTATTTGGCCCCGTCAGCGGACGCGATATTCCGTCGTTGAACTGCCCGACGGCCGGAACCTCAATCCGTCTGCCGATATTGTCCAGCCTCCAGGGTTTCTGAACCGTAAACTCGATCGCCGTGAGTTGTGCCGCCGTCTCGACGATGACCAGCACCTCATCGAACTCTTCATAACTCTCCAGCCGTCCTCTGGTCACTTCTCCAACAGCCAGCAACCGCATGGTTCCCAAGGCCTCTGCAGGAACCAGCACCGTCCCGGAAAATGGAGACCCTGTGCTTGCCGCTGTGAACGAAGCCGCAGTTCCCTGATGCGAGGCCAGCGGCTCTTCATCAATGCGATACCAGTAGTACCGGACAGTCCGAAGATTGACGTCTTTACCGGCGGCCACCGCAACCGGAATCGACCGGCCGGACTGGAGAACCGCTCCTTGGATCGGCGTCGTCAGCGTGATGGCCCAGGCTATCCCGGCGGCCGATGACCATGAAAGCGCGCTCCATAACACCAATGCACAGAGCGGCAAGCCCCATCTTGCTATGCGTAGTCCCATGCTCCCCATAAGCCCCTGGAATGAGGCGGAGGATCGTATAATACGATAGTCGCGTCAAGCCCTGCGGTTAGCAGGCCGGGGTAGCTACAGCTGTATTGACCGCCATGCTAGAATGATTATCATCGGACGCAGATGAGTCCTTCCGCCAAGTTGCGGCTCTAAGAAACTGAAGTCTGATGAGACGATCATGATTCCAAAACTCCACCTGACCGTCGGCATGCTGACCATCGGCCTCCTTACCGCCTGGCCTACCTCAGCCACGCCGCCTTATACCGCCATCATTATCGACAGCGGTTCGCCCTACTTCGTACCCAAATCGGCCACCGTGTCGACCGGAGCTCCCATCCGATGGGAAAACCCAACCCCGACCGAACACACCGTGACCCATATGGGATGCATGGAGGACGGTGAGTCCTGTGCCTTCGATTCCGGCATCGTCCTGCCGAATGGCACGTTCACGTTGCCAGGTCTTGCCCCGGGCCATTACCCCTATTTCTGCCGCATCCATCCCATCATGCGGGGCACGATCATCGTCACCGACCACTTCCTTCCGTCACAGCTCTGACCAGCGTCTCTCCGCGGCCAATTTCAACCGCCGCAAGGATGTTGCAGGATTCCAGGCCCCTCGTGTAGGCTTCGGCGCTCATACGCGGGATCACGAAGCATGAAACCAGCCGTCGCCGTTCACGAGCCACGCAGCCTTGCCGGAGAAACCCTCACGCTTCTCACCTGGCACATTCCCGATCTCGTTGCCTATCAGCACCACGAAGACGAATGGTGGTTCGCTCCGCTCGACGACAACCTTCCGCTTGTGCGGTTGAACCGAACCGGCCTTGAAATGCTCAAAGCCATGAACGGCCACACCACGGTCGGCGCGTTGCTTGAAAAATACGGCCAGCGCGTCTGCGGACCGGACGGGCAGCCCGGCCGATGGCACCTGGAACGGTGGGCGCTCCCCAATTATTCCCTCTGCTACTTCGGCACTGAACCACCGGGCGGCCATCGGCACAAAGCCAAGTGGGATGTGTTGCTGCAACAAATTCGGGAAGGCTGGTCTGGCCAGGAGGGGTTCGAAGGCGAAGAACACCTTGAAGACTTTCACCATCACGAACTGACCGACAGTGCGCACGAGGATGGGCACTTCGATCTGATCGAAACCACCGTTTCACATCTCTTCCGCGAACCGAACGCCGCCTTGAACGGCCTGACCTATGGCAGGCTGCTCATGCAACAGCTGCGGAAGCTCGGCTGGTTCAACCCGAGACCGAAGATGCTCCTCGAAATCGGCGGAGGGCTCGGCTACGTCGCCCGTGAGATGGCGAAGGAAATGCTGCCCTTCGAACGCCAGGCGATCAAGTATGTGTCGCTCGATATCACCCAGCCGTTTCTGAAACTCCAGACGACGCGCGCCAAGGAAGGCGGCTGGAGCGGCATCGGCACGCGTGCGAACGCCGAAGGGCTTCCATTCAAGGACAACTCCGTTGATCTCGTGATCGACAACGAGAACATGGCCGACATGACGCCGGTCAAGCTCACCAGACACGAGCTGCTCACCAACAAGGGCGAGACAGAACAACATCAGGAGGCGCTGGACTGGATCAGACGGCTGCGCCTCCCCGTCGAAACCAATCCGCCGGATGAGGTCATCTTCAACTTAGGCCCGATCCGATTCGTGGCGGAACTCTGGCGCGTCTTGAAACCGGGCGGGCGGGCGTTTCTAACAGAATTCGGAATCGAAGAAGGTTGGCCGGCGCCGGTTAAGCTGCCGGGCCATACCGAATATGAAGTGCAGTACAACCACCTGCGCCAAACCGTGCGCTGGCTCGGTTTCCAAGAGCGCTACCTGTCGCTCCCGCAGTTTCTGGCGATCAAGCCGGACACGAAAGTCCTCTGCACCGGCGCCGCCTATACCATCCAGCGTTTCTGCCAGGCGATGAACAAACCCTTTACCGTCCGCGCCTATACCGAACAGGAATTGAAACAGGCGCTAGGCGACCTCCTGCCCAAGTTTCAAGGCACGCATTACCACGACGTGATCGACCCTGCCTGGTTCGGCCTCATCGACTTCAAAGTGTTGTTATTGGAAAAACCCGGCGGGGCCCCGAAACCGACCTTCACCGAGCAAAAAGGCTATCGGTGGTACTCGCAGCGGTGAAGCCGACCAGCTACCCTTCTTGCTCGCGCAACGCGGCACACAAGGTCTATGCGTTGAACAAACTATTGCTACCTGGTTTTCATTTCAGCGAGTGGAAAGATCCAACAGCACTCCCTCTCGCAACCCTAGATCGCTAACAAGCACACTGGGTATTCCCAGCGTCTCCATCACCGTCCGGATGATGATCGCGCCGGAGGCGATGACTTCTTCGCGGCCATTTTCGAGACCTGGCAGACCGATGCGATCAGCCTTCTTTCGGCTAAGGAGTGACTGTTCGAGTTCTTGAATGGTGCCGAGCGACAGCCTGTAGTTATGGATTCTGGCCGACTCGTAGGCGGAAAGTTTCTGGGCCATGGCAGCAAGCGATGTAATCGTCCCGGCTGTCCCGACGAAGATTGCTGACTGATAGTTGCCCATGTCGGCAACAGCCGATTGTGTTTCTCGTGCCACCCATTCGCGGGCCTGACTAATTTCATTGTCGGTCGGAGGGTCGTGGAGGAGCAGCCGTTCGCAGAGCCGAACAACCCCAATATCGATCGATCGCACGACCGGTTTCTGGCCTGGGCAATCCAGGATGAACTCGGTGCTGCCGCCGCCGATATCCAGCGCCAGCACATCGGTGACACCGGACGGCAATCCGGAGCGGATTCCGAGCATCGTGCGGCGAGCTTCTTCTGCTCCCGTGATGACCTCAACTTCGAATCCCGCTTCTCGCGTAACCCGGTCCAGGAACTCTTGCCGATTGCCCGCATCACGCACGGCACTCGTCGCCACCACGGAACAGGCATCGACTCGATACGTATCGATAACCCCGCGCCACTCCTTTAAACACTGGAGCACGCGCTCCATCGCAGACGTACTCAGCCGCCTTGTTTGATCGACACCTTCGCCGAGCCGAAGGATACGGCGCTCCGACCGCAGTTCTGTGAGTGGACCATCAGCAGGAAGGTCGGCAATCAGCAGACGGCACGTGAGCGTGCCGATATCGATACCGGCCAGGCGTGTTGGACTCATTGCGCATTCCGGATTTCCGTCATCTCCGCTTCCAGTTTCTTACTCGCATCCTTGAGCCGCTGAATATCTTTTATCAGCCGGCCGATCTCCGTGTCGTGCAGAACCCGCTCGACCGGCTCGCTCGCTTCACGCAGGCTCACGGCCCGTTCACCGACATCGCGATACAGATCATTCAGTTGCTGATCGATTTTGCGAACTTCCAGACGCAAGCGGAGCAGCTCCGTTTCTTCCAGCGCCCGATTCGCCGCCTGCGCCGTTCCCAGCCTCAGCGTCGCCAGCCCCGTCCGCAAATCATGCTTCAACCGCTGCAATAATCCCACAACAACTCCTGGCTAGTGGCTAGAGGCAAAAGGCAAGGGGCTGGAGAGACGCTCCTTCTCCTCTAACCACTAGCCTCGTGCCATTCGCCTATTATTAGCTGACCGACCCCAACTCCAACTTTTTCTCCCACTTTCTCAGCATCGCCTCTTTGAGCCCTTGATGGCCCGGGGCGTTCAACTGCGGGTCTTGCTTCAACAAGGAGAACGCTTCCAGCCTCGCCTGTTGCAGCAGCTCGCCGTCCCTCACGATATTGGCCACGCGAAACTCCGGCATGCCCCATTGCCGAAAACCGAAAAACTCCCCCGGTCCTCTGATACGCAAATCCTCCTCGGCAATCACAAATCCATCGTTCGATTGCACCAGCGCCTCAAGACGCTCTTTCGCCGTGGATACAGACTCTGCATTCCCTGTCGGGCGCTTGCCCAGCTGCAGCTTGGTTCGCCCCATTGCCGCCGCCATGAGCAGACAATAGGACTGATCCCCGGCCCGCCCGACGCGCCCGCGCAATTGATGCAGCTGGGCCAACCCAAACCGTTCGGCATGTTCGATCATCATGATGGTGGCATTGGGCACATCGACACCGACCTCGACGACCGTTGTCGCCACGAGCAGATGTATCTTGCCGGCCTTGAAGTCGGCCATGACCGCTTCCTTTTCCGCCGGCTTCAGGCGGCCGTGCAGGAGTCCGACTCGAAACTCTTTGAACTCGTCGTTCTGCAGCAATTCAGCCCCCTGAATAGCGGCTTGCAAATCGACTTTCTCAGACTCCTCGACCAACGGATAGACCACATAAGCCTGCCGCTTGCTCCGCAGCTCATCTCGCAGGATCTGATAGGCGCGCCGCCGTTGCGCTTGGCCGAACAGAAAGGTACGAACCGGCTTCCGTCCCGGCGGCAGCGTACGAATGACCGAGACATCGAGATCGCCGTAAACGGTCATGGCCAACGTGCGCGGAATCGGGGTCGCGGTCAGCACGAGCACGTCCGGCTTGTACCCTTTTTCCTTCAGTGTCTTGCGTTGCAGCACACCGAACTTGTGTTGCTCGTCCACCACGACCAGCCCCAAATTCTTGAAGACCACGCCCTTCTGGATCAATGCATGCGTGCCGATGGCCACATGAATCTGCCCCGACGCCAGCTGCGCCGCCTGGGCTTTCTTGAATGCCGCCTTGTCGCCGCCACGCAACAGGGCCGCGCTCAAACCCAGACTCTCTAGCATCCCCTTTAGATTGCGATAGTGCTGCTCCGCCAGAATTTCCGTCGGCGCCATGAGCGCAGCCTGATAGCCTGAGCCGCAAGCCATCACAATCGCGTGCAGGGCCACAACGGTTTTCCCCGACCCTACATCGCCCTGTACCAACCGGTTCATCGGTCGCGGCGAGATCATGTCCCTGAAGATCTCCCGGATCACTTGATCTTGCGCCGTCGTCAATTGAAACGGCAGCAATCGGCCCAGCTTCTCCAATAGCGGCGTTCTCGGATTGAAATGCAGGCCTTTCTTCTCGATTTGAACGGAACGCTGGCGCGCGGCCAGTGCGACTTGCAGAAGAAACAGTTCTTCGAATGCCAATCGCCGATGCACCGCCGACTTTCCCTGTTCCAGCAACGACAAGTCAGCTCCCTCTTTTGGAAAATGGATATCTTGGAGCGCTTCCTGGATGGGAACCAAGCGCTGGCGGGCCCGAACCGGCACGGGAAGATGATCCCTCAGATTGCCGGCATGTTCGTCCAGCAACCCCTTCATCAACACGCGCATCTGGCGGGAACTCCAGCCCTTGGTTTCATGATAGACGGGCACGATGCGTCCGACATGCAACGTGGACTCGGTGCCCTCCCCCACCACTTCATACTGCGCCACATCCATGCGGGGAACCATCCAACCCTGCCGGCCGGCGATCACCCGCCCGCTCAGCATGACGGTTTTCTCAACGGCCAGCACCCGCTCCAGGTAAGATTGATTGAAAAACACCGCCTGCATCCGCCCCGTTTGATCTTCGAGGCACACCTCCAGCACGGTAAAGCGTCGATTCCTTGTCCGTTTGGCCTCGCTCTTCACAACCCTGCCGCATACCGAGGCCACCATCCCCGGCACCAAGTTGCCGATCGGCGTCATGACCGTACGATCTTCATACCGCCAGGGCACCGTCCAGAGGGCATCTTCAACCGTCTCGATGCCTAGTCGCTGAAGCACCGCCATGCGCTTTGGACCGACGCCTTTGGCAAAGCGTATGGGAAGCGCCCAGGGGTCGCGGAGCGGAGCACTGTGGGTCGGCG
>CAZOUA010000044.1:5441-14806 GCA_964582865.1 uncultured Nitrospira sp. | reverse complement strand
CCGGTGGGATCCTCCGCTGCACGACGCAAGGTTCCCAGAATTGCGGCGGCCTTCTGAAGCCGGCGTTGCTGTTCCTGTCTCGTCAGCCGCTGTTGATCCTCCTCGAACAACGCACGGAGCGTGAGCAGCGCCGCCTCAATCGCGGCCGGATAGACTCGATCGGAGAGGGCTTGCATGACTTGGGAAGAGACAAACCCGCCGAGGTTCTTGACGGTGGGCAGATGGGCAAAGGCATCCCGGCTGGCAAATTCAATCGGACGCGCAAGGCGGTCCAACCATTGCTGGAACTGCTCGAGGGGTTTGGGCTCGGACGAGCGCCACATCTCGAGGCGGATCGTACCACAGGCCCGATTACGCCTCAATGACGACCTGTCGCCTGTCGGCGGCGGAACCCACGGTAGAATTCCTTACATTGCTTTGGCGTACTACGCACCGGTGCTACACTAAGCCACTAGATCAACGGCGCTATTCCTATGTATCGACGCAACATTTCTCATATTCTGTATCCGGCTGCCGGCATCCTGGGACTCTTCATCGTCTATGAAGCCTGGCTGAAACCTGTCGCCATCCATTCTCCTCCAGCGGGATCCATCGAGCAGGAGTCCGGAATCGGCACCGGGACCGCTACTGAACCGCTGCCGGACGAACCGCAGGAACCGGCCCCCACACGTTCGCGCACGATCGACCCGAGCAGCGTACCGGACACGAAACATCAAGAACGCCTGACCGCCATACGCGACGAGATTGAAAAAGGGAACCTCAAGGAAGCGGAGCTCCTGCTCTCAAGCCTCCCCGCAGCCCTTCAGTCGGACGCGGCAGTCCGCCCCTATGTGGCCGTGCTCTGGAACAACCTGGGAATCGAACGAGAAAAACACGAAGGGACCAAGGGTTCAGTCAACGCGTTCAAGAAAGCCGCCTCACTCGACGCGAAGAACCCCGTCATTCAGATGAATCTGGCCCATGCCTATTGGGAACAACGCGACCCTGCCATGACCCTGGAATTTCTCGAGCGGTTGATCGCCCTGGCACCCGACGAACCCTTCCCGCACTTAGCCCTGGCCGATCTGCTGCAGGAGCGCGACCGAATGAGCGACGCCGTACGTCATTTGGATCAGGCCACGGAGCGTGCGGGGAACGACCCCGGTATGCAGACGTATCTGCGCGCGGTCACGGCCAAAGTCCGGCGGACCGAACAAGCGGAGTCGCGTTTGAACAGCCGCGACGGCGCCCACTTCACCGTCAAGTACGATGGAACCGCCGATCACGACACATGGACAGTGGTCTTGGAAATCCTGGAAGAGGCCTACCGGGAGATCGGACAAAAGTTCGCGCACTTCCCGTCAAAATCGATCGTTGTCGTCCTGCATGCAAACGGCACGTTCCAAGGAGTGACGGGAAGCCCGGCCTGGGCCGATGGGCTGTTCGATCCCGTCCTTGGACGCATCCAAGTTCCCACGCAAGGCGCCTTAACGGATCGCGTCTGGCTGAAACGGGTGCTGCGCCACGAGTTCGTGCATGCGTTGCTTCATGATCTGCAGGGACTCAACAACGGAGCCCTTCCGACCTGGTTGAACGAAGGGCTGGCAATGCAGCTCTCCAGCGATCACTGGTCTGACCTTGAGCAGCTTCACCAGGCGGATGTGCCGGTCATTCCTTTGACGGCATTAGAGGCCGGCTGGAGCGGGCTCTCGAGCGATGTCGCATCTATGGCCTACCTCGAGGCTAACTCTGCAGCCCGCTACCTTATCAACCGATACGGCATGCATGAAGTCCAGCAACTGCTCACCCGGCTGAAGAAACGGCAACCCCTGGCTGCGGCGATGCAGTCTCAGCTCTCGTTGTCGTACGAGCAGTTTCAATCGCGCTGGCAGGAGCAGCTGCATGAGGAACGAAAAAAGGGGTAGGAACCGGCCAACCGGAAAATCTGCAGGATTTCTCTCATCCGCTGAACGTCTTACATCTCGTACTGGTTTCCGTTGATGTCCCGGCCATGAGGCCACGCCGGCAATATGCCAGCGGGCTCGTCTGATTGTTCCGGCACGGCGTCCTCTTCGCCGGCATTCGCCACGACCTTGTCTTCCCACAACAACTGACGGCCGGCTTCATCCGGCATCTTGATCCGAAAATCGATCTCGCGCGGCGCTCCCCCCATCATGCCGATCACGCTCCGGTTGATGCGCTCCACCTTCACGCTCGCTTCATCGGCAGAAAACTCATCGGCCCACGCGAGCTGCCCGGTTTCAGGGTTGACAGCCCGCAGCACGAAATAGGGTTGTCCGCTCGTCACGGCTTTACCGGCCACTTGCACCACTGCGGCGCGGGGCTGTACCTGCGTCGCAACCGGATACGTCGCGACGTCCGGATTGCTGCCGCTTCCCAAATTCAGTCGTCCTTCCCACAGGAACCGCCCGTTCGCCGCATCGTACACGCGAAGGGTAAATTCCGATAAACCATCAGTGCCGACTCCGACACCGCCGGCAAACACTCTGGTACGGGGATGACTCGACGGAGGTCCGTCATCCTTGATGTCGAGTTCGTAGGTTTCAGCCGACAGAACTTCGCCGGATCTCGCATCGTATGTCTTCACGGTGATCGACGAGGTATCAGCATCTTGGTAGCCCAGCCCCGCCGATACGGTTTTCCTGGCATGGCCCGCACCCGCATCCGCACTCCAGGCCGGCGCCGTGGCATCGAAGCCGATCAAGGCGGCCCCGACCATGGCTACGTAGATCAATCTATATGTCTTCCTGGTTCGAATGAGGCAGGTTTGAGCGGAGGATGCAGTAAATATCGGCTTCGGTTGAGCAAGCCGGAACCCGATGTGAATTTCCCGCATGGTTTCGGGCAACCAAGAGATCAACGTCATCAGCAGTTCCCTCTTGCGCATGCCTAACTATCTCAGCAACACGGGAAAGAGGAAATTCCCCACTGTGGGGAGAAAATCCTCCAAAGGGGGGGTGGGTTCTGTGCGGAAATGTACAGTGAATCAGCTAGGGGGAGTTCGTAGGCTGGTTCGGACAAGGGGGAATATCGGAAGCGCCTTGAGTCCGGTTGGGAGCCCCTGAGCCTGGACAGCTATCAACCGGCACCGCTCCAAAGAGGCGGTACCGATAACGAGCCACAAGCCTGTACAAGATGTTACCTAGATGTTTTACCCCTGGAATGCCGAACAATCGTGTGAGGAAACGCCCGCCCCTCAATCCTGGCAGCAAGGGGATGAACGCATCCAACCCCTTTGCAACCTTGCCATCCGAATCGACGAGATAGGCGGCATCGGGGCGGCCAATCCGATACTGCGCGCCGAGCGCCTGCCTGGCCTCCTCGCTCTGATACGCAATCATACGTATATCGCAGGCCGCCGTGCCAGCTTCCAACCGTTCAAGGCCTTCCTTCGCCGTCACACAGAGCCGGCATTGAGCGTCATAGATCAGGAGGCTCGTCTGAGGGCGCCGATCAGGGAAGCGGTCCGTCATGGCCCTGGGCCCTTTCCTGGAATGCCCCATTGCCCGTTCGCGACGGCACAGGTATGATCGACGCCATGCGGCATCGAGGAGTTTTACTTCTGCTCTTGGTCACGCTCTGCACCATCGGACTCGTGACAGTCCAAACAGCCCTTTCACCGGATCTCCCGTCTGCAGCTCGATTCTTATGGCTGTTCCTGCTTGTTGTGCTACCTCTGGCGCTCGGCGCCGTCGTCTGGGTGGGATGGACCTGGACTGCCATGGCCTGCGTGATCTACGGCACGGTCGGACTCGCGCTGGATCTGGCGACCGTGACGAGCATTCTCGGAGGGAAGGGCGGAGTGGTCAGCATCCTCGCGTTGAGCGGAATCAGCGGGGCCGCGAATCTTTCGTTGATCGTCTTCGGCGGCCGGGCTTTTTGGAGCGGTCTGCAGGGAGGACCGCCTCCAGGACCCCACCCTCCCAATCCTCCATCCCCTTTTTCATCTTCAGCAACCTGACCGGCCCATACCCTGCCTCCTTCAACCAGGCCGCCGTCTCGGCGACGGAATAGGTATTGCCGGTTTCCGTAAAGAGCAGCATGGAGACGGCAAACAGACTCGCCTCTTCGGGAACAAGACCTTCCCGATCGTGCAGGAGGGCGTCCTGGATGATGAAACGTCCGCCCGGAGCTAACGCGCGCTTGGCGCGTCGAAAAATCGCCTGATTCTGTTCCGGCGAATATATGTGCAAGACGTTCGAATACCAGATCACATCGAACCGCCCCGGGATGTCATCGGCCAGCAAGTCCAACGGAAGATAGGACAATCTTGATCCAGCCTGATGCCCGGCCGCAATTTCCCTGGCCACTTCCAACGCGGCAGGCCGATCGCAGACTGTCGCGCGCAGGCCGGGATTCTTGGCCAGAAATGCCAGTGCGTAAGTTCCCGGCCCTCCACCCAGATCCAACAGCGTCTTGGCTCCCTTCAATGCAATCTGCGCGGCGATCTGAGGCGCGGTTTCCAGCGTGCGGTGGTGCATCGCCCAAGTGAATTGGCGGCGATAGTCCGGCGCCTCCGGCTCGTCCTTGTCGAGCGGCTCGCCGGTCTTGACCGATTCAGTCAATCGCGCCCAGTCCTTCCAATGACTCATGATCAAATTGAGGTAGTGCCCTCGATAGGCGGGATCGCCGGCATTCAGCGCTGTCGCTGCGAGCCGGCGGTTACGATACTGATTCCCCTTCTTGTGCAGCAACCCGGCCATCGCCAGATTGCGGCAGAGAATCGAGAGCCCGCGCTCGCTGACCTTCAGTTCGCGCGCGAGATCGGGCAGCATCCAGGCTCTGCTCCCGACGGCCGTGAAGAGGTTCAACTCCAGGGCCGTGAGGAGCACCAGCGGCAAACGATAGGCCGAGACGGCATCGCGAAATTCATCGAAAGTATTGATGACACGCGTCACGCTGCACCGCCAATCTGCCGGCAGCACCAGCGTATGAGATCCTGCACTTTCGACAGGTCCCGGAAATCCACCGCGCGTTCGAATGCCACCGCGACATACTCCTCGTTCATTTCCGTCTGTTCGAAAAATCCTGACTGCAGCAGGAGCGGACGATACTTCGAAACCGCCGGCTGAATAAAATACTTCGCCTGCTTGGCCACCTCATCGGTTCCCAAGTCTTCCGGCGTCCCCTCGGACATCAAACTCATCACATCGTCCATCGCCACGCCATACTGGCAGAGCAGTTTGCCTTCCGGTTTGATTTCCAACAGCCAGCCGTCGTGTCCGAGATCGAGCGCGAGAGAACCTCCCGGCTCCAATTCGTAGAGTTGCGGAAAGGCTTTGGCGAGGGCGCTGCGCGCCTCGGACCAGAGAGATGAGGTTTGATCGCTCATCCCTGAGACTCCCCGAACGACGACGGATGAACGTCTGCGGCTATCCGGACGCGCAAAGCCTGCAACCGCCTGGTATTTTCCTCCAGCTTGGGCAACTGATACTTGCGATCCATTTCGACGACCCGCTCCAATAAGTTTACGGCTTCATCCAGGCGCCCCATCGACTCATAGCAATCAGCCAGCACGTAGCGTGCCCCCCCGGTGCGCAGGTCATCGCGCGACCGTTCGGCGATGGATTGGCTGGTCTGGCAGCACGCGACCGCATCCTCGTAGCGGCGCTGCAGAAGAAACGTCCTCGCCATCATCCGCCAGGCATCCGCCGCGCCGCCGTCGTTGCCCATGCGCCGCATCAACACGAGCGATCGCTCGTAATAAGAAATGGCCTCGTCAAACTGTTTGGTTTCCCGCGCGACTAATCCGAGGTCGGAAAACAACACCGCCTTCGCCGCTTCGTCGTGGGCCTTCGTCATGAGATCGAGCGCCTCCAGGTAATAGGCTCTGGCCCGATCCCACTCCCCTGCGTCGGCCCGTAAATTTCCCAAATTGGCAAGCGTCGTGCCGATCCCCTTCTCATCGCCCAATATCTTCTGCAACTCCAACACTTCCTGGTAATAGCTCTGTGCCGCCTCACGCCGACCGCTCACCGCGCAAATATTTCCCAGATTGCCGAGCGTGGTCGCGAGAGCCCGCTGATCTCCGGTGATGCGGTCGCACTCCAACGCCTTGGCATAACAAGTGTAGGCGTCGGTGTAGTGGCCGCGGCCGAAGTGCTCGTTGCCCTGGCGGTTGAGTTCTTCCGACAATCCGTTCCTGAGTACCATACGGTGCCGCTATATGAGCGCTTGTTCGACCGCCGGTTTCGCGCCGGTCAGAATCGACGCGCCGTCGCCGACGAGAACCGCGTCAAAATTGTACTTCAGCAGACGGCGAAGTCCTTCTTTCGCCTTTGCCGCATCGGCATATTTTTCAACCGGCAACATGCTGAGCGAGCCGGCCGGCTTCCCGATCAATGCATCGCCGACGATGAGTATCCCCTTGCCGAGCTGAATGTAGAGGGCCGATTCACCGGGCGACTTTTGATCCTTCAGATGCACCACCCAGATACCGCCCGGCAGCAACTCCTGGTCTTTGAACGTCTTCGTCGGCTTGAGATCCATCTGGGGAGCATCGGCGTCCGGCACGAAGAGCTGGCAATTGAACGAAGTCTGGCATGCTCCGGCCTCACGCGCATGATCCCGATTCGTCACGATCAGATAGTCGACCGGCCCGTTCCGGCGAACGAATGCCTGCTCCTCACCGGCCATCGGAGGCGGGTCGATAAGAATCTTGTGCTCGCCTACGACAAGAAACAGCCCGTTGAAATCGAGCTGCTTTTCTTCTGAAAACCAGGACCACTGCCAGAATCCAGGAAGCAGTTGCTTGATCATGATTTAAAGGGACGCAACGGCGTCCTTTACCGTCTTGGTGACTTTCGTGAGAATGCCGGCCTCGTTCGGCAGGTCGATAATGTCGTCTTCCGGCACGGTGATGAACTTCCGGTTCGACCCCTTTGTCAGAGAAATCAAAAACATGCTGTTCGACGGCGTAACAGGAATGACGACTTGAACAGCCGCATCGATGCCTTTCACCACCTCCAAAAACTTCTGCTTCCCCTCTTCCATCTCATCCATGTCTCTTCTTCCTCTCCTACCCTCTAGGACAACAGCATCTTCTGCCATGCGCGGCGGCCAAGGGGTTCCAGAGGGCGCGCGTTCCGCGAGCAGCGGAACCCCTGGCCGACGCGCACTCACATTTTGCTGCTTCCGCCTGCCAACAACTTTTCCACTTCCGCCACGATCACATCCGCCCCGGCCAGATCCATATTGCCCACGCGCTGCCAGCGAATGACGCCGTTCTGATCGATGATGTAGACGTTGGGAATAAATTTTCCCCCGCCATAGAGCTTGTCCGTGATTTTGGCCGGATCGAGCAGATACGGATAGGTCACCTTGACGGGAAACGCCGACAGAAACTCACCGACATCTTTCTTGGAATTACCGTTGGAATTGACCCCGATCACGGCAACGTTCTTCCCTTGCATCGCTTCGTGAACTTTTTGGAGGTTGCTCCCCTGCATCATGCAAGGGTCGCAAATGTGGAAGAGCCCCAGCACAACCACCTTTCCTTTATAGGCATCCAGCGACACGGCTTCGCCCGTGATCGCGTTCAAGGAAAAAGAAGGGGCCTTTTCGCCGACTTTGAAGAAGCCTGCGGCAAACAACAGCTGGACGGCAAATACCGGAAAGATGAGGACGCTGAGGATGAGGGCGATGCGTTTCATAAGGGCCTCCATTTCTTGTGACGGGCTGAGCCCCCTGTGCTGAGTTCGAATCCCCCATTCTCAGGACTCAGCGCTCAGAACTCAGAACATCTGCCGGCTATCCTACCATGCAGTTTTTTTCAGGAGCAACGGCAGGAAAGCGGCGGCGCGGCGAGTGAGGCGCCGAGCGGTGCGAAAACGGTGCTGGCGGATTTTTTCAACGCCCTGCTAGTGGCGTTCGAGAAGCGGCGTGATCAGCTTGGGCAGGTCCAAGACATCTTGGCCGAAGTGCAGCCGGTAACCTGCCGCCTGCTGCACCACCTTCGAGAGAGCCTGAAATTCTCGCCGGACCAATTCATCGTCGTAGACGAGCGGCTGTTGAGGCATCAACAGCTCGAGCGTGCGGCTCTTGGACAGCGGTTCAAGACAACTGTGGGGCATATGGGACACATGAGGAAACAGGATCATGGCCGGTTCGCAGGACCGTCCCGCCGAGTCCGAATAGATGTCTTCCAGCTGGAAGGACTTTTTATAAGCCCCCTGGCGCAGCAGGCCGGACATGGCATCACGCAGTTCAGGGAAAAACCCGATGGTCTGCTCCGTCACATCGATCTTCATGGGAGCGGCCAGCAGTTCCAACCGGGTGCCGGAATCCCAGAGAACCGGGTGATCGTCGGAAAGATACCGGTAGCCGGCGCGAAGCAGCGAGATCAAGGCAGTCGTCTTTCCGCATCCGCTGGCTCCGGGAATCAGCAGTCCGCGCCCGTGATATTCCAAGGCCGTCGCATCAAGCGTGAACATGTTTGCTTGTTTGAGCAGCTCGGCCACAGCAAAGTGGAAAAAACTTTCCAGCTTGTCCTGATGCATCGAGGCCGGACGATAGAAATACCCCTGCGCCGCCCCGTGCGCTCCGTCGATGACCAACAGCCCCTGGTCGTGGACATCGACAACGAGGCGCCCGCCGTCCTGCACAATCTCGCAGTGCCAGAGCGCCCGCATGGCACTGCCCATCGCGGGCTTGGTTCCCGAGAAGAGGCGGCGGGCCGTAGCTGAGAGCGCGAGCGGCACCGCTCTACGGTTGGACACTTCTTCGAAACGGATCGTTAGCGACGGCCCCTTGGAAGATTCTTCTTGAAAATGATGAAACCACTCCGCCACAGAGGCGCGCAACGACGGCGACGATGTGCGGTATCGGAGATCAACGCCATGAAACGAGAATCGATATTCGAGAGGCTGTACGGCAATCGACATGCTTACCTGCGCTCCTTTGGGCCGCTCGACAGGAGCCGGCCAAGCAATTTACCCTTGCGCCTGCATCGTCTGCGCGAGAAGCCCGTCGTGACTCCATTGCACGACAAACGCGACCACGTCGTCATGCCCCCGCTCGACCGAAAGATTGAGTCGGGCGCACAGCGCCCGATGAATCTCGTGAAGCGTGGCGGTGCCCGTGCACAGTTCCCAGATGGCTGTTCCCGTCGAATTCAGCCGGTACGAACGTCCGGTGCGAAGATCGAACAGAACGGTTTCTCCCTCCAACGCCACACCTTGAACCTTCGGATGCGGAACCGGCACCAATCGCATCATTTTTCGCCACTCTTCATCCTGCAATGCGACCTCCTGCTGTACCGACAATGCCGTAACAACGGCTTCTCCATCCGGCGTACTGAACGGTTGCGGCATCGAGTCTCCCGATGATTCTATCGGTCTGCACCCGCACCACATCAGCGGCCCCTC
>CAZOUA010000044.1:0-5341 GCA_964582865.1 uncultured Nitrospira sp. | reverse complement strand
TCGAGTCTCCCGATGATTCTATCGGTCTGCACCCGCACCACATCAGCGGCCCCTCCCGAACGTTTCGTTTCTTCGATCACAATATGCCTACGTTGAAACGCTGCCTAGCTCCCTAAAAGCTGGGACTGTCCCCCTACTTTGGGGGAAGCTCAGCTTGTGAAAAATCCCGGCTGTACGAGGGGAAGACGCGGCGATGCATACATGGACACCCGATGCGGGGCGAGGCACAAAGACAGGAGCCAACGGTGGAATGGCTGGAGCGAACTACGTTGATCGTTCGAAGAGGCCGAGCTGGAACTCCTCGGCCCGCGTAAAGGAGATGGGGTACCGTTCGGTGAAACAGGCGTTGCAGTATTGATCAGGCGTGCCGGAAGCGGATTTCAGCATGCCGTCGAGACTCAAGTAGGCCAGGCTGTCCGCCGTGATGTACTTGCGAATTTCCTCCGTCGAATGGCTCGAAGCGATGAGCTCTTTTTTCGTGGGCGTATCGATCCCGTAGAAGCAGGGTGAAATGATCGGCGGGGAACTGATGCGCATATGCACTTCTTTTGCGCCGGCGTTGCGGATCATCTTCACGATCTTGCGGCTGGTTGTCCCCCGCACAAGCGAATCGTCCACGACCACCACCCGCTTGCCCTGCAAGACCTCCGGCACGACGTTGAGCTTTACCTTCACGCCGAAATGGCGGATGGACTGTTCCGGCTCGATGAAGGTCCGCCCCACATAATGGTTGCGGATCAACCCCGTCTCGAAGGGAATCCCTCCCCCTTCCGCATAGCCCAGCGCCGCCGGCACGCCGGAATCAGGAACAGGGATCACGATATCGGCCGGCACCGACGATTCGAGAGCCAGCTGCCGCCCCAGGGCTTTTCGTGTCGCATAGACGGCATTGGCGCCGAAGATTTTGCTGTCGGGCCTGGCGAAGTAGACATACTCGAACACGCACATAGCCGGTGGGACCGGAGCGAACGGCTTGTAGCTGGTCACGCCTTGCTCATTGAGCACCACCAATTCACCCGGCTCGATTTCCCTCACGAGTTCGGCATCCAGCAAGTCAAATGCACAGGATTCAGACGCCACCAGGTAGGTATCGCGCAATCGCCCGAGGCACAAGGGCCTGAACCCGTACGGATCGCGCGCCGCGATGATGCCGTCGTCGGTCATCAGCACGACGGAAAACGCGCCGCGGACCTGGCTCAGGGCGTCGATAATGCGAGCCAGCAACGTATCGGCCCGCGAGTGGGCGATCAGGTGGATGATGACTTCGCTGTCGGAGGTGGACTGGAAGATCGCGCCGTAGGCTTCGAGTTCATGGCGCAGCACCTGCGCATTAATCAGGTTGCCGTTGTGCGCGAGCGCGAGATTTCCGAAGGCAAAGTTCACGGTGAACGGCTGCACGTTCTTGAGATCCTGGCCGCCTGCCGTCGAGTACCGGTTATGCCCGATCGCCATCGCGCCGGTCATGTTCTTGAGCACCGAGTCGTTATAGATGTCGGCCACAAGCCCCATGCCCTTATGGACACAAAACTGTTCGCCGTCGCCGGAGACGATGCCGGAAGCTTCCTGCCCGCGATGTTGCAGGGCATACAGTCCGAGATATGTCAGATTTGCCGCTTCTTTGTGTCCGTAAATCCCAAAGACGGCGCATTCGTCGTGGAACTTGTCGGGGCTGATGATGGGCAGGTCTTTTCGCATCGCGCTCGCTACTCGTGGCTTAGAATCCGTTCAATCGCATTCGCCCACCGGTCATAGACGTGATCGACCGGGAGATCGATCCGGCAGCCCCCACCCCACTGGCCCTTCTCCACGTCGATCACGAATCGATTCCCGCCGACGGTCCCGATGTTCATCGCCGGAATGCCGCCATCCCAGGCGCGGTTCAGAACAGTCTCTGCACGATCGGGCTTCACGGAAAGAACGACGCGTGATTGGCTTTCACCGAACAAGAGGGCATCGCGGCGCAACGAATCGAGTGATAATCTTACCACAGCACCCTGCCTCACGCCGGGCGAGGACACACAGCATTCTGCCAGCGCGACGGCCAACCCTCCATCGGAACAATCATGCGCGGATTGAACGAGTCCCTCATGAATCACATGCACTATGAAATCCTGGACGGCCTTCTCCGTTTCAAGACTGAGGAACGGCGGCGACCCCTGCTCCCGATGATGCAGGACCTTGAGGTACTCGCTCCCGCCCAGATCCTCTCTCGTCTTTCCGAGCAGGAGAATGACGTCCCCTTCATCTTTGAACCACTGGGTCATCGCCCGATCCGCCTGCTCGATCAGCCCGACCATCCCCAGCATGGGCGTCGGATAGATCGAGAGCCCGTTGGTCTCGTTATAAAAGCTCACGTTGCCGCTCACGATCGGAATCTTGAAATGCTCGCAGACATCCTTCATCCCCTCGATGGCCAGCACGAACTGCCACATGATGTCCGGCCGTTCGGGATTTCCGAAATTCAGGCAATCAGTCAAGCCGATCGGTTCCGCGCCGGAGCAGACCAGATTCCTCGCCGCCTCCACGACCGCGAGCCTGGCGCCTTCATAGGGATGCAACAGGCAATAACGCCCGTTACAATCCACGGTCATGGCGACCGCCTTGTCCGTGCCTTTGATGCGCACGACCGCGGCATCGGACCCGGGACGGACCATCGTGTTCGTTCGCACCATATGATCGTACTGCTCGTAGACCCAGCGCTTGCTGGCGATCGTCGGCGATTCCAATAACGACAACAACGCGGCATTCGGGTCTTTGACGTCGGGAACGGCATCGTAATTCAGATTCGTCAGCATATCCTGATAGGCCGGCGGCGAGTAGGGCCGTTCGTACCGTGGACCATCGTCGGCCAGCGACTTCGCCGGAATCTCCGCCACCACCTTGCCCTGGTCGATGACCCGCAGCATCCCGTCGCCCGTGACTTTCCCCACCACCGCCACGTCGAGATCCCATTTCTTGCAGATCCTGATGCACTCTTCTTCCTTGCCGGCCTTCGCGACCATCAGCATGCGCTCTTGCGATTCCGACAACATCAGCTCATAGGGCGTCATCCCGGGCTCGCGGCGCGGCACGTGGGTGAGATCGAGATCGATGCCGTTGCCCGCGCGCGAAGCCATTTCGCAGGAGGAACTCGTCAGGCCGGCCGCGCCCATGTCTTGAATGCCGACCAACAAGTCGCTCGCCATCAATTCCAGGCAGGCCTCCAGCAGCAGTTTCTCTTGAAACGGATCGCCCACTTGAACGGTCGGCCTCTTTTGCTCCGACTGGTCATCGAAAGAGTCCGACGCCATCGTCGCCCCGTGAATGCCGTCGCGGCCCGTCTTCGAGCCGAAATAGATCACCGGATTGCCGACGCCGGCGGCCGTGCCGCGGAAAATCTTGTCCTTGTGCGCAATACCGAGGCAAAACGCATTGACCAACGGATTGAGCGAGTAGATGTCGTCGAACCGAACCTCTCCGCCGACCGTCGGAACGCCCATGCAGTTCCCGTATCCGGCGATACCGGCTACAACCCCTTTCATGAGATGGCGATTTTTCGCCGTATCCAGCTGACCGAAGCGGAGCGAATCCAACAGCGCGATCGGCCGCGCCCCCATCGTGAAAATATCGCGCAAAATTCCGCCGACTCCCGTCGCGGCACCCTGATAGGGCTCGATAAACGACGGGTGGTTATGCGACTCCATCTTGAAGACCACGCAGAGCCCGTCGCCGATATCCACCGCGCCGGCGTTTTCGCCGGGCCCCTGCACCACTCGAGGCCCCGTCGTCGGCAGTTTTCGCAAATGCACGCGCGAGCTTTTATAGGAGCAATGCTCCGACCACATGACGGAGAACATGCCGAGCTCCGTCAGATTCGGCTCGCGCCCCAGAATCTCGACGATCTTCTTGTACTCCTCGTCCGTCAGATTATGCTGCGCGATGAGTTCTTTGGTGATTGATACCGCCTTCATCAATCAATTACTCCGACCAATTTCATAATAATCAGGCCTATGCTTCTTCGAAGTAGTCCGAGTCAACCCTATTCACAGAATAACTAGCAACATCCGTAACACCGATCTTGTGATCAATCATAAGCTGTGCCAGCTGCTCGCCATCAACAAGTACTATCTTTTTCTCAATGCGCCCAACGTAGTCTTTAGCATCCTGAGAGAATTTCGATGTTGTAATAAGAACACCCTTCCTTGCCCTGTGTCCCTCCAAGCTTCCAGCAAACTCTTGGACAGTTGGCCTTCCAACAGTGGCTTCCCATCTCTTGGCTTGAATATAGACAGCATCGAGACCAAGCTTGTCTTCCTTAATGATCCCATCAATTCCGCCATCTCCAGAACGCCCCACAGCCTGGCCAGCATCCTTTCTCGACCCTCCATAGCCGATAGCCACCAATAAATCCACTACCAGGCGTTCGAAGAACTGAGGAGAGCATGCCCTAACACGGTCAAGCAGCTCCTGCGCTAAAGTCCTACGCAGACTTTGATAGGCTTCTTCAAGAGTTTCATACGGCGTCCCCAGAGTGTCTTCTTCCGTCTCTTCTTCTTTTTTCGTTGGTATTTTCGCTCCTCTCGTGAACTCAACAAATTCTGAGAACTGCCGAAGGAATTTGTTATTCAGACCAGCAGGCTTCTTCTTCAGAACTTCCTCGCCCCTTTCAGAAATTCGAAAAATGCCCCGGCTCACCCTATCTAAAAGTCTGGCCTTGCTCAGGTAAGTGATCGCCCATGCAGCCCTATTTTCGAATTTCCGTGCCGTACCGCTGGGAAGAAGTTCCGCACGATCTTCATCAGTTAACTTAAATTCTGTAGCAATCGCTGCATACATTTCTCCATAAGAATGATTCTTCCCGTCTCCAGCAAATCTCAGCACCGGCAAGAAGAACTTTTGATATTCAGGAATGGACATCACTGAACCTTACTAAAAACAGTGAGCGCCTAGTCAGAGCAACATTGCCGAGAACGGGTACCCCTCACCTCGTACATATTCTCACGCGGGTGATACTGAACTGGGCGCCCGTCCGCTACCAGCGGAAACCCTTCTCTTTCTCCCTATCCTTCTCAACCAGATAGTGTGTCGGCAAAGCCCGCGCTGCGATTTACACGGAGGCTCGGGTCACCGCACTGGTTGAGCCAAAGCGATCTGCGTTGCAGACGGCTCGCGATGTTCGAAGTTCCGTTGAGCCTCGCTCGAAACGGAACAAGTTTCGCGGGCCGAGCGGGGCGAAACCTAGTGCGGTCGAGCCGAAGTGTCTGAGCAGCGCAGGCCTTGCCGTCACGCTCCTACAACTTGTTGCTTCTTCAACGATTCCAACATCGACACAAATATCAACCGCCCGTCTTCGTTGCCCAGC
>CAZOUA010000043.1:20713-22957 GCA_964582865.1 uncultured Nitrospira sp. | reverse complement strand
CCGCCACCAACAGCACGCCCTGCTGCAACATGTGGCTGTTCGCGCCGGTGCTGTATGCGCCCTTTTGCCCGATGAACTCCTGCTGCCGCTTCACCTCCTCCATCATGCGGTCGTGCAGGACCGATCCGCCTTCGCGGTAAATCACTTTCTCCGCCGACGCCGCCGCCACGTCGCCGTGGTGGCTGTGCTGGTCAGCGGCCAGCCCGATCGGTGCTGTCAGCAGGCTGCTCGCCAGCAGCGCCGCCGGCAGACCGGCCGCCGCGCGCGACGCGCGACGCCTCTGCGAACCCGGTACCTGTCTCATACAAGGGCCTCCTTCTTCTGTCGCCGCCGTTTCACGCGCGGCGGGCTGAAATTGACTTCTCTCTTCCATCTGTTCAACTTCCGACCGTCCGTTTCATATTTAGGGGGCTGGTGGAGGCGCATCTCCCTGAGATGCCGGTCTTCGGAGGCCGGTCCAAATACCTGTTCCTCCACCAGCGATTTCCACTCCTCCGCAATAATGATGCCTCCTGGTTCTCACGCGCAGAATCCCCAGAATTGACGGCAGCTTTCTCTTGTTCGCGCGACGATAGTGCGCGAGAGGTCTCCGGTCCCAATGGGACCCTGCCGTCCCATCATTTCTCATGGCAAACATGAAACGAGCGGGAAATCACACAGATAGATCGTCTATTGATTTAGACAGCGCGGCGCACCAGACTGAGGCGCGGCGGGACAGTGCATTGTCGATTGAGGCGGGGCGACGGGTATGTTTGAATGAACGAACGGCCTCGCAACGCGTCAGGACATCCCTCAAGACGCAGCCAGCCGGTCGGGCAGATGCTCGAGGTCGATGAGCGATCCGTCCGTGAGGACGGCCGCATGCTCGATGGCATTCCGCAACTCACGCACATTGCCGGGCCAGGAATAACGGAGAAGGAGCATGCGCGCCCGGGGCGTGAAGTCAGACGGCAATCGTTGACGGTCAGGCTTGTGCGACAGGAAGGTTTGGAGAAACCATTGCGCCAAGGCTTCGACATCCTCGACGCGTTCGCGCAGCGGACGAAGCACGATCGGAACGACGTTGAGGTGCCAATATAAGTCTTCACGAAATTCGCCGCTGCCGCAGAGGCGCTGCAGGTCCTGAGTCGACGCGGCGATCACTCGTACGTCGATGTCGAAAAACCGGCTCGCTCCTACCCGTCGCCCCCGCCGTTCCTTCAACGCTCGCGCGATTTTCGCCTGCAGCCGAAGGCTGAGGCCATCGACATCGTCCAAGAACAGGCTGCCTCCGTGCGCCAATTCCAGCAGCCCCGGCTGTGATCCGGCACTGCTGCCGGCCGCTGCCGGCTCGGAGCCGAATAGCTGTCTCTCCAACGTCACTTCGTCTGATGCCACGCAGTCGACCGGCACGAACGGCTTGACCCGGCGCGCACTTCCCGCATGGATCGTTCGCGCCGCATATTCTTTGCCGGTTCCGCTCTCGCCGGAGATCAGCACGGCCGCCTCCGTGGCCGCCACCCGTTCAATGACCTCCCGCACCATCCTGGTTGCCGTACTGTTTCCGATCAGCACTCCCTGCTGAGCGAGTGCTGCGCTCTCGGTCTGTGAGGGCAAAGAATCTTCGCGGTTGCCTGAATTGTCGTCTTCTTCACCCAGAGCACGCCGGACCACCGTTCGAAGTTCGTGCCCCGTAAAGGGCTTGGCGAGGTAATCGAACGCCCCGTGTCGCATGGAGGCGACCGCTGTTTGAATGGAGGCATAGGCGGTCAGCAATATGACTTTGATCGTGGGATCGATGAGCTTGGCCGCTTTCAATAAACCGATGCCGTCCAAGCCCGGCATCCGGAGATCGGTGAGCAGCACCCGCGGGCGCTCACGCTCGATGGCCGCCAGCGCCCGGTTCGGATCAGCTTCCGCCACGCAATCGTACTGATGCCGGCTCAGGATCCGGCGACAATTCTCAATGGCGTCCGGTTCATCATCGACGATCAAAATTTTTTCTGTTGCCATGATCCTGACTTCGCCCTCTCTCTGCGGTTGGAACAGCCTGTCATACAGACACAGCCCTTCACGGTTCGGACCGCGAAAGCCCTGCCCGTTGCGAAGCAATTGCAATGCCAATGAAGAATGGAGGGAAATTATCACGGGATGGAGCGGAGCAAGGGGCGGCGACGCCCCGTGTGAAGAACAGAGGACGGGATGCGGGGAGAGACCGGCTAACTCGGCTCCCGAAGACCATGCCGCTTCACCATGCGTTCGACC
>CAZOUA010000043.1:0-20613 GCA_964582865.1 uncultured Nitrospira sp. | reverse complement strand
AGAGACCGGCTAACTCGGCTCCCGAAGACCATGCCGCTTCACCATGCGTTCGACCGTCTTACGATCCACGCCGGCTTCTTGAGCCGCATTGCTCATATGCCAATTGTGGCGCTTCAGTAATTCCAGCAGGAAACTGCGCTCAAAGGAACGCACGACTTCCTGCTTGGCCTGTTTGTAGGACGCCGTTTCCTCTGTATCGGATTCATCCGATTGCGCGGCACGAATGCGTTCAGGGAGATGCTCAACCCGGATCGTGGGGCCATCGGCCAGCGCCGCTACCCGCTCGATCACGTTCTGGAGTTCTCTGACATTGCCGGGCCAGACATGGGCCTTCAAACAGGCCAAGGCCGCCGGATCGAATGCCGGCGCGGCATCGGACCCGGCGCTGGCCCGCCCCATAAAACGTGTGAGGAATTCCTGCGCCAACACCTGGACATCACCCTCACGTTCCCGCAGCGGCGGCAGCACGATCGGAATCACATTGAGACGATAGTACAAATCCTCCCGAAACTCTCCCTTCCGACAGGCGTCCTCGAGGTCGCGGTTGGAGGCAGCAATCACCCGCACATCGATATCCGCGTAGCGCGTACCGCCCACACGGCGGACATGACGTTCCTGCAGTACTCGCAGAAGCCGCGACTGGAGTTTCTGGCTCATCCCGCTGACTTCGTCCAGAAAGACCGTGCCTCGATTGGCTACTTCGAAGAGGCCGGCCTTCGCCGCATGCGCTCCGGTGAAAGCCCCCTTCTCGTGTCCGAATAATTCAGACTCGAGCAAGGTATCGGGCAGCGCAACACAATCGAGCGGCACAAACGGCTGACTGGTCCGTTCACTTTCATCGTGAATCGCGCGGGCGACCAACTCTTTACCCGTTCCGCTTTCGCCGTAGATCAAAATGTTCGCATCCGTGCGCGCGACTTTCTTGACAAGATCCTTTACATCACCGATGGCCTGACTGCTCCCGAGAATGAGCCTGAGGGCGCTCTTGCCGTCGGTATCGGAGGGACTCGTCTTCCCGTCCGGGCCGGTCCAGGACGGGACCAGGGTCTTCGGCTGTGCGGCATTCCCGAATGCCCGCTTGGCGACCTCTTCCAGATCTTTGCTCGTATAAGGTTTCAGCAGGTAATCAAGCGCCCCGTACCGCATGGAGGCCACGGCCGTCTGGACGGTCGCATAGGCGGTCAGCAGCACCACGTTGATCTTGGGGTCGACCCGCTTTGCCTCCGCCAAAAGGCCGATCCCGTCAAGACCGGGCATGCGCAGATCGGTGAACACCAGATCGGGATGCTCCTGTTGTATCCGCTGCACGGCACGGAGCGGGTCATGTTCCGTCACACAGTCATACCCGAGTCGGCTCAAGATGCGACGGCAATTGTCCAGCGCATCCACTTCGTCGTCGACAATCAGTATCTTGCCTGTTCCCATCCGGCCTCCTGATGCGATTCGGACACTGGCACAAGCGCAGGGAGAAACACGGACGCCACAGCGCCGGGCCGGCCGTTTTCAACCTCAATGCGTCCGCGATGATCGGCCACAATCCCATAGCTGAGGAATAAACCCAGACCGGTCCCCTGCCCCTCATCCTTCGTGGTAAAGAAGGGATCAAAGATTCGTCCCAGCATCTCCTCGGGGATACCTGGTCCCGTATCGCTGATCCGGGCCACGACCAGATCCCCCTCTTTGCTTCGGGATTCTTCAGACCGGACCGTCACACAGCCGGGCAGTTTTCCCTCCTGAGCCGCATCAAGCGCATTGTTGATCAGATTCAACATCACCGTCTCGATCCGGTCACGATCGCCCATGATGGGCGGCAAACCTGGCGACAAGGCTGCCTCGATCCTCACCCCTTTGGCGGCAGCCCGGTCTTTCGATGCGTCGATGCATGATTGAAGGATGCAATTCAGATCCATGGGTTTCAGCACGGTCGCAGATCCTCTGGACAACGCCAACATGCTCTTCGTAACCCGTGAGATCCGATCCGCCTGGGTCCGAATCGCCAGTAAGTCCCGCTGCTGCTCCTCGGACAGAGGCAGATGAGCCGCCTCGACCTCCATACATTCTATCCGGTTGAGAATGATCCCCAGCGGATTATTAATCTCATGGGCAATCCCGCTCGCCACTTTGCCGAGGGTCGCCAGACGTTCGGCGAACTGTAGCTTCTTCATTTGCTCCGTCACCTCGGCGGTTTTTTCCTCGACGCGTCTGGCCAGATCGGCATTCAAGGCTTCCAGGTCCGAACGTGACGTCTTGAGTCGATCGGCCATGGAATGAACGGCCGCCGCCAGATCCTCGAACTCATCGCCCGTACGAATATTGAGCGGACGATCGTAGGTACCCTGGCTGATCGCTTCAACACCGGTCCGTAAGATCTGAATCGGACGGGCAATCCGCGCCGCCACATAGCGGCCCATCGCCCAAAGAAGCCCTATCATCACCAATCCAATCGCGGCGAGATTCCTCAACTGATCTCTAATGGGCGCGTAACTTTCCGCCGGCTGCTGTCTCACGAACACATGCCACGGGTTGTCCGGCAACTTGAGACCGCGGACGGGAGCATACCCTACTACGGTGTCGTTCGCCCCATGCCCGTCATCCTCCGCGATGGCCCACCCGGGCTCCGATGACACAATCATCGCCATCAGTTGACTGGGAATACGATGCGCTTGACGAGGCAGGATCGGACAGACGAGCGGGTTCCCCGCTGCATCGAAGAGCATCGCGTGACCGGTTTGCCCGATCCGAATCTGTTTGATCATCGCAAAGAGCATATCGAACCGATAGGAAGCTTTGACCGCCCCGATGACCGCATGCTGCCGGTCGTCAAGGATCGGTACCGCGATATCGATGGTTTCTTCGGACGTCCTGAACGATCCTTCTTGGGCAGGAATGAGCCCGCTGACATAGACCTCCCCGGCTCGAACTGCATCCCACCATGGCTCCTTTCCAAAATAGTAGTGATCGGGTTCCGAACTTGCGGCAACGAGTGCCCCATTCTGATCCGCAATCAACAACCCAACGACTTTATCTCCATCGCGAACCTTCGTCTCCAGGAGAAAACGGGAGAGTTCGGAGTTCAAGAGACCTGCGGCACTGTCCAGTCCTTTTTCCCAGACCTCCATACGTTCATTGATGAGGCGCTGCGCCTTTTCACGATCCGGTGGATAGGAGCGATTTGCGATCTCGACCGGTTGGCGCACACGCAACGGCGCAGACCCGAGCAACCGCACGCCTTGCACTTCGCTCTGCACCAGCATCGTCACACGATCCGCCGCCTGGATCGCCACAGCCTGGAGATTGCCGCCGATCACATCGCGCAGCGACCGCATGCCCGACACGTAGGCCAGCACCAATCCGATCAGCAGCGGGATACAACCCACCAGCACGATGGCCAATACGATACGCCCGCGAATGGTCCGGATCTTCATGCACACCCTCGTGAAATGTGCCGTATTGTAAGCAACAGGCAGGAGAAAACTCTAGCCCGAGATGTCGTGGACATCGGGATCGCCTGGCAGGTTAATCAAGAACGTATGAGACACCCCGTCGGATAACCCCCGCCCTGCGGAAACTGAAGGTTTCCGGCTCCCACCGATACATTCGAGGAGCACGTTACGAATCGTCCTCGGATTTTTTAAGCCTGCGATCGAGCGCAAACCGCGTGAGACCGAGATGCTTGGCGGCCACGGTTTTGTTGTAATCCGCCAGACGCAGCACTTCATCGATGATCGCCTTCTCTATATCGGCAAGGGACTGCTGCCCCAGCTTCATCTCGACTCTCACAACCGCATCCGTCCCTGTTCCTGCGGCCACAGCGGCGTGCGCCGGACCGTCCCGAAGTTCACTCGGCAGGCAGGCAGGTGTGAGCAACCGCCCCTGGCAAAAGATCATCGCCCGCTCAAGAATGTTCTGCAGTTCGCGGATATTTCCCGGGTAATGATATCGCTCCAGCAACGCGCGCGCGTCAGAATCTACATCAGGGACAGGCTTGCCGAACTCCTGTGCAAACCGCAACAGCGCGCGCCGGCACAAGGGAACGATGTCTTCTGTCCGTTTCCGAAGCGGAGGCAACTCAAAGGCTACGACATTGAGGCGGAAATAGAGATCCTCGCGAAACATCCCGCGTCCGACTTCTTTCTTGAGATCCCGATTTGTTGCCGTAATGAGCCGGAAATCAACGCCGATATCGTCGGTCCCGCCGAGACGCCTGAAGGACCGCTCCTGAATCACGCGCAGGAGCTTGGCCTGCATCGACTGATCGAGGTCACCGATCTCGTCCAGAAACAGCGTGCCGCCTTCCGCTTTTTCCAAGAGTCCGAGCTTCCGCTGATTCGCTCCGGTAAACGCCCCCCGCTCGAAACCAAACAGTTCGCTTTCGAACAGGTCCTTCGGAATTGCCGTGCAATTGACACCGATGAACGGGCCGGCCGCCCGCGGCCCGTTGTGGTGGATGACACGCGCGAAAAACTCCTTTCCCGTCCCCGTTTCACCGAGCAGCATCACCGACGATTTCGGGTTCTCGGCCACCTCACGAACTTGCTCGAACAACTGCTTCATGACATGACTGTGCGCTTCCAGATTGCTCAAATGGTACTGGCTGTCGCGGTGCTCGTGCTCCGACTCAAGACGCCGCCGGAGACTCAGGACATCCAGCGCGCGAGCCATTACGGGTTCAATCCCCTCCAGGTCAACGGATTTGATCACAAAGTCGTACGCCCCCAATTTCATCGCCTCTACCGCATCCTGGATGGTTCCGTAGGCGGTCAGCATAATCACGCTGGCGGTGGGGGCCGCCTGACGCACCTGCTTCAGGGCGTCAAGACCGCTCATGCCCGGCATCTTCAAGTCGAGCAGCACGAGATCGGGCAGTTCATGCTGAAGCGCATCCAGCAACGCTTCACCGGATTCATACGCCATGACACGATGGCCTTGCCGAGTCAGCCGTTTGACAATCGCCGCACGAATCGCCTGTTCATCATCGGTCACGAAGACAACCGCTCGCATCACTTAACCTTTCATCCTTTGCGGATCCTGACTCAGAGGCAGCCAGATCCTCACGGACGTTCCTTTGCCGACTTCGCTCGTCATGTGAATGTCTCCGCCATGACTCTCGACAATATTCCGGCAGATGGCCAGCCCCAATCCGGTCCCGTGTCGCTTCCCCGTCGTAAAAAACGGCTCAAAGACGTGGGAGAGCGCTTCCAATGAAATGCCGGCGCCCGCGTCTCTGACATTCACGACAATGCCCGGCCATTCATGGCGGGACACCTCACAAGCCGTGACCTCTATGGCCGGTCCGTCCATATGTGACGCATCAATGGCATTGTGTAAGACGTTCAAGAGCACTTGCTTGATCTGATCCCGATCGGCATGCAGTTGGTCAGCCATCGGAGACAGGGACGCACGTATGGCGAGATGTTTTGCCCGCAAAGGAACATCGAGCAGTTTGACGACTTCCTCCACCAGTTCGGAGATGTTGAATTCGACCGGCACAAGCTCGCGAGGCCTTGCGTATTCCACAATCTGATTGACGATTCGGTCTAATCGCCTCGTTTCTTTCAAGATCACGGCAATGTCGATCCGTCGCTGATCGGACTCGCTGAATTCATCCAATAATAACGACGCCGTCGATCCGATGCCGACCAGGGGATTTCTCAGCTCATGGGCGATACCGGCCGCCACTTGCCCCAACGTCGCCAACTGCTCCGCTCGGCTCAGCCGGGACTGGAGGTCCTCCAATGCCGTGATATCGATATTGAATCCCACATAGATCGGAGGAACGCTGTCACGATCAGTAATGGGCAACCGGCGACTGAGAATCTTTCGCACCACGCCGTCTTTGTGAAGAAACCGGAATACCATTTCGCACGGCCGGCCCTCTGCGACGGCCTGTGAGAATTCCGCGATGACACGTTCCCGATCTTCCGGATGAATCCACAGGCGAAAGGCAGCCGGATCCGAGAGGTGATCCGGATCAAGACCGGCAAGAATTTGGTTGTAGCGGTTGCTGAACGTAATCTCTGTGCCCTTGGTCGTAAAAATGCCGAAGGGGGCGTGGTCCACCAACCCGCGATACTTGGATTCCGATGCGGACAGGCTTTCGTTCAGCGCACGCAGAGCTGCTTCCGAATGCTCGACTTGATCGATGTGCTGCTGAATCTGAAGGCTCATCTCGTGCATCATCCGGGTCAAATAACCCACTTCGTCCCTTCTTTCAAGCACGGGGATACTGGAAAGAGCCCCCACGGGCGACGATCCGACCGCTTTGGCCAAGCCGACTAACGGGCCGGCGATCGAGCGTGCGATCAGATACAGCGCCGAGGCCATCAGCCCCAGCGTAAGAATCCCGCCGATGAGAATCACCATGAGCGTGGCAGTCCGGTCTTGACTCAATTGGCCCAGCCTCGCCTCGATTCGTTTCTGCTCGAGCTGGTCAAACTTCACCATCAATTCGCGAATTTTGACCATGATCGCCCGACCGCGCCCTTCTTCGATGTACTGAAGCGACTTCTCGCGATGCCCTTTCTTCGCCGCTTCGATGAGTTCGACCTTCTCAATGATGAGCTGCTTCACCAGCGACTGAATTTCCATAAACAGCCCCCGCTGAGGGGCTTCATCGGAGACGCCCCGGGCGAGTTCTTCTCCCACGGAAAAAATACCTTCTTGTGCCGTGCGAAAGGGGTGAAGATAGGGGTGTTGGAGAGTCAGCACATACCCGCGAAAGCTCGTCTCGAGATCGACGACCAGCCGATAATACTGGGCGGCCGATTTCTGTGTGAGGTATAACGCATTGAGCTGCTCGTCATCCCGGGCGACCGTCTGGACACTTTCATACGTCACGATACTGAGCAGGATCAAAGCCGTCAGTGGGATCACGGAAACCAGCAGCAGCTTCCGTCCGATCGGCAGATCGTTGAAGAGACGAGTCAGATACTCCCGCATAGAGGCAGTCCAGGGTGTTCAAGCCATCCTAAAGTCCAAACCTCAGATTGTCAAAAATGAGCCCGGCTCAACCGGATTCGGCTTCTCGATGGCCGCTGGTTCATCAGGTTTCTCTTCTGCAATCCTGGCCCTGCCTCGCCGGCAGCGCCCTCACATCGTTCAGATCTTTACGGTTGATGCGTGTTGCGCGTCCGTCAACCCGTGACGGGAACCCGCAGTCCTCTATAATCGTCACTAGACCGGTGCCGCGGTTTCCCGCGATTCCCAGGGAAGGTCGCCCGCAGTCAAGATTTTCCCTTTACACAAAATCATCGCCCGCTCGATGACGTTCTGCAACTCACGCACATTGCCCGGGAAGGAATACCTCTCCAGAAGAGCGATCGCTGCCGGATCCATCTCCACCGCTTCCTTGCCAAGCTCCAGACCGAATTTCACCATGAACTGTTTGCTGAGCGGCACAATGTCCTCGGCACGGTTCCGGAGCTGGGGCAGGTGAAACGGCATGACGTTGAGACGAAAGTAGAGATCCTCCCGGAACCGTCCTGCCTCGACTTCCTGCCCAAGGTCTCGGCTTGAAGCGGCAATCACGCGAAAATCCCCTCGCATGTCTTCGGTTCCTCCCACGCGACGGAATGATCGATCCTGCATAACCCCCGACAGCTTCGCCTGCATGGTCAGATCAAGATCGCCGACCTCGTCCAGAAACAACGTTCCGGTCTCGGCCTGCTCCAACAGGCCGAGCTTTCGCCGCTCCGCGCCCTCGAACGCCCCGCGTTCATATCCGAACAGATCGCGCTCGAACAACTCAGGCGAAATGGCTGCACAATTAATTTTCATAAACGGACCCTTTGCGCGCGCACCGTTATGGTGAATGACTCGAGCCAGAAATTCCTTCCCCGTCCCGGTTTCTCCTGTCAGAAGGACGGTCGTCTTCGGATTCTGCGCCGCATCGCGCACTTGGGCGAGGAGATTTTTCATCGATGCGCTGCTCGCGACGAGTCCGCTCAATCCATATTGATCGGCTTCGTGCTCGGTTGCGCACGCCACCCGGCGCCGCAGTAAGAGATATTCCAACGCCCGGTCGACGACCGGTTCTACGCCTGCGAGATCCACGGTCTTGATGAGGAAATCATACGCCCCCAGCTTCATCGCCTCGACCGCATCTTCGACTGTTCCATAGGCAGTCAGGATGATCACGATCGTATCTCGCGCTTTCGTGCGAAGAATTTCCAGGACCTCGATCCCCGTCATCCCCGGCATCTTGAGGTCGAGCAGAATCAGATCAGGAACATCCTGCTCCACCGCAGCCAACAGCTCATCCCCGGACTCAAAGGCTCTGACTCGATACTGGCGCTTGGCCAGTCGCTTGACCATCGCGTTGCGAAGCGCAGGCTCGTCATCTGTGACAAAGATACTCGCGTGCATATGGGTACTCCTGTAATGACTTGGGTCTATTGATCAAGGATCAGGCGGCGCAATCTTCAATGATCTCCATCGCCCGGGACTGCCAGGCGAGCACAGCGGTGAGCACGTGCATCTTTTCAGCCAGTTTCGGGAATTCCGTACGGATGACGTCGGCAGCGAACCCGGATAGAAAGCGGCTCTTGAGTGTGGTACGGGCATGGTCGACGCCGATTTCACGGTACGGCGTCTCGGCGAGCAACAGAAAACCGTCATCAGGGATACGACCGGCTCGCATATTGGCCTCGATGATGCCGGCGGCCTTGCGGATAGGATCGGCGAGGTCCGGACTGTAGGGTCCGATGATCAGTGCAAGGTTGGGCATGTGCAGCCAGTCGAACCCGCGTCCAATGCAAATCATCCATTCGCGATGCTCGATGTTGAGCTCGCGGTTGGCTTGTTTGATTTCAGCGATGTGCGCGATGTTGCCCTGCACGAGGGGCAAGAGGTCCTGGCGCATCTGATCAGGCATGTCGGGATAGAGACGTGCCAGCAGTGCCGGCAGAGAGTCATGATGTTCGGAGGGGACGGTGGAGAGGTCCAGGATCTCTCCCGCACTGCCATGAAGCACAATGGCGTCTTCATCGGTTTCGAAGCCGCATACCAATGGGTACACCGTGCCGTGACCGGTTCCAAAGACCGCCTCCATCTGTCGCTTGATGCCTAACGTATGGGCGCGGGCGGCCTCGATGTCGTAATCGAAACCGGCACAGCCGCGGAGGGGATCACCCTTGGAGTAATGGTAGGTCACGAGCGCCAGGGTGCGCCGTCCTTGTCCCGCCACGCTCTGCACATGCTCTGATAATACTTCTCCGAGGTGCGGCCAGCCCAGGTGGAAGCGACCGCCGAGATTGCGGAATGGCAGCATGATGCCGTACGGCGTGTTGGTCGATACCGGAATGTTGATGCGCCCGTCCATACACTTGAACGCCACGATGTCGGTGGGGTGTTTCGCATGATAGCGGCTGCGCGCCAGCCATGACTCGGGACTCTTGAACTCCTGGGAGTGACGGTCAGCATGATGAATGAGCCAGTCGATCCGTTCTTGGATGGGCATGCCATGAATGGCAACGTCATCTTTGCTCGCGTGTGACAGAGTCGGGTTCGTCATGATTGCATTATTCCTCATCGTCCGGAGTTCGCGATCTCTGATTCAGCCTTATACCTGCGCACAAGCCTCGTGTCTTCATGCAAACGCCATGAGAGTGCGGGGAGGATTCACGCGGTACGCCAGCACGTGGTCAGAAAACGAACGAAAATGATCCATTCCCACGATGGCACAGGTATGGCCGGCCGCGATGCATTGATCCTGAAAATGGTGCAAATATTCCATCGAGGTGTGATCGACAATCTGTCCCGCCAGAATGATCAGGAAGCTGGCTTTGGAGTTCGAAGGAACGACGAGCGTTTCGTTGAGCGCCTTATCGAGCTTCATCAGATTCATGCAGGTGACCGAAGAGAGGTAAATTTTGTAGGGGTTCTTCATCTCTCCGGCCCGGCCCCGTATCGCGCTGGTCGCCACGGTCATCACACTGTACCGCTCACGAGAGCCGCGACCGTCTCCGATTCGGATGACCGGATTGCTGAATAATTCGGCGAGCGCAGCCGACAGCAGCCTGACGGACCGTTTGAGGAACGAATCTCCGTTCTGGATATTTCCGGCTGAAGACCGTACCAGATCAACACAGAGCACGACGATCTTCGTCAACGTGCCCAGTGCCACTCCTTCCAGCAGGTCCGAGGTGTACAACGTGACCACGACGGTAACGACCGCGATCAACAGCTGTTCTTTGCCGACAGCCAGCATCTTCCAGAAGATCCTGGGCGCGCATAGCTGCCATCCGATCCAGATGAGCAACGCAGCCAGGACTGCGAGCGGAATCCGATTGATGAGCCCCGTCCCGAGCCACAAAAAGAGCGCGAGGCAACAGGCATAATAGAAGTTGGCCCAGAGGGTTCGCCCCCCCGCAAGGATGTTGGTCGTGCTTTTGATCCCGCCCGGGATGATCGTCAAGCCGCCGGCCAGGCTGGAGAGGATGTTGGAGATACCCATTGCACGCAAGGTGACGTTGGGATCCGACTTTCGATGAAACGGGTCGATTTTATCGACCGCAGCGATCGTAGCCAGTGACTCCGTGCCATCGATGAGGGTGAGCGTGATGATCGTGGCCAAGAGAGCCATCCACAGGTCCTGGCTCTGCCAGGCTTCAGAAAAGTGAGGAAAGTGAATGCCATGCTGGAAAATATCGAGGGGCACATGAACCAAGTATTCCTGCGGGAGTTGCAGCAGCCAGCCTGCTGCGCCGCCTAAGCCGACGACCAGGAGAGGCGGCGGGATGAGCGTCGCCCACCGTTCCTTTCTGCTGGAGAGCAGGAAGAGGAGGACTAAGGAACAACCTCCGACGAGGAAGATCTGCGGATTCATCTCATAGATATCTTGAGGAATCGCCAGGATGGCCGCTGGAATGGATTTGACGGGCGGCAACCGGTCCCCCAAGAGTTGCGGGATTTGTTTGACGATGATCAGCATGCCGATCGCGCTCAACATGCCTTCGACGACCGAGATGGGGAAATACATTGCGAATTTCCCTGCGCGAAGGAGGCTCAACAGCACCTGGACGACGCCGGTCAGACAAATCGCCACCAGCAAGAGCGGATAGCCCGCCGCCAAATCTCCGTGACCAAGCGCGATCATGCCGGCCAGCAGCGCCGGCGCAAGACCGGCGGCCGGTCCGCTGATCGTCACATAGGCTCCGCCGAGGAATGGAAACACGAGCCCGGCTATGATGGCCGAGATCACGCCGGTGATGGGCGGCGCTCCGGAGGCCACTGCAATACCCAGCGAGAGAGGAAGCCCGATCAGTGCAACCTGTAATCCGGCGATCAGGTCGTACCGCCAATGTTTCAGTCCGCGCACCCCGTTCTCGGGTTTTTCTACGGCCGGCGCGATCGGATCATGAGACGACAGGGCATTCTTCATGGCTCTCCAGTTCCTGCGCGATTACTTTTACGAGCACGGATTTCACGATATTCCAATGCGGGATTGGTTCATGGTTTTTTCCGGCGGCAGTTCTTGACCGGTGCAACCACGCCTGCTCAACGACCGGCCTGTCCCTCTCTGCCGTTGGATCATCACGATGGTCCGCTACGGACGATCAGATGAGAACAACCAGTGCTAATGCTCTAAGCACAATGGATGCCTCGGGGAGCCGCCTGTTCCAGGCGACTCCAACGAATGCCCATCGCGAAAACAGCACGGCAATATAAGGGGTTCGCAGGATTGATCTGCGGCTAGGTACCGGAAATAGCGTTGAGCGAGCGTTATCGCACTGAGCGCACAGTGCGATGTCGCACCTCTCCAATGATCTCAATACGTTCAAGATCACGTCAGTGGATCGACCAGCCCCGTAAGGCCGGCAATCTTCAGACTGAAACGGCATGGCACACTCGGGCACCCTGCGCGCATCGCATGATCACACTATCTATCGAACATTATGGCGTCGGTGTCATCAGGAAAACATGCGGCTTGCCGTCACTGAAGATTCCTACCCCGGCAATCTGGCCATGGTCATTGATGCAGCGCGGCGTCACAGATTTCCAGCCGGAGCCCTGCGGGAGAAGCGTCGTCAGATCCGCCATTTTGCCCTGGCTGTACAGAAACCCTTTTGATCCGCTCGTCCCGACGATATGCCCGGCCTCGTTGATGCACAGCGCCGTACTGTCCTGGCCGTCCAACGTGCCGAGATCCGTCATCTTCCCATCCGCATACAGAAACGCATGCGCTTTGTTGGAACCGGCCACATTGGCGCTCCCCACGACATGCCCGCGGTCATTCAGGCTATTGGCCCGGCTATCCGTTCCGCCCAGCGTGCCGAGATCCGTCATTCTGCCTTGCTGGTAAATGAAGGCGTGCGTCTCATCACTGTAGGTGCTGGCATAGCCGACGATCTGCCCTGCGCTATTGATATCCGTGGCCGTGCTTTCTTTGCCCCCAAGAGTTCCGAGATCCGTAAGAGTTCGGCCCCGATACAGAAAGGCGTGCCGCTCGGAAGGAAAATCCGATCCTGGCACCGGAATGAGCGTGTACCATCCGACGGCCTCGGCGCGGTCGTTCAACGCCAGCGCGATGCCCGGCGGTCGCACAAAGGCCGCGAGATCCACAAACTTACCATCGCTATAGATATACGCATCTCGACCGATGTTCCCCACCAACTGGCCTTTGTTATTGATATCCATTGCGCGGCAGCCGATACCGCCGCAATTGCCGAGATCGATGATCTTCTTCCCATCGAACCACCAGCCGGTATTTCTCGTTGAACTGACCGGAATCACGCCGGCCAATTGACCATGATCGTTGATCCCTTCCACCGTGCCTCCGGCAGCAAGCACGCCAAGGTCCTTGATGACATATTTGTCCGCACCCGAAGCGCCCGCCGCCATCCCTAACCAAGCCACGCACCCGAATAGCCCGATAAGAACCCGCCCCGACAACACGTTCATAGGATCGACCTCCTCCGCAAGCTCACTTCACAACGGTGAGAGGGATCGAGACGCTGATCGCCCCGGCGAGATCACCCTCTTCCGCACCCTCTTTGGGATAGCCGGAAATGTCCCGCTCTCCCGCCGGTCCTCCATGGCAGACCAGACAATCTCTCGTGTAGTAAATCGGGCTCAACACGCGCAGCGTATTACTACCGGATTCCACATCGCTGATCGTCACGGACTGGCTGGGCTGCATCAACAAGCGCCGGAGCACGGCTTGTTCGTAGAGGTCCGGGGCGTTCTTCGGGTTTCTGGGAGTCAGAGACGTTTGTTTTAACTGAACCCCTGAGGCGACCGAAAACCGGCTGGCCACCTGACTGCCAAAGATCGCGGGGATAAAATTCTTAAACCCGACGCCCGGTTGATTGATGGCCGGCTGCGCCTCAGCCACCACCGCTTTACTCGCGTTGAGAAGGGCGCCCAGCAGATCCCTGACCTGAGACGGAAGATGCGCCGGCATGGGCTTTCTCAAATCCAAATCCGTGCGGGCTCGAAATTCTTCGAGCACCTGGCGCTCAAACACCTCTGGCGTAAAACCCTTGTTTCCCTTGTCCGGCGCATCAATCAGCGATTGGTTGCGATCAATGACCACACGTCCCGCGCTGAACAGCGTGGCGATCAGTCTGGCCGTTTCCTCGGCTTGATACGGCGTCATTTCGGCTGCCGCCTGATGCGCCGTGGCAAGCAGCATGACGCCGGCAGCGACGATCTTCACAATGCTCTGTCCGAAACACTTCATGTTCTCCTCCATCCCCCGCGAACCTCCGGACACAACTTTGTCGTCCTGCTGCAGGCCATCACGCTTCTTGACCCGTACCCGTCTCGATCATGCCTGTATGATGTGTGCATTATTTCTTGGGCTTCGCCGCACCGGTCATGACCTCAATGTCGTGCTGAAACGCCAGCACCGCATAATCCGGCTCAAAGACACGCTCGACCTCATTAAGAATCTCCTTCGCCACGGACTCAGGAACGACCGTCAGCATCTTGAATGTCTGGTCGCTCTCAAGAATCCCTTTGCGAGCGCCATGCGTTCCCCAGCCTCTGGACACATCTTCGACCGTGTATCCGAGTGCCCCCGCCCGTTCGACCAGCGCCCGCAGCGTAGGCTCCATGATCCGTTCCGTAATGATCGTGAGCAGAGTCGCCTTCTTCATGCGCATAACGGTTTCTCCTCTCGATGCCGGCCCGACCGGTCACGTCCCAAACACGAACTTTGCCAGCCAGAAATAGAGCGGGATGCCCATGGCGATGTTGAACGGGAACGTGATGCCCAACGAAGCCGTAAGGTACAGAGACGGATTGGCTTCCGGAATGGAGATACGCATGGCTGCGGGCGCGGCAATGTACGAGGCACTGGCGGCCATTACGCCCAGCATCGTCGCGCCGCCGACGCTCAGTCCGACGAAGCCGCCCGCAAGCACGCCGAGCGTCCCGTCGATAATGGGCATGAAAATGCCGAACGCCACGAGAAAGACCCCGGCCGTCCGTACCTCTGCGAGTCGTTGCCCCGCAACGAGGCCCATTTCCAACATGAAGAGGCAGAGGACACCCTTGAAGAGATCGCCGAAGAACGGCTTGGTCACCGCAATCCCCTCAGGTCCGGAGATATAGCCGATGATCAGCGCGCCCAGAAGAATCATGGACCCTTTGCCTGTCAGCGCTTCATGCAACACGGGTCTGACCCAACTCGGACGGACCTCTTCAACGCCGTTGCTCTCAGTGTGCCGCCGCATTTCGAACTGGAGGGCGAAACGAGCCAGCAAAATGCCCACAACCACGCCGGTCGGTTCGAGCACCGCGAGGAACGCGGACATATATCCCTCCGGCTTGACCTGCAGACTGGACAGGAACTGAGTGGCCACGGCGAACGTCACCGCGCTGACCGATCCGTAGTGCCCCGCGATCGCGGCGGCGTTATGAATGCTGAACTTGCCGATGTGGCGAAGAATAAAATAGCCGGCAATAGGAATCAGTGTTCCCAGCAGTAAGCAGGCGACGAGGGGCATCCAGATTGCCAGGATCCCCACCTCTCTGATCTCTGCCCCTCCATGCAACCCGATGGCGCCCAGGAGATAGAGCGTCAATCCGATATAAAGCGCTTCGGGCACTTTCAGATCGGAATGGATCAATGTCGCAAGAATACCCAGGGCAAAAAACAGGGGCATCGGAGCGGTCAAGTTGTGGCCGATGGCATCGAGTAACGTCTGATCCATTGCCTCTCCTTCCACACGCGGTAAAGCTAATTGCCACCGGCACATCGCAAGATTCATTCCGACGGTGTCATCGTTCCCATCACAATTGCGCGACGCAGAAGTCCTTCAACGGAGATATGTTTTCCCGCATTGAGGGATGCAGCACGCCGGCTTTCTCCGACTCTGAGCAAACAGATTGAGCGGATTCGCTCGCCACGCACGGTGCGATTCGTGAATTCATTCAGAATCGCCAGAAGAAGGAGAGTTGTATTCGATGATTCTCGGCATGGGCACCGTCCGCGTAAGTTGTCCGCACCCAATTCGTCATCAACGCCGCTCGAATTTCCGGAGTGAAATCGTGAAATATGTAGGCGTAGTAGGTCGAGTCTCGCGTATAGATGTTTTGCAACGTTCGCACCGCTCCGCCGCAAAAGGCCGTGCTGACCGTGCATGTCATTTGATTGGCATTTGACGAATAGATCGTCCCATAGCCGCCCCCGATCCATGTCCGACCTTGATCCGGGAGATAGTAGGTCGCATGGGCCATCATCGAGGTCGTACGAATGGCTTCAAATTTTCCGCTTTGACTGCTCACCGCTGCCAAACCGGCATCGATGTTGGTCTGGCCGAAGGCAGGTCCGCCAAAACCGCTGTTCGAGGTGGAGTTCCCGCACACCGGATTGCAGATTCCCCAACTCAATCCGTTAAACATGTCTGAAATTCCTGCACCCGTGACACCCTCCATCACGACATGAGCCGTATTACCTCGCTCCCCATCCCGGGATGGAAGGACCGGCAGAAAGAGACTGGAGGATACTCCCCACCCTGAAACGTACGTCTGGCTGCTCAGATTTGCCTGTGATCCGGAGGGATCTGTTGTGCCGCCCGAATTCGCTTCGAGTCGCCGGCCGACTCCGCTGATCTGAATGCTGAGCGGTTTGAGCGAGATGTCGCCCGTTGAAGACCCGGTATAAGGCGCTTGCAGGCCATGGTGCGCCACTTGAACCCCTGCAACGAACGAAGGGAGATTGGCTGTGGGCTGTGGTGGACGCTCCACGGAGAAAACGGGAGTCAGGGACAGGGTATCCGTCAATCGGAGTCGCTTCGAGACGCTGGCCTGGATCCAACGATTGAACAGATTCGCCGGAATTGCCGCGACTGACACTTGTCCACGCGAATATTCAGACATGAATCCGAACCGCGACCAGTCCTGCCCGATCTTCACATCGACCGCTGGACTTTCGACCAGGAAGTACATCTGAAAGATGCGGGCATCCGGACTGGTCCGCAATGTCAAATTAGATACTCCGGGGCTGCCGACCGCCGGTTCGTTGCCGAGAAAATCGATTGATCCATAAAACCGGCTCTTGATGCCATCCCGCTCAGGTGCCCGTACATCAATCCAGATCCGGCTGTTTCTCGGACTGGTTTGGAATTGGCTGTTAGCCCCGGCCACCGTAGTGCTTCGCAAGACCGGCCGGTTGCCGATGATTTCCTCAAAACTTTGCGTATTGTCCTGGATGAAATCGATCTCGGCGAAGCCTCCCAGCTTGACCTTCAGACCATTTTTCGTAATCGTGGTCGCCTCTTTCAGACGCTGTTCTTGCTCGATCTGCGCACGTCGTTCCTCTTCGACCTTCGCGCGCTGTTCCTCCTCGACGGCCTGGTCATATTCCTGTTGCGTGATGATGCCTTTGTCCAACAGGAGACGCAGCGTCCGATTCATCTTTTCCTCTGACAGGGCCGTCCCCGAAGTGGCCTGCATGATGATCAGAATCATCGCCTGCAGCACCGCCCCCATCCTGACAATCTTTGAAGTCTTCCCCATGCCGCGAGCGCTCACAGCAAGGGACATACCAACGGGCTGGCCTGACATTCAGATGAAATACGGCTGGAATTCTAAGAGAACAGGCGTTTCAACGAGCTATTCCGCACGCTGCGCACAGTGCGAAGAGTGTGGTTGAAGAGGATTTACAGGTTCTGAGACAGAAAAGAATCGAGAGAGAGCCGACACGTGCGCCGATTTCCGGACCGTTCAGGCGGGACCAGGTTTTGCAGAATCAGACGGTGGCTCATATCCGGATTCATGAGAGAGGATTTATCATGCACACTCAGACCGCGTTCCACTCCCTCAGAGAAATCGAGCGCATCGTCCACAGTCTCATCAGCGACAAAGGCACGATCACCTTCACCACACTCGCGGGCATGCTGCCCGCATACAGATGGATCAGCCTGTTCAAAGCCTTGAACAACCTTGAGCGGCAGCAGGTCGTGAGGTTGAGACCCCTGCCATGGGATTACGAAATCTCCGTGTGCCCCGGCGAGCCAAGCGAACCTCGGCCGTAACACCGAAGGAGGATCTTCACTATGGAATGGCTTGTCCCTGTTTCAACCCAGAAGGACATCGCACCCGCCGTGAGGGAGACCGCTGTTGGAGATCTGCTGCGCTACCACAATCTCGACATGCCTCATGAATCCTATGCCACGGCCCGCCTGCTCATCGGCATGTGCATGGACCATCGCGAGCGGCTCAGGATACCTGAGAATTTCGCCTACATCCTCCGTGCAGCGGGCGCCAACCTCCGATACAGCGAATTCCAGATTTCTTACGCCGTGGCTATTGGCGAGGTTTCAGCTATCGCGCTGATCGCCCACACACAGTGCGGGATGGTCAATCTCATGCATCGGCGAGAGCAGTTCATCGAGGGTTTGGTGGAGCGCGGCGGATGGGAACGAGAGTGGGCCGAATCACATTTTATGAATTCTGTGTCGATGTTCGAAATCGGCAATGAACTGAATTTTCTGCTTGCTGAAACGATGCGGCTTCGCCTTCGCTATCCCACAATTCCGGTCGTCCCGCTCATGTATCGCGTCGAAGACAACAATCTGTACCATGTGAAAGAGAACCGCGACGATGCGCTTCCCGCCACAAAATCATCGTACGATCGAAGCCGCCTCCTCAATGACCGGCCATCCTCGCCTGTTCCAATCCCACGCTCATCGGTCTCAATGGCGAGGCCCCTTGGACACCGGCCAGGAAGCGGGACCGGACTCGGAGAGCCATCATGACCTGCTCCCGATGCGGAGGATGTCTCGTCACCGAATGGTATTACGACTATGCAGAGGCAAGCTTCGATCAGCGTGCATCGTACGAACGATGTCTGAACTGCGGTGCGATCGAGGATGTTCTGATTCGCGCCAACCGTCTTCAACCGCCGCGCAACGGAGAATCGAGACCGCCCCTCCTGAGCACGATCATCCGATTGAGTCGATCGTGAGAACAGTGATGGTTCGAGAGACTGCACACACAGCCGGAGCGGCGTGAGGAGCTGCTAAAAGAAGGACATGGATGCGTAGGTCACGGTGGAGTTGTACTGGTCGGTGATCCCGCGATCGTAGCGCAGCACTTGCCCCTTTTCTGCCTGGATCAGCCGCAAGAGGGAGTAGATGGGCGAGAAGCCGGAAATCCGGCGCTGGTCCTGTTCCTTCTGGATATAGCCCGCAAATTCCTCCGGCTTGAGTTCTTCGACCGGCTTCAGCATTTCGAGATCGTGCTGCATCGACCGGTGGAAGGAAAAGTCGGTGGGCGGAGCCTTGTCGCCGTAGCGCATACCGAGGTGTGCCAACTCCCCTGCCGCAATCACACAGACGGTCTTACCAGACGCCGCGATCACCTCGCGCAACGTGCTGAGAAATCGATCGACTGCGCTGCGAACGGATGGATCGCCCAGGCTGGAAGCCGAGAAGGAAGACAAGATCGGCACGATTGTAAAGGGCTTCGCGTCCGTCACGACCTGCATGAAGGGAAGCTGGAACTCGATGGCATGCTCGGCCTGGTGCGCGATGTCTTCCACGAAGAATTCCGGCACGAGCGACTTGAGCCGGTCCAGGATAGCGCGGTCAGCCGGCACGACCCCCAGCGGCGTTTCAAAATCCTTGTCGGTGACGGCAAACAGGTTTTCGAGTCCCGCATGAGCGGTCCCGATCATCACATAAAGATCCGGCTGCTGAGCTTCCTGCAGCTCCTTGTAGGCCCAGGCATAGATGGGACCCGCCTGCTTCACGTCATAGGCCGGCGCGACGAGTCCTTTGATTGCTTTGCCCTTGTTCTCCGAGGGCTTGAAATCGGGCCCCTCTTTCGACGCAAAGAAGCCGTCGATTTGCTTCTTGAGTTTGGCGCCGTCTGCTTCATAACTTCTTCCGGAAAAAACAGCTTGACGGAGCGGCGCTTGCCGATAGGCCTCCTGCGCCTGCTTTCTCGCTGATTCCACCCGTTCCCCTTCAAGGAAAAGCTTCGCATCCAGGTCGGACACCAATTGCTCCACCTTGTTCGGCATCAGAAACTCGCCGAATCGTTTCAGGTAGAGCCCGCCGATGGCTTGGAGAGAATGTTCGCCATCGAAATGCTGGATGATGAAAAAGTAGTTCAGCGGCAGGACCAGCCGTTCCTTGCTCAGGCCGCTCGGGTCCCACAGCACGATATACTGTTCCTCCCCTTCCTTAATGGGAGAAAACTGAAGATTCCGCAGAGTCGGATATTGTTTGGGATCTTTGACGGTATCGGTCGGCATGGCGCTCCTTCACAGCGAAGCGCCATTGTAACGAACCGGTTTCACGACCTGCAATGGGGAAAGCAGGGTCCTACCGGACCTCAGGCGGCTCTTCCTGCTGCTTGCGGCGGCTCAGGATTACCAAGGCCCCGATGGTGAGAAGCGCCAGCCACAGGGTGGGACGGCCATAGGAGGCATCGGAAAACTCGATCAAGTCGGTCAACCGTCCGATCAACAGCGACATACGGGCCATGACCGTGTACCCGAAGGCGGCGCCGAACGCAATCATCAGAAACAGGACTCCCGTTCTGGCGACGACTTTTCCCGGGCCGCTGTGTTCGATCGAGAAAAAGAAATAGAACAGCACCGAGCTGACGCCGACCAGGATGATGATGGCGTTCACATTGCTGGCGGGATTGAGCAGATTCATCGAAAAGGTCACGCCGTCGGCGCCGGCCAAGGACAGCAGCGGCCGGACCGTATCTTCGATCTGCTTCAAGATGAACGATGAAATCGTACGCGGAATCGCGAGGCCGGACCCGACGCCCACGATGAACGCGAAGGCATAGCGGGACAACCATGCGGCTTTGGGAACATAGCGGGTCAACATGAGCAGGCCGATTGCGACGGGAACGAAGAGCGTCATTTCTCCCTGCTCGAAGATGGGCTTCACGATCAAATGCACGATGACCGTGTCGTAGGCCTTCACGATCGTGTACCCGACCGACACCCCGACATAGAGATGCTCCGCCAGCTTGAAAAGCGGATTGTCTTTGTACAGGAACGAGAAGATACACAGGGTCAACCCCGTCGCCACCCACGCTCCAAATACCATCTCAAGCGTCATGAGCTCTCACCGATACAGGCTGAGGCTGAGGTCAAGGCTAAGGCCTGAGAAGGCCACACCACATGCTTTCCTCAACCTT
>CAZOUA010000042.1:16498-23892 GCA_964582865.1 uncultured Nitrospira sp. | reverse complement strand
GGCCAGAACAACGTGCAGGGCGCATCGGATGTCGGTTGTCTGCCGACCTATTTTGCCGGCTATCAACCGCTGGATGATCCGAAGCTCGCCGCGCTCCATCAGCAGATTACCGGTCGCCCTTTGCCGGCCAAGCGCGGCATGAAGACGCCGGATATGTGGGATGCCGCGCTAGCTGGCCGTTTAAAGGCGCTTTGGATCATCGGCTACGATGTCGCGCAGACCGATCCCAATTTGAAGAAAGTCCACGAGGCCTTGAAGCGGGTGGATTTTCTCGTCGTTCAGGACCTGTTCATGAGCGAAACGACGAAATTTGCCCATCTCGTTCTGCCCGGCGCATCGTTTCTGGAAAAAGACGGCACGTTCACGAATCTCGAACGGCGCATTCAACGGATCAGGAAGGCGGTGGATCCCCCGAACGGAATTCTCCCGGATTGGCGTGTGGTCTGCGAGGTCTCGAATCGGATGGGCTATCCCATGCCCTATCAGCATCCGTCCGAGATCATGGGCGAGATCGCACGGCTGACGCCGATGTTTGCGGGCGTGTCATACGACCGGCTGGAGGATCCTGCCGGTTTGCAGTGGCCGGTTCCAAGCCCGTCTCATCCCGGCACGCCGCTGATGCATCAGGAGAACTTCCCGAAAGGCAAGGCGCGCTTCGTCGCGGTGGATTATCTGCCGCCGGGTGAGGCGGCGAGCGAGGACTATCCCTTCATCCTGACGACCGGGCGCATTCTGCAACATTATAATTGCGGCGCCCAAACCAGGCGGACGGACATCCTGGATGTGGTGGATACGGATGTGCTCGAGATGCACGAGGCGGATATGGAGCGGTTGCGATTGGAGGACGGGGCGATCGTCCGGTTGGTGAGCCCCCGCGGGGAGGCGCTGCTGCCTGTTTTGCGAAGCGCGCGCGTGCTGTCGGGGCATCTCTTCACCAGCTTTCACTTTCCGGCTTCGACCGTTAATGCGCTGCTGTCGTCGAGCGCGGATGAAAGCTCCAAGTGTCCGGAGTACAAAGTCTCCGCCGTGCGCGTGGAGCCGGTCGCACGGGAAGAACTCGATGCGGAAGATGAAGCAGAACTGCGGCGCATGCGGCGGCAATTGATTCTGTGAACAGGTGAGGAGCTAGAAGCATGGGGCAAGAGGTGGAGTGATGAGTCATCCGAGCAAGGCCGGCAGTCCATCGTCGATTGCCTCTGGCCCCGCGCCTTTTTCTGCCTCGACATCCGATGCCTACGCGCCGGCACAGATTGCCATGCGGGTGCGTGAAGTCGGCGTGGCGAAAGCCTCCATGCCGGTCCTGACGATGTTCTCTCTGGCCGTCTTGGCGGGAGCCTTTATTGCACTGGGCGCGCTGTTCTTTACCGTCACCGTGACGGCGGGGCACACGGATCAACCGGCGGCGTTCGGTCTCACGCGCCTAGCGGGCGGGATTGCGTTCAGCCTCGGGCTGATTCTCGTGGTAGCCGGCGGTGCGGAGCTGTTTACAGGGAACAATCTCATCGCGATGGCTTGGGCCTCAGGCCGGATCACCACGGGACAAGTTGTCAGGAACTGGGGATGGGTCTATCTCGGCAATCTGGTCGGAGCGATCGGAACGGCGATCCTGGTCTGGCTGGCCGGTGTGCACAATCTGAGCGACGGTGCGGTCGGCGAGACGATGGTGCGCATCGCGCGGGCCAAGGTCTCCCTCGATCCACTGTCGGTGCTTGCGCGGGGCGTCTTGTGCAATGTGCTCGTGTGTCTGGCCGTCTGGTTGTGCATGGGAGCGCGGTCGGTGACCGACAAGATTCTCGCGATTGTTTTCCCGATCAGCGCGTTCGTGGCCTGCGGATTTGAACATTCCGTCGCCAACATGTATTTTCTCCCGGTCGGCGCCCTTGTGGCCGGAGCTGCCGCGCCGCTCTCACTCGGAGGCGCTCTCGGCAATCTCTTCTTGGTGACGATCGGCAACATTCTAGGCGGTACCGTGCTCGTCGCGCTGGTCTATTGGTCGGTCTATCTGAGAGAGACGAACTAGTCGCACAGGAGTCCGGACAGCATGAACGCGTCTCGCACGAGGGTCGGTATTCTGGTCGCAGGCGGGCCGGCCCCCGGCATCAATAGCGTCATCAGCGCCGCCACGATCCGCAGCATTCTCGGCGGCTGCGACGTCGTCGGCATCCTCGATGGGTTCAAGTGGCTGATGGAGGAGGGGACGGGTCGAGTGCGGCCCCTCTCGATTGAAGAAGTCAGCCGGATTCACTTCCAAGGCGGGTCCTGTCTGGGAACTTCGCGGGCCAACCCCACGAAGAAGGCCGAGCATCTCGATCGAGTGATTTCGGCCTTGACGAACCTCGGCATCTCGCGGCTGGTGACGATCGGCGGAGACGATACGGCCTTTTCTTCGCTGAAGGTGGAGGAACGTTCGTCCGGCCGCATCCAGGTCGTCCATGTGCCCAAGACCATCGATAACGATCTCGATCTCCCACACGGCATTCCGACGTTCGGCTTTCAAACGGCCCGCCATTTCGGCGTGGCGATCGTCAAAAATCTTATGGTCGACGCCCAGACGACATCGCGTTGGTATTTTGCGGTGACGATGGGACGGAAGGCCGGCCACTTGGCGCTGGGCATCGGGAAAGCGGCGGGCGCCGCTCTCACGGTTATTCCCGAAGAATTTCGTGAACGTCCTGTGAAACTGCGCCGGCTTCTGGACCTCCTGATCGGGGCCATGATCAAGCGGCTGAATTCTGGGCGGACCGACGGTGTCGTCGTGCTGGCCGAGGGGCTGGTCGAAATGCTCGATCCGGCGGATCTTGGCGGGCTCGAACATGTCGAGCGCGACGAACATGGCCACTTGCGCCTGTCGGAAGTGGATATCGGCGACCTGTTGCGGCGGGAGGTGGCGAAAGAGATGGGCGTGTTAGGGCTCTCCACCACGATCGTGTCCAAGAATGTCGGTTACGAATTGCGCTGTGCGGATCCGATTCCCTACGATATCGAGTATACGCGCGACCTCGGATATTGCGCCGCGCAGTTCCTGCTGGACGGCGGCACGGCCGCGATGGTGTCGATCCAGGAGGGCCGGTTCGTCCCGATTCCGTTCAAGCAGATGCTGGACCCGGCCACCGGGCGTGCGAAGGTCCGGATGGTGGACATCGGATCGCAATCCTATCAGATCGCCCGTCAATACATGATTCGACTCACGGAGGACGATATCAACGATCCGGCCGTGCTCGGACGCTACGCGTCTCTGGCCGGGCTCACTCCCGACGCATTCAGGATCCGGTTCGAACCGGTCGCCGTGCGCAGGTAGCAATGGACAAGAAAGGACGGATGACATGAACGTGCTCGTCGCAACCGATGGATCGAAATACGGCAAATGGGCGCTGCAATGGGTGGCGCAGCTGCCGCTCGCGGAGGCGCCCACCGTCAAGGTGCTGCACGTCGTGGACACCGGCGCGCTGCGCGCCCCGTTCGTCGCGCAGCCGGTGATCGTCGGCACCGAACGTTACATCAGAGCCGAGATTGCCCGCATGGAAGCGCATGCTAAGAAGACGAAACAGGATGCGGCGGACCTGATCAAAACGCTGCACCTGAGCGGGCGGGTCGTGGTCGAGCGCGGTGGCGTAGCCGCCACGATCGTGAAGCACGCCAAGCGGGGCGTGCAACTGGTCGCCATCGGGTCTCGAGGACTGGATGCGCTCGATCGGTTCATGCTGGGCAGCGTATCCACCCATGCGATGCATCATCTCTCCTGCCCGGTCTTGGTGGTGAGGGAAGCGCCGCGGTCCATCCGGCAGGTGGTGCTCGCGATCGACGGGTCTGCGCCGTCGAAGAAAGCCGCGCAGTATCTCGTGCGATCCATGAGACCCTGGGAAGATTCACCGGATCAGGAGCCCGTCACCGTCACCGTCGTGCATGCCATGCCGTTCTTGAAGTACCCGGAGCTGCGCGAAGCGGGAAAAGCCGTGGTCGAACAATGCGCGAATCAGCTGGCGCGCGCCGGCTATCTTGTGGAGCAGGCGCCCAAGCTGGGGAATCCGGCGGATGAAATCCTGAATGTCGCCCAGCAGCGGAGGGCCGATCTGATCGTCACGGGTGCCAAGGGCTTGGGCGCCATCGGGCGCTTCCTGCTCGGCAGCGTGTCGACGAGGGTCGTCCAGCACGCGAACTGTTCGGTGCTCGTGGTCAGATAACCGGAGGGGCGCCTCAATCGCGCCTTTCCACGGGCCGCAGTAACCGGATTGCAATATTTTCGCTTGCGCCGCACCGGCGTTCCCGCTATATCATCACAGAACATGTGCTGTGTCTCCCGCCGGCATCGAGTGATCCGAAGAACGGTCATGAACCGATGCATCCGCACACGCAACTCATTATATAGAGGTGGAAAATGAACATTCGGTCTGTGCTGTCTTTTGCGTTTGTGGCCGTGATCGTGCCCGGCGCCTTCGTCATGGGCGGCTGTTCCGGGAAGCGTGTGGCGTCGTCTTCCGGCGACGCGTCCTCCACGGCGAAGGAGAAAAGCACGCCGCCGAGCGCCGCCGCTCCCGTGGAAACCATCAAGCCGGAGGGCATGGTCACGATTCCGGACGCGCCGCGGTCGACCACCGAAACGTCGCGCGCGCCGCTGGCTGCTCCCCCGTCCTTCGGCGGAGGGCCGTCCAGTTCATTGGAGAGCGGGGCCGCATCGAAAGATCTGTCCGCGGTGGCGGATATCTTTTTCGATTTCGACCAGTACGCCATCAGGCGGGATGCCCAGCCCGTTTTGGAATCCAACGCGGCATGGCTCAAGAAAGCGCCGGGCCAGTCGGTGCTCATCGAGGGGCATTGCGACGAGCGGGGCACGCAGGCCTACAATCTGGTGCTCGGGGAAAAACGCGCGCGATCGGCCAAGCGTTATCTGGAGGATCTCGGTGTCGCCGCCTCGCGGCTGAAGACCACCAGCTACGGAGAAATGAGGCCGTTCTGCAAGGAGCGCGACGAAGCGTGCTATCAAAGCAATCGGCGCGCGCATTTCGTCGTGCAGTAAAACGCTGCTGCCGGGAATGAATCGAGGTATGTGCAGGCCCGTTTAACGAGAAAGGAGAGAGACTCGTGAAGATGAATCGAATGGGTGGAATCTTAGCCGTCAGCCTCTGTGTCTTGGCAGGTTGTGCCGCCAAAGGTGAGCGGGTCGATCTCGCGATTCCGAGCATGGGCATTGCCACCAGCCCGGCCACAGCCGGAACGAGCGGGACCGGACTTCGAGTCGTCGTCATGCCTTTCGATGACGCGCGTTCCGACCGGATGCACCTCGGGAGCCGTTCGCATTTCTGGGGCGGCATGAGCTATTTCGATCTGCCGAAGGGCACAGCGGGCGAGGCCGTTGCAAAGGCTCTGGTGCAGCAACTCAACAAGCAGGGGTGGCAGGCCAGTCTGGCCGGTCAAGGCGGAGGATCGCAACCCGACGCCACGATTACCGGAACGATTCAAGATCTGAGCGTGACGGCGACGAGCAAGTTCTGCCATACGGAAATCGCCACGAAGAACACGATGATCGTACGCGTGGCCAACCATGGCGACCAAAGCTCGATTCAAGAGCGGGTGCTGGGCAGCGGGAGCGACGAAGTGTTTTGGTTCGATCCGGAGGATGCCCAGCAACTGGTGAACGAAGTGGTCGACAAGAATATCGAGAAGTTCATCGCCGACACGAAAGTTGACGGCCGCGCCGTCAGGCTGAAGTAGCGGTTTTCTTCACCACAGCCCGGCGCTGTCAGGCTTCCACCGTCACGGTGATTTCGTGGAGGCCTGACGCACCGTCGGGAGCCGGGTCCTGCTCGATTGAGGTTTGGATCTTGCCGGTCCCGTCCGTTGCGCGGACCAGCAGCGTGTGCCGGCCGGGTTTCTGGACCCTCCAGTCGAAATGCCAGAATCGCCATGCATAGGCCGAGAGGGGCGCATCGAGTGCGGCGGGCGTCCAGCCTTCGCCTCCGTCGGTGCTGACCTCCACCCGCGTGATGCCGCGTGTGCCGGCGAAGGCCAGCCCTTCGACTCTCTGTTGAAGCCCCGTGACCGTTGAGCCATGTCCGGGCAGATCGATGCGTGACATGGTCTTGATGATCGCCTCGTCCGTCCAGCCCTTCTGCGCGTAGTAGCCTTTGTAATCCTGCGCCACGACTTCGATCTCGGTCAGCCACTGCACGTGCTTCATGCCGTAGTGGCCGGGCACGATCATCCGCGCAGGGAATCCATGCCCTTGCGGCAGCGGCGCCCCGTTCATGCGGTGCGCGATCATCACGTCGCCGGCCATCGCGCGATCGAAGCGGACGCTGTCGGAGAATCCGTCGGCCGCGCGAAAGACGATGTCATAGGCTTCTGCGCTCGCCCCGGTTTCTTCCAGCAAGGCGCGCAGCGTAATCCCTGTCCATTCTGCCGTACTGATGAACTCGCCGGCCACGGTATTGCCGACACATTCGAGGGTGACGATCTGCGAGACGGACGGCCTCGCGAGCAGCTGCGCATAGTCCAGCGTGACCGGACGTGCGACAAGCCCATGCACGCGGAGTTGCCAATCGTCGATGCGGATCGTCGGCGGGCTGCGATAGGAGGTGACGTAGAACTCGCTGTTGGGCGTGATCGGCTTGGTCGGTTTCGCTTCGGTCTGACCGAAGAGGCGGTCGAGGAGCCCGGCGAGGCTTGGGGCCGGGAGGGCGGATGCAAGCAGCAGCCCTCCGGCAGTCTTGAGAAATGTCCGGCGCGACGGGCGAGGCATCTGTTCCTTTTACGACGGCTCCGCCAGCAGGGTTCGGATCAGCTGCTCCGTGTCGTGATAGCCGCCTTCACCGATGCGGACATGCCGAATGGTGCCGTGCTTGTCGATGAGGTACATGGCCGGCCAGTACCGGTTGCCGTATTTGTTCCAGATCGAAAAGTCGTTGTCGATCGGAACGGCAAAGCGGATGTCGTGTTCTTTGATGTAGCGCCGCACGTTGTCGATCTCGCGTTCATGGGAAAATTCCGGCGAGTGGACGGCGATCACCACGAAGCCCTGCTCCGAGTACTTCTGATGCCATTGCTTCACGTACGGCTCGACGTTCCGGCAATTGTAACAACCGAAGGTCCAGAACTCGACCATCACGACCTTGCCTTTCAGATCGCCCAGATGCAACGGCTCGCTGTTGAGCCAGGTCTCGCTCGCGATGTCCGGCGCCTTCATGCCGACCCCCGCATTGACGATGACCCATAGAACGAAAACGCCGATAAACAGGGTGCCAAAAACCACAGCGATCTGTTTCATGGCATACCTCCATTCACTACGGCCATTGTCTTCTATCTCAGGATGCTCAAAAACGTCTTCCGGCAAGGCACGAGCGACTGAGCACCCGAGGCATACGGTTTGATGTATGTCGCAGGGAGCGAAGGAACGAGAA
>CAZOUA010000042.1:0-16398 GCA_964582865.1 uncultured Nitrospira sp. | reverse complement strand
CGTTTTTCAGCATCCGTCTATTTCGCGATCGCGATCGCCGGCGTCGGATACTTCGTTAAGTCCGTCACCGTCATCTGGAACAAATTCGAGAGCACCGCAAAAGCTTCTTGATTCCAGCTGGGGACCATTCCCTGGCTGATCGGATACTTGCGGATCGAATAGTAGCGGCCGTCGAACGGCACCGAGAATTCATAGTCGCCAGGTTTGGAGTCGGACTCCTCGATTTCGAGCGTCTTCGCCGGGTTTCGTACGACCGTCCTGGTTCGGGGATCGGGCGACACCATCATTTCCGGTTCTTCTTCGATGCTCCTGGCCACAAACCCGATAATCGCGTTCATGCTGCGCAATAGAATTGAGCCGTGCAGGGGATAGTCGCCGCCCGGAGCGCCTGGCCGGATATCGACCAGGATGGAGTCAGACGGAACCCGTTGCGCTTCTTCGTGAAGCCGCCGCCGCTCGTCGTTCGAGAGGCGCGCCGGATCGTAGTTGGCGATCAAGAGCCGGCCCACCGCCTTGCGGCGTACCGTATGCACCTTCCCGTCGCTGTCGCCTTCCCAGCGAAAGCCCTTTTCCAAGGCTGCCACCACTTCGTCCGGATTCGGCGGGCGATTCGTGCGGACCGTATGGCTCTCTTCAAAAAGAATCGGTCCGACGAAGAGTTTCCGTTCCTCGTCCAATCCGGCCAGATGGAGCAGTCTGCGGCGAAACTCCGGATAGCCTTCGCCCTGCGAGGGCGCGTTGAACAGCACGATAGGGCCGCGCTCGTCGTCGATCGCGATCCCGCGCGCCATGAGACGCAGCACCATGTTGATGTCGTACCCCTGCCGCACCAGGAACTCGAATTTGTCTTCATCGAGCGGGCGCAAGACGCGCTTGGTGAATTCCTCCCCGGTGATCGGCACGATCGTGATCGTCGGGTTTTCCGCCACACTCGCGCTGTATTCGAGATTGAGGGCACGCTCGGACGAGTCTGTCGCCGGGCCGAGTCCTCCTCGAATCCCCGCCGTGGTGCGGAAGTCGAAGGTCGCCGCCACGCTGGAGACCGCCGTGAAGTGTACGGGCCGGTGATAGCGCGCCCGCGCAATGTTCAAGAGCAACAGGTCCGCTTCGACGTAGCTGACCGTCCGGTCGTACTCGATCACCGCACGATGCATCGCGATGGGCGAGAGGCAGCCGGTCAGCAGGCATAGACAGGTTGAGGCTAAGGTCAAGGCTGAGGGTGCTCTCGTCACGAATCTGCGCTGGTTCCACATCGTCTTCCCTTGACCTCAACCTCAACCTCAGCCTCGACCTGTTTCAAATTCCTGCGTACCACTCATATCCTTGATCTTCCCAGTATCCCCCCTTGCCTCTTCCGATGCCGTCGAGCGACTCCACCAGCTCGATCCGTTCCACGTACTTGGCCTGTTTGTAGCCGAGCTGCCGTTCGAAGCGGAGTCGGAGCGGGGCGCCATGAGGAATATCGAGCGGTTTTCCATTCAACTCGTAGGCCAAAATCGTTTGTGGGTGATAGCAGTCAGCCACCGCCATACTTTCGTAGTAGGAAATGCCTTCGTCGTCGACGTCGGCACAATGGAAGACGGCGTACCTGGCATTCGGCAAGGGCTGCGCCCGGCGCATCAGATCGCCGAGCGGGACACCGGTCCATTTGCCGATGGCGCTCCACCCTTCGACACAGTCGTGCCGCGTAATCTGTGTGCGGGCGGGCATCTCTTGGATGGCTGCCAGCGAAAACATCATCGGAGTCGTCACCAGTCCGTCGATCATCACGTCCCATCCGGCGAAATTCGCTTGAGCCATCTCGTTGTAGTCCTGCGTGCCGGGGTCGGTATTGCCGTTGGCCGGGAACACACGCGAGATGTCTGCCTCGCCGTACTCTTTGGCGAGGGCGTTTGCCGGCGTGACAGCCCGCTGCACGCGTTCGGTCAGTTTCTCGGCCTTCTGCAGGACCGGTGGGAACCAGCTGCTCTGTGTCAGATTGTCGCAGCCTGACAACGCCATCAGACTGGCGACCCCAACTGTGCCCTTCAAGAATCCACGCCGTTCCATGGCTCGCTCATGCTTCATGGTTTGCTCCTTCGTGTTTCACGACGAAATATCCGGTGATCATCGACCGGATGTTGTTGAAAAACCCCGTGAGGATCACCTGCGAAACGTGAACGGCGATGAAGCCGACGAACGAGAAGCAGGCGATGAAATGAATCGTCCGTGCCGCCTGCCGCCCACCGAAAATTGTCAGCAACCAGGGGAAGGCGGTATCGATGGTCGGCGACATCGTCAGGCCGGTCAGCACGATCAGCGGTGCCACGACGAACAGAATTCCGATATAAGCCAGTTTCTGCAGCACGTTATACCGTTTCGCTTCCTCGCCTTTCGGATGGCGGAGGACAAGATGATCTTTCACCGCTTGCGGGATCTGCTTCAGGTCGTGGCCGGTCGGCAGCAGATCTTTTTTGAAGTGGCGGCTTACAACAATATAGGTCGCAAAGAGCAACCCGTTGATCACGAAGACCCAGGCGAAGAAGAGGTGCCATTGCCGTCCCATGGCAAGCCATCTGGCGCTCGGCACGGTGGCCCAGGCCGGAAAGGCGCGGCCCGTTCCGTCTGAGTAGCCGAGCACACCGGTCGTATCGAACTGGTGGCCGAGGACCGTGGTGATGCCTTTCGTCTCGCCGGTCTCGGTTTTCATGGGTCGGATCGACAACAAAGGCTGGTCGCGGTCGGATCGGTCTCCCCAATAGAGCGCCGGATGCGCGTTGAAAATCTGCAAGCCGCTCATAATGAGGATGAAGAGGCAGGGGACGTTCAACCAATGGCTGATCCGCACCGGCAGCCGATGCCGATAGACGCGTTCAGTGGTGACGTGCGGGACCACAATCGGTTCAGGAGTCGAAACTGCTTCGGCAACAGGCATCGGTGATTCCATCAAATTAGCCATGGAGGTTCTCCCGGGTAACAGGTCAGGGGGGGACAAGAGCAGCCTGCATGGAGTTAAGTCGGACAAGGAGGGAGGGTCTTACAGAGGGGAGGATCTAATTGGTAACGTGCGCTGTTTTACGAACATCCGGCCAGTTCTGATCAGCCTTCTTCACATAGCCTTGGATATCCAGCACCCAGAGGGCGCGGACCGTTCCGTTGTAATTGAGGTAGAGTTTGTCGCCGACCACCGTGAAGGCTGCCGGATCGATCGGGGCCTTGTACCCCTTGGCCATGCCGAAGGCGCAATAGCCGCCGTACTGCGGGGCATACTTGGCCGGATGTTCCGCGAAACTGTCCCGATTCGCGGCTGTAGCGAAGTAAAAAGTGGAGCCCTGGTAGCCGGTATGGAATTCCGGCGACCCTTTGACCGGTTTCATCTCGGAGAAGTAGGCAACCGGGTCGTATCCGCCGATCGCCACCCCATCTTTCTCGAAGTATTCGCCGGTGAAGGCAGGTGTTGCGATCAGCAGACCAAAGAGCAGGGGCAAACACAAGGCTGGAAGGCGAGCGATCATGGCCTGGTCCATCAGCTGAAGTATTCGTACGCGACGTTGACAAACACTTTAATGGCACTCCGCTCCGTCGTGAGCGTCGCCATCATTTCCTGATAGTTCTCCAGCCCCGTCACCGGATGAGTCAGCAGCTTCGGCAGCCAGCCGGGGAATTCCAGCTCGGCCCGCGCAAAGTCATAGACGCCGGCTTCGAAGTATTCGCGATTTGCATTCACCGTACCGACGACCAGCTTGTTCCCGAGCACGAAGTCCAGGTTGATCTTGTCGGCCGGAATGGCATGTTCACGGTCGCCGCCCGTCACACTGGCCAAGACCAGCACGCCGTTTTTGCCGAGACATTCCATCGCCTCGAAGACGACGGGGGAATAGCCGGTCGCTTCGAACATGAGGTCGAACGGGCCAAAGCGCTTCGCCGCCTCACGGATCGACAGATCATTCGTGGAAATATAGCGCACGCCCAACTGGGCCAGCAGATCCAGGTTGCGCGAGGGCCCGCTCTGCTTGCCGAAGCTGGTGACATCGAACCCCTTCATCTTGAGCGAGAGCGCTGCGAGCAAACCGACGGTCCCGGCACCCAGCACCGCCGCTTTCCTTGGCCGCCAGATTTTGAATCGCCGTTGAGCTTCGTAGGCCTGAATGATGCCTTTCTCGATGATCGAGGTCGGTTCCAGCAGCACGGCCACGTCCTTGAGGCCTTTCGGGATCTTCACCAGATATTCCGGGTCATCGACGAACAGTTCGGTCAGATAGCCGTGGCGGAGATTGATCCCCCGCTCGAAATAGATGTCCTCGCTGGTCATGTCATACTGGCCGATCTGATCGTAGAAGCTGCCGCCGGGACGGCGGACGGTCGGCACGACATAGTCGCCCGGCATCAGTGCTGTCACGTTCGGACCGACTTCCAGTACGCGGCCCAAACACTCGTGGCCGATCACGAGGAAGTCGTAGCCGGGAGGCGCCTGGCCGTATTCCGCCGCGTTGATCTCTTTGTCCGTGCCGTCCACGCCCACGCGCAAGACTTGAACGAGCACGCCGCGCCCGTTGGGCACTTCATGCACCGATGGTTTCGGCAGTTCGGCGAGATGGATCGAATCGGCTTGTCCTGGAATGACGGCGACGGCTTTCATGGTAGTTCCTTCCTCAGGCAAAGCGGGCCATCCCCAACTTCGCCATGCTGTCGTGTTTGTGGACCCGTTCGTCATAGCCGATCTGGCGGATCACATCGGCCATGGTCCGGAAGTCGCCATAGTCTTTCTTGAAGGCGCTCTCGAACGGCATCTGCTCGAACTCCGGATGCTCCCGCGCGAACAGCATGTACTCATGTTCGGCGTGGTTTTCGAAATCCACGTTCAGGCGGTAGCTCCATTCCGGCCTCATCACATAGAGCAGCCAGCTGATCTGGTAGTAGAAGAAGGCGATCATCTGCGGCGCCAGCCGGTGAAGGAGGAAGTGTTCCTTGATGCGATTCCGATGGATCCATTCTTCGAGAATCAGGAGGTGCCACTGTTCGTTGTCCTGCTGATGGCGGCTTTCTCTCACACGATCGAAGACCCGGCGGGCAAAATCTTCGTGCTCGTAGTTTTGAGTGATCGCGATATAGGCCACATGCTCCCACGCCTGATAGGGCACGCGGGCGATGACTTCCAGCACCTTGAACTTGCTCCAGCTGCGGGCGCGGCCGTACAGCAGGTCCATGACGAGGAAGAGTGTCTTGGCGAGAAGCCCGTATCGCAGTTCCGGTTCCGACAGGGTCTTGGTCTGCTCAATCCGAAGCTGCTCCGCGCTCAGAGTCATCATCGCGAGAGGTGTGCTCATGCCTGGTGGTCGGTCGAGCCGAGAAACTCTTACAGGGAGGCGTGGAGACGGGCCGGTTTGGCCGGGAGCAGGTGTCCGTCAAAGGGGTCGGGTATACATGAGAGGCGAGACAGTAGGCGGACGATCGGCCGAGGTACCGCCGATAGGGACATGGCACGCAGGCGCTAAGGGACGCCCATTTCACCGACCGCGCCGGCCGGTATGGATGGAAGATAGTTCGCGTCCACGAGGTCTTCCCATACACCGTCATGCGCGGATTGCATGCCCCGCCCTTTCACGTAGACCATCTTGAGGATCGGTTCTCTCCCGGGCGCCAAACTGGTCATGCGACCGACGACGACCATGTCGCCCCAATGGGGATAGGTCTTGGGAAAGGTCTGAGCGTTGCCGACGACGACCCAATACCAGCCGCCTTCCGGATCGTCCGTGCTGGGCGGAAGCTGCGGTCGGTAGTCCTGGTCGAGCGGGCGATTCCGCACATGCAGCCAGAGGGCTCCATCCCGCGGTTGCGCTTCCAGAATAACGGCCCCCATCACGACCAGCTTATCGCGATAGGCCTGGGGCGTGGCCCTCAGCATCGTCAGCGTGACGTTCGGCTCCGCATCGCGCAGGTACTTTGATGGAATCGGGCTGCATCCGGCAGCCGTGCAGCAAGCCAGGAAGATCAGGATTCGGCTGAAACAGCGCGCGCGCATAGGCCTCTCCCGGACGAGAATCTGGATGGCCGCATGTCTCACAGCGCGGCCGCCGCCTGCGCATTGCGCAGGAATTCTTCGATACAGTCTTTGATGCCCCGCTCGATGAGTTGCCCGCTCCTCATCCAGTCTTTGCTTTGCTGCCGGTTGGAGTGGCAGGACGATGTGAAGGCGGGGGTTCCTTTGTGCGATACGGAGAAGGTCGCACGAATTTGAAAGCGCTGCTCGTCCTCTCCGACATAATCGAGGAAGAATTGCTCGATCATGCCCGAGACGGCTCTGTCCGCATCGGGTGCGAGATCGTATCCGGCAAAGGCGAGTTCCTTCACCAGGGCGCCGGTGAAAAAATCACCGATATTCTGTGACAGGTAGAGGCGCTCCGTGTTCCGGGCGCCGGATTCGAGCTCTTTCTGGTTCATCAGTCCCGTCGGGTGGCCTGCATATGCGAAGGCGGCAACCTGTACCGGCCCCTTCCCCTTGATCGGCGTCGAGGGCCGATAGTCCAAGTACAGCACGCGCGGACAACCGGCGCACAAGAGCGCCGTCATCACCAGCGCGGCAAGTATCCATCGATGGGGGGCTGGCTTCTGGGTCATGCGTGCATGCCGGCAATGGGGACGGATCGTAGAATGCGCGAGAGCCTAAGGGGTGGGCGCACATCTGTCAATAGCGAAGGGGGCACGCGCGGGCGAGGCGCAGAATTTCTTGCGCGGCGCGGCAGGAGACGGATCCGCCGGTTAAGACGTGGAGCCGTGCAGCAACGAGAAATGTCGGCGCAATCGAAGCCGATGGATCGGCGAGGGCAACAGCTTGGGGAGCGAGGCCATCGTCTCGCGCACGAGCGCGAGCTGCTGCACATAGGTGCGGCAATGAGAGCAGGAAGCCAGGTGCAGTCCGACGCGAACGTTGGTCAGTATCGGCAAGCGGTTATCGAGATATTCGGACGTTCGATCCGTGACGTCTCGGCAGGTCAGTCCGCTCTGGATCCATTGGGAAGGATGGTCTTTCATGCAGGGGTCTCCTGAGAGTGGTGGCACCCCTGTGTCTCTCTATTCCCGGGTTCCTTACATGGCTTTCCTGCCGCCGTCGAGGAACGTTTCCACCGCCGCCCGCACCCGCTCCCGCGCCCGATGCAGCCTGACGTACAGGTTGGTTTCTGTGATCTTCAGCAGCTCGCAGACTTCCTGTACCTCGACTCCTTCGACATCACGGAGGACCAATACCTCCTTGAGCGTCTTGGGCAGCGCTTCGATCGCCTTGTTCATCGCGTTGACCGCCTGCTGACTGGCCAGCAGTTTTTCCGGCGTCTGATCGTCCCAAGGCTGGGGCGGGAAGGCCCAATGTCCCGCCCAGTCGCCCGATTGCTGGAAGCGCGAGGGATCGACGGCTTCGTCCTGGTCGTCGTCGTACGACTCGAAGGCCGAGAAGGTGGTATGGCGTTTTTCGCGAACGCCGCGGTCCTTCGCCTTGTGAATGAGAATCCCGAAGATCCAGGTCCGGAGCGACGACCGGCCCTCGAATCGATTCAGGCTCTCGATCACCGCCATCCAGGTGTCTTGCACGACTTCTTCCGCCACTTCCCGATCCGCCACGTGCCCCATGGCCATGCGAATGAGCGCGCCATGGTGTTTGTTGACCAGTTCATCAAAGGCGCCTTCGTCGCCCCGTTTCAATCCGGCGATCAGCCGCTGCTCATCGCTCGTCAGGGCGGTTCCCTTGGCAGGCGATGCCCTGTGCCCTGACGAAGGACGGCGTTCCAATGACTCAACATAGGTAGTGGCGTTTGCGTTCATGACCGACCTCCAATTTGCAGCAACTCCGTGACAAAGCCGGGAGCGCTCATCAGGGTGACGTGCGGCAGGGGAAAATTGTTCAGCACCTCGACCCCCATGGCATCGATGAAATCGACATGCGAACAATCCAAATAGACGGCTTTGTGCTGTCTCAGATAGGCACGGCACTCGCCGTCGAGCAATGAGGCCCACTGTGCCGTGATCTTGCCTTCCAACTTCAGCAGGACGTCGTTTCCGCTTTCCTGCACTTTTGTGATCTTCAACATCGTCTCGTCCTCTCCTTTTGCATCAGCGTGATGCCGGGGTATTCAGCAACAGCGATGCCAGGATGTCGGCGCAATGGGATGAGATTCGTAAGTGATTGATCTGAAATTGAAAAACTGTGGTGATGTCGTGGAGCGAGACGAGAGAACCGCAGAAACAATTCCTAAAATATTGGGAGTGTCCCAATTAATTGGGAAAAAATATTGGGAATAAAGAGCAGAGAACGGAGAGAGGAATTACGACTTTGCTTTGCGCTCGATGCCCAGCTTCTTCATGCGCGCTTCGAGCGTAGTGGGGTTGAGACCGAGGATTTTGGCGGCGCCCTTGTCGCCGCTGACGCGCCAGTTGGTTTGCTCCAGGACATCGCTGATGTGTTGCCGTTCTATTTCTTCCAGCGTCAACGGTTTTGACGCACCGGTCTTGCCGTTCGACGGCGCAAGCCATTCGATCGGCTCGAGCTCCGGCCCTTCGCTCAGGATCACGGCCCGTTCGATCACGTGTTCCAGCTCGCGTATGTTTCCCGGCCACTGATACTGTTGCAGCGCCGACATCATCCGTTCCGGAATCCGGTCGATCTTTTTGCCGAGGTTCGCGGAACACTTCCGCACGAAGTATTGCACCAGCAGAGGAATATCGCCTTCGCGCTCGCGCAACGCGGGCAGGTGAATTGGAAACACATTCAGGCGGTAATACAAATCCGGCCGGTACTGGCCGGATTTCGACAGCTGTTCGAGGTCGCGGTTCGTCGCGGCAATCACCCGCACGTTGACTTTGAACGTCTGCGTCCCGCCGACCCGCTCGAATTCGCCTTCCTGCAGCACGCGCAGCAGCTTCGATTGCAGATCCAGCGGCAATTCGCCGATCTCGTCGAGAAAGATCGTGCCTTTGTCGGCCACTTCGAAGCGGCCCATCTTCTTCGTCAGCGCGCCGGTGAAGGCGCCTTTCTCGTGGCCGAACAGCTCGCTTTCGATCAGGCCGGCCGGGATCGCCGCGCAATTCACCTTGATCAGCGGCTTGTTCCTGCGCGGGCTCAGGTTATGGATCGCGCGGGCGATCAGTTCCTTGCCGGTGCCGGTTTCCCCGGTGATGAGCACGGTCGAATCGGTCGGCGCGACGCGCTCGACGTTTTTCAGCACTTTTTTCAGCGAGGTCGATCCGCCGATCAGCTCTTCAAAATTGTGGCTGCCTTTGATTTCTTCCTGAAGGTAGACATTCTGCGCTTCCAGCCTGGCTTTCTCCTGTTCCGCCAAGACCTGCTCGGTGATATCGATGAACATCGTGCGCGTGTAGTGCGCGCGCGGATCCGGCCTCGACCACCATTTGATCCACAGCGGCTTCCCGTTGTCCCGACGGCGGAGTTCGAGGACCACGCCGCTCGTATCGATGCCTTTGCCGATCGAGTCGAACGCTTCTTTCAAGCGCCGTTGCGCGTCAGGCGTGTCGGGGATGAAGTTCTTGCCGTAAGTGCCGTCCACTTGATCCGGCGTGAGGCCGAGGGTTTTCAGCGCGGTTTTGTTGGCCCGGATGAACTTGGAATCGAGCCCTTCGTTCACATAGGCGATGGGCGCTTCGTCGAACAGATCGCGCAGCCGTTCCTCGTTCTCCTTCAGTTGCCCATCCATGCGCTCCCGTTCCAGCTCGGCGCCGGCGCGGACGCCGAAGATTTTGAACACCGACAGCACGCGGGGATCGTCGTGCATCGGCTTCGTATCCATGACGGCGAGGTGCCCCATCACCGCGCCGGATCGATCCGAGACCGGAATCGCCAGGTAGCTTTCGACGCCCAGCTTGGCCAGATCGTCTTTATGATCCGGAAACAAATCCTGCACGCGTTCCGGGAAGAGGCACACCTCGCCCGCCAGTACGCGCTCGCAGGGCGTATGAGGCAGGTCGTATTCGAAGTTCTCGAGAAATCCGTCGCCCTTCCAGAAGGCCAGCGTGCGCACGCGGGTGCGGTTGCCCTCAACGAATTTGGAGACGAAGGCGTACTTCGTTTGCAGAGCTTCGGCCAGATTTTTTACCAACGAGGGGAAAAACTGCGCGCCGGTCGCTCCCGCGGTGCCCTCATCGATCTTGCGCAAGGTGAGGTCGCTCTTGCGCATCGCGTTATCGAAACGCAGCCGTTCGAATTCCGCCGCCGCGCGGGTGGCGAAAATGCCGAGGATCGACATCGCCCGCACACTGTCCGGCATCGGTTTGGAATCCATGATCGCCAGATGCCCCAGCACGCGGTCGGAGGCATCCACGACCGGGACGCCGCAATAACTCTCCACGCCGATGTCGTGAATCAACCGGACGTGCGGATACAGTTCGCGCAGCTGGTCGGGATGGTGGACGCATTTCCGCGTCAACACCGTTTCGCAAGGCCCCTGCGCCGGCACGTCAAAGGGCGGCAGCGGCCGGCCTTTGCCCCAGCCGGCCCGGGATCGGAAGGTCGTGCCGTCTTTGTTGAGTTCGGAAATGTAGGCGTAGTCCACGCCGAGGGCGGTGGCGAGTTGCTGCACGAGCGAGGGGAAGAACTGTTCGCCAACTTTGGATTCGATGCCCTCGACGATGGATTGGAGCACCGTGCTGGTCTCGCTCAGATCGCGCACGCGTATTTCGACCAGCTGCTCCAGTTGTTCGTGGGACCGCCGGATCGCCTGCTCGGCCAGTTTGAGCTCCGTCACGTCGCGCGAGACGGCGAGCAGCTTCTCCGGCCGGCCGGCCTTGTCGAGAATGGCCGTGACTGAGACGTCCCACCATTTCGGCGTGTTCGTCCGTGTCGTCGGAAAGAAACCGGTAAATCGTCCGACCTTTCCCTGGCGCGCCAGCTCGATGGCCGCCGTCGCGCGATCTTTATCCTCTCCCTTCCAGAACTCGACCCACGGCGATCCGACCAGCGGACCGTAGTCGCAAATTTCCAGTGCCGTCATCCCGTGCGCATTCATGGAGAGGAGATGGCCCTTGAGGTCGAGCACTTTGAGGCAGTCCCGGCTGCTCTCGATCAACCGCGCAGCAAGCTCGTCGCTGCGCCGGAGGGCCTCTTCAAGATCGGGCGAGGACATCGGTGTCACCCTGCGATGGGCCTGATGGGAAGGCGAAACAGGGGCGAAGTCTAGCATCGGAGTGGAAATAGCTGCAACTAAGGGTCAATCGGCAGGGGGCGGCTGCGGAGAAATTTATCATCACGCCTGCGGCATGGGCGCGCCGCAGCCGGTGCAGCGAATCTGCAGAGGTATCTCCGTCCGGCCCGCGGCGGCCGTCGCCGGCGCCGGAGGCGGGCCGAGGAGCAGGCGCGCGAAGGCGCTGGTCCGGTACCTGGTGAGCAGCTTCGGCATCGCCAAAAAGAATGCGACCATCACCAGGCCTCCTATAAGCAGCGGCCACTGTGTGCTGACGACCGTGCTGCCCAGATAGGTGAATGCAAAGGTTGCCGGTGCCATGCCTGCCAAGGTTGCGAGCGCGAAGGTCTTGAGGGAGATGTTGGTGAGGCCGGCCCCATAGCTCACGACATCGAACGAAAAGATCGGGATGAACCGCGCGGCGAACATCGCGCCCATGAGCTGATGGTCTGTGCACGTCTGGCAAAATGTATTCTCGGTCTTCAGGAAGCGGGAGAGCGCCTCGCGCCCCAACGAACGCGCAACCAGAAAGCAGATGATCGCGCCGATCTCCGCGCCGATCACGGCATAGAGGGCGCCATAGAAGGGACCGAAAGCGGCGCCGGCTGCCAGATCCAGCGGCAGGCTGGGGATCGGCGGGATGATGACCGCGCCGACCATACTGCCGATCAGGAGCAGCGGCCCCAGCGGGCCGGCCTCGTTTAAGCGTTGCGTCAATGCGTCCGGCGACAGGTAGCGCTCGTAGTCGAACGAGGAGAGCCCCCACCAGGCAGCCGCAACGGCCAGCATTCCACATCCGAGCTTGATCCAGGTCGCCATCGTCCGCGGCGCTCCGATCGTGGTGAAGATCGCGGTGGTCATCGCGACACAATGGCCATGGCATGTCCGTCAGGATCCCGGACAACCAATCCTTTGGTGAATCCCAAACGTTGATCCGGCAGCGTGACGACGGAGGACGACAGGAACCGGGCCGTGTCTCGCAGCGCGGATGCGGCCGCCTCCACATCGGACACGACGAGCGTCGTCTGCCAATGCCAGAGATCGGTCGGGTGCGAATCGGCGGGGAAGAGCCGTCCCGCGGTCGGCAGTTCATATTCCAGAAACTCCAGGCCGGGCGGGCTTGCCTTTGGCGTCAGGCCGGTGACGCGCGTCCGGGCGCCGGGCAAACTGTCGAGATACTGTTGCGTCGAACCCATGTTAAGCGTTCCCCCGGCGACCGTCATTCCCAGGAGATCGCGATAGAATTTGGTGCTGCTCTCCGTGCTCCGGATCGTCATTGCCGTGTGATCGATCCCCATGAACAGGTCGGTGCCGGTCTGATGCCAGCGCGGATGGCCCTTGCCATCCGGAAACCAGAGCAGCTCGAGATTGTGGCCATCCGGATCGCGGAACTTGATGGCCTTGATGCCGGCGGCGGCGGTATTCGACGCCGGGATCGTTTGCGGTCTCGGAGAAATCTGCCGGACATGATGTTTCCGCATCCGCGCCCAGGCCGCCTCCATGTCGCGTACCACAATGGCGAAATGTTGAAACCAGAGGTCGTGGCTGTAGGACGGCATCGGAATCGGTCGCAGATCCGGGGGTGAGAGAAACTCGATCAGCTCCAGTTGCTGCTCGCCGAGTTGCAGCTTCACCACACGCGCCCGGACTCCGAAGATCCCCCAGAACTGGTCGTACTCAGGCCCGTCCACCTCCACGTCGCTGACCGGCTTGAATGTCAGCACATCGCGGTAAAAGGCTACGGACCGCTCCATGTCGGAGACGGTAAAGCCGACGGAGGCGATGGATTGCACGGAGGTTTCCGCCCGGACTGAAGCGCAGGACAGCGTGATGAGGATCGCGAGCGAGATGGAGCAAGCAGCCCGTTTCATCACATGCGCTCCAGTAAATGGTCGCCTACCCTCAGAGCATTCGCAATGATCGTCAGCGAGGGATTCACGGCTGAGCTGGAGACAAAGAAGCTCGCATCGACGACGTAGAGATTGTCCAGGTCGTGCGCCTTGCAGTTGACATCGAGCACGCTGGTTTTTGGATCGCGCCCGAAACGGACCGTTCCACATTGATGCGCCGTTCCCGCGATCGGAATCTTCTTTCCCAAGTAGAGGTGCGTCGGCAGCAGATGCTCTTCGCAGCCGAGGTGGTTGAGCATGCTCTTCAGCTTTCCGGCCAGCCGGTTGTGCGCTTCCAAATTGTTCTCGGTATAGGCCAGCGTGATCCCGCCGTCCTTGCCGACGAGCACGCGATTATTCGGATCGGGCAAATCCTCGGAAGTCATCCAGAAGTCGAGCGAGTGTTTTGCCATCTGATTCAACGCAAAGCCTGGCGCAAAGGCCGGCGCCCCGGCCCGCAGCTGATCTAGATCCGATTTCCCGATCATCGAAATATGGCCCATGGGAAAGTCCCAACCGGCGGCCGCGTGATAGAAATCGTTCAAGCCGATGGTCTTTTGAAAGACGGTCGGGTTCGGCCGCTTGGAGATCGCGAGCATGGCCGAGTTGTTGTGGCACATGTAGTGCCGCCCCACCATGTCGGAGGAGTTCGCCAGGCCATTGGGATTTTTCTCGTTCGCCGACTTCAGCAGCAGCGCCGCCGAGTTGATCGCGCCGCAGGACACCACGACGATGTCGGCCTTATAGGTTTCCGTGTCCCCATTCCGTTCGACCTCAACACCGGTGACCTCTCGCCCCTCGCCCCTGGCCTCTAGCCTCGTCACCAAGGCGTTGGTGACGAGCGTGACGTTCGGATATTGCAGTGCCGGATCGACGCAGACCACTTGTGAGTCGGCCTTCGCATTGACCAAACAGGGGAAGCCGTCGCAGGTGCTGCAGCGGATGCAGGCGCTTTTTTCTTGCTGTTGCTCGTTCAGCATCACGCCGACCGGCAGGTGAAAGGGCCTGTAGCCGCATTTCTGCCAGTCCTCGTGCAGCTCCTGAATACGGGGTTCGTGTCTGAGGGCGGGATACTTGTAGGGCGCGCTGGCCTTCGGCTCGGTCGGATCTTCGCCGCGGTTGCCGTGCACGTGATACAGGTGTTCGGCCTGCGTGTAATAGGCTTCGAAGTCGTCGTAGCGGATCGGCCATTCCGGTGAGATGCCGCCGTGATGCTTCACCTCGTCGAAGTCCTGCTCGCGCATGCGCAGCAGCGCCGCACCGTAGACTTTCGAATTCCCGCCGACGTTGTAGTGAATGCCGGGGTGAAACGTGCCGCCGTCCTTGTCCTTCCAGGTTTCCTTGGCCTTGTATTTGTTGTCGATGAAGACGGTCTTGGAGCTCCAGTTGTCTTTCTCGCGCGGCAGGTAGCCGCCCCGTTCGAGCAGGAGAATTTTCTTGCCGGATGGCGCGAGCTTATAGGCGAGGGTGCCGCCGCCCGGGCCGGTGCCAATAATAATGATGTCGTAATGGGATGGCATGGCGGTAAGTCGGATGGAGAGGGGAGGTCTTACAGGATAGGGGAGGGGGTCTCAGGAAGGCAGGACTTTCCTGCTCAGGTGCTCCGGCTTGACCACACTAAGTTGCCCCTCGCTCGACGCCGAAACTCGTTCCATCCCAAGCCTTGCTGGATGGAACTTCGAACATCGGCGCCGCCAGCCAAGGGCTGGCCGCAGCTGATCAACAAGTGTGGTCCCCAAGCCTCCACACAAATCGCAGGAAAGCCCTGCCATCCTCCCCCCGACGGGGAGGTGGGAAAAACGAGCGAGCTTGGAAGGAGCATTGGTGTGGTGACGCTGATGACCCGAGCTTAGCTTGAGATCAGGTCTGGCCTCCGTAAGAACTAATGATATTGGGGTGGGCTCATAAGAGAGGAGCAGTCAGACTTTGATTCTGATGGTGATACCCCGTCTCTTCTGGCAGAGACCTTAAAGCTGTGCTGGGGCTTGAAAGGTGCAAAACTATGTGACATATTAATTGACATAATGCGTGACAAATAATAACGCAACATATTATAAGTTTTTGATATGACGCAAGAATTTGAATATACAAGAACGCACAAGTGGATGACATTTAGCCTGCAACTTTCCAGCGCTCATCCGAAGTTTTGGATTCTAGCAGGCGAGGCGAAATCAAAGTGTGAACATCTGGCAAATGTCCCACTCAAGCCAGCCATTGCTAAAAAGCTCCACACCCTGTGCTTGGTGAAGGGAGTTAGAGCTACAGTTGCAATTGAAGGGAACACTCTTTCGGAGGATCAAGTTCAGAGGAGATTAGACGGAAAGCTCTCCCTCCCTCAATCTCAGGAGTATCTGGGAAAAGAGGTGGATAATATTATTGAGGCTGTAAACAAGATTACTTCTCAAGTCGAAAGCGGTCATCCACCTGCCCTCTCCGTCGAGCTAATCAAGGAGTTCAACCGACTGATCCTTCAAGGGCTTGAATTAGGGGAAGATGTGGTTCCGGGCGAAATAAGAAAAGCTTCATTCGGAGTAGGGCAATACAGAGGGGCTCCTGCCCTTGAGTGCGAATACCTGCTGGAAAAACTTTTCAGATGGTTGAATGGTCCGGACTTCAACATACCGAATGACGAAAACCGTATTGTCACCGCGATCATAAAGGCTATCGTGGCCCACGTGTACATTGAGTGGATTCATCCATTTGGTGATGGGAACGGGAGAACGGGACGTCTAGTTGAGTTCCTTATCTTGGTTACTTCGGGAGTTCCAAGTCCTGCGGCGCACCTTCTGAGCAACCATTACAACTCAACAAGGGCTGAGTACTATCGGCAACTTGATCGATCGAGCAAATCCGGCGGCGACCTCCTACCATTTCTGACATATGCTTTTCAGGGATTCATTGATGGACTAAGAGGACATCTAACGTACGTTTGGCATCAGCAATGGTCTATTGCCTGGGAGAGCTTTGTTTATGAGAGATTTCAGGAAAAGACCAGTCCCTCTGATGAAAGAAGACGGAGACTGGTTCTTGATCTCTCTCATAACAGTGAATCGGTTCCAATAGACAAGATCCAGCATTTGACTCCGAAATTGGCGGCAGCTTATGCGAAAAAGAATCCTAGAACAGTTGCGCGAGACCTGAACAAGCTCAGTGAAATGGGACTGATCGAGTCCGGGCCAAAAGGCTACAGAGCAAAGATGGAACGAATTCTTGCCTTTCTTCCGCTAACCCATGATCCGATCCACAATCCGACCCCAGAACAAGGTGGCTAAACCGTTTCGCGGCGTGCGGGGGAGCTGCCTAGGCATTCGTAAGGCTATTTCTGCTTCGCAATGATCTTGTATTTG
>CAZOUA010000041.1:0-24565 GCA_964582865.1 uncultured Nitrospira sp. | reverse complement strand
GCGCAAATTGCGATCGACCCGACCGGACGATCCGGTGAACCGCCCGGCCCGCTGAAAGAAGAGTTTCAACGGCCCACGCCGCCGCCGAGTCCTCTTCTTCCCATTGTCCCGCTTCCACCGGAAACCGGACAGCCGGCACAGCCCGGCGCCATACGGGTGTTCGTCCGCGACGTGCAGGTGGTCGGCAGCACTGTCTTCTCGGAGGCCGAGCTCGCCGAGGTGACGGCGCCGTTCAAGAACCGGATGTTGATGACCGAGGATCTCGAACGGCTGCGGCTCACGCTGACCCTGCTGTATGTGAACAAGGGCTACCTCACATCCGGCGCCGTGATTCCGGATCAGGACGTGGCTTCCGGCGTCGTCACGGTGCAGGTCATCGAAGGCACGCTCGCGCGGATCGATATCGAGGGCAACCGCTGGTTCAGCTCGTCGTATTTGAGCGACCGGTTGTCACTCGGCAGCCGGACACCGGTCTCTCTCGGCCCGCTCCAGGAGCAGCTGCAAATCCTGCAACAGGACCGCCGCATCGAACGCGTGAATGCGGAATTGCGGCCGGGCGATCAGCGCGGCGAGAGCGTGCTCAACGTGCGCGTGGCGGACAAGACTCCGTTTCACGCCTCGATGGATGTCAACAATTACCAGACCCCGCTGGTCGGCGAGATACGCGGAATCGGCACGCTGAGCCACGACAACCTCACGGGCCACGGAGACCCGCTCAGCCTCAGTTACGGCCAGTCGAGCGGCGCCTTTCCGATCGTGGACGCCTCCTACGCGCTCCCGTTCACCCGGTACGGCACAACCTTTTCGCCCTACTACCGGCGCTACGACTTCAAGCTGATCGAGCAACCGTTCAGCCCGTTGAACATCAAAACCAACACGGAGATTATCGGCATGAGCCTGCGCCAGCCGATTTACAAGACCGTGACCGACGAAGTGGCGCTCTCGATCATCGGCGAGCATCTCTTTACCCAGAGCTTTCTCTTCGACGGCACGCCGAGCCAGGTGACGCTCAATGCCTTCCCCGGTTTCCAGAACGGCGCGGCCACGGTCTCCGCGCTCCGTTTCGCGCAGGACTGGACCCATCGCACCGCCGATACCGTACTGGCCGTGCGCTCGCGTTTCAGTGTGGGCTTGAACGTGCTGGGCGCGACCATCAATGCCAACTCCGACACGCCGGACGGGCAGTTTTTTTCCTGGCTGGGACAGGTGCAGGGCATCAAGCAATATGGCGAGGAATTGCTCGGCATGCAGCTGCTCGGGCGCATGGATTTACAGCTCACCAACTCGCCGCTCTTTCCGCTCGAACAGGTGGCGCTCGGCGGGCGGTACACCGTGCGCGGCTATCGCGAGGTGACGACCCTGCGGGACAATTCGTTCATCGCCTCCCTGGAGTCGCGCTTTCCCTTGCTGCGATGGGGAAACGGCGAGCCGATGGTGCAGCTCGCGCCCTTTGCGGACGTGGCGCACGGATGGAACCTCGGCGACAACCGTCCCTCCGCAGTCACCCCTGTCACCAGCTTTCCCGACACGCTTGCGAGCATCGGCGTAGGACTCCGCTGGAACATCCTCCCCCATGATCGGGCGAGCTTCGAGGTCTATTGGGGACAGCAGCTGAATCATGTGACGAAGATCGGCAACACCATCCAGGATAACGGTGTGCACATGGGTATCGTCGTCAATCTTTTTTGATACAGTGCGGCGGCACAAGACATGCGTAACACACATCCTATGACCAGGCCCCTCACACGATTCACGCTCGCGCTCCTCGTGGTGAGCAGCTGTCTGCTGGCTCAAACTTCCGGCCCTAGCGCCGCCGCGGAGACGACTCCGGAGGCCTTGATGAAGCAGGGGCTCCATGCCTACCAACGCGGGGCGTTCGATCAGGCTCTCGCGGCATGGAAACAGGCTGCCGCACGCTACGAGGAGGCCGGCCACGTGAAAGACCGGAGTCAGGCGCTGGTGCAGGCCGCCCAGGCCTCGGCCTCGCTGGGACAGACCGGTCAGGCCCTCCAACAATTGGAACTGGCGCTGGCTCTGGCGCAGCAGACCGGCGATCGCGCCTGGACCGCCACGGTACTGGAATCACTTGGGCGCGCGTACTTGTCGGCTAAAACACCCGACGCGGCACTGCCGCATTTGGCCCAGGCCCTCGACCTGGCAAATGCCGGCGGCGACCAACGGCTCATCGCCGCGGTCCACAACGATCTCGGCATCGCTCAGGTGCTCCAGCAACAGGACGAGCAGGCGCTGGAGTCATTCGTCACCGGTGCGCGGAACGCGGAGGCGGCCGGCGATCGGGCTCTGGCCATTCGGGCTGAAATCAACGCCGCCCGGGCGGCCTTCAAACTGAATCAGCCGGAGGCCTCGCGCGATTGGCTGGACCGCGCCTTCGAGGAGCTCAAGCAGCTCGACCCATCGCACGATAAAGCCACCGATCTGATTCAAGTGGGGCTCGGCTATCAGCAGCTCCGCGCCGCCATGCCTGCCGCGAACGCACCGCTGCTGCTGCGTGCAGCCGGTGTGCTGCTCGAAGCCTCCGGCGTGGCGGAACGGATCGGCGACGCGCGCACGCGGTCCTATGCCGATGGCTACCTCGGGCACCTCTATGAAACCGAATACCGTCACGACGAAGCGCTGCAGCTGACGAGACGGGCCGTCTTCTCCGCCCAATCGGCCGGCGCGCCGGAATCGCTCTATCGCTGGCAATGGCAGCTCGGCCGGTTGCTGGCTGCGACAGGCAGGCTGGACGAGGCGCTCAACGCGTATACCGCCGCCAATGACACGCTGCGGCCCATCCGCCTGGAAGTCGCCGCGGCAGCCGGAACCGGAACGCTCGGCGGAGACGAATCGATTCGCGGGCTGTTCTTCGAATTTGCCGACCTGCTGCTCCAGCGGGCTTCGCTGACAGTCGACCCGTCGGCAGCCGAGCGTTATTTGCGCAGCGCGCGTGACGCGATCGAAGCCTACAAGGCGGCAGAATTGCGCGACTATTTCCGCGATGACTGTGTGGATGCGCTCCAGGCCAAGCTCACGAAGCTCGATGCCGTATCCCCGACCACCGCGGTTCTGTATCCGATCGTGTTTCCAGACCGGACCGAACTGCTGGTCAGCCTGCCCAGCGGCTTTGTGCGGCTGTCTGTTCCCGTCACCGCAAAGGAGTTGACACAGGAAGTCCGCCTGTTCCGGCGATCGCTGGAGAAACGGACGACCCTGGAGTACCTCCCTCACGCGCAACAGCTGTATACCTGGTTGATCCGCCCGCTTGAGCCGGAGCTGTCGCGGTTGAAGATCGACACGCTCGTGTTCGTGCCGGACGGAGTGTTGCGCACGATCCCGATGGCCGCCCTGCACGACGGCACGTCGTTCCTCATCCAGAAATATGCCGTGGCGCTGACGCCGGGGCTGTACCTGACGAACCCCCGCCCCATCAACCGGGAGAAAATCCGCTTTTTGGCCGGCGGGTTGACGACATCCGTTCAGGGATTCCCTCCCCTCCCCTACGTGGCCGATGAAGTGGACGCCATTCGGGCACTTTATGCCTCCGACCAACTGATGAATCAGGAATTCAAGGCCCCTGCGCTGGAACGGGAATTGCGTGATGGCACCTATGGAATCTTGCACATTGCGACACACGGGAAGTTTTCCACCGATGTGAACGATTCGTTTCTTCTGACGTTCGACGGGAAACTCACGATGAATACCCTGGACCACCTTATCGGCCTGTTCCGCTTCCGAAAAGATCCGCTGGAGCTGCTTACGCTCAGCGCGTGCCAAACCGGCGTGGGCGACGATCGCGCCGCGCTGGGCCTGGCCGGCGTGGCGATCAAAGCAGGCGCCCGCAGCGCATTAGCCACGCTCTGGTTCATCAACGACGAAGCCTCCGCCGTGCTGGTGTCCGAGTTCTACCGCCAGTTGCGCGATCCGTCCGTATCCAAAGCCGTTGCGATTCAGCGGGCGCAGATCAAGTTATTAGGAGACCGAGTCTATGAGCATCCGGCCTACTGGTCTCCATTCTTGTTGTTGAACAACTGGCTGTAAAAAAAAGAGGCCTTGTGATAGAGTTTGCCACGTCAGAGCACGGCCGACCGGTTGAGAGGAGACGCGACTTCGTGCGCGGGATTGTTCGAAGACTGACAATGCACTGTTTCCTGGCCGGGCTGGCAGTGCTGTGCTCAGCCGACATGCTGAAGGCCGACTCCCCTGCGTCCACGCAGGCTGTACCCCCCGATGAACTCTCGGTTCCCCTCTATAACCCTCCGAAAAAGTTTACCCCGCGAGCCCGCGTCGGCGGCGATGTACGGGGAACCGACGGCACAGACCCTGAAGTCACAGTGCTCGTCCCGGACCACGTCGGGTACACCGTTAAGGAAACCCCTTCCCTCAACTGGTTCCTGTCACAGCCGACTCCCTATGAAGTGCGCTTTACGCTGAGAGACGATCGATCGACGCGATCGTTCCAGGAAAAGATGCTCCCTTCGCCGAAGAAACCCGGCATTTATACGATCAACCTGAAAGAGCTCGGTCTCGCGCTCGAACCGAATGTGCAATATAAGTGGTTCGTATCCGTCATCCGGGATGCCAATTCGCCTTCCAAAGACATTGTCGCGGGCGGCGTCATCGAACGGTGCGAACTGAGCGATTGTGTCATCCTCTACGACGCACGATTGACCTGTTCGGAACAAAGCGTGATTGAAAACGCCCGTGCAGGTCTCTGGTACGACGCTATGGGCTGCCTCTGCAGTCTGATCGACGCCAACTCCGGCGATGGTAAACTCCGGCGGCTCCGCGCTCGACTCCTCAAGGATGTCGGACTCAACGGCGTGGCCGAATGGGACCTCCGCTCGATTCAGTCTCCTCTTCGCTGATCTTCCTTCTCTGACATCCTGATTCAGATTCCTCTGTCTGGTCCAGCTCTGGGCGATCCCGCATTCCAACAATGCAACCCCTTCGCTCGTTACTTTTTCTGTTATCAAAAATGATCCAGCGGAGAATCGTTTTTGATCCACACATTGAATCCAATAGGCCTGCAGAATGACCTGCTGACTCAGGGCAACGATAAAATCTGGTGAATCAGGCCCCTTATCTGATGATAACGGCACCGCATCAAATTGGCATAGGGATTGCTGACGTCATCGATGACAAGTTGGAGAGGAGCGCGGTTCACAGGCGCCGGTGATGGAAGGAGGAATCCAATGACACAAGAACTCGTCGTAGGGGTCCTGCTCACTGGACTGGTCGGACTCATCTGGATTATGGCCCTGTCGGTCATAGACGGTGATCTGCCCGCGCCATCTCAGAACGACCTGGGAACATCGCCTGAACGGCCGGCGGACGATCAGCTCAGCCATGATCGCCTCAAACAACGAACGATAGCTGCATGAAAAACAGCCTTCGCCGGTCCCATCACGAGGCTCCTATGCTCACTGCCGTCGAATCGACGAACCTTCAAGGCGTAAATGGCGCCACCCATCGCATGCCGCCCCCGGCGCGGACGCGGAAGCAGCGGGTGACGATCACCTTGCCGGTGACCCTCTTGGAACGGCTTCGGAATGCCGTCTACTGGACAGGCCATGGCACCCTCGCACTCCTCATTGCCGAGGCGCTCGATGATGCCGTCACGCAGATGGAGCAGGCCAACGGCCAAACCTTTCCGCAACGCCTCGCTCCCTTGAAACGAGGCCGCCCGCGCACCAAGCTTCGCCCCGCTTCTTCTTCGACATCGCCAATCCGGGCCGGATCCGCCCAATAGGTCAAGACTCCATCGTTACCAGATGAAATGCCGTTGCCTCCACCGGTTCGACCATGCGGCCGTTCATCCGCACATCTCCATTTCTCCTCCGGCCCAGCTATTAAGCACGCATTTTGCTTTTCTCCATGATATGCACTCTGCCTGTCAGCCACTGAAGCCGAGGAGGAAGGATTTTCACTGTGCCTGGCTACCGGGCCGGCTCGCACTGTTCACCCTGCCCATCATCGCCTTCGACCCAACTCTCGCTCTTGCGGAAACGGCCATCCCACTGCCTGCTACAGTACTCAGCGAAGAACTTGAGCTGATGAAGGAAGAAGAAAGCGTGAGCATCGCCGCGCGCTACGAGCAGCCGATCTCGCAGGCGCCGTCGAACGTCTATGTGATCACCGATGAAGACATCCGGCACTCGGGCGCCACCGACATTCCGACGATTCTCCGGCGCATCCCCGGGATGGAAGTCATGCAGACGAGCGGCGCGGATTTTGACGTCAGCGTGCGCGGAGACAATCAAACGAGCGCCAATAAAATCCTTGTCATGGTCGACGGACGATCGATCTACAACGATGTTCAAGGAACGATGAATTGGAAGCTGCTGCCGGTCACGCTGCCGGAGATTAAACGAATTGAAGTGTTGAAGGGGCCCGCTTCGGCGGTCTGGGGATTCAACGCATTCGACGGGGTCATCAACATCATCACGAAATCGCCTGAGGAGATGAAAGGAACCACGCTGCAATTCGGAGGAGGCAGCTACGGCACCATCATGGCCTCCGCTATCCAGGCCGGCAAAGTGGACAAGTTCGGCTACCGCTTGTCCGTCGGGCATAATCAGAACGCCTCCTGGAACAACAGCAGCGCCCTCGCCTTTCGCGATAATCTCTTTAACGTCTTAACCGAGTACGCTCTTTCAACGGACTCCAAAATCAAAGTTGCCGGGGGACTTGTGGATTCCAATGCGGCGAATCCCCTTGTCAGCCAGGACGTCACGATAGCGAACAAGCCTTCGCAGGGCTATGCCCATGTCGAATATGAGCGGCCGGACTTTTTCATCCGGGCATTTTGGAATCAGTACAGCTCCACCTCCGTTGTCACCTTCCAGCCTCCTATCGCTCCGTTTCTCACATACAGTTCCGGTGACGGTTCCCCGACCACATGGTTTACGGCCAATACCTACAATATCGACATTCAACACTCCGTCGGCATTCTAGCCGACAACCGTTTGACCTACGGCGTCAACTACCGGCTCAATACGCTTTCGAGCAACGACATCACGCAGTACACGACCGAAAACCGCCTTGGCTTCTTCGTGCAGAACGAATGGAAGGCCGCCGCCCCGTTTACGGTCATGGCAGGAGTTCGATATGACCTCGACACGTTCATCAGTCCGACGGTCAGCCCTCGCGTGACTTTCCTCTACACCCCATCAAGCGATCATACGTTTCGAGCGTCCGGCTCAGTGGCCTATCGGCCCCCGACCATGCTCGAGAAGAAAGCTAATTCATTCGTCAATACGAACCCGCCCCTGCCGCCGGTCACGACAACCATTGCGGGAGGCCAAGGCCTCTCGCCCGAGCAAATGATTTCCTATGACTTGGGCTATCAAGGCTGGTACTGGCGCCACCGGATCCGAATTCGCGCCGACGCCTTCTACAATCACATCTCCGACCTCATCAGCGTGCGCAATCAATCTCCCACGCTCGCGGTCTATACCAACGACATGGGCTCGGCTGACATTTATGGAGGAGAGGCCGGTGTTGAATATCTCGCCGCCAAGTGGCTAACCGGTTTTGCCAACTACTCGTACCAGGAGATTCATCAGTCATTCACCGGCCGCGTTCAACGGGCCGGGCCCCACAACAAATTCAATGTCGGGTTGCGCGGCGAATGGGACAGCGGCTTCAACGCTGAAGCGATTTTTCATTACTACGGGTCGGCGACCTATCCCCCGGGGCAATCGTTCACAACGTTTTCTCAAGCGGGCCTCGTGACGCTGCCGAACCCGAACGTCGGCGCCTACAATCTCTTGAACATCCGCGCCGGTTACCGGTTCTGGCACGACAAAGCGGAAGTCGCTGTTTCTTCGTTTAACACGCTCAACGACAAGCACCAGGAGTACCCGCTCAGCGAAACGATCCGTAACCGGGTGATGGGTTGGCTGACGATACGGTTTTAATGGTTCCATTAATTATAGGAATAACTATCTAGGCAACTCTTTTGTTTTTTTGCATTGCGGGAGGACTATAATGCAGTATCCGCATTTTGAGAGAGATCCCCACAGCACTTCCCGCTCACTGAGGTCATGATGGTGAAGGCGGCCGGCCCTTACTCAGTCCTCATCGTGGAAGACAACCCGGATATCGTGATCGGGCTGGAAGATTTGCTGCATCACGACGGGTACGCCGTCACGATTGCGGGCACCTGCGCCGGCGCCATTGCGCTGGTCCGCGCGCAGCGCTTCAACGCCATCTTGCTGGACTTGGGCTTACCGGATGGCAACGGGCTGGATGTCCTCAAAGAGGTGCAGCGCCTGGATGCCTCCCTCCCCGTCATTATCGTCACGGCGCATATCGCAGAGGAGCACACGGTCGGATCGCTGGCCAAAGGCGCGTTCGCGTACCTCACGAAGCCCTACAATAGAGAAGAACTGAGACAAACGCTTCGCCGCGCCATCGGCGTCAAAGAGCTCGCCGTGAAGGCCGAGCGGGCGGAGCAATCCTTGACCGAGAGCGAACACCGGTTCCGATCGCTCGTCGAATCGGCCTCCGATGCCATCGTCGTCGCGAACGGGCACAGCATCATCGTGTCATGGAACCGGGCCGCTTCGCAGCTCTTCGGCTATGCCGCCGAAGAGATCATCGGACAGCCCCTGACGGTTCTGATGCCGGTTCGCTATCGCCAGGCCCACGAGAAAGGCATGGCGCGCATCGAATCCACCGGTACAAGCCAGATCATCGGATCGGCCGTCGAGTTGCACGGCCTTCGCAAGAACGGCGAGGAGTTTCCGATCGAGCTGTCTTTGGCCACCTGGTCCACGGCAACCGGCAACTACTACAGCGGAATCATTCGTGACATTTCCGAGCGAACCAAAGCGGCGCGGGCGCTCGAACAACTCCAGCGCCAGCACACCTTGATTCTGACCCAGGCCGGCGAGGGCATTTACGGCCTCGATGAGAAAGGGCATACCACGTTCGTCAATCCCAGCGCCGCCTGCATGCTCGGGTATCACGTCGAGGAACTCCTGGGCCGCCACATGCACGAGGTCCTGCACCATTCCAGGCCGGATGGCACAGCCTACCCTGCGAGCGATTGTCCCATTTACGCGTCCACTCACGACGGGCTCGTACATCGAGTCACCAACGAGGTGTTTTGGCGAAAGGACGGCACGAGTTTCCCGATCGAATACATCAGCACGCCCATTCGGGAAGCCGACAGGATCGTCGGCGCCGTCATCGTGTTCCGCGACATCACGGACCGTCTCGAGGCTGAATCGGCGCTCCGCGCGAGCGAAGAACGTCTGGAACTGGTGATCCGGGGTTCCAACGACGGGTTCTGGGACGGCCACGTCCTTCCCGGTATGCCGTGGAGTTCTCCCCGCACGCCGATCTGGTGGTCTTCGCGCGTGCGCGAGATGCTCGGCTATACCGAAGAAGAATTTCCCGACATCCTGGAGAGCTGGTCGTCCCGGCTGCATCCCGATGACCGCGCACGCGTCTTTGCCGCCTTGACGGCGCATATCGAACACCGTGTTCCCTACGACGAGGAATACCGCCTGTTGACGAAACAGGGGGCATACCATTGGTTCCGCGCGCGCGGGCAAGCGATCTGGGATGCCGGCGGCCATATGACCCGCATGGCGGGTTCTCTCCAATCGATCATGGACCGCAAGCGGACGGAAGAAACGATTCGCCGGAGCCAGCAGCTGCTTCAAGAAGTGGCCGATAACACCACCGCCGTCATCTACGTGAAGGATCTCGACGGCCGCTTCATCTTCGTGAACCGGCGGTTCGAGGAGATTTTCAAGCTGACGACCAGCCAAATCATCGGGCGCACGAACCATGAGATCTTCCCCCCCGATATTGCCGATGGATTCCGCGCCAATGACATCGAGGTGCTGACGCGGAACAGCACGATTGAATATGAAGAATTCGCCCCCCATGCGGACGGGCTGCTGCATACCTACCTGTCGATTAAGCTGCCCCTCCGCGATCAGGCCGGCGAGCCCTACGCCACATGCGGCATTTCGACCGATATTAGCGAGCGCAAACAGATTGAAGCCGCGCTCCGCACACATGAACAACAACTCCGGCTTGCCCTGACCTCTACGGAAGTCGGCGGCTGGGATTGGGACTGCCGGACCGGCCGCTTCTGCTGGTCCCGGCAAGTGGACAGCTTGCTCGGCCTGTCGGACGGCTCACACCCGCGCTCACTGGAGGAATGGCTCGCCCTGGTGCACCCGGACGATCGGCAGGCGATGGCGCAGGCCATGGAGCAGGCCGTCACACAAGCCGGCGCAGACGTCCTGTTCGAACATCGCGTGATGAGCCGGGATGGATCAATCCGCTGGTTTGTCTGGAGCGGCCAGATCATTCGTGACCGCGACGGCAATGCCGTTCATATGCTGGGCATGGTTCGCAGCGCCACCGCCCTCGGCAACGTTCGGCCCAACAGGACGGGACAGACATGATGCAGGAGGAGCGGAGACTCATCGTCGATTTTCTATGCGCCTGATGACTTGCATAGCCGGAGGCTTCCGCATAGGAGGCCGCCGGATTCCCGGATGTCATGCGGGGCTCGCGCTCCTGACCGGTCTGCTCGTGTTATGCGGCTCCGACGCCCTGGCTCTGGATATTGCTATTCTCAAGTCCTCCGGCATCAACGCATACGAACAAGCCATCGATGGGTTCAAAGCCACGGCGCCGTCCGGAGCCATTTATACGGAATATGATCTGCAGGGAGACCTCGAGCGGGGCAGGACACACGCGCGGAAGATTCGCGCATCTGACACGTCGCTGGTCCTGGCGGTCGGCCTCAAAGCCGCGCTGGCCGCCAAACTCGAGATTGTGGACATCCCCATTGTCTACATGATGATCCTGGACCCCTCGAAGCACAATCTCAACGGTTCCAATATGACAGGTACGCTCCTGGAAATTCCGGCTGAACGTCAGTTCAAAATCCTCCGCACGTTCCTCCCGAATCTGCGGCAGCTGGGCATTCTCTCCAATCCCAGGAATAATACCGGCAAGCTCAAAGACGCCGCCGCGCATGCTTCTGCCCAAGGGATCCAGCTGCAAGACTTCCCCGTGGAGAGCGAGAAAGAGGTTCCTCAACAACTGCGTGCGCTCATGTCCTCTGCCGAAGCACTCTGGCTCCTCCCGGATTCGACCGTGCTCACGAACGAATCGATCGGTTTTATTCTCGAATCCTCACTGGCGCGCCGCATTCCCGTGATCGGATTTTCTCCTGAATTCACGCGCCTGGGGGCCCTGCTCAGCCTGTCGGTCGCCTATGGGGAAGTCGGACGCGAGACAGGACTGCTGGCAAAGCGTATCCTGGATGGCGACAAGAAGCTGCCCTCGAAGCCGGTGCCGGTCGAACGGATTACTATTACCGTCAACCTCAAAACCGCGCGGTTCCTGGGCATTGAATTTTCCAAAGACGTCAATCACCTGATCGACGAAACGTACTGATGCTGTTATGACAACCCCGGATTTTTCACAGGAACTCGATTCCCCCGTGGCCCCCAAGGCCCCTCCATTCGTGAGCTTCCGCACCAAGTTCGTCCTGTTCTTCAGTCTCATCCTGATCCTGTCCTGCTCGGCCCTCAGCTGGTACCTGATCGAGAACAGACGGGCGGCGATGACCGACAACCTCCAGCAGCTCGGCACGATCCTCCTCACCAACGTCGTCAACAACGAACACTTCCGGTACGCAGGTCTCATCGCGCAAGACCGCGTCACGCTCCAGGAATTCGTCAACGGCCTCATGGCCGTCCAGGATGTCGTGTATGTCGTCGTCACGGGTCCGGACGGAACAGCCCTCACCAAACGCACCAAGGGAGGGCGCCTGTCCTCCGGCAGTCTGTCGCGGTCTCCGGAATATCCTCTCTACCCCGACGACAGCATTGCCCGCCGGCTGCTCAACTCACCTGTATCCGTTCCTCAGATGACACCTCTGTCCATCGTGAACGTGATCAGCACCAGGTTTGCCTGGGAGGAACGGGTGTTCGACTTTTCGATGCCCGTGGTTCGCACGGCACCACCATCCGGTTCCCTCGATTCGTTCACACTGACGATGGAGGAACGCAGTACGCCTTCCCCTTTGAGCGAAGGCCCCCGCGTATCCGGCCTGGTCCAGATCGGGCTGAGTGACGCAAGCCTGAATCGTGAGCTGATGATCATGGTGACCAACGTCATTCTTCTCACTGTGGTCATCATTGCGGCAGGCATTCTCGGCGCACATCTCCTTGCGGCTCGAATCACCATCCCGTTGCGCAATCTCGCTTCGCTTGCCCGGCAGGTTGCCGAAGGCAAACCGGCTCAACCGCTTCCTTCACTCATGAACGACGAAGTCGGACAGCTGACTCAGATGTTCAACGTCATGACCCGCTCCCTCGACGAACGGAACCTCGCCATTACCACGAACATGGACACGATTCAGCGGCAATTCAGCCAATTGAAAACCGTGCATCAGACCAGCGCCGCCATCACCAGCACCCTGGATCTCAACACGCTCATGGACACGGTGCTCCAGCTGCTGATGGCCAATCTGGGACTCACGCGCATGGTGCTGATGCTGCGGGATGAGGATCGGGAAGTCGCCTATGTCGCGCAAATCGCCGGCGTATCGGAAGACATCGCCGACGCGGCCCGGCACCTCACGATTCCGATCAGGGATGACGGGACGCTGATGGCCCAACTCCTCCTGCATGCCACCCCCCAGCTCATCCCCGACATCAATGCCGTCGCCGGTCTCATGCATCCGGCCATTCTCGAGCTTGCGCGGCGTGTCGGCGTGACGTCCTTTGCCCTCGTCCCGTTGCAAAGCCACAATCGGACGCTGGGCTTCCTGGGCGGCGACCGCGGTGCGCAACCCTGCTCGGAAGAGGATCTGAACATTCTTCTCACGATTGCGAGCCATGTCGCCACGGCGATTGACAACGCCAAAACCTATGCCGATCTGACACAGCTGACGCAAACGCTGGAGTACCGCATTCAAGAGCGCACACACGAACTCTCGGTTGCCAACGAACAGTTGCAGGAACACGACCGGAGGCGGACGATGTTCGTCTCCGTGGCCTCCCATGAGCTGCGCACCCCCATGACGGCGATTCGCAGCTTTGCCGATAATATGCTCGATGGCGTCGCCGGCGCGTTGACGGAACGGCAAACGACCTACCTCAACAGAATCGGACACAACCTCAATCGCCTGACCAGGATCATCAACCAACTGCTGGACTGGTCGCGATTGGACATGAAGCGGGAGATGCTCCGGCTCGAGCCGTTGTGCATCGGACAGATCAGCAGCCTGGTCGTGGAGAGCTTGCGCACCGTTGCCCGCGAAAAGAACGTGTCGATCGACATCGAGCTGCCCGAGCAGCTGTCCATGATTCACGGAGACCGCGATAAGCTCGAACAGATTCTCTGGAATCTTGTTGGAAACGCGGTGAAGTTTACCCCGCCAGGCGGAAGAATTTCCGTATCCTTCGAGCCGATTCCTGAAAAAATGGTTCAAGTCTGTGTGGCGGACACCGGTTGCGGGATTCCCCCGGAGCATCTTGAGGCGGTCTTCAACGAATTCTCGAAAGTGCCGTCGGCCATGCCCGGCGCTCAAGGCGCTCAGCTCGGTCTTTTTATCACCAAGAGTTTCGTGGCGATGCACCAGGGACGAATTTGGGTCGAGAGCACCGTGGGAGCCGGTACGCGTTTCTTCTTTACCCTGCCCTGCGCCGCCGCAGAGGGAGAGGCCGGCCAAACGTCCCCTCAGATCGTCGAACCGCCCTCAACGACGAAGACGGGTTGAGAAACGGATGAGGCAGCCCGGACATATATTTTCCCGGCCGATTGGTCTAGACTTTTCCTGCCGCCCCTAGGAAAGGACATTCACGATGCGCGCACGCATACTCATTGTCGACGATGATCCCGACATCGTGCTGGCCCTTGAGAATCGTGTGACGTGGATGGGCCATGAACCGCTTACCGCAGACAACGGCAAGGAGGGATTGCGCCTGATTCAGCAGGAGCAGCCGGATCTGGTGCTTCTGGACATCCAGCTTCCGATTTTTTCCGGACTGGAGATCCTGCAGCAAATGCACGATCTCTCCCGTCAGGACGGGGCGGGCGACAGACATGCGGGCGTCATCGCCGGGCCGGTCATGCCGCCGATCATCATGCTCACGGCGTTCGGCACGATCGAGCTCGCCGTGAAAGCCATGCAACTCGGCGCAATGGACTTCATCACCAAGCCGTTTACCGGCGATCACATCACCGTCGTCATCAATAAGGCCCTGGCTGCCATTGCGCTGCGCCGGCAAGTCGACGTGCTCCGACAAGAAGTCGACGCGCGATACGGCCCGATCGTCGGGAACAACGCCAAGTTCGTCGCCCAGCTCGCCCTGGCCAAACACGCAGCCCCCTCGAACGTCACCGTCTTGATCTTGGGCGAAACGGGAACCGGGAAGGAAGTGGTGGCCCGCGCCGTCCATCATTGGAGCCCACGCCAATCCAAACCGTTCGTGGCCGTGAACTGCGCGGCGATCCCGAAAGATCTCCTTGAAAACGAACTCTTCGGCCACGAGAAAGGATCGTTCACCGGCGCGGTGAAACGCGAAGCGGGCAAAATCGAAATCGCCGAAGGCGGCACGGTGTTTCTCGACGAAATCGGCGACATGCCGCTCACCCTGCAGAGCCATCTCCTCCGCCTGCTCCAGGATCAAACTTTCTACCGGGTGGGCGGCACACAGGCGGTCCATACCGACGTCCGGTTCATCGCTGCGACGAACAAAGACCTCAAACACGCCATTCGCCAGGGCACATTCCGCGAGGATCTCTTCTATCGGCTGGAGGTCATCTCAGTCACCTTGCCGCCGCTGCGGGACCGGTTGGACGACGTCCCCGCCCTGGCCGATTACTTCCTCAGCCGCACGGGGAAAATCGGCCTGCACAAACGCTGCTCACTCAGCGAAGCGGCCATGCGGATGCTCACGACGTACCGGTGGCCGGGCAACATCCGTGAGCTGGAAAACGTGCTGACGCGCGCCTTTATTCTCACGCCCGGCACCACCATCGAGCCGGCCCATCTCTATTTGGCGACGGAACCGTCCGCCTTACCCTCCGTACACGCAGGAGACCGGCAGGGTCCCGCGCTCTCTTCCCATCTCTATCATGAGAATATGGAGGCTTACAGTTGCTGGCTGCTTGAGGAGGCCTTGAAGCGAAACGACTGGAATCAGACGAGAGCGGCGGAAGATCTCGGCCTGCAACGCACCTACTTCACCAAACTTTTGCGCCAGAAACAGATTCCGGGCCGGCCCCCGAAGAGTTCATCTCCCGCCGCCGATCACCAGCCAGACGAGTAGAAACAGGATGCATCCTGAACCGGATGCACGGCTGTATGGGCGCGCTTCCTAGTTTGCCGTATATTTCTGCATCATCTCTTGAATCTGACTGCGGAAGGCCTTGTAGCCGCCGAACATGCTCAGAAAATTCTGTCTGCTGAACTTCAGCACATCTACGGCGGTCAGGCAACGCACCGTTGCCGTGCGGGGGGCGTTCCGAAGAATCCCGACTTCGCCGAAGGTGTCGCCGGACGAGCAGACGCGCAGACACTCAGGAGTCTTTCCCGGCGCTTCCTTGACGATTTCCACCCGCCCCGACTCGATGAGATAAAACCCATCGGCAGCATCGCCCTGCCGGATGATGATTTCCCCCTGAGCAAAATGGGCCCGCTGCAGCACGTCGGTCCGGTGCACTTCCACTTTGGTGATGTCGCGCGGAAACAAAAAATCGAGCATCCAGTCCATGGCAACCCGCGCCCGGCATCGCAAGCCGGGCAGTTTCATGAAGTAGACGGTGCGCCACAAAAGCCAGGCCGCCAAGCCGGACAATTTCCACCGCCCGATTTGCGCGATCCCGCAATGTTTCCCCACCACCGCCAGCTGCCCGCGGCCTTTATAGCGAAACGGTGCGGCCGCGCGGCCTTGAATCACGGCGAGCACATTGCGCGCGCACTGTTTGCCCTGGCGCACGGCATATTGGGCGGTCGGAGGACACATCCCGCCCTTTTGGACGTCCGGCACCAATGCCGCGTCGCCGAGCGCCCAGAGATTGCAGAAGCCTCGTACCCGGAGACACTCGTCCACGAGGATCCGTCCCCGTTCTTGCGGAAGGCCGAGTTTGCCCACCAGAGGATGCGGCACGTTGCCCACGGTCGAAATCACAGAACCTGTCGAAATCGCCTGCCCGTCCCCAAGCATGACCCTGTCGCGGGTGACCTCGTGCACGCGAGTCTTGAGACGCACCTCCACGCCTCGTGCTTCAAGTTTTTTCTGGGCGAACTCGGCCAGATCAGCATCCAGCTCTCCGAGGATCCGCTCCCCCGCATGGATCAGGATCGATCGATAGCCTGTCGATTGTGTTCCGGGATAAAACGCGGCCACGTCCTTGACGAGATCGTTGATCGCCGCCGCGGTCTCGACCCCGCTGAAGCCGCCGCCGATGGTGACAAAGGTGAGCAGCTTGCGCCGGGCTGATTCATCCTCCGTGATCTCCGCTTCCTCCAGCCGGCTCAAGATATGATTGCGAAGCTGAAACGCATCACCCAGCGTCTTCAATGACAACGCATGCTCATTCATCCCGGGCACGGTGGACGATCCGATGACCTGCCCCAGACACAGCACGAGATGATCGTAGGAGAGGAGCTGCGGGTGCGTCGTATCTGTGCCCAGGAGAGTCAATTGTCGCGCCTGGAGATTAATGGTCTCGACAGTCCCCCATCGGTACTGGATGTCCCGGCAGAGGTGCCGGATGGGATTGAGGATGTGGCTGGGTTCAATGCTGCAGGCTACGACCTCGGGCAGAAGCGGCTGGAAGAGGAAGTAGTTTTCGCTGCTGACCAGGACCACCTTGACCGCACGATCCCCTTTGAGCATCCGGCCAAGCCGGATCGCGGTCTCAATCCCGGCGAACCCGCCTCCGACGATCACGATGGTAATTGGAACTACCGGATGGCAGGTCGAGGCCGGCGCCGCATCGCCGACGGAGACGGAGTCGAACGGTCCATCTGCGACGAGACGGCTGATGATCGCCATGAGACAGCTCCTGTCGCAGACACGCCATCACGATGGAGTTGGTGCCCAAGCAGGCTCACTCTTTTGTCACCGCACTCTGTCGCATGCTTGAAGCACGTGCCAGTCTATCCTCCACGCTGCGAACAAGCGCTTCTGTGGCCTTGGAATCTGAAAGTGCTGCAGGCGGAGCTGGCCGGGCCGCTTCGGATGTGATCGCGTGACGTACCTGCTCCAGCTCCTGCGGCGACCGCACCGACTTCCAGCCCTTGCGTTCGATGCAACGGTTCGTCTCTTCGAACACCTGGCTCATATACTCCGGATGCGCCGCAGGATTTTCCCGATAGGCCAACGCCGTATGGCTCTGATCGATTTCCATCGCACAGGCCTCCCGATCCTCAAGCAGGCTTTTGGGGCTGCCGGCATTTTCAAACACCGGCTCGCCGCAGCCGCCCGCGACTGCGGCGAGAAAGAGGACAGAGCATGCATCTCTTAGTGCGGCTATATCGTCCAGCATGATGCCTCCTCTACATGAAAGCTGCGAGACCCACAATCCCCACAGGTAGGTATCCCCTCGATTGAGGGGATTGATTCATCGCTGCAAGAAGCACATTTTTACTTCGAATTATGTGCGACTAGTCGATTTTCTGAAAAGCTAAGTGACGACGGCGCCAGCAGAATTTGAATCCAAACTGATTCTTACTGAATCGCTTTCCGTACAGACAAATTCTGAGTCCGGAAGCGGGATATATTTCGGTCGTTATTCTATCGGGACGGTAAATGAAGGTTGGGCTTAGCATTTTACGCATCGGCGGTCGCGCACCCGTTGACGCCGTCTATCGGTCTGCATGTTGCATGGAACATGTGACGGGCAGAACTCAGAGCCGATTCCTGCCCGCTGAGAGCCACTGAATCGTTGATCACACAGGAGGATTCTCTATGATGCGACGCACACCCATACTGTTGGCTGTGGCAGCGGGCCTTCTTCTCGGGTCCCCACTTGCCGGCTTCGCGGAGGAACCATCCTCCACAAAATCCATGCTCGTAGCTGATGCCAAGGACACGGCGGGCTCGTCGATGAAAACCATCGCGTATCAGCCGCCCCGCAAGGGCGCGCCCGCGTCGGGGATCCGGAGAGGGGGAGGAACGCGCGGTATGAATCAGAGCGTGCCGGTGATCAGCCTGTTGGCTCCTGAGCATGTCGGGTTGACCGTGAGTGAGCAACCGGATCTGTATTGGTTCACGCCAACCAAGCAGGACCAGGCATTCGAATTCACCTTAATCGGCGAAAATGCCGAGGCCCCCGCGGTGGAAACGAAACTATCAAGTCCGATTCAGCCGGGCATTCACCAGATCAAGCTGTCCGACTACAAAGTGAAATTATCGCCCGGAGAGCGATATAACTGGTCCGTGGCCTTGATTGTGGACGCCGAAGAGCGCTCCGCCAATATCGTGGCAAAAGGCGCGATCGAACGGATCGATCGGGACAAGATGGAGCAACCGCTGGCCGCCAACCTCCGCGATGCGGACGCAGCGAAACGCTACGCCGAAGCGGGCATCTGGTATGACGCAGTGATGGCGCTCTCAGATCAGATTCAGTCCAACCCGGCCGACGCATCGCTACGGAAGATGCGTGCCGATCTGCTCGAACAGGCTGGTCTGACGGAAGTGGCCGCTAACGATTTGAAGGCCCGCGCCAAGTAGCAGCCGATTCAGTACCCGGCCCGATAGCCCCGCAACGGTTATCGGGCCGTGCTTTCACCGGCGGCGAGCCCTACGACGCGGTACGCCACCATCGCCTGCGTCTTCCCCTTCAAACTGACTTCCCCGATCCGCTCTAACTGAAACCGGTCACCGAGCAGATTGGCCGTCGCTTCGCTGATCAGGATGCGGCAGGGGCGCCGGCCTGCTGTTTCCGCGACGAATTCCCGGTCCAGACTTTCCAAACGCGCGGCAGCGTTCACCGTGTCTCCGACCGTCGTGTACTTCATGCGCTGCGCGCTCCCCACGCAGCCGGCCAGGACCGGCCCGGTATGGATGCCGATCCTCATACCGACGGTGGAGAGCCCCTGGGCCTCGTGGCGCTCGTTCATCCGGTGCATCTCCTGCTCCATTGCCAGCGCGCAGGTCACGGCGTTGACGGCGTCCTTGGCCATGTCCTCCTTGGACTCGCGCCGCAACGGCACACCGAAATTCGCCTTGATGGAATCGCCCGCGTAGTCGTCGATCACCCCGTTGTGCTCCATGATCACTTGCGTCATGGCGTCCAGGTAGGAGTTGACCCAGGCCATCAGGGCCTGCGGACTCATCTTCTCCGACGCCGACGTGTAGCCTTTGAAGTCGAGAAACAACACGGTGGCCGTCAGTTCCTGCGGCCGCGGACGCCCGCCGTCGAGCAACTGCTCTCTCTCCTGCCAGATCGTCTGAGCTACCTCCCGCGAGACGTGCCGGGAAAACAGTTGCATCAACATCGCCCGTTCTTTTCGTTCTTGACCCAGAGTTGAAGCGACGGCGACCGATGTCGTGAGGAACCAGGTGAGGGCAGCCGACACTTCGGGAACCCACCACCCGGACCAAAACGCCATAATAACGATCGCGGTCAACAGGAGAAGCCCCCCGATTGCAATGAAGAAGAAGCGCCAGGGAGATCGGGCAAAGATGCCGAGTGCTCCGCCGAGCAGTCCCCAGAACAGGATCCAGGCCGTCTCTGCGGTTTCGTTCAGGACATGGATCGGTACGCGGCCATCGAGGGCAGCGGCAAGCAGCTGCTCGATGATGATCCCGTGCAGGAACACTCCCGGAAACTGGTCTCCACCCCGCCAAGCGAATGATACCGGGATGTGAAATACATCCGGCACGCTTTCGGCCGTCACGCCGATCAATACGATGTGATCAGTGATATGTTGTGGTTCCACACGCCCGGCAAGCAGATCACCGAGAGTAAAGGCGCGAAGCGGCGCCGCTGCTCCGCCGAAATCCAGCAGGATCTGATACCCGGCTGCATCCGCATCCACATACCCGCCGTCGGAAGGCGTAAACGGCCTGAGCGTCGTCGGTCCCAAGCGAAGCCACTCGGGAACTGCCGGATCCGGCGATGGGGCAATCCCGTCGGCGGCCAGATAGAGCAGAGCCAGCCTGAGCGGAAACGCATAGGCCACCTGATCGCCGTCGTCCTGAAACAGCAACGCCCGGCGTATGAGCCCGTCGGCATCGATGAGGATGTCGTTGAATCCCACTTGCTCACTCCCCTCCAGCACCGGAGGAGGAGGAATACGCACCACTGTTCCGCCCCCGAGTTGAGTCAGCATGACAATCCGGGGCTGTTGCGTGAGAAGAGCCGTGAGCTCCTGATGTCCGGGAGGAACTTCAATGTCGCGGTATAGATCGACCCCGATGGCGCGGGGCCGTTCTGCAAGGAGCCGGCCGAGCGCAAGCGCCAGCGTTTCGTCCGTGATCGGCCACCGGCCCTGCTGACGGATATCCTCTTCGGTAATCGTGATGAAGGTGATCCGCGAATCGGGCGCGCCGATGACGGGACGAGAGCGGAGAAGCCAGTCGTACAGATTGAGTTCGAGCTGTTGGAGAAGGCCGGTGCTGCGCACGCCCAGCATGACAAACGCGCAGAGGATACCGGTCGCGATGCTCACAACGAACGGTGAGCGAACGATCTGCAGGACGCTCCGTATCAGCCTGTTGCCTGCCATGCGGGTCCCTCATACCTGTCCCGCGCCATGGTCACGACAGGTTCTTCGTGCATCCGGGCTACAACCAGTTGTTCAACAGCAGAAATGGCGCCCAGAAAATCGGATGCTGGTACTCCGGATTCTCCAACACCTTCAACTGTGCCTGTCGCAGGGCCATCGCTTTTGACATCGCGGGATTCTTGAGTTGACGGTAGAACTCCACGACCAATGCCGATGAGGCTTCGTCATTCACAAACCACAGAGTGGCGAGAGCACTGCGGGCGCCGGCTTTGATCGCAATGCCAGCCAGTCCGAGCGCGGCCCGGTCGTCGCCTGCCGCAGTCTGGCACGCGCTCAGGCTCAATAACTCGAGCGGCTGGCCCCTGAGCTTGAAATGTCCCACGACCTGACTCAAGCGATCCATCGTCATCTTGTCGTCGAATGTCAGCACAAAACTATTTTTCACCTCTCGCTCGAACTTCCCGTGCGATGCGATATGCATGATCGTAAACGGGGTCTCTTTCATCTCCTGCTCCAGCAAGGGCACGCGGAAGTCCTTGTTGAACAGGCGATGCGTGTTGTAGAGACGCCCGATCGCATCCAGCTCCTCGGCGGTGTTCGGCAATGCAGGAAACCCTTGCACGGCGTCCGACAGGCCTGCGGACAGAACCTCAATGTGGTCACGCGCCAGCGGCTTGGGGTCGGTCAGATTCAGGCCCGGCGTCGTCGCCACGGCATATTTCGCGATGACGTATTGTTTTCCGTCATGCAGGGCCGAGAAGGGAATCATCCGCAGCGGGCCGTCCGGCACGATCACCAGCGTGTCGATATCGAATTTCGCGAACTCCGGTTCAAGCGGCCGCAGCAAGAGATCATAAAGACGCTGGGCCCGGCGCAGGTATTCCTTGGTCGTCTCTTTTTGCAGCAGCCGGCGGAAGGCCCGGGTTTCTTCCTTGAGTTCCTCCTGCTTAATCGCCACCGTGACACGATGCATCCCGTCCGGCAGGCTGACTAACAACTCAGTCCGGTCCGGCAGGATGATCGGATAGATGATGGCAGCCTGACGCGAGACATCCTCAAGCTTCGTCGGGCTGGTCTGAAACGCATCCACGCACTCGTCGCTGAAATAGTCGCGGAGCTCGGCCGTCTTGAACAGTTCGATCGCCTCGCGCGCCTTCGTCAGGTAGGGTTGAGCCTCTTCATTCGTCGCCGTGGCGCCCGACCGTCGCAGAAGTAAGTCCGCCAGCTCAAAATAGAGCCGCCCGCTGGATTCTCTGAACGACGAAGCGGCGGTGGCGGCGCCGGCCGCCATTTCTGGCCGCAACGTCTGCACCAGATCCGCTGCGCGTTGATAGGCCGCGATCGCTGGATCGATCCGATTCTGGGCCCTCAATACGCGGCCCAGCTGCCATTCCCACTGATAGAGCAGCTCCGGCGCATGGACCTGTTGGGCATAGCCGATGGCCAGTCTGGTCAGGAGCAGCGTTTCGTCGTGGCGCCGTTCCTGTTCATAGAGAGAGCCGCGATGGCCAAAGGCATAGGACGCCGCACGGGCATCGCCCATCGATTTGGCGATCTCTCCGGCTTCCTCGAGCACCTCAGCCGCGCGCAGATGCAGTCGTCCGCCGGCATCCGGAATCTGGGCCCGCAGACTTTCGTAGCCGAGTCCGATCGAAATCAGATCGTAGGCTTTGTCGTGCGAATCGGACAGACGATTGACCTGCGCAAGCCCGTCATCGAACAGCTCTTGAGCGTCCTGCCATTGCCCCATCTTCACGGCCACCTTGCCGCCGTTGATCGTCGCCGTGGCCATGAGCACCTCGTTCTGCGCGGCTTCCGCCAGGCGACGGGCCTCCACATATGAGGCAAATGCTTCCTTGTCCTGTTTCAACGCGCTTTGCACGGACCCCAAGGTATTGAGGATCATCGCCGTGCGAATCTGATCGCCCGCTTCCATCGCCAAACGGCTCGCCTCCTGAAGCGTCTCGACGGCAGCCGCCGGCTGTCCCCCCGCAAGATAGGCCTGGCCGAGCAGATCCATGGCCGCCGCCTGGCGGGCTCCATCTTTCTTCGCCTGGGCAAGGGCCACGGCCAGATCGAGGTTCTGCGCAGCGCGAATCTGAAATCCGAGCGCCAGGTAGGCGCGCGCGAGAGCCACGCGGGCATCGCTTTCCTCCGCAACACGTCCTGCATCGTGGGACAGCTGGACGGCCTGCTTCCACGCATCGGCCGCCTGTTCGAATGCGCCGCGGCTGAACGCCTCGTGCCCCTGTTGCAGAAGTGACGGAACCGTCATAGGAAGTGCCGCATCCGTCGGCTGAGAGAGTGCGGGGGCGGAAGAAAGCCCCGGTTGCCATGCGGCGAAGATCGCGATGCACAACAGGGTGACGTGCACGCAGATCCGTAGCCGGCCAAGATTCCGCGCACACATTGATTGAGGCGTTTGACGATGATTCATGGCGACCTCCTCACGAACTAGAACAGCTGCAGGACCAGCTGCATATGCAGCCCATGGTCCTGCAGATTGCCGTTCGTGGTATACGGCGGGTCATTCGTACCTGTATTTCTGAGCCGATACCCCCAATAGATCTCGAAGTATCCTTGATTGTTCGGAAGGAAGGCGGTCCGCAGCCCGGCGCCCACACTCATCAGATCCTCAGGGTCCTGTGTGGACCCCTTCGCCGCCCAGGCTCTCGAGTAATCGAAGAACGGCGCAAGTTGAAGCAGATCCTCCCGTTGCCCGAACAGCCATCGGGAAATCGGCAGCCGCGGCTCCAGCGAAAACAGAAACGCGTTATCCCGGAGCAAACTGATTTCCCGATAGCCCCGCACGCTGTACCGCCCGCCCACGGGAACCTGTTCGAGCGGAAACAGGCGATCATTGGCCAATTGCAGGTCGATACGACCAAGTAACTGGGTGCCCGCATATTCCTCGAACCGGCGCAGTCCCTGGAACTGGCCCAGCCAGGAAAAGTACTGACTGTCCGCGACCGGCCCGGAATTGATCGTTGCATCCAGGACGTCCAATCCGACCGTGAAACGTGACCGGACCCCCATGGAGGTATCCTGCGTCTTGTACGTCCATTCCTGGAGGAACCGCAGCGCCGCCACGTTGGCATTCCCGTTCTGATAGCCCGCGAAGAAATTGAACGGCTGGCCCAGCAGGCTGTTCTGGTTGGAGAGATACTCGCCCTGAACGCTGAGCGTCACCTGATGGTTGAGGTTTCGAAATACGGGTTGTTGCAATCCCAACGTGAAGATCTGGATGTGTCCTTTGATATCCAGCGACTTGAACGGATCGGAGACCACTTCGAAATCGGTGTGACGATACCCAAGCATCAGACTGGTATCCCAGGGCGTGAACGGCAGGATGTACGACGTTTGAATCAACGGCAACACACCTGTCGTATTGTTCATGGGAATCGACTGCCCGTAGGTAAATTGAAACTTGTCGCCGTTCCCGGTCAGACTGTCGTGCGCGATCGTCGCCAATCCCCGTTCGGCGCGGACCGACGGAGGCTGATAGTTGTTGAAATCCAGCCAGGCCTTGAACGGCCGGTACTCCGACACGCGCACGTTCAGTTCGCTTTCGCCGGACGCCACGCCGCGCCGAAGCTCTGCGTTGATCCGCTGAACCGGCGGATCCTGCTGAAGGATTTGCAACCGTTCTTGAAGCGTAAAGATGTTGACCGGCGGTCCGGCGCTCAAGGCAATCCGGCGTCTGTAATAAGATGGCCACAACCAACGTGCGCCTTCGACGGTGACCTCCGACAACTTTCCTTCGATGATCCGAACCAGGACGATACCCTCGGTGATGGGCTGGTCTGGAATCATCGCTCCGGAGGTGACGTACCC
>CAZOUA010000040.1:0-24662 GCA_964582865.1 uncultured Nitrospira sp. | reverse complement strand
TTGCATGTATTAGGCGCGCCGCCAGCGTTCGTTCTGAGCCAGGATCAAACTCTCATATAGGTGTTCTTAGAATTTGGACCAAGGGCCACCACTTCAATACACCTTACAACCTTACTCAACGTCCTCTATTCAGTTGTCAAAGAACGATCGCGCTTCTTCACGCGAGCCGCGCACTATACAACGTGCGCAGACACGTGTCAAGGGACCCACTCAAAAAAATTTGGGTAGTTTCCCCAGAGCCGCACCGTGACTCGCCGTCAGGCGCGGTCAACAGGCAGGAACACAAGCACGAATCAACGAGGCGGAATGTACCAGGGAATTTTGCGAGAGTCAAGCGTCATTTCCGTGTATAATTTACCACTATGTCGTGGCACGAAACCCTGCTCTCCATGCGGCGTCGCACGATTCTCAAGGCCGTCAGCCTCGGTGCACTTGCCGGCATGACCGGCGGCTGCGATGCAATCGGCAGCGTCTTCGGCCGCATGTTTGCCGTTCCACCGCGCGACACCACGTATTTCACGCCCAATTCTAAATTTTACGTCGTGAATTACGCCGATAGCGCCGTATCCATGTCGCGCGATATCAATATCGAACAGTGGAAAGTGCAGATCAAAGGCGTCGTGAAAACGCCGCTCTCGCTGGGCTGGCGCGATATTCTGAATCGTGACTCTTATGATCAAGTCTCCACGCTGATGTGCATCGATACGCTGCCAGGCGGCGACAGCATGGGCAACGCCACGTGGCGCGGCATCTCACTGAAGAAGCTGCTCATCGAGGCCGGCGCCGATGACGAGAGCGCGCGCGATGTCATTTTTCGCGGCATCGACGGCTACGACGACAGCATCCCGTTCAAGCGGGCCATGCAAGACGATGTCATGCTCGCCTTTCTGATGAACGGCGAAAAGCTGCCGAAAGAGCACGGGTTTCCCATTCGTCTGATCGTGCCGGGCCTCTACGGCATCAAGAACGTGAAATGGATCACGGAGATCGAAGTCTATCCCGGCGATTATCTCGGCTACTGGCAGCGCAAAGGCTGGACCGACGACGGCACGATCAAGATTTTTTCACGCATCGATTCACCGGGCCATTATCAAACGCTTCGCGGATCGGAACAGAAGTTCAGAGGCATCGCCTTCGGCGGACCGAACAGCATCAGCAAAGTGGAACTCAGTTTCGACGCCGGCCGCACCTGGAACGAATGCGAGATCGAAACACCGATGTCGCCCTACTCCTGGGTCATCTGGAACTACAGTTGGAAGCCGCCGAAGCAGGGAAAATTCCAAACCGTCGTTCGGGCCACGGATACAAAGGGGCAGCTGCAAATCGCCGAGATCGTGCGGCCCCAACCGGCCGGTGCGAGCGGGTTGCACACCATCATTGCGGAAGTGGAACAGATCTAATTTGCCTACTGTGACGGCAGTCCAATCTGCAAGAGAGTACGGAGACCTTCCGATCATTCGAACAGTCTCTCTATTGTGTTGGTGCTCCCTCGTTTGTCTCTTGCTCGCCCTCTCTGGCTGTTCCGTCGTCCTGGCGCTCAGCAGCCAGAAAAGAAAAACCTGACTGTCCTGGAGCCCGGAACCCCCCGCTCGATCGTCATCAAGGAATTGGGCGCGCCGACTAAAACAGAGGAAGTGCAGGGAGCCAATATCGATGTGTTCCAATTTTCAGAAGGCTACTCCAAGAAACTCAAGATGCTCCGCGCGGGAATCCATCTCACTGTGGATGCGTTCACGTTCGGCATATGGGAGCCATTTGGCATCTACCTAGAACAACACATTCGTCCTCCCGACACCTCCCTGGAGGTCCATTATGACGCCAATGACCGACTCACACGGTTCAAAGTCCTCTCGGGTGAAAACATCCTGTTGGCAACGTCCCCTGCTGAAACACCGCCAGCCCCGGTCATGCCGTCGCCCTCGGCTTTCGTCACTCCTGTGATCATGCCCCAAACGATCACTTCGTTTCCCCAAAGGCTCGCCGTCATCCAGCCTCAGGGCCCCACGGCGTCCTTTGTCTCATCCGGTCTGGATCTCACCCTCGCCTACCTCCGCACATTCCATCCCACCATGGCGATTGTGGAACGCGACGGATTAGAACCCGTTACACAGGAGCTGGTCTTACAGCACACAGGGAAAATGCGTGATGACACCATGGCTCGACTTGGCGGGTGGAAAGGAGCGGACACATTGTTCATTGTGCGTATTGAGCAACCATCGGCCGATCGGCTGCAACCCATCGCACAGAGTGGAGGTGAAGTGGCGCATGTAGTCGAAATCCGCCTTGCGGAAGTGGAAACGGGACTGTTGCTCTTCCGGCAGACGACATCGGCACGAGTCCAAGTTCCGGCACCCAGCGGCACTCAAGCCTGGCCGGATCAACTGCTAGAAGATGCGCGGCGCGAAACGTTGCGGGTCGCCTATACATACGCCATGGCGTCGCTGACAGCGGCGTTCGGCGACAACCCTCTGGGATTGGTGCCCGATATGTCCTCCCGCAGCGGAGGCATCCGCCTGTTGGGGCTCCTCCATGGTGGGCCCGGGCACATTGCGGGATTACAGAAGGAAGATCACATCCTCGAAGTCGACGGCAAACCGTATAGAAGCGTAACACAACGCATCCCACTTCCCACGATGCTTCTGGTGGAGCAAGGGAACGAACGGAAAAACGTGCACGTTGAGGCCTTGAGATTTGGGAGGCAACAGTGATTCGGCTGAAGCCATCGGAAGCAGGTAGGCTGCACACGATTAGCACAGATGTGGAGCAAAGAGAGAACCCATTGCCATGAACCTATTTCCGGGAGGTACCAGCCTATTCTCTGTTTCGGTTCATCCCATTCACCTGACCGCCCTTATGAGGCCTGCACAGGTTGACCACGACTATAGCAGCGGATAGACTCGATCTCCCAGCTTCGGCAAACAGGGCTCCAGGCCAGGCTCAGTAGCCCTGGTCACGACGACGCCTGCCGGGACATCCTCCCAATGTCGTAAGTCCGGTCTCAGGGCACCTTCCAGCACGCGCGGAGCCGTGCTCATCAGTGCGACTCCCCCGATTACCGATAGCTGACAGAGTGCTCCTTTACCATTGCCGGCTGCATCGAGCATACAACCTCCGACCATCACGCCGGCTCCCGCCACCACCGGTATCACGCTATAGACGGCGCCAACCGGCAGCCGAATCCATGTCTGCACGTTCAAGAGCGGATGATAGGCATGGCTATGGCGGATCGCGAGCTTGTTGAACCAGCTTTCCGTCGATATCCGCACGCCCGTGCTCGACGCACAGGAAGTCATGAACGGTTGTTTGGGTGTGACGGAAAAGTAGCCGCTTGTGGAATTCGTAAATTGCAGATCCCAGTTCAGCTGAGGAAAGCGACCGACCTGGTAGACACGCCACTCTGCGCCCGCGCCAGCCCCCTCCCCGTCGTCGATTCGGCTCACCCGTTCGCCAGCAAACTGCCGAAGAACCTGATCCTCACGCATGGCAAAGACTTGAAAATCTCTGAGGCGCAGCCAGTCCACGCGGGCTTCACGAATGTCCCCGAGCTGTTCCCATAAGACAGCGGAAAGGAGAAGGTTGACCGGATCCTCTCCAAAGTTGTAGATCGGCGCAAACAGCTCATGATCCAAGTCTCTCAGCTCGACCTTGGCATCCCCGACCTTATGCATTCTGAGATAGCTGGCCGCCAGCAGGGTGCTGAGATAGCCCCGCTCGTAACTTTCCATCACGTATTCGATGAAGGTACCATCGGGAACAAACACGTTTGCAGTCTCTCCCGTGATCGAGAACGTTTTGTGCCTGAACTGTGACCGGGCTTGCGCTCCATACGTCACCACAAGCTCGTCGCAATGGGCCGTGAATGCGGACGACAACAGATTCAGCGTCTCGATTCGCTGCGAGAGATCAATCCTCTGCTCAAGCTCATCGCAGACTGGACCCGTCTGCTGCCGCACCTCTCCAGGCGTACAGCCGACCAGCCCAACCGCGACGCAGGCAAGGCTGACATAGATACCGAAAAAATTTCTCTTCACTGGCGGGAAGGAACGGACCATGCCACTCCTCGCATTTCTGAAAGCGCAAGAAGATTGATGCGGGAGTCTACCTGAGCATCGACAGACTTTCTATATTGGCGGGGCCCGCCGCCGGATGGCGTGCTGTACTCACCGGGAGAATCAAGGGCCTTTTTTACAAAGTACGTGCTGCTGGCTCGCACCGGGCAAGGGTCCTTCCTTGCCGGCCTCGCGTTAGGGTAACATGACCACGCCTGGAGGGACGCATGGGCGAGCAGACATTTTCAGATCCGATCGCTCAAGGGTATTACCGACAGGGCGAACGTGAGATTTCCACGACACAGTCTGCCGACGAAGTCCTCCAGAAAGCGACCGCGCTTGCCCGGCATGATTCGCGCGCCAACCAGATGGAGTCCGCCTGCTACTACCTGGCCGCCGCACATTTTCTCGAAACCCGGGATCCGGCCAAGTCCGCCCATGCGTATCACCAGGCCGGCCGGCAGCTGCAGCATTTGGATCAATTCATTCATGCGGCACGCGCCTTCTCCCAAGCCGGCACGTGGGCGGAACGGGCCGCCCGCGCCGCAGCCGACGGCTCGGCCCAACAACACCTTCAACATGCTGCGGTCCGTGCCTACTCGCGTGCCAATCACTGTTTCGCAGAAGCTGGAGAATTGGACGAATCGGAATCCGCCTATCTGAAAGAGCGCGATGCAAGGGTCGCATGGGCCAAGATGCAAGGGAAACATCCCTTGGCCCTCCTGACCTGGAAAGCCACCAGCAACTACGGCACCAGCATCCCCAGATGGACAGGATGGATTGTCATGACGATCACGCTGTTTAGCCTGCTGTACGAAGCTTTTTTCCGCATGCAGTGGCTGCAGCCGATGACCAACACCGATCCATCCGGTTGGATTCCCCTCTGGTCCGGTTTCTACTATGCGATCAATGTCACGTCATCCCTCGCGCTGGTCGAATACCAACCGACCCATCCTGTTGCCCAGGCCGTGGTCATGCTGAATGTGATCGCAGGCTATCTCTTCCTCGGCATCGGGATCGGGATCATTGGCCACCTCATAAAAAGTCGGTAGCCTGGCAAGACTGCCTTGGCTCATTGGGCAGTCTTACTAATCTTCGCGATGTCCTGCGCAGATAACTCCCGCCATTGCCCCGGCTGAAGGGCGCCAAGAGCAATCGGACCGATTCTCACACGAACCAACCGCAACGTCGGATGCCCCACCGCAGCAGTCATGCGACGGACCTGTCGATTCATCCCCTCATGGAGCGTAATTTCAAGCCAGGCCGTCGGTACGTTCTTGCGAAAGCGGATCGGCACTGGACGGTCCGGCAGTTCCGGTTCTTTCTTCAGCACCTGCACTTCAGCCGGCCTTGTCCGCTTTCCGCTCAACAGCACGCCACGCCTCAACTGATCGAGCGCCGCTTCATCGGGAATCCGCTCGACCTGAGCCCAGTAGACTTTCGGCAGCTTGTGCTGCGGATCGGTGATGCGATGGGCCAACCTTCCGTCAGACGTCAAAATCATCAACCCTTCACTGTCGCGATCAAGCCGCCCCGCCGCATAAACGCCGGGCAGAACGATGTGGTCCGCCAAGGTCGACCGTCCATCCGGATCGGTAAAGCACGGCAGCACATCATAGGGTTTATTGAAAGCGATCACGCGAGGGAAAGATTTGGTCTTCATCGACTCGGCAGTTTCCCATATCGACATGGACAGAAGAAACAGCCCCTGCAGTAAACAATCTTCTATGTGCGTTGTCTTGAGATTATGAGAGGAATCTTAGAACTCTCTACTCGGGCAATTTGTATGATTGCAGGCGTTCGCCTACAGGCACAACCTGCTCATCCGGAGCCATACGTACTTTCCTCTGCGTGACTTTCTAGAACCTTTCGCACTCGCAATCGTCCGCAATTCCTGGATTTCCCGTCCGGCAGGGAGTGGGTCGATGGTGCATTTGAATCAACAGACCGCCGCGGCACCACATTTGCTCATTCCTGCGTCAGCTGCCTCGTTCATCAGGAGTTATCTGAACGGCGTGTCTGGGGTAACACCCGTTCTTTTTCCACAACCAAGGAGGTTCATCATGATTCGCTTCGCACACATGATCGTCTTAGCCGCATTCCTCTCCGTCGGACTCGGCGTGCCGATGACCTTTGCCGGAGATCCGGCCCCGGCCGAGCAGAAAGAGAAGAAAGATACGAACGGCGGCAAGGCCGACGAGGAAAAGAAGAAGGACGACAATAAAGGTATGGGCGGAAAGTAATCCATGCCTTGGGGCGCAACGGTCCGTTGCGCCCCATTCTACTCTCCGACGCGACCCACACAACCCCAGAACCGCAATTCACAGCGTTGTATGCCCCGCCCTACAACCCTTCTCTCATCATTGAGCGGTCGTGGTATTGGCGCCATCAATGTAAACCTGTCGACTCTCCAACCACTTGAGCCGGAGACAGTGATGGCGCCTCTTTCGAATTTTCGTCCGGCATCGGGCTTGCTCTCACTTCCTGTGGCTTGTTCGCATCTCGGCTAAGGAGGAATTTATGCGCGTACCTCACGTTATGCTTGGATCCTTTCCTTCAGTCCTCATGCCGCTTCTCGTCATTGGGACTCTCTGTCTACCATTCGGATGCGTAACATCTGAAACGCACACAAAAACGCTAGCCGAGCTCGATGCTGTCAAGAAAATCTCGGCCCAACAGGCCGCCGAACTGGAGGCGCTCAAGAAGAACTCGCAGGCGCAGGCCGAGCAAGCCCAGCAGCAACTGGCGAGCCTCCAACAGAACCTGGATCAAGAAACCAGCCAGCGCAAGGCGGCTGAGGTGCAAGCTGCATCCCTGGCTCAGGAACGGGCGGCGTTGGAAGCTCGCTCGGCAGGTCTGCAGTCGCGCCTCGATGGACTGGAAAGAGAGCGTGGTCAGCTCAACAGTGAATTAGGAGACGTGCGCGGACAGATTGCCACGCTCGAGAAGAAGCTAGCGGACGAGGCGGCCCAGGTCACCGCTCTGGAGAAAGACAAGCAACAGCTTGCCAGCGGGACCGCATCGGCAAAAGAAGAAATCGCGATGCTGCAGAAGCGAGCGGCGGAGCTCGAAGCCAACGCGGCTCGTATCGCCAAAGAACGTGAGCAACTACGTCAGGAGCAAGCTCAACTTGCGTCGAGTTTGGAACAGGAGCGTCAACGGTTGAAAGCCGAGGCAGCAGACAAGGCTCGACTGGCCAAAGAGCGTGAGCAGCTGCAGCAGGAACAATCCCAATTGACCGCCAGCCTGGAGCAGGAACGTCAGCGCCTGAAAGCCGAGGAGGCGGACAAAGCACGCATCGAGCAGGAGCGCCTGGCGAAGGAAGACGAGATCAAGCGATTGACGAAAACACAGGAAGAGTTGTCCCGCTCGCTTCAGGATGAGATTGCCAAGGGCAACATCACGATCCAGCAAGTGCGCGATCGGCTCACCATCAACATGGTTGACCGCGTGCTGTTCGATTCCGGGCAGGCCCAGGTCAAACCGGCCGGTCTGAAAGTGCTCAAACAGGTCAGCGACGTGCTCAATAAAGTGACGGACAAGCAGATCCGAATCGAAGGCCACACCGACAACGTGCCTATCAGCGCCAAACTACAAGATCGGTTCAAGTCCAATTGGGAACTGTCAACCGCGCGGGCTACGACGGTCGTGCGGTACTTGATCGACCAGGGCGGGGTCGATCGCCAGCAGCTCTCTGCGGTCGGCTATGCGGATACCAAGCCTCAAGCGTCCAATGACACCGAGGAGGGACGCAGCAGCAACCGGCGAATTGAAATCGTTCTCTATCCCAAAGACCTGTCGCAAGTCGTGGGAAGCTTACAGACTCCCCACTGATCAATCGAGTCTCTGCGGCGCGTTACTTCGAGGCCTTCGGACGGCCGGAGGCCTCGTCATCTCCTCACGCCACATTCTGGACTTCCTCCCGGCGACCCAGTATGGTGATCGCGTGCAGGGAGTCGCCCAGAGCGTCCTGTCCAACCCCATACTCATCGGATTGGAGTCGTTCATGACCGAAGACGAGCAGACCTGTTCCCCTGCACCAATCAGCACATCCGCATGGGACACCGTCCTGGCCGATCCGCCGTGGAGCGCGAAATCGTTTCTCGCCGCCGGGGTTGTGACGCTTGGGGGCGTGGCCTCGTGGATCGGGGAACTTGCAACTCCGGCGTTGGCTAAATTCGGGGGCAGCTACATGGGCGGATTTCTGCTCGGCTGGGCCTTTCGCCACTTCATGAGAATAGCCGTCACGCTCGCTGCCGTCATCCTTGCCTGCATCGCCGCGTTAAAGGCCACCGGCTGGTTGGATCTCGACTGGACCTCGATCGAAACACAGGTCTCACAAGGCATGCGCTGGCTTCAAGGTGAGGCCGAAGGCCTGAAAAATCTTGTAGCCGGCTTTCTTCCCTCCGCAGGAGCCGCAGGAGCCGGAGCTTTTTTCGGATTTCGAAGGAAGTAGGACGCGGCAGGTACCGCTACTCCGACTTGAAAGACTGCTTCAGCTTGTTCCCCGTCTCTTCGATTTTATGGCCTAACGATTCCGCCGATCGTTTCAACTCATTCCCGACTTTCTTCGGCGTTTCGCTTTCTTGCAGTTTCTTCGCCAGCCCGGTCACTTCCTGCTCCAATTTGGCCGCAGCATTCTTTGCCGCCGTGCCGACCTGATCCATCACTCCGGGAGCCGGTTTATCTTTGGCATTTCCATCTGCCGCCGCAGCCATGCCGACGGCTGAGAGGCTCCCGACCACGAGCCAGGACGCAACCCGCACCGCTGTCATATATGATCGCCGCCCGTTCATAGGCTCATCCTTCACCTAATACAATATCACATGGCATCGAGAGATGGGATCGGATCCCCCTTTCCGTCCCATCCGTTTATCTTTATACTTGCAGGAGCGTCACTTGCACGCGAAAGGAAGTTCCATGCATGTCCATCGACCCATTCCGTTGCGTTTCCATTTGCCGCTGCTCCCGCCTCTCATGTTCTTCCTCCTTGCACTCTTCGATGGCGCGATTCACGCCGAGCCTCTCGCGGTAACCGACCAGGATGCGTTGCTCCGCGCGAAACAGGCTACCGTCGGCATTCTCGAAGACACACAGGACCCCCGCACGCCCGAAAAGCCCGGCAAGATCAAGGTGCGCGGCAGCGGATTCCATCTGCACGACGGCTACATTGTCACGGCAAGGCATGCCGTCGAGAAGCATGGCCCTTCCGGTTCGATCGTTCCCAAGATCATTCACGTCCTGACAAACGACCTGCACGAACTTGTCGCCCAGATCATCGGAGAAAGCAGTTACCTCGACGTCGTCGTCTACCGTCTCAACCAAAAAGACCGCCAGCTTCTTTCGGCTACTGCTCCATTCGCCTCCGGGAATCTCACGATGGGCACCGAAGTCTTTACCGTAGGCTATCCGATGGGCTGGGGACCCACGATGGCCTTCGGCCGCATCGGCAACCTGAACACCTTTCTCCAAACTGTCGACACCCGCCTGATCCAAGCCGACTTATCAGCCTGTAGCGGCAACTCCGGCGGCGGGCTGTTCAACTACGCGGGCGAAGTCGTCGGCATCATGCATGCCGTCATTCAAACGGACAAGGAAGAAACCCAGGTCCATTGCAGTCAAATGGCGTTTGCCATTCCCAGCACACTGGCCGAACGCATCGTGAATGCGGCGGTCGAGGGCAAACCGCTCGGCTTCTCCAAACTCGGCATTCATATGACGGCGGTCAAGGATGGAACGAAGTGGCGGATCGCCGTGAAAGACGTGGCAGACCCGGCCAAAGAGGCGGGAATTCAGAAGCACGACATCATTCTGGCCGTCGACGACACTGAAATTCTGGACGCAGCGCATCTGAAAAACTATCTGATCGAACGCACGACACCGGGGCAGAAAGTGGCGGTCAAAGTCCGCCGGACCGACGCGGACCTGACGTTTACGGTCACACTCGGCGGAGGATGAGTCCGTCAGTGAGAATCGATGGCTCCCGGCAGCGCCTGGTACCACCCATGGGCCTGGGCCAGCGTCACCGGGCAGTCGAACAACCGGCTGAGATTGACCTCCGTTAACACCGCGCGTTTCTCTCCATCCTGAATAATCTTTCCCTTTTTCAACAACACGACGCGCTTCACTTCAGGGGGAATTTCGTGAATGTGGTGAGTGACCAACAGGATGGTCTTCCCCTTCCGCATATACGTTCGCACAAGATCCAAATAATGGAATGTGGCGGTCAGATCCAGCCCGCTGGTCGGCTCATCGAACACGAGCACGGACGGCCCGTGGACAAGCGCCCGGCCCAGCAAACAGCGCCGCTGTTCCCCGGTCGACATCTCGGCATATCGTCTATCGGTCAGGAACCCGATACCTAAATCATCCATCACCATATGGGCCCGAGCAATCTGGGCATAGGTAAAATCCTGATGCCCGTAGGTCCCGATACTCGCATAGAAGCCTGACAGCACGACTTTCAATCCCGTCACTTGGTCCAGGTAATGATGCTGAAGGTCGTGGGACACCATGCCTAATCGTTTGCGCACATCCCACACGTTCCACTGCTCCTCGCCGAACACTCGAACGGATGTCTCATCGTTCGGAACGGGATGAACCTCTCCGGTGAGCAATTTGAGGATGGTGGATTTTCCTGCCCCGTTCGGACCCAGAATCGCCGTATGCTGATCTTCCTCCAAGAGAAAAGAGAGGTCGTGAAAGACACAGCCATCGCCCCGATAGACAGTCGCGTGCCTGATGTCGAGGATCAGACCTTCGTAGGAGGGGGAAGGCATGCGCAGCAGAAGCGCTAGGCTTCGTCAGGGTCGGGATTGACCCTTGCCGTCGCTTTGCTCTTGTTTGAGGAAGAACTTTTGTGCAAGCTGCCGGGAATGTTCGGCGTGGGAGTCTTCACGTCGGCATTTTGCGCGCGATGGAGCAGCACATGGTCCATCAGCACGAGAGCCATCATGGCCTCGGCGATCGGCGTCGCACGAATGCCGACGCAGGGATCATGGCGGCCGTTTGTCTCAACCGTCGTCGGATTGCCCTGCTTATCGATCGACCGACGGGCTACCCGGATGCTCGACGTGGGCTTGATGCCGATCGTCACGACGACATCCTGCCCCGTAGAGATGCCGCCAAGGATGCCGCCCGCATGATTCGTGACAAACCCTTCCGGAGTCAGCTCGTCGCCATGCTCCGACCCGCGCTGTGCGACCGAAGCGAAGCCTGAACCGATTTCAACCGCTTTGACGGCATTGATGCTCATCATGGCAGCTGCCAAATCGGCATCCAGTTTTGCATAGACAGGCGCACCCCAGCCGACCGGCACGTGCTCCGCAACCGTCGTGATCCTGGCTCCGACTGAATCGCCGGACTTGCGTAATTCATCCATGAAAGTTTCGAGCTTGGCGACCACCTCTGCGTTCGCCGAAAAAAACGGATTGCCGGCGACAGCATCCCAGCTCTTGAACGGCACGTCGTGCGGTCCAAGCTGGCTCAGATAGCCGCGAATGACGACGCCGTACTTTTCGTTGAGCCACTTCCTGGCGATGGCCGCGGCAGCCACTCGGACGGCCGTTTCACGCGCAGAGGCGCGTCCGCCTCCCCGATGGTCTCGAATGCCGTACTTCTGCCAGTAGGTGTAATCAGCGTGCCCGGGGCGAAACGTGTCGACCAGATTGCCGTAATCTTTGCTGCGCGCATCTTCATTGCGAATCAGCAGCGCGATCGGGGTACCGGTGGTTTTGCCCTCGAACAGCCCGGAGAGAATCTCGACCGTATCTGATTCCTGCCGTTGAGTCACGTGGCGGGAGGTCCCCGGCTTCCGGCGATCAAGGTCTTTTTGAATGTCTTCCGTGGAGAGCGCTAATCCAGGAGGACAGCCGTCGACGACGCAGCCGATTGCCGGCCCGTGGCTTTCGCCGAAGGAGGTCACGGTAAAGATTCTGCCGAACGTATTACCGGCCATCGACCTCAGGCTCCTAGAGCGTTACTCCACCAAGTCGAGCTTGATACGGAGTTCTTTGAGCTGCTCCGCGCTGACCGCCGACGGAGCATCCGTGAGCGGGCATTGCGCCTTCTGAGTCTTCGGGAACGCCATCACGTCGCGAATCGACTCGGCGCCGCCCAACAGCATGATCAAACGGTCGAGGCCGAACGCAATCCCGCCGTGCGGCGGCGCACCGTACTCGAGGGCATCGAGCAGGAACCCGAACTTGGCATGGGCCTGATCCTTCCCGATGCCCAGCAGATCCAAAATCTTGAGCTGGATTTCGCTGCGATGATTGCGGATGCTTCCGCCCCCGATTTCGCTGCCGTTCAAAACCATATCGTAGGCCTTTGCCCTGACTTTCAACGGCTCGGAATCCAACAACGCCAGATCCTCGTCCATCGGCGCGGCAAAGGGATTGTGCATGAAGATGTACCGCTTCTCTTCCGGCGAGTAGTCGAGCAGCGGGAACTCCGTCACCCAGAGCGGTTTCCAGGCTGTCTTGTCGACGAGATTCAACTCTTCGCCAAGCAACAACCTGATACGCCCGAGCACATCGTGCACGACGGCCGGCTTGTCCGCGCCGAACAACACGAGATCGCCGGGTTTGGCTTCGGGCAGAGCTGCGGCAAACGCCTTGGCATCCAAAAACTTGGCGATGACGGACTCCAGCTGCCCCTCGGAGGTGATTTTGAGCCAGGCCAGGCCTTTGGCCCCGAAGCTCTTGGCCGTCTCTCCCAAAGCGTCGATGCGACTGCGGGCCATCGTTGCCCCGCCTTTCACGGTCAGCGCTTTGACGATCCCGCCTTTCGTCGCCGCGTCCTTGAAAACTTTGAACTCGCTGGACGCCGCAAAAGCCGTGACATCGTGCAGAGGCATGTCGAACCGCAAATCCGGCTTGTCCGATCCGTAGCGTCCCATCGCTTCGGCATAAGTCATGCGCGGAAACGGCGTCGGGAGTTGCACCCCGCCGGCCTCGCGGAAAACGGTCACGATCATCCGCTCCATCAAACTTATGACTTGCTCGCGATCGACGAACGACATTTCCAGGTCGATCTGCGTAAACTCCGGCTGGCGATCGTTCCGCAAGTCTTCGTCACGGAAGCAGCGCGCGATCTGATAGTACCGGTCCACGCCGCTGACCATCAGCACCTGCTTGAACAGCTGCGGCGACTGCGGGAGCGCGAAAAACTGTCCGGCATTGACGCGGCTCGGCACGAGATAGTCCCGCGCCCCTTCCGGCGTGCTCTTCGTCAAAATCGGCGTTTCGATTTCAAGGAAACTTTCGGCATTCAAGAAACCGCGCGTCGCCTGCATGATGTGATGCCGCATGGCCAGCAACCGCTGCATTCTGGGACGGCGAAGATCCAGGAACCGGTACTTCAGCCTGATCGACTCGGTGACTTCGGCATCGTCTTCGATCACGAAGGGCGGCGTCTTGGCCTCGTTCAAAATCTCGACCGCGTCGACAAAAATTTCTATGTCGCCCGTCGACAGGTGGGAATTTCTTGATTCTTCCGGCCTGGCCATCACCCGGCCCGTCACCGCCACCACACATTCGCTTCGCAGCACATGTGCCGACTGGTGGACTGCGGCGTTGCGCTCCGCATTGAACACCACTTGCGTAATGCCCGTGCGATCCCGCAGATCGACGAACATGACCATGCCATGGTCCCGGCGGCGCTGGACCCAGCCGTTGAGCACAACCGTCTGCCCGATATGCGACTTGTTCAACTCCCCGCATCGGTGTGTCCGAATCTTCATGCCACTCTCGCTTTCTTCCCAACATACTTTTTCGTTCGGACCGGCTTGGCCCAGCCCTCCCGCCTGACAGGCCGTTTCGGACGGGCTATCGGATGTTCCCCCTGTTCCACCGATGCCACGCGTTGCTCGACGAGTTCACGCAACGCATTCGCCTCCCGGTCGGTCAAGAACCGAAACTCCCCGGAGGCCAGATCGCCCAACGACAGCGGCCCCATCTTGGTCCGCATCAGCTTGATAACCGGATGGCCAACCGACTCCAGCATGCGCTTGACCTGATGTTTGCGCCCTTCACGGATGGTAATTTCCAGCCAGGAATTCATTTCGGCCTTCTTGATCTTTTTCACAACGGCCGGGCTGGTCATGCCGTCTTCGAGCTGCACCCCGCGCTCCAACTGCCGGATCTCCTCCTCCGTCAAGATGCCCTTCACCTTGATCAAATAGGTTTTCGGCACATGATAGCGCGGATGCAGGAGCGCCTGGGAGAGGTCTCCGTTGTTCGTCAACAGCATCAGACCTTCGCTGTCGAAATCCAACCGCCCGACCGGAAACACCCGGACAGAGACGCCCCGCAAGTAATCTTTCACCGTCGTCCGCCCGCCTGGATCGTCCAGCGTGGACATGACGTTCTTCGGTTTGTTCAGCAGCAAGTACACGAACGGCTGCGCCTGACTCAGATGCTTCCCGTCGACCTTGACATGATCTTTCACCGGATCGACTTTCGTGCCGAGTTCCGTTACCACCTTGCCGTTCACCGTCACGCGGCCGGACGCCATCAGCGCTTCCGCTTTGCGGCGCGACGCCAATCCGGCCCCGGCAATGAGTTTCTGCAGGCGCACCTCGCCTGCGGGCGAGGGGCCAGAGGCATGGGACGAGCGGTTCGGAACGTATGCGCCGCGCTTTTCAGTCATTCCTTGCTACCCTTCTCGCCTTTTGCCTCGTACCACTTGCCATCTCATCATTCCCATTCAATGGTGGAAGGCGGCTTTGAACTGATATCGTACACCACTCGATTGACGCCCTTCACTTCGTTGATAATCCTGTTCGACATCCGCCCCAAGACTTCGTTTGGAATCTTGGCCCAGTCGGCCGTCATGCCGTCCAGGCTGGTCACCGCGCGAATGGCCACGACGTTTTCATAGGTTCGTTGATCGCCCATGACCCCCACCGTACGAATCGGCAGGAGCACCGCAAAGGCCTGCCAAATCTCTCGGTACAGCCCGGCGCCACGAATTTCCTGATCGACGATCGACTCCGCCGCCCTCAGAATCGCCAACCGCTCATCGGTGACAGAACCGAGGATTCGGATCGCCAAACCGGGACCGGGGAACGGTTGCCGCCAGATGATCTCATCCGGCAGTCCCAACTCCTTCCCCAATACACGCACTTCGTCTTTGAATAACTCGCGCAGCGGCTCGATCAATTTCAGTTTCATGCGAGCCGGCAAACCGCCGACGTTATGGTGCGTCTTGATCGTCGCGGAGGGCCCCTTGAAGCTCACGCTTTCGATCACGTCTGGATAGAGCGTGCCTTGCACCAGAAACTTGACCCCCTTGAGCTTCTTCGATTCCTCTTCAAAATTCTTGATGAACTGCCGGCCGATGATCTTTCGCTTCCGTTCCGGATCTGTGACATTCTTCAGCCCGGACAGAAACTGCTTGGTCCGGTCGAGTATCCGAAGATTGAGATGCAGTTGGGAGGCAAACGTTTTCTGCACCTGATCGCGCTCGCCGGCCCGCAGCACGCCGTTGTCGACGAAAATGCAGGTCAGCTGGTCGCCGATGGCCCGATGGGTCAGGGCGGCCGCGACGGATGAATCCACGCCTCCGCTCAACGCGCAGATGACGCGCTCTTTCCCGACCTGCTCACGGATCTGCCGCACGGCAGTCTCCACATAAGACTGCATCGTCCAGGTCGGCTTGCAGCCGCAAATGCGATAGACGAAATTGCGCAGCATCTGCGTGCCTTCCGCGGTATGGGCGACCTCCGGATGGAACTGAAGACAATAGATCCGGCGCTTGTGGTCGTCCCGCTTCATCGCCGCGATCGGTGAATTGCCCGTGTGCGCGATCGACCGAAATCCGGGAGGCATCCGCTCGATGCGGTCGCCATGCGACATCCACACGACCGTCGATGTGCCGTTGCCGATTCCCTTGAAGAGATCGCTCGAATCGTCGATCGCCAGATCGGCCCGGCCGTACTCTCGATGCTTGGACTTGGCCACTTCTCCGCCGGAAAGGTGCGTCACCAGCTGCATGCCATAGCAGATGCCGAGGATGGGAATGCCTTGATCGAAGAGTTCTTTGGAGACGCTTGGCGCCTTCTTCTCGTACACGCTGGATGGGCCACCCGACAGCACGATGCCCTGCGGCCGGTAGGCCAGAATGGTCGCCAGCGAAGCCGTGCAGGGCAGAATCTGCGAATAGACCTGGGCCTCGCGAATACGGCGTGCGATCAGCTGCGTGTACTGGGACCCGAAGTCGAGAACAAGAATTCTATTGTGCCAGAGTTCCATTTCGTGAACTTTCAGTGGTCAGCATTCAGCCATCAGCAACCGACTAAATGGGATAATCGCGCACCTGCGTATGACAAGATCTGAACCGAGGCGGGAATGATTCGTACCTTGCTGAAAGCCGGCGGCTGAGAGCTGATAGCCTTCGATCACTCCCAATCCATCCGGTAATTCGGCGCTTCTTTCGTGATGATCACGTCATGCACGTGGCTTTCACGCAGGCCGGCCACGGTCTGACGAATAAACGTGGCTTTCTGCTGGAGATCGGGGATCGTCTTACACCCGCAATAGCCCATCCCGGACTTCACGCCGCCGACGAGCTGGTAGATGACTGCCGAGAGCTGGCCCTTGTAAGGCACACGCCCTTCGATGCCTTCAGGCACCAGCTTCTGCGCCGGACGCCCGCCCTGCCCGTAGCGATCGCCTCCACCCCGTTCCATCGCCCCGATCGAGCCCATGCCGCGGTACACCTTATACGTTCTGGCTTGATAGAGCACCGTTTCCCCGGGCGATTCTTCCGTGCCTGCCAGGAGACCGCCCAGCATGACCGAAGAAGCACCAGCGGCCAGCGCTTTGCTGATGTCTCCGGAGAACTTGATTCCGCCGTCGGCAATGATCGGCACGCCGCTGCCATTGAGAGCCTTTGCGCAGTCGGCAATCGCCGTCAGTTGGGGCATGCCGGAACCGGACACGATCCGCGTCGTACAAATCGAACCGGGACCGACGCCGACCTTCACCGCGTCGACACCGGCCTTGAGCAGGTCCTTAGCCGCTTCGGCCGTGGCGATATTCCCGGCCACCAGATCCAATGTCGGATGCTGTTTTCTGATCATTTTGACCGTATCCAGCACCGCCTGCGAATGACCGTGCGCCGTATCAACCACAACCAGATCAACACCGGCTTTCCTCAATTGGGCTACGCGCTCTTCCGTATCCGGGCCAACCCCGACGGCCCCTCCCACGCGAAGCCGGCCATGCGCATCTTTACAGGCATTGGGATACTTAATCCGCTTTTCGATGTCCTTGATCGTGATCAGCCCCTTGAGCTCGCCCTGCTTGTTGACGACCGGCAATTTTTCGATCCGATGCTCGTGCAAGATCTCGCGGGCCTTCTCCAAGCTGGTTCCCTCCGGAGCCGTGATGAGCTTTTCTCGCTTCATCACCTGCGACACTTTGAGATCCATCCGCGTCTCGAACCGAAGGTCGCGATTGGTCAGGATCCCGACCAGCTTGTTGTTCTTCGTAACAGGGATGCCGGAAATGCGGTACTTCGCCATCAACTGATACACATCGCGGATGGTTTCGTCCGGCGAGATCGTGACGGGATCGAGAATCATCCCGCTTTCGGATTTCTTCACCCGATCCACTTCCGCCGCTTGGTCCGCCGGCGAAAGCACCCGATGGATGATTCCCAACCCGCCTTCACGGGCCATGGCAATCGCCAGACGGGATTCGGTCACCGTATCCATCGCCGAACTGATGATGGGGATATTGATCTCGATATTGCGCGTCAGCCGCGTGCGGACATCGACTTCACTCGGCAGAATCATGGACTTTGCCGGCACGAGCATGACGTCATCGTATGTCAGACCGAGACGCGGCTCTTTATCCAGCATATCGTCCCCCGCAGATGCTCCAACAGCCCGGTTTCGTGGTCATTCTTCCGTCACCCAGATTAGACCTTTTGCGCTTGCTGAGCCTTCTCGATCTCCGCAGTTTCTTCAGCCACTTCCTGAAGCCGCTCGCTGCCCTCGTCCGCCGGCATGAACTGTTGCACGCGGGTATTTCCGCTATCCACGACAAAGACGCTCCCCTTCGCATCGACCGAGATGCCATAGGGGAAATTGAATTGCCCGTCGTTGTTGCCGTACCCGCCCCACTGGGTAATAAAGTTGCCTTCCTTGTCGAACTTTTCAATGCGGTGATTGCCGGTATCCGTCACAAATACGTCGCCGGCACTGTCGACGGTGATCCCCCATGGCGAACGCAACTGACCAGCTTCCTGTGCCAACGGGCTGCTCGCATGGCCCGGCTCGGCACTGCCGCCCCACTTGGCCAAGAGCTGCGGCAGCACGTTCGTGCTGGTATCGAATTTTTGGATCCGATGGTTGCCCATGTCGACCACGTAGACAAACCCGTCAGATTGATCGACGGCGATACCGCGCGGGAAATAGAACTGCCCGTCTCCGTTTCCGAAGCTGCCCCAGGACATGATGAACTCGCCGGTCATATCGAACTTCTGCACCCGGAAATTGGCACTGTCGACCACATAGACATACCCCCGCACCCGGTCGATGGCGATACCCCAGGGGGAATTGAACTGGCCTTCACCGTTGCCGCGCGAGCCGAACTTCATGAGGTAGCCGCCCAGTTTACCGTCGAACTTTTGCACACGGTGGTTGTTGGTATCGACCACCCACACATCTCCTTTGCCGTCGCACGCAATGCCGGTGGGATTGTGGAAATTCGCGTTGGCCGACCCGAAATTTCCCCACAGGATGATGAAATTTCCGGCATTGTCGAATTTCTGAATGCGGTTGTTGCCGTTGTCCACGACGAACAACGAACCCTGCTGGTCGACGCAGAGGCCGTACAACGGCGCCATGAACTCGCCGCCATGGAGCAGCGATGCCCCGCGGCCAGGCCGTCCCCATTTCGAAACGCACAGGTACCCCGACGTGTTTACCAGGATGCTGGTGGAAGCCGGTGTCGAGACGTTGCCGCCTACGTCCTTGAACCAGACGTAAATCGACTTCTGCCCGTCGCCGGGAGAAAGAATGAACGGAATCGTCGCGCCAAACTTGATGGCCGGCGTGACATCGACCCATCCGGGCGTCCCGGCCATCGGCGTCATCGGCGCTTCCGAGATGAAGTAGGCGCCGACCCCCGTATCGATGTCATTGGCGGAAATCGTCACGACCACTTCGGGCGAATTTGTCATGAACGCGCCGTGATTGATGACGGCATAGGGATTTTGCGGAGCCGTAATGTCGATCAGTACCGGCGTGGCCGTCACTTCGTTCGACAGCGCGCTTTCCGTGCCGTCCTCGAACACCGCCGTCACGGCGTAGAAATACGGAATGTCGTTGGTCAGCCCGGTGTGCGCGAACGGATTCGTCACTCCTTCGATCTTGGTCGCAGTCTGCGTCGTGAGTTGCGCCGCCGTATTGAAATAAAGGTTGTAGGACACCGCGCCGGGCACTTCCATCCAGCTGAGAAACGCTTCCGTATCCCCGGCCTTGACCGCGACGCTGTGCGGCGGCGGCGTGGTGCTCAGCTGCTGCGCCTTGGGAGCAGCATCCTTGCCGCGATTCAGCTCTTCATCCGTCGGCACGTACTTGAGGATGCGATTGTTGCCGCTGTCGACGACGTAAACGCAGCCTTCCTTATCGACCGTAATGCCATACGGGAAGTTCAACTGGCCTTCCGTCTTTCCCCGATTGCCCCAAGCGCAGAGGAACGTTCCGTTCCCGTCGAACTTTTGGACGCGGTGGTTGCCGGTATCGACCACGTACACGTTGCCCAACGCGTCACAGGCGATGCCCCAGGGTGACTTGAACTGTCCGGGGCCGGCTCCCTCGCGACCCCACTTCGTCAAGAAGCTGCCGCGCGCATCGAACTTCTGGATGCGGTTGTTGCTCTCATCCGCCACATAGATGTTGCCGACGAAATCGACCGCCACGCCGCGCGGGAAAAAGAATGCGCCGTCGAAGCTCCCGTCTCGTCCCCACTTCAAGAGGGGCGTACCGTCGGCTTTGAACTTCTGAATACGGGAGTTGCTGGTGTCGGATACATACAGATTGCCTTCCTGGTCTGTCGCCAGTCCCCAAGGCACATCGAACTTTCCGATATCCGCGCCGCGCCAGGCGAAGCCGAACTTCCCCCAGGCCTGCATGACGTTGCCTTCGAGATCGAACTTCTGCACGCGATTGTTGCCGCTATCCGCAACATAAAGCGTGTCGTTGGCTCCGACCGCCAGGCCGCGGGGATAATAGAAACTGCCTTCTTGCGAAGATGGCTCGCTGCCCCAGCGGGCAACGAACTTTCCCGACCTGTCGAATTTTTGAATGGAATGGTTGTCGGTATCGGCAACATAAATATTGCCGTCCTTGTCCAAGGCGATCCCCGTCGGCGAGCTCAACTCCCCATCATCCACACCCTCCTGCCCGATACTCATTGCCAGCAGATAGGGAGCGGGAATCGCCATGACTTCCTGCGACTCAAGACTTTCGCCCTTGGGAGTCACCACCGTCACGACATAGTGATAGCAGCTTCCGTTGGCCAGGTCGTCATGCACAAACGGAGACTGGACGCCCTCGAGGCAGGTCCCCTTGTCTTTCTTCACGCCGATGACGGCTTTGAAATCATCCGCCCCGGCGATCGGCCTCGTCAACTCGGAGAATTTGATCTGGACGCCCTTGGTGGTTTGGAAATAGAGATTGTAATACATGGCGTCCGGAACAGGATCCCACGTAATGGTAATCCTGCCATTGCCACACTTGGCTGCGACTTTGCTCGGAGCGGGAGGGAGTTCTTCTTCCTCGGCGATCGAATCGCCGGCGCCCCATTCGCCCTGCGTGCCTTCGACGGTTAGGTACGCACGATCGAACCGAAACATCTCGTCCATCAGCCATGCTTTGATCATAGGTGGTGCCTCGTGTTGCTCGAACAGGTTACAACCAAGAACCTTGCGTCTTTCAATGACTTAGACTGGGATTGGGGAGTCTAACAAAGGGCTGAGAGAGGAGTCAACGGGCCCGGCTGCAGGGAAGGGCATGATGGGCAAGACGCCTACGTCAGCTTCATGTAGAGCCATCGCCTCGCACTGCGATTTTCGTGAAGGAATTTTATGAGAAAACAGGCCGCTTGGGGCTAGGCCTGCTCGACTGGCTCACCAAATAGAGGATTGTCCAGCTGTGCCTCGATGCCCTGGCCGCCTCCCACCAAAATCGCTTCTCCGTTTTCAGCGTCCGGAACAGGGGACTCAGTACCATGCTGGGAGCCGGGCTCCTCAGCGCCCTCGCCGATGCTCGTCGTCTCCTCGATCGGCAGAAGCGCTTGTTCGGCTTCTCCCAATTCCTTGAACTCACGAAGCGGCGGCAATTGGCTCAAGTCTTGTAAACCGAAATGCTCGAGGAAAAACTTCGTCGTGCCATACATGATTGGGCGGCCCGGCACTTCCTTGCGGCCGACGATGCGGACGAGCTTGCGCTCCAGCAACGTCCGGATCACACCGGACGTTTCGACCCCGCGAATCTCTTCAACCTCAGCCCGCACGAGCGGCTGCTTATACGCGATGATCGCGAGCGATTCGAGCGCGGAGCGGGACAATTTCTGCGCAGCCTTGGCCTTGTCCAATCGCTTCAACCAAGGCGCATAATCGGGCTTCGTGACCAGGCGATAGCCGCCGGCCAGCTTCACGAGCTGGATACCCCGCCCATCCTGATCGAGCTGCTGCTGGAGCGCCTTGAGCGCCTGTTCCACTTCTGCTTTCGACACCGTGCCGATGACGGAGACCAGCCGCGTCAACGGAACCGGCTCGGCCGACACGAAGAGCAGCGCCTCGAGGACCGCGACGAGTTCCCGCCCTTGGAACGCTTCAGGCTGGGCCTCAGCCGAGGCCGCCCCGCTCCCGTTCATCTCCTGAGCGACAGCATGGCCGGCCACGTCCACCGCGACCGTTTCCATCTCACTTACCATTTCTGCATCCTGCAGCTCGGTCGAGCTCATACCTACCTCCATTCCGAGTCGTCCAATTCCGCCGGGTCCGGCACCAAGGAAAACGCCCGCGACACGAGAATCGGGCCGAAGCTTTCGGCTTGAAACACGCGGGCCGTCCGGAGACGGATGAGTTCCAACAGCGCGAGAAACGTCACGATAATCACCATGCGGTGACACGAAGTTTCGAACAGCGAGACGAAACTCACCGATTCCTGGCCCTCTAGGGCTTCCAAAATCGCATTCATGCGATCACGAACGGTCAGGTTGTCCGGGATAATTTCGATGAGCTTCTTTCCGGAACTCCGGTTGAGAATACCTTGCAATGCATCCACCAAATCGAACAACCCGACGTTCTCGAGCAGCTGATCGTCGGTTTCGGTTTCCGTTTCCTCCGGCGGACCCGGCGTGCGGCTGTAAATTTCCCGCCACATCCGCTCCTGCGTATCCAGCTGCCGCGCCGCCTCTTTGAAGGTCTTGTACTCGAGCAGGCGCCGAACAAGCTCTTCCCGTGGATCCGGCCCATCAAGTTCATCCTCGGCGGTTTCATCCACCGGAAGCAGCATCTTGGACTTGATTTGGAGCAACGTTGCGGCCATGACGAGAAATTCGCCCGCTACCGTCAGGTTCAGGTCTTTCATGGCCTCAATGTAGGCGAGATACTGCCGGGCAATCAGATGGATAGGAATGTCGTAGATATTGATCTCGTTCTTCTTGATGAGATGCAACAGAAGATCGAGAGGCCCTTCGAAGTTCTCGATACGAACCTGATAGGGCAGTTCGGTTTGTTCGGCACCGTCGAGCTGGTTATCCACAAGGAGGTTTATACCAGCTTTGGGGGAGGCGGAGCAAGGGCGGATCTATTAGTAGTGGTAACAGAGGCTGCCGGCGTTACTTGGATCGAACCAGGTAGGCGATCAAAATCGCGCTGAACAGCAGCAGCGAAAGTGTAATCGCGTACTGGACTTGAGGATTCTCGATCCCGAGCGGCTGGGAACGCTCTCCAGCTCGTTTGGCTCTCGTGAACTGGGGCCCCTTCTCGAAGAAGACTTTAGAAAAATCTTCCCGGCCATTGAACTGCGCATCATCGAAGTCCGCCGTGGCACGAAACGTCGCGCGTCGGAAAAAGGCATCGCCGTCGAATCGCGTAAAGGTGAAGAAGGCATCTCCGTCGAACAACGCTTCAGAAAAATCCGCAAGCGCTTTGAATTCGCTGCCGGAAAATCCGGTCCCCAGCTTAAAATACGTGCGCGAGAAATTTGCATCCTGCTCGAACCGCACTTCGAGAAATTCCGCCAAGCCGCTGAAGCCCGACTGCTGAAACGTCACGGGGCTGTGGAACTGCGATCGATGAAACCTCGTATGGGGGCCGAATGCCGTCTTTTCGCCGGTCACCTCGCGAAGAAACCTCCCTTGCACGAAGTAACTTTCTTTCAGGAAAATCGCCCCGGACAACGTGACAGCCTGTGCGAAGATCGATCGTGACAGGTCGACCGTATGCTCGAAGGTCGTACCGGCCAGTGAAACCGGGCCGGCAAAGAAGAGCACGCCCTGGTTCGATTGATGCCTGACGGCTCCACGCACAATCGAATTGACAATCGAGACCGGCCCCGCCACCACTCGCACCTCAGTATTCAGCGGCAGCGCCGCTCCCTCAACTGCTGGCGGGTTGGGGCTGATCGGTAACGCATCCAACACCAGATCCCCGCGGACCACCACCCCGGAAAGGTCGACCGGCTGCCCCCGCTTCAGTGCCGTGAAGATCGCCGATGCATTGATTGCGCGCGCCTCCCGTTCGGCTTCGGTGCAGCTTGGACTGAGATGAATCCTCACGGAATCCTTGGCGGAGCCCCCTGTACTGTCAACCACGCAATCGGCCCCAGCCACACCCGTTCCCGGTCCGCCCAGGGCGATCAATCCGAAGAAAAAGACGAGAGAACGACGGTTCGACATGACAGCCCTTATACGGAACGCCTCGGCCCAAGGCAAGGCAAGAAAGACGACTTCTTCTTTATCGAATACTGAACTTTGCTAGACTTCTCATTGATCTCATGATCATGCAATCCGGTCAAACATGAACCGCAGGGAGCAACGATCTGTCATGGTGCGAATGCGATTCGTTCTCCTGCTCGGCCTGCTGACGTGTATTGTCAATCCACTTCCATCTCCCGCCGCCGACAATGTCGTGGAGCTCCCGATTCTTGCCGCTGTACGCTCCAACAATCTCGGCGTATTCGAAGTCATGCTGATGTGGTGGGACAAGAAATCGGATCCCAACCCTGCTCAACTGCAATGGATGCTGGGCGGCGTTCGCTACGGGAAAGACCACCTTGGGTCGATGGCGTACGCGTTCGACTATGCCGTAGAACGCACCCCGTCCGTTCCGCATACGGGAACGGTGTCCGTCCAGGGCGTGACCTACCAACCGACCGGAAGCGATGGCCCGAGCGCCGGAGCAGCCATGGCCGTTGGGTTTATCGCCATGTTCAAAGGCGATCGTGTACAACGCGGGACCGCGCTGACAGGAACGATCGAGCCCGGCGGTCAGATCGGCTGGGTCGGCGGCATCCCGGACAAGATCCGTGCGGCAAAACGAGAGGGATACCACACCGTGCTCGTGCCCCGTGGGCAGATCCACACGGCA
>CAZOUA010000039.1:0-24697 GCA_964582865.1 uncultured Nitrospira sp. | reverse complement strand
CCGGGTGGCGATGGCGGATCTCGTGCATGCTGCTGCCGGGAAGTGCAATTAGCTCGGTCGGGAGTCTCCAGCAGGAACGCGGCGAGGTTCGGGGTCTGTTTGTCGGACGGAGTGCGACAAACGTCGGGTTGCTGTGGAGGAGTGCAGTCGAGGACGTAAGTGAAAGGGCGGAGCTTTCTCAAAATGGTCTATCTTATCGATTTCGTCTGTCCGGTAGGTCTTGCCAGTACGGTCAATTGACTAAAAAGACAGAATAGACCTCTTCAGCCAGACAGATTAGACAGACAAGATTGACCGACGAGTGCAGCTCACTCGAGTCGAAAGAAAAATACAGGCCGGCTCAACAGGGCGGACTTGGTAGGCCAGATAGACGTGATCGACCCAAAAGACAAGACAGGCGCGTTTCACTGGTATGCCCTTCGGACGCGGTCACGCCACGAGAAGCTCGTGCGCGATCAGCTCGCACATCAAGGCATCGAACCACTGTTGCCGACCGTCAAGCGGCTCAGTCAGTGGAAGGACCGGAAGAAGGAAATCGAAGCGCCGCTGTTTTCGGGCTACTGCTTCGTGCATTTCGACTTGGCCCAGAAGCTTTCCGTGCTGAAAACGACGGGCGTGGTCGACATTGTCGGTGGAGGCACCAAGCCGGAACCCATTCCTGACGAAGAGATTTCGGCTCTGCAAACCCTGATGACGAGCGTGCTCCCTTACGATCCGCACCCGTATCTGTCAGAAGGAATGACGGTTCAGGTGGTTCGTGGTCCTCTCCAAGGAGTCCGCGGGATTCTGCTGCGAAAAGAGAAGCGCCACCGGTTGGTGTTGGGCGTACGTTTAATCCAGCAAGCTGCCGCAGTGGAGATTGAAGTGGCGGATGTCGAGCCGATCTGAGAACGGGGATGCACTGTCCGAGCGACCGTGCGAACGGGGTGTGGTGAGCGAGCGATTGTGAGAATGCGTCGAAGTATGAATCTGCTTCCGCATGGGGAGCAGGTCATGCAAGAATGACAACCATTCGATGGTCCGAAAGCTTGTTCAGCCCGTCCGAAAGTCTGTGAATCATGAGTCAGGACCGGCGCATCCTGTTTATGGCCAGGTGGGAGACAATGCGGAGGCCATAATCGCGGCAAGACTCTCCGTCTCAAGGGGCGGCCTTCGCACCGTAATGTTTGTATGATCAGGCAGCGTATATGCGAGAGGACAGCATGAGGGGAGTCATTCTGGCCGGAGGGCTCGGCACCCGGCTAATGCCGCTCACCAAGGTCACCAACAAGCATCTCCTGCCGGTCTATGACCGGCCCATGATTTACTACCCGATCCAGACGCTGGCGAATGCCGGGATTCAAGAGATCATGCTGGTGACAGGCGGGAATAGCGCGGGGGATTTTCTCCGGCTCCTGGGAAACGGAAAGGAGTTTGGCCTCAAGCGGCTCAACTATACCTATCAGGAAGGTGAAGGCGGCATCGCGGATGCGCTCAGGCTGGCTGAGCATTTTGCTGACGGGGAGCCGGTCTGTGTCATGTTGGGTGACAACATCATTGAGGGCAATATCCTGGCTGCAGCCGAATCGTTCAGGCGGCAACGGCAGGGAGCCAAGATCCTTCTCAAGGAAGTGAAGGATCCTCAGCGATTCGGTGTGCCGGTTCTCGAAGGGCAGCGCGTCGTCAAGATCGAGGAAAAACCGGCCAATCCACGATCGTCCTATGCGGTCACCGGGATGTATTTCTACGACGAGACGGTGTTCGACATCATCAAGACGCTCAAGCCCTCTGGCCGTGGAGAATTGGAAATTACCGATGTGAACAACGCATACATTGCCGCCGGAACGCTGACGTGGGACGTATTGGAGGGATGGTGGACCGATGCCGGCACGATCGAGTCACTCCACCTCGCCAACGGATTGGTCAGTCGGACCGGCGCTAATAAAATGGACCTCGCATGAAACTGCTTGTGACAGGGGGCGCTGGTTTTATCGGCTCACACCTGGTTCGCCGGCTGGTCATTCAGAGCGGCCATACCGTGGTGAATCTTGACGCGCTGAAGTACTCAGGCAATCTGGCCAACGTGCAGGAACTCGATGGGAGGTCTGACTACCTTTTTGTTCGGGGGGATATAGGAGATCAACCGCTCGTCAATCGACTCTTGCATGAACATGGCATCGAAGGGGTGATCAATTGTGCAGCTGAAACTCATGTTGATCGCTCGATCTTGGATCCCGGAAGCTTTTCCCGTACCGACGTAGTGGGGACCGGGGTCTTATTGGAGGAAGCCAGGCGTGCCGGTGTGCGCAGGTTTCTCCAGGTCAGCACCGACGAGGTCTATGGCAGCGTCGAAACCGGGATGTCGACGGAAGAAGACCGGTTGGCTCCACGCAGCCCCTATTCGGCAAGCAAAGCCGGAGGAGATCTGTTGGCGCTCAGTTACTGGACGACCTACCGTTTCCCGGTCATGGTGACGAGAGGCAGTAATACGTATGGCCCCAACCAGTATCCTGAGAAATTCATTCCGCTGTTCGTGACCAATGCGCTCGATAATCAACCGTTGCCGTTATATGGCGATGGACGTCAATGCCGCGACTGGCTGGCGGTCCAGGATCATTGTGCCGCGATCGAGCACGTGTTGATCCATGGAGAGCCGGGGCAGGTCTACAATGTCGGGGGAGGGAATGAACGGGAGAACATTGTCGTTGCCGAACACATGTTGGCTTACCTGGATAAACCAAAGAGCTTGATCCGTTTTGTACAGGACCGCCCGGGGCATGACCGGCGTTACGCGGTGGACTGCCAAAAGCTGTATCGGATCGGATGGCAGCCGATGATTGCATTCGAGCAGGGGCTCAAAGCCACAGTGGAGTGGTATCGGCAGAATGAGTCGTGGTGGCGTACGATCAAGTCGGGAGAGTTTCGGCAGTATTACGAAGAACAGTACCGCCGGCGTTTGGAGCAGGGTACCGCATGCGGGTCTTGATCACCGGAGCACAGGGGCAGTTAGGGAAGGCACTGCAGGAATCCCTCACAGGAGAAGAGCTGACTCTGAAGGATCTGCCGGATTTTGATCTGACCGATCCTGCTTGCGAAGAGCAGATTCGAACCGACCGTCCTGACGTTATTCTCCACGTTGGCGCGTACACTAATGTTGATGGAGCAGAGCGCGAGCCGGACCGCGCCAGGGCCGTCAACGTCCAGGGGACGGAGTTTGTGGCCTGTGCTGCGGAGGGCGTCAAGGCCAGACTGATCTATATCTCAACAGACTATGTTTTTGACGGCAGAAAAGCGAGCCCCTATACCGAAGATGATGCGCCTTGTCCTCTCAATGTTTACGGAATGTCAAAGTATGAAGGTGAGCAAGCGGCGTTGAAATTATGCCGGAACACCCTGGTCATCCGCACGGCCTGGTTGTATGGGGTAGCGGGTCAGAACTTTGTCAAAACCATCATGCGATTGGCCGGCGAAAAGCCTTTTCTCGATGTGGTGGCGGATCAAAGAGGGTGCCCGACATACGCGGGTGATCTGGCGCAAGCGATAAAGCAGCTCTTGGCAAGCGATGTGCGAGGTATCTGCCATGTGACGAACGGCGGGAGCTGTTCGTGGTACGAATTCGCCGACGCGATCGTCCATCTTATGGGAACCTCCACCGTGGTTCGTCCGATTACCACGGCGCAAGCGGGGCGATTGGCAAGACGGCCTGCCTACTCGGTTCTTTCGCAGGACCGGCTGGCCGGGATTATCGGTCAGCCTCTTCCCCAATGGCAGGATGCACTTGCGAGATGTATGACGCGTATGCCGCGTCTGGCGCCAGCCGCACAATAACAGGCGATAGGCCTACCGGTAATCCCCGATCTTGTGTCGTCCTCAATTTTATGGTTGAACTGCCAGGCCAAGACAGTATGATGGCGTTGCAACGAGTCCGAAGAGAGGTTTTCAGAAACTAATCGACAGTTGCACGCATGGCGCCTCGAAGAAAACACCGACCACACAAAGTCACGCCCTCCCGCCTGAAACGGATTCGTCTGTTTGCGACGGATGTGGATGGCGTCCTGACCGATGCAGGGATGTACTATGCGGAATCCGGCGACGAGTGGAAGAAGTTCAATACGCGGGACGGGATGGGCATCAAGCTGCTGCAAAAAGCCGGGATCATCACGGCCATCGTGACGCAGGAGCGAACGAAACTGGTGGCCAGGCGTGCTGAAAAGCTTACGATTCCTGAAGTGCATCAAGGAGTCATGGACAAGTTATCGCTTGTGCGAGAGATGGCTGCGCGCCATGGCCTCTCTCTGGAGCAAGTCGCGTACATCGGAGATGATATCAATGACATGGAAACCCTCAAGGCGGTGGGTTTCTCTGCCACGCCCGCTGACGGCATGCCCCGCGTCGCAGCCGTGGTGGATTACATCTGTGCGAAAAAGGGCGGTGAGGGCGCCGTTCGTGAGATCGTAGAAATGATTCTTGAAGCGCAACACGGGGCGAGGCTTGCGAGGTAAGGCGATATTGATGAAAGGCAAGGCAACGGTGTACCCCGTCATCATGGCCGGAGGGAGCGGCACCAGGTTTTGGCCGCTCAGCCGGCAGCTGTTTCCCAAGCAGCTGCTGCGGATCATTGGGGATGAGACGTTGATTCAACAGACGATGCGCCGTGTCGTGAGCGCGGTGCCTCCCGATCGGGTGATGATTTCGACAAATCCAGCCCAGGCAGAGTCCATTCGGGTGCAACTCGGTGAGTGGAAGGATGCACTGAAAGACAATTTCGTGCTCGAGCCGGAGGGACGGAACACGGCTCCTGCAATTGCATTGGTAGCACTTGAGCTCGTGCGCCGGGACCCAGATGCCATCATGCTGGTGGTGCCGGCCGACCATATCGTGAAGGGCCAGAGCGAGTTCAATGCGGCAGTAGCGTTGGCCGCGGAGCTGGCCACGCGTGGTTTGTTGGTCACGTTTGGAATCAAGCCGATTCGCCCAGAAACCGGCTATGGCTATATCAGACCGGACCGGAAGACCCTGCTGGCCAAAAAGGGGAAGTTAAAGGGTCATCCGGTAGGCAAATTTGTCGAGAAGCCGGATGCCGCCAAAGCGGCGCAGTATCTCAAGGCCGGCGGGTACTACTGGAATAGCGGCATGTTCGTGTGGCGTGCAGCCACGATTCTGGAAGAGATAAAACGGCACCAACCGGCGCTTTCTCGCGGGGTTGAGCAGATCGGCCGGATGATTGGGCAGGGAGTGTCTCGTCCGGCGATCGACGAGGCCTATCGAGAACTCCCGTCGGTTTCAATCGATACGGGCGTGATGGAACAATCCACGAAGGCGGCGGTGGTCCCCGTGACCTTTCGCTGGTCGGATGTAGGAAGTTGGGGCAGTTTGGATGAAGTCGCGACGAAGAATAAGGCCGGCAACGTCATCGGTGGTCGCGTCGTCGATATCGACAGCAAACGGTCGATCGTCTATGGCGACCGCCGGATGGTGGCCACCATCGGATTGACGGATATGGTCGTGGTCGATACTCCCGATGCCACACTGGTCTGTCCCAAGTCTCGCGCGCAAGATGTGAAGAAGATCGTGGAGATTCTGAAAAAGCAGGGTGCGCCTGAACACCTGGAGCACGTGACCGTCCACCGGCCGTGGGGTTCCTACACCGTTCTTGAAGAAGGCCCCGGCTACAAGGTGAAACGTGTGACCGTCAACCCCAACGGACGGCTCTCCCTGCAGATGCATCACAAACGCAGCGAGCACTGGGTGGTAATTGCAGGGACAGCTCGTGTGACGAGAGGAGAAGAGGTGTTCGACCTGCACGTCGGCCAAAGCACCGCAATTCCGGTTGAAACCAAACATCGCTTGGAAAATCCCGGCCGGGAGACCTTGCATATCATCGAGGTTCAGAACGGTCCCTATTTGGGCGAGGACGATATCGTCCGGTTCAAAGACGATTACGGGCGAACAGCCCACAAGTAACGAGCCAGGAGCGACGATGGGTCTTTTCCGAGAGTACGATCTTCGCGGCATTGTCGGGAATGAATTGACGGAATCGATTGCCGAGCAGGTCGGCCGCGCCTATTGCAGCTATGTCAAAGATCGGGGGGTCAGGACGATTTCCGTCGGGCGGGATGGCCGGCTCAGTTCTCCTGCGCTTTTCAAGTCGCTCGTCAAAGGGCTTCTCGATGGCGGATTGAACGTGATCGATATCGGCATTTGCCCCTCTCCGCTTGTCTACTTTTCTCTCTTCCAGTTGCCGGTCGATGGCGGCATCATGATCACGGGCAGTCATAACGCGGCGGAGTACAACGGTTTCAAAATCTGCATCGGGAAGGACGCCATTCACGGAGAGGCGATCCAGGAACTTCGACGTGTCATGGAAACAGGCCGTTTTGTTTCCGGCCGGGGGACGCTGTCGGAACATCCCATCATCCCGGACTATCTGGCCTATATCAAAAAGAGTTTTGCGGGTCTGAACGCCCGGCGGCTGCATGTAGTCATCGATTGCGGCAACGGCGTGGCCTCCTTAGTAGCGAAGCAGGCGCTGGAGCTCTTGGGGTGCCGTGTCACGGGCCTCCACTGCGACTTGGATGGGCGATTCCCCAATCATCACCCGGACCCGACCGTTGTCGAGAATCTCGAGGATCTGATTCAGGCGGTGAAGCACAACAAGGCCGATGTGGGGATTGGGTATGACGGCGATGCCGATCGGATCGGGTCGATCGATGAGAAGGGGCAGATTTTATGGGGCGATCGCTTGATGGTCGTGTATGCCCGGGACATTCTGGCGGCCAATCCGGGCAGTACGATTATTTCCGAAGTGAAAGCGTCCCAATGCTTGTATGACGACATCGCCAAACAGGGCGGTCGGCCGATCATGTGGAAGACCGGCCACTCATTGATCAAGTCGAAGATGAAGAGTGAGAAGGCGGTGTTGGCCGGCGAGATGTCGGGGCATATGTTTTTTGCCGATCGCTACTTCGGATATGACGACGCGATTTATGCGTCCTGCCGGTTGGTCGAGATACTCGCCAGTACAGGCAAGTCCCTGTCAGCGTTAGTAGCCGATCTGCCGGTCACGTCCGTCACGCCGGAGATTCGTGTGGATACGCCGGATCCCGTCAAATTTGATCTGGTGAAGAAAGTCCAAGAACGCCTGACTTCCTATGTGCAATCCCGTCAACCGATTGGTCCCCATCGACTTGTGTTGCGAGAGGTGGTCACGATCGACGGTGTCCGGGCCGTTTTCGATGACGGCTGGGGGCTGATCCGTGCGTCCAATACCCAGCCGGCATTGGTTCTGCGGTTTGAAGCCACCTCCTCAGAGCGGCTTGCAGCCATTAGGGCCGTTATTGAAGGAGAGTTGGCCGAAGCCAGGCGTGTCTTAGAGCACTAGTCGTTTCCTCGCCCGCCATCACGACCGTTCATACATCGCATGCGCACCATTATTTTTATGTGTTGTTCAATGGTTGCCGCCTTTGTAGGCGGGCATCACGCGGTGGCGTGGGCTGCCGATGCTGTATCCGTCCAATCCATTCGGATCGGGGAGCGGCTGACGTATGAAATTTCCTGGCTGAATATCTTGGCAGGGACGGCCGTGATGGAGGTCGCGGATGGAGGAGGTGCTGACGCGCACACAAACGCCAAGCTGGTGACGACTGCACAGTCGCGGCCTGCGATCACAAAATTTTTTCCTGTCGACAATCGCGTGGAGTCCGAGTTCGACCTTCAAGCATTACTTCCGCAGCACATGATCTTTCACCGGCGGGAGGGGAAGAAAAAGGAAGATATCGAGTATACGTTCCACCACAAGGAAGGGACGGTCACGGCGGTGCGGGGAGGCACAACGGAAACGTTGCCGATCCAGCCCGGCACGCAGGATCTCATCTCCTGCCTGTATTACGTGCGCAGCATGCTGCCCATGAAGCCCGGGGCTTCGGTGTCGATGAATGTCCATCACGATAAGAAGAATAGGACGATCGAGGTTCGTGTGGAAGACATCGAAACGGTTGAGGGGGTCTGGGGCAAGGCCGAGACGGCGCGGGTCCTGGTGGTCATGCCGTTCCAGGGCATTTTCCTCAACCAGGGGAACATACGTGTCTGGTTTACCACCGATGAACGGCGGATCCCCGTTCGGATGAAGGCCAAAGTGATCATTGGCTCGATTGTCGCCGATCTGGTCAACGGATATCAGGATGGTAAAGCCGCGCCTTGATAGAACAGCTCTTTGATTGCTCGGCTGCCTCGAACCGGTTATACTTTCCCTCATCATGGGCGATTTTCCTCTTACATTAAGCCGCTTTATCATTCGCCAACAGGCCGCGTTTCCTGATGCAACAAGGGAGTGCTCCGACTTGCTGGCTCAAATCGGTCTTGTCGGGAAGCTGATTGCGCAGGATCTTCGTCGAGCCGCGTTAATCAACATCTTGGGTTCGAGCGGCGGCACCAACGTTCAAGGCGAGGTCGTCAAGAAGCTCGATGCAATCTCCAACGATACATTTATCAAGGCTTTTCGCCAACAAGGCTTGGTATGCGCGTTGGCTTCTGAGGAAATGGACCACTCCGTTTCATTGCCTGAGAATCTCAAGACAGGAAAGTACACGTTGCTGTTCGATCCGCTTGACGGTTCCTCGAACACGGACGTCAATATGCCTCTCGGGGCTATTTTTTCGGTGCTGAAGTGGCAGGAGCAAGGCCGGCTCCCGACCGACGAAGATCTTTTGCGGAAAGGGAGTGAACAGGTTGCGGCAGGGTACCTCCTGTACGGTTCGAGTACGATGCTGGTCTATACGACGGGCCAAGGCGTGCACGGATTTACACTTGAGTCCGGTATCGGCGAATATCTCTTATCGCACGAAACGATTCGTATTCCGGCTCGAGGAGGCGTGTACGCCGTCAACGAAGGCAATTATCACAAGTGGGCTCCGGGGACGAGGAGGTACATCGACTCCCTAAAGGTCCGGGACAAGTCTACCGGGCGGCCGTACAGCGGCCGCTATTCCGGTTGTCTCGTCGCGGACGTACACCGCATTTTGCTGGGGGGCGGCATCTACCTCTATCCGGGTGAGCAAGATAAGCCAGAGGGGAAACTCCGGTTATTGTATGAAGCCAATCCGCTGGGATGGGTGGTTGAACAGGCCGGAGGGAAGGCAAGCACTGGGACGATGAGAATTCTGGATGTCGAGCCGAAGAAGTTGCATCAGCGGGTTCCGCTTTTCATCGGAAGCCCGGACGATGTTCGAGAGGCCGAACATTTTCTGCAGGGGCAGACATAGTTCACGACAACAGCTCGTTTGGAGGGACACATGGCTGATCGGGTTCAAGAGATACTGAGCGGGTATAGCAGCGACAATGCAGGAACGAAAACCAACATCGCCCGGTTGTTGCGAAGCGGCAGACTGGCCGGTACGGGGAAATTGGTGATTCTGCCGGTCGATCAAGGTTTCGAACATGGCCCGGCGCGCAGTTTTGCCCCGAACCCGCCCGGCTACAATCCGCTCTATCATTTCCAATTGGCCATCGATGCCGGATGCAATGGCTATGCGGCCCCGCTGGGGTTTCTGGAAGCCGGTGCCAGCCACTATGCCGGGCAGATCCCGTTGATTCTCAAATTGAACAATCATGACGTGCTGCACGATGAGAAAGACCCGCTACCGTCGGTGACCGGAAGCGTGAAGGACGCGCTGCGCCTGGGCTGCTCCGCCGTCGGGTTTACCATCTATCCAGGCTCTTCCCACTGTAATGCCATGTACGAGCAGCTGCGCGCGATCGCCGAGGAGGCCAAGGATCATGGTTTGGCCGTCGTCGTCTGGTCCTATCCGCGCGGATCGGTGTTGAGCAAGGAAGGGGAGACGGCGATAGACGTCGTCTCCTATGCCGCGCAGATCGCCGCGCAACTCGGCGCGCATATCATCAAGGTGAAACTGCCGACGGCGCATTTGGAACAGGCCGCCGCCAAAAAGGTCTACGAATCCGAGCAGATTCCGATGAAGACGCTGGCCGAACGGGTCAAGCATGTGGTGCAGAGCTCCTTCGATGGACAACGGATCGTGATTTTTTCCGGAGGCGCCAAGAGCGAAGACAAGAACGTGTTCGAAGAGGCACGGGCGATCCGGGACGGCGGAGGATTCGGCTCGATCATCGGCAGGAATTCGTTCCAGCGCCCCAAGGCTGAGGCCATCAAGTTCCTGCACACGATCATGGACATCTACGCAGGCAAGACACAATAAGGATCACATATGAATCGCGGTCGTTCCTGGCTGATTCCGTTCGTTCTCGTCGCCGTCGGGATTGTCATCGGCGTCGTCGTGGCGTCCGATATGGGCTGGTTGCCGACCGGTTCGGCCGGACCGGATCCCATCCCGAACGGCATCGTCCGTCCCGTTGCCACCGCGCCCCAGCTGCCGATGGGGGGAGGGAATGCGAAAAACTTTGTCGAAATTGCCAAGATGGTCAAGCCGGCAGTCGTCAATATTGCCGCGACCAGAAGCGGCAAATCGGGAGAAGGCCCGCAAAGCTCGCCGTTTGACGATCCGTTCTTTCGCAAGTTTTTCGGAGATGAATTTTTTAAACGTGATGCGCCGCAGCGGGAGCGAAAAGAGCGGGGGCAGGGGTCCGGCGTGATCGTCGATCCGAACGGTTTGATCATCACCAACAACCACGTTGTGAACAAGGCCGACGAAATCAGAGTGATCCTTTCCGATAAACGGGAATTCAAGGGCAAATTGATCGGGACCGATACCAAGACGGACATTGCGGTGGTGAAAATCGAAGCCGCAGGGCTTTCGACGATCCCACTGGCCGATTCCGATCAGCTTGAAGTGGGCGAGTTCGTATTGGCGGTCGGAAGTCCCTTCGGCTTGACGCAGAGTGTGACGATGGGCATCGTGAGCGCGGTCGGACGAGCCAGCATGGGCATTGCCGAGTACGAAGACTTTATTCAAACCGATGCCGCGATCAATCCCGGTAATTCAGGCGGGGCTCTGGTCAATGTGCGGGGTGAACTGGTCGGAATCAATACGGCGATCTTCAGCCAAAGCGGCGGGAACATGGGCATAGGGTTCGCCGTTCCCAGCAATCTGGCCCGCGCCATCATGGATCAGCTGGTGAAGACGGGGAAAGTGGTGCGGGGCTGGCTCGGTGTCGCGATTCAGGAACTGACGCCGGAGTTGGCCGCGCAGTTCGGGCTGGTTGATACGAAGGGCGTGTTGGTCAGCGATGTCATGGATGAGAGCCCGGCCAAGAAGGCGGGGTTTGAACGTGCCGATGTGATTACGGAGTACGATGGAAAGGCGATGGATTCCCCGACGCATCTGCGTAATGCCGTCGCGCAGACGCCGATCGGGAAAAAGGTGGCTGTGAAGTTGATTCGAGACAAGAAGCCGAGGCATCTCGATGTGACGATCGTCGAACAGCCGAAATCCTTCGGGCAGTCCGCGCAGGAGGACAACGGCGAGTCGGCTGCGCCGGCCGGAGTGTTGTCGGATCTCGACGTCCGTGAGTTGAATGAAGAGTTGGCCGCTCGATATGGTTTGAAAGCGACGGAGCGTGGAGTTGTGATCGTGCGGGTAAAAGCCGGGAGCACGGCGGAAGAGATGGGTGTGAGAGAAGGCGATATCATTTTGGAAGTCAATCGCAAGCCCGTGAGTTCGCTGAAGTCCTACGAACGAGCCGTGTCCGGGCTTGGTAAAGATCAGGCGGTCCTTCTTTTATTAAAGCGAAAGGGCCAGACTATTTATCTCACGCTGCGCCCGTAGGGACCGTTCCACAGCCTTGCGCGAGCAGGGCAATTGAGAGAAGGGGGTGAAGGTATGGTATCGAGAGCCATATTCGTCCTTCTCAGTGCGTTGGCCGGGATGGCCCTATTCATCAAGGCCGACGGGGCTAGCCCGTCCTATTGGTTGTACGGGTTTGGAATCGGACTGTCGACGGGCGGGCTCATCGTCGCCGGGGAGTATGCATTACGGAATCTGTCATTCGGCATCATTGTCGGTGGAACCAGCGGGCTGGCGGTGGGATTACTGCTTACCGGGTTGATCGAGTGGGTCGGCGGAGAGATTTTCGACGTTCAAACCTTCTTGTTTCACATCGGCGGCCTGGTGTTCCTTCTTGGGCTTCCCTATCTCGGCCTGGTGATCGGGGCGCGGTTCGGAAAGGAGAAGTTTCCCAGCCCGCAACAGAAATTCTTCGAGCTTTCCGGTTCCACGGTCTTTCCGAAGCTGCTCGACACCAGTGTGATTATCGATGGGCGGGTGGCGGATCTCTGTGAGACAGGATTCCTCGAAGGGACGTTCCTGGTTCCTCACTTTATCCTGGACGAGTTGCAGCATATCGCAGACTCGTCCGACTCGCTCAAACGGGCTCGAGGCCGGCGCGGTCTCGACATCCTCAACAAGATTCAAAAGATGGGCGGTGTGGATGTGCGGATCATCGACGAAGACTTCCCGCACGTGAAAGAGGTCGATGCCAAGCTGGTCGTCATGGCAAAAAAGATGAACGCCAAGATCATCACCAACGACCTGAATCTGAACAAGGTGGCGGAGTTGCAGGGGGTGCGCGTGCTGAACATCAACGAGCTCTGTAACGCGCTGCGCCCCGTGGTGCTTCCGGGTGAAGCGATTCGCGTCTTTGTCTTGAAGGAAGGGAAAGAAGCGGGCCAGGGCGTCGCCTATCTCGATGACGGCACGATGATCGTGGTGGACAATGCGCGTCGCTACATCGGCAAGAACGTCGATGTCGTGGTCACCAGCGTCCTCCAGACGACGGCGGGCCGCATGATCTTCACCCGTCTCAAGGAAGATACCGAGCGAGAGGAGTTGCAGGTCGCGCGTGTTTAGCTCGCATGGTTTACGAACGATTCTGCTGCAATTGCGGATTCGGGGCTGCGACAGGCCCGTCGGCGGGTGGGCTCGCCGTGCGGTCGGTCAACATCCTGTCAACGGATGTCTCCCTTCCTCACGGCTCCGCGCATCCGTCTCGCTGCGTGACTCCACAATTTCGCGACGAACCGTCATGAACCATGCGAGCTAACCGAACGGTCGCTCTCGTGCCCGCCGCCGGCCGAGGGCTTCGTATGGGCGGTCCTGTCCCCAAACAGTTTCTGTCGATCGGCGGGTTGCCGCTGGTGGTTCATTCGCTCCGTGCGCTTCAGGCTTCATCCGTCATTGACGGCATCGTGCTGGCCGTTCCTCAGGCCGATGTCGACTATTGCCAATCCGACATCGTCGACGCCCATCGCTTTACAAAGGTGTGGAAGGTTGTCGCCGGCGGCGAAGAGCGTCAGGATTCCGTGCGGCATGCGCTGGCCGTTGTCGACGATCAGGTCGAAATTGTCGTCGTGCACGATGCCGTGCGGCCATTTCTCACGGAACAGATGCTGGAGGAGGTCGTGCGGGCAGCGCGTGCAAACGGTGCGGCCATCATCGCGCTTCCGATGCGGGATACCGTGAAGCAGGTCCGGCCCGATCATGTCATCGAGCGCACGGTCGATCGCCGGCCGTTGTGGCTTGCCCAGACGCCGCAGGCTTTCAGGCGCGACTGGCTTCAAGAGGCACATCGGAAGGCGCAGGGCGAAGGCATCGCGGCGACGGACGATGCCTATCTGCTGGAGTGGATGGGCCGATCGGTCACGGTGGTTGAAGGGAGCGGGGAGAATATCAAGGTGACGAGACCTGAAGATATGGTGATCGGCGAGGCGATTTTTGCGTCGCGGCAGACGGGAGCGCGGAAAGGATAGGTATGGCGAAGGGACCTCGAGTGGGCTACGGGTATGACGTGCATCCGCTTGGCCCGGGGCGGAAACTGATTTTGGGCGGAATCGAAATTCCTCACAGCAAGGGTCTGCTCGGGCATTCGGATTCGGACGTACTGGTCCATGCAGTCTGCGACGCGCTCCTCGGCGCGATGGGAGAGGGCGATCTTGGCCGCCACTATCCGAGTTCCGATCAGCGGTACAAGGGAATTTCGAGTCTCAAGTTGCTGGAAGACGTGGTTGCGAAGCTCAAGGCCAAAGGATATCGCATTGGAAATATCGATACGGTCATCGTGGCGCAGGCTCCGCGCCTCGGTTCGCATCTTGCCGCCATGCAAAAGAAGATGGCGGAAGTGGCTGGGATCGAGGCCGACCTGGTCAATGTGAAGGTGAAAAGCGGAGAAGGGCTCGATGCGGTGGGAAAAGAAGAGGGCATGACCGCCCATGCCGTCTGTTTGATTGAACCGGCCTGAGCGTCGTAGAATACCCGCCATGCTGAAGGCCATTCGACAAGATCTCCAAGCCGTATTCGATCGAGATCCGGCTGCCACGAGCCGGCTGGAGGTCATTTTTACCTATGCCGGGTTCCATGCCCTGCTGGCCTACCGCATTTCTCACTGGCTGAAGATCCACGGGGTGCCGTTCATCCCTCGCCTCATCTCGCAGCTTGCACGATGGCTGACGGGCATTGAGATTCATCCTGCAGCCAAGATCGGAACCGGTTTCTTCATCGATCATGGTATGGGTGTGGTCGTCGGAGAGACCGCCGAGGTCGGCGACTACGTGACGCTCTTTCAGGGCGTTACCCTGGGAGGAACCGGCAAAGAGCGGGGTAAACGGCATCCGACGTTGGGAAATCACGTCGTCGTGGGAGCAGGAGCGAAAATACTCGGCGGAATTACCATCGGCGACAACGTGAAGATCGGCGCCAACTCCGTGGTGCTCAAGAGCGTGGCCGCCAATTCGACCGTAATCGGAGTGCCGGCCCGTGTCATCAAGACTCAGGGCGAACGTCTTCCGGACGCGACCATGGACCACATCAATCTTCCCGATCCCATCAGCGACCGGTTCCTGGCTCTCGAACAGGAACTGATCGAGCTCCGCAAGAAACTCGAGAATCAGGATAATCCCCCGCCTCGCTAGCAGCCGCTTCAGCCAGCACGCTCGACATGTTTATGGAGAAGTTATTCTGGCAAGGGAGAGCCCTGCCATGAATGTGTTCGGCCTGTTGTGCGGGAATGGATGCCTCCGGTGCGGCTGCGCACCGCACCGGAGGGTCATGCTCAATTCGAGAGGCAGGTGCTCATGAACTTCTTCCGGTCGTCGCCCGCCAATTTCTTCTCGCCTGCTTCCTTGTTGCACGCTTTCATCTTTTCCTGCTGAGCCGTTTTCCCGCTTTTAGCCGGTTTTGCGGACAGACACTCTTTCATAAAGGCTTTCCGCTCCTCGCCTTTCCCTTCCCCCAACCCTTTCTCATTCGCTTGGGTGCTGCAGGCGGCCATCTTGTTCTGCTGGCCGGCCGCTTCACTCGCCTCGGGCGCCAGGGCAATCACAGCTATAAAGAATGACAGAACCACCAGGCTGACACTCTTCATCGTCAATCTCCTTTTGTGAGTAGGTGAGAAGCGAGATGCGCTGCCATGTATAGCAGAAACACTGCACGATGTCTGTAAGGAATCCGATTAATGGTTGTAATCCACGCGAACGAGGAATAACCCCTGGGGCGGGGCCGTCCGCCCTGCAGCCGTTCGATCTTTGGTTGCGAGAATGTCCGCCAAGCTGTGCGGTGCCCGTTTTTTGTGACCGACTTCAACGAGGGTTCCCACGATCGCGCGAACCATATGTTTGAGGAATCGATCCGCATAGGCGTGAACTACGAGATGGTCTCCATGGCGGGTCAAGGACAGCTCTTGGAGATGGCATTGGGGATCTTCGTTCTCGGTGAGCGTGCCCTCGAACGAGGTAAAGTCATGTGAGCCGATCAGGCATGCAGCGGCTTGCTGCATGGCCTCGTAGGCGAGCGGTTTGTACACATGCCAGACATATGCGCGTTCGATGGCCGGTCGTTCCGGGCGGTTGAGGATGCGGTATTCGTAGAGTTTGCCGCTGGCTCGATATCTCGCATGGAAATCGTCCGGCATGATGGCTGCCGATCTCACGGCGATATCGGCCGGCAGTCTGGCATTGCAACCTTTCGTCCACTCGTGGGGAGTCCAGGTTCGGTCGATACGGAAACTGACGACCTGTCCAAGCGCATGAACGCCGGCATCAGTTCGGCCTGCTGCGATGACCGGGACCTGCTGCTGTGTCAGTTGAAAAATGGCGGTCTCGAGGGCTTCTTGGATCGTCGGCTGGTCCGGCTGGCGTTGCCAGCCGGCATAGCGGGAACCATCGTACTCGACGATCAGCTTAACGGTGGGCATGGTGTCGATGGCATCGGAGTCGAAGGGAAAGCATTGGACCGGCTACTTTGATGCCGCAAGAAAGGTTTTTACGCCTTCGAACAAGGACTCGGCCACGCGTGTGGTAAAGGCATTGGTGCGAAGCAGCTCTTCTTCGGCGGAATTGGAAATGTAGGCAATCTCCGCCAGGATGCTCGGCATGCTCGTGTAGCGGAGCACGTAAAAGGGGGCGGTCTTCACGCCATGGTCTACGAGGGCATAGTGGCCATTCAAATGGGTGATCATGGCTTCTTTGGCGCTCCAGGCGAGTTCGAGCGAGGCTTCGATCTTTTTGGCCGTCAGGAGATCCGCGACGAGGTATTCCCAGCCGACTCCCGTGCTGTTGAGGGGCGTGCCGTTTTCACGTGCGGCCACTTCCAGCGCGCGTTGATCCTTCGCTTCTCCGAAGTGGTAGATTTCAATGCCCTTCACTGACCGGTGGGGATGGGAATTGACATGGATCGAGACAAAGAGGTCGGCTTCGTTGCCGTTCGCAAACTTTGCGCGGTCTTCGAGTTCCACGAAGACGTCGCGGTCGCGGGTCATGAGGACGCGAATTCCCGGCTGCTTGCCGAGCAGGTCTCGCAGCTTCAGACCGACCTTGAGTGTAATGTCCTTTTCTTCGGTCCCGCGCTGTCCATGGGCGCCGGGGTCTTTCCCGCCGTGGCCAGGATCAATCACGATGGTCTTGAAGGATTTTGAACGAGGCGGAATCGGCTGCGGTGGAAGCTCCGGCACGCGGAAGGGGTCTGCCGGCTCGTGCGGCGGGGAGATTTCTTGTGAACTGGAAGGGGTGATGACATCGACGACGAGTCGAGGGGGGTTGCTCAACGACAAGAGCTTGTAGGTTTGGAACGAACCGTTCGGGAGCGAGACGGCGACGGATTCGGCCGACGATTGTTTGATCACGAACGGCTTCGCAAGAGTTCCGTTGGCGATTTTGGTTTGCGCCGATTTGCTCAGTGTGGCATGAGGAATTTCCAGTACGACGCCGTCTGCCTGGGCCGGATAGTGCTTCCGTACACGCGTTTTGCGGTCGAGGTCGAGAACCAGTCTGGTCGCCCCAGGCATGACGGCGGTTCTGAGATTGTGGATCGTCGCGGGAGCAATCCGGGCGGGAGTCATGCCGACTTTTGCCGAACGTGATCGTTTCGAACTGCTGGGTTGATCGCGGGACTCTTCCGATGTTGCAGCCCGGGCATCGTCGAGACCGGCGCCAATTGGAACGACGCTTTGCAGGCTGAAGAGCCCGGCTAGAACGAAAAGGCCTGCTGTATGCCGAAAGGCTAATCGCATGGGTTTCCACGAACTTGTAGGGATTCATATCTATCTCTCAGATGTTCTGAAGCTTGTCAAGGGGCGCAACAACGGAGTCGGGCGGATCGGTTGATTGACAGTCCGTATGAGCTGGCGGTAGGGTTTTTCCCGTGGCCACGCACGTGATCATCGATGGGTATAACCTTCTCGCCTGCCTTGGCGGAAGCAGAGGCAATGCGCGCCTGCACGACGAGATGGCCCGAGAGTCGTTGCTTCGGGATCTGGCGGCCTATCGGCAGCAGAAAGGGCATGCGGTGACGATCGTGTTCGACGGATGGCAGCAAGGCCAGCCGATCGAAGGGCGTGAACATCGTGCGGGGGTCCAGGTCATCTATTCGAAGCGGGGCGAGCGGGCTGACCAGGTCATCCAGAGATTGGCGCGGGACTATGGGGCAGACTGCGCCATCGTCAGTTCCGATCATGAAATTGTAGCAACGGCCAGGGCCTATGGCGCGTTCGTCATGCAGTCTCAAGAGTTCTCGATCAAGCTGGGCGCCGCATCGGGTTCCACCGCGGCGCAGGTGCACAAAGAGTTGGATCCGGGGGACGAATTCCGTTCACGTCGCGGACCGGATAAGAAAGGGAATCCCCGCAAGCTTCCGAAAGCGCAGCGGGAGCGCAGCCGGCAGCTCAAGCGATTTTGAAGAGGCGTTTCGCGTTTTCGGTCGTCAGGCGCTCGATCCGTTCAAGAGAGAGGTCCGGTCTGTCCGCGTGAATGACCGCGAGTTGCTTGGCCACCTGGGCGACATAGGCCGGTTCGTTGCGCTTGCCTCGATGGGGTACCGGAGTCAGGTAGGGGCAATCGGTTTCGATGAGGATGCGATCCAACGGCGTGTTCTTGGCGATCTCGCGTAGCATCGTTGCATTCTGAAACGTCAGGATCCCCGAGAAGGACAGGTAGAATCCCAGATCCAACGCATCCTTCGCCAGCCAGGCATCTCCGGAAAAGCAGTGGAACACCCCGCCGACATCTGACGCCTTCTCTTCCTTCAAGATCGTGATCGTATCCTCCTGCGCTTCTCTCGTATGGATGATCACGGGAAGATGCAGCTCGCGCGCGAGCTGGATTTGCTCGCGGAAGCGGTCCCGCTGATCTTTAGGGGAGGAATGGTTGTAGTGATAGTCCAAGCCAATTTCACCGTAGGCCACAACTTTTGTGTTCTTCGCGAGCCGGCGGAACTCATCGTACCAGCCGTCGCCGATATGTTTGACCTCGTGTGGATGAACTCCGATAGAGGCGTAGACGAACGGGTGTCGATCGGCAAGCGCGACCGCTGACCGGCTCGTGGCGAGGTCGCAGCCGATGGTCACAAAGGCTTCCACGCCAGCCTCGCGTGCGCGGGTGATCGTGGCCTCACGGTCGTCGTTATAGCGGGCGTCGTCCAGATGCGTGTGGGTGTCGATCAACATGGGTGAAATCGTAGCACGGAGTCGAGCCGTTCAGAAAGCGTCACGAGTTCTTGCGCAATTCGCCGGGTTATGGAAATCTTCTTGGCCGACGAACAATGGGGGACGATTTTGAAGCCTGGAGAAGATCTGAGCGAGGCAGTGTGAAGGAACGGACGGGCCTAGAAAGTCAGAATCGCTAAGCGGGCCGGACTATGAGGGAATCAGCTAGCTCATTGAGCAAGGCTTCTGTTTCGTCCCATCCGAGGCACGCATCCGTGATCGACACGCCATAGGTGAGCGGGATGCCCTGTTTCCACGTCTGCTTGCCGGGGTTCAGGTTGCTTTCCAGCATGAGCCCCATGATGGATTGCCGGCCTTCACGGAATTGGCGGAGGACTTCCCGCGCGACGAGGCCTTGGCGCTTGTGGTCCTTGCTGGAGTTGTCGTGTGAGCAATCGATCATGATCGGGCGAGCGATGCCTTCGGCGGCCACGGCGGCCTCAGCTTTCGCCACATGCTCGGCATCATAGTTGGTCTTTCCGCCGCCACCGCGTAGGACAATATGGCGGTCGGGGTTGCCCATGGTCTTGATGATCGAGGTTTGCCCGTCGGCATTGATGCCGACAAAATGGTGAGGAGCCCGGGCCGAAGTCATCGCGTTCACGGCGACTTGCAGGCTGCCTTCGGTGCCATTCTTGAAGCCGACCGGCATCGACACGCCGCTGGCCATTTCTCGATGGGTCTGGCTTTCCGTCGTGCGGGCGCCGATCGCGGTCCAGCTGATCAGATCGGCGACGTATTGCGGGCTGATGGGGTCGAGCAACTCGGTCGCACAGGGCACGCCGGACTGGTTGATGTGCAAGAGAATGGTGCGGGCGAGCTCCATGCCGGTGGCAATATCGCAGGTGCCATCGAGATGGGGATCGTTGATGAGCCCTTTCCATCCAACTGTGGTTCGTGGCTTCTCAAAATAGGTCCGCATCACGATGAGCAACCGGTCGCGCAGGTCGTCGGCGAGGGGCTTGAGCTTCGCGGCATATTCATAGGCGGCATCCGGGTCGTGGATCGAGCAGGGGCCGACGATGACAAGCAGCCGGTCCCGATCTTGTCCATGCAGAATTCGGCGAATGGCTTCTCTGGTTTCGACCACCAACGCGGCGGCGTTATCGGTGATCGGCAGTTTGGTCTTGATGGCGCGCGGAGAAGGCAACGCCTTGATTTCTATAACATGTTGATTGTCGAGCGGTCGGTTCATGGCCTGGTCTTTTCCCATTGAAGTGGTGCAGCATAACGAAATGTTCAAGAAAAGTCTACATAGACACGTGCAAGTTATTGAAATGTAATAGTAAATATCCACTTATCCGGTCATGTGTTTGACAGGGTTCTTTTTATTGTGGTACTCAGTGCGCCCTCTATGAATCGAGCCGGTTTCCCATACCACTGGGTCAGGAACGGTCTGTCCGTCGGACTGATTCTGCTCTTACTCGCCATTGCCCCGTTCGCGGTTGCGCAAGACGTCCACCATGAATTGGCGGCCGCCGACACGGATGGCCACGAGCATTCGGATAACGATCTCTGTCAATGGGTGCAGCACCACACCTCCGGCTCTCTCGATTTTGGCGGGCCGGTCTTTTCCCTGTGGGACATCGTCAGCCACCTTGAGGTCCCAGTCCAGTCTGTCCTTCTTTCAGTCGAATTTGTCTCCGTCGGTCCTTCTCGCGCACCGCCCCGCATCTAAGCTCTCAGCGAATCGTGTCGTGTGATTGACTCCGCCTGCTTGGGCGGGCTGCCACGGCATCATGCGTTCGTCCCATAAAAGTCTTCGATTCTGGAGGCGATGATGCAACGGTCTCTATTGATGCAAATGGTATGGATTTGGTTTCTCTTCCTGGTTGCTTGCATGGGGTGGGGAGGGATTCCTTCGCGTGCCTCTGCGGAAGGCGATACACCGAAGACGATTCAAGGTATCGTCCAGAATCAGGATCTCAGACGGGTCTCCCAGGCTCTCGTCGAGGTGAAGAATCAAGAAGGTCAGACGGTAGCAACCGGTGTTTCAAACGATGCCGGAGAGTTCCTGGTCTCGGTTCAGTCGAGCGGGACATATTCCGTCAGCGCCGTGCAGGAGACCTATCGGAGCGAGTACGTCGTGCTCGTGTTGGTTATGGACCAGCCGCAGCCCATCACGCTGACCTTGTCCAAGACCAAAGAGATTGCGCTGGAGGTTGTCTCATCCCTTCCTCCGATCCAATACAAGGCCTCGAGCGAAACCTATTCAGTCAGCCGCAAAGACATTGAAGCGTTGCCGAAGGGGAATAACAACGACGTCTCTGAGGTGTTATTGACGATTCCCAGCGTGGCCTATGGTGCCCTCAAGCAGGTCCATGTCCGTCAGGACCATGCCAACCAGCAATTCCGGATCGACGGTATTCCCATCCCGGACACCGTCAGCGGCGCGTTTGCCGACATCGTGCCTCCCCGGGCTTGGGAGCGTGCCGACATGATCCTCGGCGGAATGGAAGCGCAGTATGGCAACAGGACGGTGCTACTCGTGGACATTACCAGCAAGAGCGGGACGAAGCCGGGATTCGGCTCCATGCAGATGTTCGGCGGATCCAATGAAACCGTGAACCCGTCGTTTGAATATGGGGGCACCGTCGGTGAAAAGGTTCGCTACTACGTGTTGAACAGCTTCGTCTCGACGAATCGCGGTCTGGAGCCGCCAACGCTGGGCTATACGAACAACCACAACCAGAGCGAGAAGAACAATACCTATCTGCGGGGCGATTACCAGCATGACAATCGCAATAATTTCAGCTGGATTTTCCTCAACTCGGCGGCCAAATACCAGATCCCGACGATTCCCAACCTCCAGGCGAATCCGGACGTGGTGGCGCTGCTGCCTGTAGGCTTCACGCCGGGAGCCTCTCAGAACGTCAATCAGTATCAGAAGGAGAACAATCAATATTCCCAATTGGTCTGGCGGCATGATGTCAATGCCGCCAATTTTTTCAGCCTGGGGTTGTATCTCCGGAGAGGCGAGGCAGACTTTCATACCCCGAGTTTCGATGCCTTGGCCTATGCCGACGATGTCAATACCGCCCAAACGGCCAACCAGCGGCGAACCGCGTATTCGGGAGGTGGCCGGTTAGACCATACGTGGGTCGCCAGCAGCCAGCATCTGGTGAAAACAGGCTTTCAAATCGACTACACGAACGCGAATAACACGGCGCAGGTCTTCGCCTTCGATACCAGCGGCGGGGCTCCGGCTGGGCCCGTTCTTTCTCTGCAGTCAACCAACCGGAATATCCAATGGCGGGAAGAGTTCTGGCTTCAGGACCAATGGAGTCCGAACAATCAATGGACATTCAATCTGGGTGTAAGAGCGGATGTCATCCAGGGGTTCTACAATGAAGGACAGGTCAGCCCTCGTATCGGTGTCACGTACAAACATAACCAATCGAACGTGTTCCATGCCTTTTATGGCCGGATGTTCACGCCGCCGAACGTCGAGCAGATTTCGTTCGTGAATCTCAAGACTCAGAACACCACTGCCGCACCGGATGATCCGACCGGTTTTAATCCACGGGCGGAGCGGTCGCATTATTTCGAAATCGGGAGCTATCACGCGGTCAGCCGGTATGCCACGCTGGAACTGACGGGGTACTACAAGCTTGACCACTACATGTCGGATGCCGGCCAGTTCGGCAGCACCCCCATGCTGAATTACTTTGCCTTTCAAAATGGGTGGAAACGGGGGATCGATGGCGCATTGAAGGTGCAACTGACCGATAAGCTGGCCGGGCGCGGCAATGTGGCCTGGGGGCAATGTAAGGGATACGGGCTGCAGTCGGGGCAGTATCTCCTCGACAACAAGGAGATCGGCGATATCAATTCAAAGGGCGGCGTTTTTTGCGATCACTCGCAGTTCATGACCAGTTCGGCTGTCGTCACCTATCGGATTCTGGAGCGGACAAACGTGAGCGGCCAGATGCTCTATGGATCGGGCTTACGAACCGCCGCCGACGACAATGCGAAAACGAATTCCACTCACAGTGCTTCCTATACGGTTTACAATGCGTCGCTGACGCATACGATTCCGTTGCCCTGGGACAATCAAAAGATGCTGCTGGGTTTCGACATCATCAATCTGCTCGATCAAAAATACTTTTACAATACCGGTGAAGGAAGCATCGGTCTCGGGATTGCGCATGCGGGGACGCCGCGGTCGTACTTCTTTCGCGCCCAGTGGTTCTTCTGAAGAGAGTCAGGTTGAGGTCGAGGTCACGGTTCAGGCAAGATGGGAATATTCCTTGTGAGCTGAGGTTGAGCCTAAGACGACCGGGGAGCTGTATTGTGCTGAACGTATATTGGATTGTTCAGGTGTGCGCGTTCGTGGCCTGCCTCCTGCCGGCTGCGGTGTTTGCGGTAGCCGGTGACGAAGCCACGCATGAGGCTGATCATAGCGAGGATGTATTGGAGCTGCCGGAAGTCCATGTACACGGACTTCCGCTCAACAAGGATCAGCAGGTAGGGCCTGTCGCAAAATCCACTCCGTGGCCGGCCATTCCAGCGTCACTTGACGGCAAAGAGCTCGACGATTGGATGAAGGCCCGGCTTCTGGTGTCGAAAGACGCCAAAGTCACGGTCGTCATTCTTGAGCCGTGCAAACATCGAGAATTGACCGTTGCCGGGATGGCTGCACTGGGCAAATGGACGTTCGATCCTCAGATGAAGGGGGATGAACCCATCGACGGCGAGCTGACGGTTCGCATTCACTTCCACACACGATAAACGGCGATAGGCGAGGGGTATGAGGCAAGTGGTGAAGGGAACGTGGGCAGTGAAATGGGCAGGAGGTCTCGTCCCTCGCCTTATATTTCTGGCGGCCGGTGCCATATGAGTTTGGACGAGTCCCTCTTTCGTGCCATCAACGGTTTTGCCGGACAATCCGTTGCGCTTGATTGGCTCGCACTGACTCTCTCCTCGCCGAGCAGGCTCTGGGTGCCTGGCATTCTGTTGAGCAGCTATTGGATCTGGCTCTCGTGGCGGGAAGCCATCATTGCGGCGCCGGTGTTGGGCGGCATGATCGGTCTTCTCGATTTCATCGGCGCGCAGCTGAAACAGCTGATCGCCAGGCCGCGCCCTTGTATGGCGTTGCCAGATATTCATCAGCTTGAGGCCTGCGGGAAGGTCTTCGGCTTTCCTTCGAATCATGCGATCAATACGGCCACCGCGGCCGCATTTCTCCATGTGTTGTATCCTCGATCGGGTTGGATCAGTTGGCCGCTGGTCGCATTAATCGGACTCGCGAGAGTCTTCCTGGGCGCGCACTACGTGACGGATGTGCTCGGAGGATGGATTATCGGAGGGGGCTGCGGGGCCGGAGCTGCGTGGGTGCTGCTGCGGTGGGGCTGGTTTAGGAAACGGACTATAGCGAGACCGCGATAACTCCTGAGAAGAGGAGGGAGATGATGGGAGACATCCTGTCTAAGGAGAACAGCGGGCCATGTTCTCCTGCCGCCCCATCAGTGAGCGTCATCATTCCTACCTGCAATCGCGCGCAATATATTAAAACCGCCATCACCAGTGTTCTTCGGCAGACTGTTGGCCCTGATGAGATCATTGTTGTTGATGACGGCTCGACGGATGAGACTGAAACAGTCATCCGATCCCTGCAGGGATCGATCTGGATTAATTATCATCGCCAGCATAATCAGGGGCCAGCTCAAGCCAGGAATGTCGGCGTAGCCCTGGCTCAAGGAGAGTGGATCGCGTTTCTTGACTCAGACGACGAGTGGTGCTCCGAGAAGCTTGAAGTTCAATTACAGGCGTTGGC